>NZ_JBBBDX010000001.1:0-920476 GCF_037199545.1 Agromyces sp. CCNWLW213 | reverse complement strand
CCCCCCCCCCCCCCCCCCCCCCCCCCCCCCCCCCCCCCCCCCCCCCCCCCCCCCCCCCCCCCCCCCCCCCCCCGCTCCCGTAGCCCAATCGGCAGAGGCAGGCGACTTAAACTCGCCTCAGTCTGGGTTCGAATCCCAGCGGGAGCACCGTCTCCGCCGCGCCGGGGCGTCGTGCTGCGGCGCGGCCGCCGTCGGTGCCGGTGCCGGTGGATCAGGTCATCCGGTCGAGGCGCCGCAGGATCAGGCCCTCGCGGAGCGCCCACGGCGAGACCTCGAGCGTCTTCGCCTTGAACGCGTGCATGGTCTCGGAGAGCACGATCGCGCCCGCGACGATCTGGAAGGTGCGGTCCTCGGTGATCCCGGGCAGCGCCGGTCGTGCGTCGGCGGGGATGCGGGCGAGGCGCGGGATCCAGTCGTCGAGGTGCGAGAGCTTCAGGATGCTGCGCTCCTCCGAGCCGACGCCCTCCTCGGTGCTGCCCGCGAGCTTGGCGAGCGAGCGGATGGTCTTCGACGAGCCGACGACATGGTCGGAATCGGGGATGCCGCCGAAGTCGTCGACCGTGGCCTCGAGGAGGCCGCGGGCGTGCTCGCGGAGCCGCTCCACCTGCGCGTCGCTCGGCGGGTCGTCGGGCAGGAAGCTGATGGTGGACCGGCCGGCGCCCAGCGGGACGGAGCTCGCGACATCCGGGATCTCGTCGCCGCCGTGGGCGATCTCGAGCGACCCGCCGCCGATGTCGAAGAGCAGGACTCGGCCGGCGGACCAGCCGTACCAGCGCCGCACCGCCAGGAAGGTGATGCGCGCCTCGTCGGCGCCGCTCAGCACGTCGAGGCGGATGCCGGCCGCCTCTTCGATGCGCTGCAGCACCTCGGCGCCGTTGGCGGCCTCTCGGATGGCCGAGGTCGCGAAGGCGAGCATCTCGTCGATGCCGGATTCGCGCGCGACCCGGGCGCCCTCGCTGACCGCCGCGAGGAGCGCGTCGACGCCCTCCTCGGTGATCGCGCCCTCGTCGTCGAGGTAGCGCATGAGCCGCAGCACCGACTTGTTGGACGCGGCGGGGATCGGCCGGGCGCCCGGATGCGCGTCGACCACGAGCAGGTGCACGGTGTTGGAACCGACGTCGAGGACCCCGAGGCGCATGGTGCGAGCGTAGTGCGTGCTGGCGCGCCGCGTGCGCCGCGGGCATACTGGGTCGACTGGGACGAGCGTCCCAGTCGTCCCGGCGACGACGACGGGACGACGACCCGGAGGTGCCCGAGAGGAGCCCCGTGCCCCGCATCCCCGCCGCCGACCGCCGGGTCGCGCTCATCGACGCCGGGCTGCGGCTGATCGCCCGGTACGGTCCGGCCGGCGTCTCGACCCGTGCGGTCGTCGCCGAGGCCGGGATGTCGCTCGCGAGCTTCCACTACGCGTTCGACTCCCGCGACGCCTACCTCGACGCGCTCATCGCCGCCGTCGTGGAGCGCGAGCAGCAGGCGGTGCTCCCCGTCGGGGCACCCGGCCTCGGCCTGCGGCCGACGATCGAGGCGGGGATGCTCCGCTACCTGGACCACCTCGCCGCCGATCCCGAGCACGAGCAGGCGATGCTGGAGCTCACGCTGACCGCGTTGCGCAGCCCTGAGCGGCATCCGCTGGCCGTCGCGCAGTACCGGCGCTACGCCGCCCTCGCCGAGCGCGCCCTCGAGACGGCGGGCGAGCAGGCGGGAGCGGCCTGGCGCGTTCCCGTCACCGAGGCCGCGCGGGTGCTCGTCGCGTTCACCGACGGGCTCACGCTCACCTGGCTCGTCGACCGCGACGACGCCGCAGCACGGGCGGTCGTGCGAGCCGCCGCCGACGCGATCGCGAGAATGGCCGACGACCCCATGGACGACTCCCGCGATCCCCGCGACCTCCCCGACCCGCGCGGGACCCGAGCCGGGGAGGGCACCCGCACCGCACGAGCCGACGACGGCGCCCGCACTGCAGCTCGCGCGGTGGCCCGGTGACGGGGCACGGCGCGGGGCTCGACCTCGCCGCGTCCGACCGGGTCGACGCCGCCCGGTCGGCGACGGATGCCGCGCCATGGCACCACCCCGCCGCCTACTGGGCCCGGCTCACCGAGGCCACGGCGCACCTCGACGCGCCGATCGGCGTGCTGCACATCGGGGCCCTCCGCGCCAACGCGCACGACCTCGTGCGCCGGGCCGGCGGCACGCCGATCCGCGTCGCGTCGAAGTCGCTGCGGGTGCGCGGGGTCCTCGAGGCGCTCGACCGGCTCCCCGGATACGGCGGCGTCCTCGCCTACACGCTCGCCGAGGCGCTGTGGCTCGTCGAACGGGGCACCGCCGACGACGTGGTCGTCGGCTACCCGACGGCCGACCGCGGCGCCCTCCGCCGCCTCGCCTCCGACGCCGAGGCCGCCGCGAAGGTCGCCATCATGGTCGACTCGGTCGACCAGCTGGACCTCGTGGACGCCGTGCTGGCGCCCGGACGACGGGAGGCGGTGCGCGTGTGCCTCGAGCTCGACGCGTCGTGGCGCGCGCCGGTGCTCGGCCACGTCGGGGTGCGCCGATCGCCCGTGCACTCGGCCCAGGAGGCGGGTGCGCTCGCAGCAGCGATCGCCTCGCGGCCGGGCTTCCGGCTCGTCGGCCTCATGGCGTACGAGGCGCAGGTCGCCGGCATCGCCGACCGGCCCACCGGCCGTCCCGTCGCGGGCGTCGTGAACCGGTGGATGAAGTCGCGCTCGATGCCCGAGCTCGTCGAGCGCCGCGCCCTCGCCGTGGCGGCGGTGCGCGAGCGCGCCGAGCTCGAGTTCGTCAACGGGGGCGGCACCGGCTCGATCGAGGCGACCGCGGCCGACCCGAGCGTGACGGAGGTCGCCGCCGGATCGGGGCTGTTCGCCGGGCACCTCTTCGACCGCTATGCGGCCTTCACCCCGGCGCCGGCCGCCGCGTTCGCCCTCGACGTCGTCCGGTCGCCGGGGCCGGACCACGCGACCCTGCTCGGCGGCGGATGGGTCGCGTCCGGTCCGTCCGGCCATGACCGGCTGCCGCGCGTCGCGTGGCCGGAGGGGCTGCGGATGCTCCCGCGCGAAGGCGCGGGCGAGGTGCAGACGCCCCTGGCCGGACGCGCGGCCGGTCGCCTGCGGGCGGGCGACCGGGTCTGGCTGCGCCATGCGAAGTCGGGTGAGCTCGCGGAGCACGTCGACGCCTACGTGCTCGTGGACGACGGGCGAGTCGTCGGCGAGCTGCCGACCTACCGCGGCGAGGGGAGGGCGTTCCTGTGACGGCGACGGGCGCGACGTGGCGCAACTGGGCGCGGACCGAGGCCGTCCGCCCGCTCCGCGTCGAGCGGCCCGCCGACGCGGGTGCGGTGCAGCGCGCCGTCCAGGCGGCCGCGGCATCCGGACTGCGCGTGAAGCCCGTGGGTGCGGGGCACAGCTTCACGGGCATCGCCGTGGCGCCCGACGTGCAGCTCGACCTCGCCGACCTCTCGGGCGTGGTCGCGGCGGATGCCGCGACGGGCCGTGTCACGCTCGGCGCCGGCACGCCGCTGCACCGGCTGCCGAAGCTGCTGGAACCGTACGGACTGGCCATGGCCAACATGGGCGACATCGACCGCCAGACGATCTCCGGCGCCGTCTCGACCGGCACGCACGGGACGGGGCTGGCGTACGGCGGGCTCGCCACCCAGGTGGTCGGCGCGACGGTCGTGACGGGCACGGGGAGCCTGCTCCGCGTGAACCCCGACGAGCACCCCGAACTCCTGCCCGCCGTGCAGCTCGGCCTCGGCGCCCTCGGCGTGCTGGTCGACGTCACCCTCCAGCTCGTGCCGCGGTTCGTGCTGCACGCCGCCGAGCGGAGCGAGCCGTTCGACGAGGTCCTCGACGGGTGGACCGACCGGGTCCGCGAGGTCGACCACCTGGACGTGTACTGGTTCCCGCACACGGGCAGCGCCCTGACCAAGACGAACACCCGGCTGCCGGGCGACGCGGTGCGCCGGCCGATCGGGCGCGTGTCGGGCTGGGTCGACGACGAGCTCCTCGCGAACGGCGTGCTGCGGGCGGTCTGCGCGGCGGGCTGGCTCGTGCCGGGCGCGACCCCGCCGCTCGCGCGGATCGTCGAGCGGCTCACGCCGAATCGCGCGTACTCCGACCACTCGCCCGCGGTCTTCACCGCGGGCCGTTCCGCGCGGTTCCGCGAGATGGAGTACGCGATCCCGCTCGAGGCGGTGCCCGAGGCGGTGCGCGCCATCCGCGCGCTCATCGAGCGGAACGGGTGGCGGATCAGCTTCCCCATCGAGGTCCGCGCCGCGGCATCCGACGACGTGTGGCTCTCGACCGCGTACGGACGCGAGACCGGCTACATCGCCGTGCACCGGTACTTCCGCGAGGACCCGCGCGAGTACTTCGGCGCGGTCGAGGCGATCCTGCGCGATGTCGGCGGCCGCCCGCACTGGGGAAAGGAGCACTCGCTCGACGCCGATGCGCTCCGGCGGGCCTATCCGCGATTCGACGACTTCCTCCGGGTGCGCGACGAGCTCGACCCCGATCGCCGCTTCGCCAACGCGTACCTCGACCGGGTCCTCGGGCCATGATGCGAGCGGATGCCGCGTGCCGCATGTCGTGCGGTCGGACTGCGGGACGCGGCGGCCGGGGCCGCGGCGGCTGGCTCGGAGTCGCATGGGAACTCGGGTCGGCGCGGAGCACTGCGGCGTAGGATGAGCCGTACCCGATCCTCGCCGAAGTCTCAGGAGTGCGTGCCATGGAATGGCTGATCCCGCTCATCATCGTCGTCGTCCTGGTGCTGGCGATCGGCATCTACCTGTGGGCGACCTACAACTCTCTCGTGACCCTGAACGTCCGCGTCGACGAGGCGTGGAGCGACATCACGGTGCAGCTGAAGCGTCGGGCCGACCTCATCCCGAACCTCATCGAGGCGGTCAAGGGCTACGCGGCCCACGAGAAGGCGGTCTTCGAGAACGTCACGCGCGCGCGAGCCGAGACCCTGCAGGCGCAGGGCCCGGCCGAGGCGGGCGCCGCCGAGAACCACATGCAGCAGGCGCTGAAGTCGATCTTCGCGGTCGCCGAGGCGTACCCGCAGCTGCAGGCCAGCCAGAACTTCCTGCAGCTGCAGTCCGAGCTGGTCGACACCGAGGACAAGATCCAGGCGTCGCGCCGGTTCTACAACGGCGGCGTGCGCGAGCTCAACACGAAGATCAAGGTGTTCCCGAACACGCTGTTCGTGCGCAACCTCGGGTTCCACGAGCGCGAGTTCTTCGAGGTGACCGAGCCCGCGGCGATCGCCGAGCCGCCGCGCGTGCAGTTCTGATGCGCGCGACGCACGCAGCACGGTCCGGTAGCCGCACGCGCAGCGCGACCCGGATCGGGGCACGGGGCCGATAGATGTACCGAGCGATCGCCCGGAACAAGCGCAACACCGTCTTCACGATCCTGCTCTTCCTCGCCATCGTCGGCGGGCTGGGCTACCTCGCCTCCGTGATCTACGGCGACCTCGGCATCGTCGTCATCACCCTGGTGATCGCGACCGCGTACGCGTTGTTCCAGTACTTCACAGCCGACCGGCAGGCCCTGTCGATGTCGGGCGCCGTCGAGATCCACGGCGTCCGCGACCATCCGCGACTGTGGCGCACCGTCGAGAACCTCTCGATCACCACCGGCACGCCGATGCCGCGCGTGTTCGTGATCTCGGACCCCGCGCCGAACGCGTTCGCGACGGGGCGCGACCCCCAGCACGCCGTCGTCGCCGCGACCACCGGACTCCTCGAGATCATGGACGACTCCGAGCTCGAGGGCGTCATGGCGCACGAGCTCGGCCACGTGCGCAACTACGACATCCGGCTGTCGATGGTCGTGTTCGGCCTCGTCGTGGCCGTCGGGTTCATCTCCGACCTGTTCCTGCGCATGGCGTTCTTCGGTCGCAACAACAACGGCAACCCGATCGTCCTGGTGTTCGGGCTGGTCGCGATGCTCATCGCGCCGCTCGTGGCGAGCCTGGTGCAGCTCGCGGTCTCACGGCAGCGCGAGTACCTGGCGGACGCCACCGGCGCGATGACCACGCGGCACCCCGATGCCCTCGCCCGCGCACTGCTCAAGCTCGAGGCGTACGGCCGCCCGATGCAGCGCCAGAACACGTCGATGGCGCACCTGTGGATCGCCGACCCGCTGAAGCCGGGCGTGGTCGACCGGCTGTTCGCGACGCACCCGCCGATCCAGGAGCGGGTGCAGCGCCTCCACGAGATGGGGCGCAGCTTCTAGCCCCGCCGGGCGGTTCAGGCGGCGGCGAGGGCGGCGGCCACCGCGGGGGAGAGGTCGCCGCGCCCGGCGACCACCACCTCGTCGAGGCCGTGCCACGCGGCCGCACGTCGGAGCACCGGCGCCAGTCGCTCGGCGGTCTCGGCCGGGGCGTGCGCCTCGGCCCACGCCGACTGGACGCGCAGCACTCGCGCGGCGCGGTCGCTCTTCAGGTCGACCCTCGCGACGATGCGGTCGTCGATGAGCAGCGGCAGCGAGTAGTAGCCGAACCGCCGCTGCGCCTCGGGGGTGTAGATCTCGATGCGGTAGTGGAAGTCGAAGAGGCGCTCGGCGCGCGGGCGGAACCACACGACCGGGTCGAACGGCGACAGCAGCGCGGCGGCGTCGATGCGCCGGGGGCGTCGCGCGTCGCGGTGGAGCCATGCGGGGGTCGGCCGGGAGCCGGTGTTCCAGCCGGGGACCTCGACCGGGAGGAGCACGCCCGCATCGACCAGGTCGGCGACGGCGGGCCGCACCTGCGCACCCTTCATGCGCCAGTAGTCGGCGAGATCGGCCGCCGTGGCCACGCCGAGCGCGGATGCCGCGCGCTCGACGAGCGTGCGGACCTGGTCGGCCTCTGCGGGCGCCGAGTCGAGCAGCGCCGGATCGAGGGCCTGCTCGGGCAGTGCGTACACGCGCTCGAACCGGCGACGGTCGACGCAGACGACCTCGCCCGTGCGGAACATCCACTCGAGCGTGCGCTTGGCGTCGGACCAGCCCCACCAGGGGCCGCGCCGTTCGTTCGCGTCGTGCTCGATCGCGCTCGCCGGCATCGGGCCGTTCGCCGCCAGCTCGTCTCGGAGCCAGTCGGCGAGGCGGCGATTCTCCGAGAGCCACCCGCCCCACTCCGACGTGCCGCTGCGCCGGTACTCGTCGCGGCGGAACTCGAACATCGGCCACAGCTCGCGCGGGATGAACGCCGCCTGGTGCGCCCAGTACTCGACGAGGCGCCCGCGCCGGCCCCACGCCAGGCGGTCGAGGGCGGTGCGCTCGTACGGTCCCACGCGACTGAACGCCGGCAGGTAGTGGCTGCGCTCGAACACGTTGACCGAGTCGATCTGGAGAAGCCCCAGCCGGTCGACCACGCCGGCGATCGCACGCGTGCCGGCCGCGGCCGGGAGCGGCCGCGCGAAGCCCTGCGCGGCGAGCGCGATGCGGCGGGCGAGGGCGGGGCTGACGTGGTCGGCCATGGTGCTCCGACCATAGCGGGGGCGCACGACATACGGCGGAACGGCCCGGATCCGGAGCCTAGACTGGGGCCATGGCGGACGCCAAGGGGACCTCGCGCATCCGACGTGCGCGCACGCGACGCACCAGCGTGCCCGAGCCGCAGGCCGAACCGCGCGACGCCGCGGCGTCCGTGCCGTACCCGATGCGGGTCGCCGCCGCGTGGTCGTGGCGCCTCCTGCTCGTCGGCGGAGTCCTCGCGGTCGTGGTCTTCCTGGTC
Source organism: Agromyces sp. CCNWLW213 (assembly GCF_037199545.1). Lineage (NCBI taxonomy): Bacteria > Bacillati > Actinomycetota > Actinomycetes > Micrococcales > Microbacteriaceae > Agromyces > Agromyces sp. CCNWLW213. The sequence continues at coordinate 912,739 of NZ_JBBBDX010000001.1, read as the reverse complement.
ATCCAGCTGCGCTTCGTCGTCATCCCCGTGCTCGTCGCCGTGCTGCTCTCGGCGCTGCTCGTGCCGTTCGCCGAATTCCTGCGGCGACACCGGTGGCCGAAGTGGCTCGCCGTCACGGTCGCGATGCTCACCACCCTCGCCGCCGTCGCCGGGCTCCTGACGCTCGGCATCTCGCAGATCGTCCGGGGATCGGGCGACCTCGCCCGGCAGAGCGTCGTCGCGTGGGAGGACTTCCGCGAATGGCTCCTCGAGGGTCCGCTGCACATCACCACCGCCCAGTTCGACGCGTGGGTCGAGGAGATCGTCGCCGCGCTGCAGGACAACAGCGGCATGCTCGTCAGCGGCGCGCTGTCGGTCGGGTCGACCCTCGGTCACTTCCTCGCCGGCCTGCTCCTCGCGCTCTTCGCGACCCTGTTCATCCTCATCGACGGCAGGTTCATCTGGAACTGGATCGTCGGGATCTTCCCGCGCCGCGCACGGGCGGCGATCGACGGCAGCGGCCGGGCCGGATGGGCGACGCTGCAGAACTTCGTCAAGGTGCAGATCCTCGTCGCCACGATCGACGCGATCGGCATCGGCCTCGGGGCGCTGCTGCTCGGCGTGCCGCTCGCGATCCCGATCGCCATCCTCGTGTTCCTCGGCTCGTTCATCCCCATCGTCGGCGCGGTGATCACGGGTGCGCTGGCCGTGTTCGTGGCGCTCGTCTACAACGGCTGGGGCATCGCCCTCGCCATGCTGGGCGTGGTGCTGCTCGTGCAGCAGGTCGAGGGGCACGTGCTCCAGCCGCTCATCATGGGCACCGCCGTGAAGGTGCATCCGCTCGGCGTGGTCATCGCGGTCACCACTGGGTCGCTGCTCGCCGGCATCCCCGGTGCGCTGTTCGCCGTGCCCGTCGCGGCCGTGCTGAACGTCATGATCCTGTACATCGCCGGCGGCACCTGGAAGCAGGCCGAGCCGCCGGCCCCCCCAGAGACCAGGTCCCCGCTCTGGCGCACCGTGCCGCAGCGCCCCGGATACGGACGGTGAGATGAACCACGCCATCGACGCCCGCACGACCGCCGAGCCCCGCGCGGTCGCGACGCCCGCCCCGCCCGCCTGGCCGGGACCGGACCTCGCCGGGTTCGAGCACGCCCAGCGCGTCGTGGCGCACGTCGCCCGACGCACGCCCATGGAGTCCTCGCGGTACCTCGCCGCGCTCGCGGGCGTCCCGGTCCACCTGAAGTGCGAGAACCTGCAGCGCACGGGCTCCTACAAGCTGCGCGGCGCATTCAACCGGATGTCGGCCCTCACGCCCGACGAACGCGCGCTGGGCGTCGTGGCCGCCTCCGCGGGCAACCACGCGCAGGGCGTCGCATACGCCGCGCGCGAGCTCGGCATCCACGCCACGATCTTCATGCCCGTCGGCGTCGCGCTCCCCAAGCTCGAGGCCACGCGCGCCTACGGCGCCGACGTGATGCTCCGCGGCGACTCGGTCGGCGAGACCCTCGAGGCGGCCGCGCGCTTCGCCGCCGAGACGGGCGCCGTGCCCATCCCCCCGTTCGACCACGCCGACGTGATCGCCGGGCAGGGCACGCTCGGCCTCGAGATCCTCGAGCAGGCGCCCGACATCTCGACCATCGTCGTGCCGATCGGCGGCGGCGGGCTCGCCGCGGGGATCGCGAGCGCCGCCAAGCAGAGGGCCGCGGCGCTCGGCCGAACCATCCGGGTGGTCGGGGTGCAGGCCGAGAACGCGTCGCCGTACCCGCCGTCCCTCGCCGCGGGCGTGCCCACGACCGTGCCGGTGCTGCCGACGATCGCCGACGGCATCGCCGTGTACAAGCCGGGTGAGCTGAACTTCGACATCATCCGGCACGCCGTCGACGAGGTCGTGACCGTCACCGAGGACGACATCGCCCGCGCCCTGCTCGTGCTGCTCGAGCGCGCGAAGCTCGTCGTCGAGCCCGCCGGTGCGGTGGGCGTGGCCGCGCTCATGACGGGGGCCGTCCGGCCCGACGGCCCGACCGTGGTCGTGCTGTCGGGCGGCAACATCGACCCGCTCCTCATGCAGCGCGTGATCGCGCACGGGCTCGCCGCATCCGACCGGTACCTGACCCTGCGCATCGGCCTGCCCGACCGTCCGGGCCAGCTCGCGCGCATCGCCGAACTCGTGGCCGAGGCGAACGCGAACGTCGTCGAGGTGCTGCACACGCGCCACGGCGCGGGCATGCAGATCTCCGAGGTCGCCCTCCAGCTCTCGGTCGAGACGCGTGGCCCCGAGCATCGGGCCGAGGTCGTCGAGGTGCTCCGCCGCGCGGGCTACGAGCCCGAGATCATCGAGGAATGAGCGAGGGGGGGGGGGGGGGGGGGGGGGGGGGGGGCCCCCCCCCCCCCCCCCCCCCCCCCCCCCTCGAGGCTCGTGGACGCGCCTACTGGCCGCCCCAGGTCTCGACCTTGCGGATCTCGACGGGGATCTCTCGCCCGTTCGGGGCGGTGTACGACGTCGACTCGCCGACCTTCAGCCCGAGGATCGCGGCGCCGAGCGGCGACTGCTCGCTGAACACGTCGAGCTCGGAGTCGCCGGCGATCTCGCGGCTCCCGATCAGGAACCGTTCCTCGTCGCCGGCGACGGACGCGGTGATCACGGTGCCGGACTCGACCACGCCGGTCGACTGCGGCGCCTCGCCCACCTCGGCGTTGCGCAGCAGTTCGGTCAGCTGCCGGATGCGGGCCTCCTGCTTGCCCTGCTCGTCCTTCGCGGCGTGGTACCCGCCGTTCTCCTTGAGGTCGCCCTCTTCACGCGCGGCCTCGATGCGCTTCGCGATCTCTTCCCGGCCGGTGGTGGAGAGCTGCTCGAGCTCGGCGGCGAGCCGGTCGTAGGCCTCCCGGGTGAGCCAGGTGACGGTTGCCTCCTGCGCCATGGTGCACACTCCCGTGTATAGACATGACGCCCCGGCGGATGCCGGAGCGAATCTCCTATGTTAGATCAGCCAGCAGTTCGAGACCAAACCCGTGTTGGGCTCGAGCGCCGTGCGGACGGTCTCGGTGAACGTGCGGAGCGGTCGTTCGGACGCGGGGATCTCGACGACCTTCCACCCCACGATCGTGAAGTCCTCGTTGAACGCCTGGACGACGCACGCGGTCTCGTTGCCCGCGGGCACCGAGAGCCGCCAGGTCACCTCGACGGCGTGGTCGTCGATGAGCCGGTGCCCGAGGTCGGTCGCCTGGACCTGCGGGCGGCTGCCGTCGAGGCCCGCCCACACGACCCACGCCACGAGCACGACCGCGAACGCGGCGGCGGCGCCGCCGAGGATCCAGCGCTCGCGACGGCGGCGCTCGGGGGTCCGACCGTACCGGTCGGCGAGGTCGTGCGGCGCACCTGGCGGACGCCGGCGATCGGCTGCGGACGACGCGGTCACCGGGGGACGGACTGCTTCGCCGTCGAGGGCGGCGTCCTCGGCGGCGGCGTCGATCTCGGCTGCGTCCGCGGGCTCGCGTGGGGGCACCGCCCGGCTCCTTCCCGGCTCGATCGTCTAGGCTTCACCCAAGCCTACGCCCCGCCCCTGAAGGGATCCCGATGCCCGTCGCGTCCGCCGTCACCGCGCTGCTCGCCGCCGCCGCGGAGGAGGAGTTCGACCCGAACGACGTCACGCCGGGGGTGGAGGGCTTCGTCATCACCTTCATCGTGATGGCGGTCGTCCTGCTCCTCGTGCTCGACATGGTGCGCCGCATCCGCCGGGTGAACTACCGCGCCGAGGCGAAGGAACGGCTCGAGCGCGAGGAACGCGAGGCCGACGCCGCTGCCGGCGAGCCCGGCGCCGACCGGGCCGCGGGCGACGCGGCATCCGACCGGCCGCCGAGCCGGCCCGAGTAGCTCCGGCAGCCCCTCAGCCGACGTGGTACGCGGGCTCCAGGGCGATGAGCAGCGTGGCCGTCCAGTGGCACATGAACGCCAGGACCGTGCACACGTGGAAGATCTCGTGGAAGCCGAAGTGCCCCGGCCACGGATTCGGCCGCTTCATGCCGTAGACGATCGCGCCCACCGTGTAGAGCAGGCCCCCGACGATGACGAGCACCATCATCGGGACGCTCACCGCGAGCAGGTCGCCGAGGTACATGACCGCGGCCCAACCGAGCAGCAGGTACAGCAGCACGTACAGCCAGCGCGGCGCGTGGATCCAGAACACGCGGAATCCGATCCCGACGAGGGCGCCGCCCCACACGATCCCGAGCAGCAGCCAGCCCTTGTCGGGCGGGAGGGCGAGGAGCGCGAGCGGCGTGTACGTGCCGGCGATGAGCAGGAAGATGTTGGCGTGGTCGACCCGCTTCAGGATCACCTTGGTGCGCGGCGACCAGTCGAACCGGTGGTACAGCGCGGAGAGGCCGAAGAGCAGCATCGAGGTGACCGTGAAGACGGCGGAGGCCCATTTCGCCCACGGGCCCTCGGCCAGCGCGATGAGCACGATGCCGGCGACGATGGTGAGCGGGAACGTGCCCGCGTGGATCCATCCCCGCCACGTCGGCTTCAGGTCGGCGGGCCGCTCGGTCGAGGCGTCGATGAGCGGCAGGTTCGGCAGGTCGGTGCCGCGGCGGTCGTCGACCGCGACGGCCGCATCGGCCGGGTCGAGCTCCGACTCGGGTCGCTGCAGGTGCTCGCCGACGTCCTCGGGTTCGCTCGCGGGGCTCATGTGCACAGCGTAGGGGCGTGCTGATCACGGGATGCTGTGAGTGATCGTCTCGGGCGGAGGGGTACCGTAGTCGGGTGCAGACGAGCGATCACCACCTCGGTCGCGGGCTCCTCTACCGGCTCTACCAGAACCGGCTCCGGCGCGAACTCGACGAGGCAGAACTGCCGCACCACGTGGCCATGATCATCGACGGCAACCGCCGCTGGGCCAAGCAGCTCGGCTACGAGACGGCCGCGCACGGGCACCGCGCCGGCGCCGCCAAGATGCGCGAGTTCCTGGAGTGGTGCGACGAGCTCGGAATCGGGGTCGTGACCCTCTACCTGCTCTCGAGCGACAACCTCGGCAACCGCACGTCCGTCGAGCTCGCCGACCTCATCGAGATCATCGCGGACCTCGCGGAGGAGCTCAGCCACTACCGCGACTGGCGCGTGCAGCACGTCGGCACCGACGCGGGGCTGCCCGAGCCGCTCGTCGCCGCGCTCGATGCGGCGGAGCAGCGCACCGCGGGCAAGACGGGCCTGCACGTGAACCTCGCCGTGGGATACGGCGGCCGCCGCGAGATCACCGACGCCATGCGGTCGATCGTCGCCTCGCACCACGCCGAGGGACGGAGCCTCGAGGACCTCGCCGAATCGCTCACGCCCGACCTCATCGGCGAGCACCTCTACACCGGCGGACAGCCCGACCCCGACCTCGTCATCCGCACGTCCGGCGAGCAGCGGCTGAGCGACTTCATGCTGTGGCAGGCGGCGCACAGCGAGTTCTACTTCGTCGAAGCCCTCGGCCCCGACCTGCGGCAGGTCGACTTCCTCCGCGCGATCCGCGACTACACGAAGCGGCACCGGCGGTTCGGCGGATGAGCATTCCCCCCTCCGCATGTCAGGATATGGCTCGGAGAAGGGGGCGCTGACCCACGTGACCATCGACGACTACCTCGCCGGATTCACCGAGGAACCCGGGTACCTCGACTACGCCCGCGTCGGCCCGATGACGCGGGTCGCCGCCGAGGAGACGTCCGCGTTCACGCACGCGCTGGAGCGGGCGCGACACGGCAGCCTCGACGCGCTCCGCGAGCAGGATGGGCGGATGCGCGAGGCGGCATCCGCCCTCACCGGCTTCGCGGTCGACCAGGTCGTCGCCATCCCGAACACCACGACCGGCCTCATGCACGCGATGTTCGGGCTCACCGGAACCGTGCTCCTCTCGCCGGGCGAGTTCCCGAGCCTGCCGATCGCCGCCGTGCGCGCCCAGGAGGCGCTGCACTCGGTCCAGCCGGCATGGCTCGAGACCGATCACGGCAAGGTCACGCCCGGCCAGATCCGCGACCAGCTCGAGGCCAACGTGGCCGCCGTCGCGGTGAGCCTCGTCGACTCCCGCACCGGTTACCTGTGCGACCTCGAGGGCATCCGGCAGGTCATCGGCGACCGGCTGCTCGTGGTCGACGCCATCCAGGGATTCGGCGTCGTCGACGCGCCCTGGGAGCTCGCCGACGTCGTCGTGACGGGCGGCCAGAAGTGGTGCCGGGCGGGGTGGGGCACGGGGTTCATGGCCGTGTCCGATCGCGCGCGTGCGCAGCTCACCCCCGTGTTCTCGGGCTTCACCGGCACCGAGGAGGACGAGGTCTGGGACGAGGTTCCGCCGCCGGCCTCGACGGCGCGGGCGTTCCGGCTCTCGAACCCCGACCCCATCGCCGCGGCCCGGTTCGCGGCCGCGATGGAGGAGATCGCCGACGTCGGCGTGGAGGCGATCAACGGCCGTCTCGCCGAGAACGTCAGCCGCGTCATCGACCTCGCCGACGAGTTCGCGATCCCCGTCTCGTCCTCGCGCGATGAGCGCGAACGCGCGGGCATCGTCGTGCTCGAGCCGGAACCCGAGCACGTCACCGTGCTGTCCGCGTCGCTGCACAACCACGGCGTGACCGCGACCACGCGGCTCGGCGGCGTCCGGCTCAGCATCCACGCGTCCCTCCCCGAGGACACGGTCGAGATGCTGCGCGGCGCCTTCGTCTCGTTCAACACGGCCGCGACGTACTGACGCGGGCGCGCGGCATCCGTCGCACCGACGACCGGCATGTGAACGGCGGATGTCGCGCCGCGTGTCGCTCACGTGGATGTCGGGCGTCGGACGTAGCGTCGAGGCATCGGGCAAGTCGCCCGGTCGAGTCGGCTCGTGAACCGCTCGTTGGAGGATCGCCGGCCGGCCCGTGAGCCGAGCGGAAGCTCGGGGCAGGAGCGGTCGTGACCTCTGTCGAACCCACCAAGCCCGTCGGATCGGTCGAGTCAGTCGCCAGCGCGGCGCCGTCGGGTGCCGAGCCCGGCGGGACCTCGCAGGCCGAACGCACCTACGTGCTCGACACGTCGGTGCTGCTGTCCGACCCGCGAGCCCTGTTCCGATTCGCCGAGCACGCGGTGGTGCTCCCGGTGGTGGTCATCACCGAGCTCGAGGCGAAGCGGAACGACCCGGAGATCGGGTTCTTCGCGCGCAAGGCCCTTCGGATCCTCGACGACCTGCGCGTCGAGCACGAGCGGCTCGACTTCCCGATCCCCGTCGGCGACGACGGCGGATCGCTGCGGGTCGAGCTCAACCACTCGAGCATGTCGGTGCTGCCGAGCGGACTGCAGCTGAACGACAACGACTCCCGGATCCTCGCGTGCGCGATGAACCTCTCGAACGACGGGCTCGCGGTGACCGTGGTCTCGAAGGACCTGCCGCTGCGGGTCAAGGCCGCCTCGGTCGGCCTCGACGCCCAGGAGTACCGCGCCGAGCTCGCGGTCGACTCGGGCTGGACCGGCATGGCCGAGCTCGCCCTCGGCTCGAACGACATGGCCAAGCTCTACGAGCACGAGTCCATCGCGACGAGCGAGGTCGCCGGACTGCCGGTCAACACTGGCCTGGTCATCCACTCCGAGCGCGGCTCCGCGCTCGGGCGCGTCGTCGGCGAACGCGAGGTGCGGCTCGTGCGCGGCGACCGCGAGGTCTTCGGGGTGCACGGCCGGTCGGCCGAGCAGCGCCTGGCGATCGACCTCCTGCTCGACCAGGAGATCGGCATCCTCTCCCTCGGCGGCCGGGCGGGCACCGGCAAGTCGGCCCTCGCGCTGTGCGCGGGGCTCGAGGCGGTGCTCGAGCGGCAGCAGCACAAGAAGATCATGGTCTTCCGGCCGCTGTACGCGGTCGGCGGCCAGGAGCTGGGCTACCTGCCGGGAGACCAGGGCGAGAAGATGAACCCGTGGGCGCAGGCGGTGTTCGACACGCTCGGCGCGCTGGTGTCCGACAACGTGCTCGAGGAGGTGGTCGACCGCGGGATCCTCGAGGTCCTGCCGCTCACCCACATCCGCGGCCGCTCGCTGCACGACGCGTTCGTGATCGTCGACGAGGCGCAGTCGCTCGAGCGCAACGTGCTGCTGACGGTGCTGAGCCGCGTCGGCCAGAACTCGCGGGTCATCCTCACGCACGACGTCGCACAGCGCGACAACCTGCGGGTGGGCCGGCACGACGGCGTCGCGAGCGTGATCGAGACGTTGAAGGGGCACCCGCTCTTCGCGCACATCACGCTCACCCGGTCGGAGCGGTCGGCGATCGCGGCGCTCGTCTCCGAGATGCTCGACGGCGCCGAACTGGCGTAGCAGTCCGCACGGCGACGGCCCCGGAACGAGTGGTTCCGGGGCCGTCGTCGCGAAGGCGGATGCCGCGCGGCGGGCGTCAGCCCGCCTGGGGCGGACGCGTCATCGAGAGCAGGTCGAGCGCCTCGTCGAGCTGCGCCTCGGTGAGGTCGCCGCGCTCGACGTGGCCGAGGTCGACGACGGCCTCGCGGACCGTGATGCCCTTCGCGACGGAGTGCTTGGCGATCTTCGCCGCGGCCTCGTAGCCGATGATCTTGTTCAGCGGCGTGACGATCGAGGGCGACATGCCCGCGAGGGCGGTCGTGCGCTCCTCGTTCACCTGCAGGCCGTCGACGGTCTTGTCGGCGAGCACGCGCACCGAGTTCGACAGGAGGCGGATGGACTCGAGCAGCGCGGTGCCCATCACGGGGATCTGGACGTTCAGCTCGAACGAGCCCGACGCGCCGGCCCACGCGACCGTGGCGTCGTTGCCGACCACGCGCGAGGCGACCATGAGCACGGCCTCGGGGACGACGGGGTTCACCTTGCCCGGCATGATGGACGAGCCCGGCTGCAGGTCGGGGATGAGGAGCTCGCCGAGTCCCGTGTTCGGGCCCGAGCCCATCCAGCGGAGGTCGTTGCAGATCTTGGTGAGGCTCACCGCGATCGTGCGGAGGGCGCCGGACGCCTCGACGAGCCCGTCGCGGTTGGCCTGCGCCTCGAAGTGATCGGCGGCCTCGGTGATCGGCAGCTCGGTCTCCTGCTGGAGGAGCTCGATGACGAGCTGGGGGAACCCGGCGGGGGTGTTGATGCCCGTGCCCACGGCGGTGCCGCCGAGCGGGACCTCGGCGACGCGGGGCAGCGCCGAGCGCACGCGTTCGATGCCGAGCCGGACCTGGCGGGCGTAGCCGCCGAACTCCTGCCCGAGCGTCACGGGCGTGGCGTCCATGAGGTGGGTGCGTCCGGCCTTGACGATGCCCGCCCAGGCCTCGGCCTTCGCCTCGAGGGCGACGGCGAGGTGGTCGAGCGACGGGATGAGCTCGTCGATGAGTGCGGCGGTGACCGCGATGTGCACCGAGGTGGGGAAGACGTCGTTGGAGGACTGCGATGCGTTGACGTGGTCGTTCGGGTGCACCGGGCTGCCGAGCTTCTCGGTCGCGATGGTGGCCAGGACCTCGTTCATGTTCATGTTCGAGGAGGTGCCCGAGCCGGTCTGGTACACGTCGACGGGGAAGTGCTCGGCGAACGAGTGGCGACCCGCGATGACCTCGTCGGCGGCGTCGGCGATGGCCTGCGCGAGCTGCGCGTCGAGCACGCCGAGACGCGCGTTCGCGAGGGCTGCGGACTTCTTGATGCGCGCGAGCGCCGCGATCTGCGCCGGTTCGAGTCCGGAGCCCGAGATCGGGAAGTTCTCGACCGCGCGCTGCGTCTGGGCGCGGTACAGCGCCGACGCGGGAACCCGCACCTCGCCCATCGTGTCGTGTTCGATCCGGTAGTCGGCGGCGTTGTCCACCACGGTGTGTTCCCCTTCGATCTCGGGCGGTTTCGACCTCGGCAGCGGCGCGCGGAGCGAGCGCGAGCCGCCGGCGGCCTCAGATGCGACCGACGACGATGTCGGTCTCGGCGCGCCCCTCGAGCAGGCGGTAGTTCGCGCCGACGATAGCCAGCGTACCGGCTGCGATCGCGTCGCTGATCACCTCGGAGCGGTCGAGGAGCTCGGCCACGGTGTCGCGCAGGTGCTCGCGCCCGACGTACGCGGCATCGATCGCGGCGGCGTCGACCGGCCCCTCGGCAGCCCCCGCGACGCGGCGGACGGCGGGCACGATCCGGTCGACGACCGACTGGATGTGCGCGGGCAGCGGCGCGGCGTCGGGCGCCTGCGAGTCGATCGCGGCGCGCACGGCGCCGCACTGGTCGTGCCCGAGCACGAGGATGAGCGGTACCCCGAGCACGCCGACCGCGTACTCGAGCGATCCGATCACGTCGTCGGAGGTCACCTGCCCGGCGTTGCGGACCACGAACGCGTCGCCGAGGCCCACGTCGAAGATGATCTCGGCCGACAGGCGCGAGTCGCTGCACCCGAAGATGGCCACGAGCGGACGCTGGTGGTCGGCGAGCTCGGTGCGGCGGTCGACGTCCTGTCGCGGATGCTCGGGCGTGCCGGCGATGAAGCGCTGGTTGCCGGCGCGGAGCTCGCGCCAGGTGTCGGCAGGGGTCGTGGGACGTGCGGGCGCGGTCTGGGTCACGGCCGTTCCTCTCAGCGCTGTGCGGCGATGGCCGGCGCGATCGCGCGGGCCAGGGTCTCGAATTCCTCCGGCGGGGCGGTGCCGAGCAGCACGAAGGTGCTGTCGCCGGCCTCAGTGACGAGGCCGTAGCGCGCGTTGCCCACCTCGTCGGTCGTCTCCCGGTTGTCGTAGACGGTCCACTCGACGCCGTCGATCGTGGTCACTCCGGTCGCGATCGTGTTCGCGAGGAGGTCGGCGGTCCACGTGGGGTTGGCGTCGAGGCCCTGGTACATGCCGGCGTACTCGTCGCTGGGCGTCAGGTAGCCGGCGTACCAGGCCGTCACGCCGTCGGCGCGATCGTCGCGCAGCTCGGCCGCGTTCGAACGCCAGCCCTCGGGCAGCTCGGGCACGGCGAGCGTGGTCCCGATGCCGACCTGGGCCTGCGCCGCGACGGCGGGCACGTCGACGTCGCGCTCGATCGGGTCGTCGCTGCGCGGAACGAGCAGCACGATGATCGCGACGACCGCGAGGCTCGCGAGCAGCGAGCCGACCAGGTTCTTGACCGTCTGGCGCTGGCGTCGCCGGACGGCGTCGTCGGCCTTGCGCGCCGCGGTCTCGTCCGGCGTCTCGGGCCGGCCGAGCTCGGCCACCACGCGGGGTTCGCGTCGCGCCATCAGCCCTCGCCGCCGTCGGTCGGCCGGCCGGATGCCACGGCGCCGGCGCGGGCCGCATCGAGCCGCGCCTTCGCGCCCACGAGCCACTCCTCGCATCGCTGCGCGAGCGCCTCGCCCCGCTCCCACAGCGCGAGCGACTCCTCGAGCGTGGCGGAGCCCTGCTCGAGCTCGCCGACGACGCGCACGAGCTCGTCGCGCGCCTGCTCGTAGCTCAGCTCGGCGACGTCCGGGGGAGTGGTGGGCATGGACGGCATTCTATTCGCCGTCGCCGACAGCCCCCCGAGAGGTCGCCCCCAGGCGGCCCTCGGCGAGCGTGATGCGCAGCGGCGTGCCCTCGGGTGCCTGGTCGGGCCGCGTGAGGACGCCGTCGTGATCGCGCTGCACGATCGCGTAGCCGCGTTGCAGGGTCGCGAGGGGCGACAGGGCGCGCAGCTGCGATCGCAGTTCGCCCACCCGGACGCCGGCCCGCTCGATCGAGCGCTCCGCGAGTTCGGCGCCGCGGGCGACCCAGCGCGTGACGTCCTCCGCGCGCCGGTCGACGATCCACCCGGGATCGGCGATGGCGGGCCGCGAGCGGAGGTGCTGGAGGCGGTCGATCTCGTGCGTGACGAGCGTGGTCACGCGCATGCGGAGGCGGGCGCGTGCCTGCTCGACCCTGATGAGCTCCTCGGCCACGTCGGGGACGACGCGCTTCGCGGCATCCGTCGGCGTGGAGGCCCTGAGGTCGGCGACGTCGTCGAGCAGCGGGCGATCGGCCTCGTGCCCGATGGCGCTCACGATGGGCGTCGACGCCGCGGCCGCCGCCCGCACGACCCGCTCGTCGCTGAACCCGAGCAGGTTCTGGAAGTCGCCGCCGCCCCGGGCGACGATGATGACGTCGACGTCGGGGTCGGCGTCGAGGCGCCGGATGGCCGCGACGACCTCGGGGCCGCAGCGCTCGCCCTGCACGGCCGCGTGCACGACGCGGAACTCGACCGCGGGCCACCGCAGCTTCGCGTTCCGGATCACGTCCTTCTCGGCGTCGCTGTCCTTGCCGGTGACGAGGCCGATGACGCCCGGCAGGAACGGCAGTCGCTTCTTGCGGGCGGCGTCGAAGAGCCCCTCTGCGGCGAGCTGGGCGCGCAGGCGCTCGAGGCGCTCGAGCAGGTCGCCGAGCCCGACGTGCCGCAGGTCGAAGACCTGCATGGTGAGCGATCCGCCCTTGACCCACCAGTTGGGCTTCACGAGCGCGACGACGTGGTCGCCGGCCTTGAACTGCTCGGTGAGCTTCGCGCGCGTCGACGACCAGATCGTGAACGACACCGTGGCGTCGGCCTCGAGGTCCTTCAGCTTGCCGTAGACGTTGCCGGCCGAGACGCCCCACTGCGTGACCTCGCCCTCGATCCACACCGTGCCGAGGCGGTCGAGGTACTCCTTGAGCTTGCTCGAGAGCATCGAGACGGGCCACGGGGTCTCGCGCGTCGTGGGGCCCTGAGCCATGCGCCTCCCAGCCGCTCGTCATCTGGGGCCACGTAGGATGGGCACCGTGACGAGCTTGACGGATGCCCCGCGAATCGACCTCGGCATGCCTCGGATCCCGAGCGTGCGCGGCCGGCTCAAGGATATCCCCGCCCAAGGACGCAAGCGGGTGCTGCTCGCTGCGCCCCGCGGCTACTGCGCGGGCGTCGACCGCGCCGTGATCGCCGTCGAGAAGGCGCTCGAGCACTACGGCGCGCCCGTGTACGTGCGCAAGCAGATCGTGCACAACATCCACGTCGTGACCGAGCTCGAGAAGCAGGGAGCGATCTTCGTCGAGGAGGTCGACGAGGTGCCCGAGGGCGCCCACGTCGTCTTCAGCGCGCACGGCGTCTCGCCGGCGGTCGTGAACGAGGCGGCCGAGCGCGGCCTGCACGCCATCGACGCGACGTGCCCGCTCGTGACGAAGGTGCACCGCGAGGCCGTGCGCTTCGCGCGCGACGACTTCGAGATCCTGCTCATCGGCCACGAGGGCCACGAGGAGGTCGAGGGCACGGCGGGCGAGGCGCCCGATCACGTCACGCTCGTCAACAGCCCCGACGACGTGCCGAACATCGAGGTCCGCGACCCCGACAAGGTCGTGTGGCTCTCGCAGACCACGCTCTCGGTCGACGAGACGATGGAGACCGTGCGGCGCCTGCGCGAGCGGTTCCCGAACCTGCAGGACCCGCCCTCCGACGACATCTGCTACGCCACGCAGAACCGCCAGGTCGCGATCAAGAAGGTCGCGCGCGATTCCGACGTGGTGATCGTCGTCGGCTCGGCCAACTCGTCGAACAGCGTGCGGCTCGTCGAGGTCGCGCTCGAGTACGGCGCCAAGCGCGCGTACCGGGTCGACTACTCCACCGAGATCCGGCAGGAGTGGCTCGAAGGCGCCGAGACCGTCGGCGTCACGAGCGGCGCGTCGGTCCCCGAGGGGCTCGTCAAGGAGGTGCTCCTCGAACTCGAGGACGCCGGCTACGGCGAGGTCCAGGAGGTCAAGACGGCAGAGGAGGACCTGATGTTCTCGCTGCCGAAGGAACTCCGCAAGGACCTGCAGGGCAACCGCGACGCTCGCGCCCTCGGCGGACGCGGACGGCAGGCGGCGACGGCCTGATCCGGCCCCTGGCGCGGCCGGCCACCGGACGGGACGGTCAGGCCCCCGGCCCCATGAGCACGCGCGCGTACTCCGGGTCGGACAGCAGGATCTGCGCCATCAGCGCGTAGAGCACGACGAACGCCACCGCGCCCATCACGAGCGGCACCCAGAACGCGAGGCGCCGCGCGCGCAGGCGCCGGACGGACCACGCCAGCGCGATCACCCACAACGCCAGCTGCACGATGGTGCCGACGAGGATGAGCGTCGGCACCTGCGGTCCGGCGACGAAGTCGCGGGCCGGGAGCTCGGTGCCCAAGACCTCGGCCGTCTGCCGGAACGTCTCGGTGGCGACCGACGGCAGCATGGTCAGGAGCAGCGCGTTGTACGCGGCGCCGAACAGGCCGACGACCAGCAGGATGATCGTCGCGATCGCGTCGCCGCGCCGGACCCCGCCGGCCGGCGCGGGCGGCGGTGCGGCCTGCGGTGCCGTGCCCGGAGCGTTCGCCCCGTACGAGGGCGCCGGGGCGGCGGGCGCGGGATCCGCCCGCGGCTCGGCCGGCGGCTGCCACGACCAGCCCTCCGGCGCGTACTCGCCGTAGCGGGGACGGGGCCGCTCGTCGCGCGGCGGCGGGGGAGCGCCGCCGTCGGCCGGCGGCCCCTGCGCCTCGTTCCGAGCGGCCTCGTCCTGCGACATCCGCTGCCCTACGCCGAGATCGACTTGCCGGCGGAGCCGAGCTGGCGGGTCGACTCGCCCACGCGGGCGGCCATCGCCGTCTCGGCGACCTTGCCCCATGCGCGCGGGTCGTACTGCTTCTTGTTGCCGACCTCGCCGTCGACCTTCAGCACGCCGTCGTAGTTCTTGAACATGTAGTCGGCGATCGAGCGCGTGAACGCGTACTGCGTGTCGGTGTCGATGTTCATCTTCACGACGCCGTTGGCGACCGCCTCGGCGATCTCGTCGTCGGTCGAGCCCGATCCGCCGTGGAAGACGAGGTCGAGCGGCTTCGGGCCGGTGCCGTACTTCTCGGCCAGGCCGTCCTGGATCTCCTTCAGCAGCGACGGGCGGAGCTTGACATTGCCCGGCTTGTACACGCCGTGCACGTTGCCGAAGGTGAGCGCCGCCATGTAGCGGCCGTTCTCGCCCAGGCCGAGCGCCTCGACCGCCGCGATCGCGTCGTTCAGGGTCGTGTAGAGCGCCTCGTTGGAGCCCTCGTGCTTGACGCCGTCCTCCTCGCCGCCGACGACGCCGATCTCGACCTCGAGGATGGCGTCGATGTTCTTGATCTTCGGCAGGATGTCCTTCGCGATCTCGAGGTTCTCGTCGAGCGGCACGGCCGAGCCGTCCCACATGTGCGACTGGAAGATCGGGTTGCGGCCCGCCTTCACCTCCTCCTCGGAGGCGGCGATGAGGGGGTACACGAAGCTGTCGAGCGCCTCCTTCGGGCAGTGGTCGGTGTGCAGGGCGACCGTGACCGGGTACGCCTTCGCGACCTCGTGCGCGAACTTCGCGAACGCGAGCGCGCCGGCCGCGCGGGCCTTGACCGTGTGGCCCGCGAAGTAGTCGGCGCCGCCCGTCGTGACCTGGATGATGCCGTCGGAGCCGGCCTCGGCGAGGCCCTGCAGCACCGCGTTGAGCGTCTGCGAACTCGACACGTTGAACGCCGGGAAGGCGAAGCCCTGGGCCTTGGCGGTGTCGAGCATCTGCGCGTACTGCTCGGGAGTTGCGATGGGCATACCTTGCTCCTTCGAAAAGTCGTGGGTTGCGCACGAGTCTAGCGACGTGTCGAGGCGGGCTCAGGTGGGTGACGGATGCCGCCGCCCATCGGGCACGATGGACGCGTGCCTGCTCCGTCGCCCGACGAACCCCCGCTCGCCCTCGCCCTCGCCGAGGCCGCGCGCCTCGCCGCGCTCGCGGCGATCCCGGTCGTCGGCGGAGGCGACCGCGACGCGGTGGACGGCGCCGCGGTGGCGGCGCTGCGCGCTGCGCTCGCCCGGATCGACGTCGACGGACGGGTCGTCGTCGGCGAGGGCGAGAAGGACGGGGCGCCGATGCTGCACCTCGGCGAGCGGTTCGGCACGGGCGCCGGCCCGGCGATCGACATCGCGGTCGACCCGGTCGACGGCACGAGCCTCGCCGCGGCGGGACTCCCCGGTGCGATGGCGATCATGGCGGCGGCGCCTCGCGGTGCGTTCCTCGGCATCGGTCCCGCGCACTACATGGCGAAGCTCGTCTCGCGCGTGCCGGGGCTCGAGATCGACGCGCCGGTGCGCGAGGCGATCGCGCGCATCGCGGAGCACCGTGGGATTCCGGTCGAGCACGTGAGGGTCGCCGTCCAGGACCGTTCGCGCAACGCGGCGGTCGCGGATGCCGCCGAGGCGGCCGGTGCGCGGGTCGAGCGGTTCGTCCACGGCGACGTCGAGCGATGCCTTCGCGCCGCCCGCGCCGACGGCGACCTCGACCTCGTGATCGGCATCGGCGGGGCGCCCGAGGGCGTGCTCACGGCCGCCGCCGTCCGCGCCCTCGGCGGATGGATGCAGGCCCGATTGGCGCCGCAGTCGGCGGCGGAGTCCGATCGGCTCGCCGCCGCGGGCGTCGCGCTCGGCCGGGTCCACGGACTCGACGAGCTCTGCGGTTCGACGACCGCCGTGTTCCTCACCGCCGTGACGCCGTGCGACCTCGGCGGAGGACTGCGACTCGCGCCCGGGCGATCGTGGCGCATCGCATCGCCGTCGTGGGCCTCCGTTCGTTAAGAACCGCCGAACTTTCACGGCACTTCGGCCCGTTCGACCCGGCCGCGCGCATGCCCCGTCAGTAGGCTCGAAGCGAGACGTCGGCGCGCGTGTCCCGCGGTCGCCGCATCCCCACGACGACGGAAGGCCCTCCGATGGCGAGCACCGAGACCGAAAGCCTCTACCTGCACCCCGACCGCAACATCGCGCTCGAGCTGGTGCGCGCCACGGAGGCCGCCGCCATCCGCTCGTACCCGTGGATCGGGCGCGGGGACAAGCTCGCCGCCGACGGCGCGGCGGTCGACGCCATGCGCGCCTTCCTCGGGACGGTGAACTTCGACGGCGTGGTCGTGATCGGCGAGGGCGAGAAGGACGAGGCGCCGATGCTGTTCAACGGCGAGAAGGTCGGCAACGGGCGGGGCCCCGCGTGCGACATCGCGGTCGACCCGATCGACGGCACGTCGCTCACGGCGGCCGGCCGCCAGAACGCGCTGTCGGTCATCGCGGTCGCCGACCGCGGCACCATGCTCGACGCGTCGTCGGTGTTCTACATGGACAAGATCGTGACGGATGCCGCGGGCATCGGCGTCGTCGACATCCGCAAGCCGATCGGCGAGAACCTCCGGGCCCTCGCCAAGGCCAAGGGCAAGGACGTCGGGGAGCTGCGGGTCGCGGTGCTGAACCGGCCGCGCCACGAGCAGCTCATCGCCGACATCCGCGCCGCGGGCGCCGGGACCCGGCTCATCAGCGACGGCGACGTCGCCGGCGGCATCAACGCCGCGCGGTACGAGTCGCGCATCGACATGTGCGTCGGCATCGGCGGCAGCCCCGAGGGCATCACCACCGCATGCGCGATCAAGGCGCTCGGCGGGTTCATGCAGGGCCGGCTCGCCCCGAAGGACGACGAGGAGCGCGCCCGCGGCGAGGCCGCCGGACTCGACTGCGACCAGGTGTACGAGCTCGGCGACCTCGTCCGCAGCGACAACACGTTCTTCGTCGCGACCGGCGTGACCGACGGCGAGCTCGTCGACGGCGTGCGCAAGAAGGGGCCCGTCATCCGCACCGAGTCCATCGTGCTCCGCGGCCGGTCGGGCACGATCCGGCGCATCGTGGCCGATCACCTCGTCGAGAAGTGGCTCGACGAGGACGACCGCTGACCCGGCCCGCTTCCGGCCGACGTTCCGCCGGCGTCGGGGTGCTGCCCTGAGCGGACGGGCTCGCGAGGTGTCGGACGTCTGTCGCAGACTGGGCGGATGACCGATACGCGCGTTCCGCGGGCGCTCCGCCCGTTCACGTCCGGGCAGTACCGGCTGCTCGTCGTGGCGCTCGCCGCGTCGCTGCTGTCGGCCGGCGCCTGGATCGTCGCCGCCGCGTGGCAGGTCATCGAGCTCGGCGGCACTCCGATCGACTTGTCGATCGTGGCGGTCGGTGCGAGCCTCGGCCTCGTCGCGGCCGTGCTCGTCGGGGGAGTGGTCGCCGACCGCGTGCCGCAGCGCCGCATCCTGCTCGTCGTCGAGGTGGCTCGAGCCGGGGTCTTCGCGGTGGCCGGAGTGCTCGCCGCGACCGGCGCGATCGAAGTCTGGCACCTCGCCGTGCTCTCCTTCGTGCTCGGCGTCGCCGACGGGTTCTTCTATCCTGCGTACTCGGCGTGGCTTCCCGCGCTGCTTCCGTCCGAGCAGCTGCTCGCGGCCAACGGGGTCGAGGGCGTGCTGCGGCCCGTGGCGCAGAACGCCGCCGGACCGGCGCTCGCGAGCCTGCTCATCGCCGTGCAGGGTCCGTGGCTGTCGTTCCTCGTCGTCGCCGGGCTGCAGGTCGTCGCGGTGGTCGCGCTGGCGCTCATGCGCACGACCGCCGTCCGACGCGACCTCGACGGCGAGGAGACGCATCCCGTCCGGCAGATGTTCGTCGACCTCCGCGACGGGTTCGCGTACCTCCTGCGGACCCGGTGGCTGTTCGCCACGCTCGCGTTCTCCATCCTGCTCGTGCTCGTCGTGATCGGCCCGATCGAGGTGCTCATGCCGTTCGCGGTTCGCGACCAGGCGGGCGGCGGTGCGGGCGAGTTCGCCCTGGTGCTCGCGGCGTTCGGCGTGGGCGGCGCCGTCGGCTCGCTCCTCGTCTCGTCGTTCCGGCTGCCGCGGCGCTACCTGACGCTGATGATCCTCGCGTGGGGCTTCGGATGCATCCCGCTCGCGGTGATCGGGGTCACCCCGTGGCTCTGGGTGATGGTGGTCGCGACGTTCATCGTCGGGTTCCTGTTCGACGCCGCCCAGGTCGTGTGGGGCACGCTCCTGCAGCGCCGGGTGCCCCCGGCCATGCTGGGCCGGGTCTCGAGCCTCGACTTCTTCGTGTCGCTCGCGCTCATGCCCGTGTCGATGGCGATCGCCGGCCCCGTCGGCGAGTGGCTCGGACTCGCGCCGGCGTTCCTCATCGCCGGCCTCGTGCCGCCGCTGCTCGCGATCATCACGCTCGCCGCGGCCCGGCTGGGCGAGGACGAACTCGCGCATCCGCTCGACGACGGCCCCATGGACGCCACGCAGGTGACGGGCGCCGAGGCGGCGGCCGGGTTCGCCGTCCCCGCCGATGAGCGGCATCCCGGAGCCGAGGACGGCGACCGGGGACGTCGCGGCGACTCCTAGGGATCGCGCCCACCGCCCCGCCGGGCGTCATCGAGATGCAGCCGCTCCGACCGGGCTGATAGCCTCGCCCGGGATCCGAGGGAGGATGACGATGGCGGTCCGCGTCGAACCGGCTCTGCTCGAGCTGCTCCGTACCGACGACGTCCGGCTCCGCGAGGTGTCGTGGTCGGTGTCGGTGCTCGACGTCGAGTCGGGCGACGTGCTCGTCGACCACGAACCGGAGCGCGTGCAGCGGACCGCGAGCATCGGCAAGCTCTTCCTCCTCGTTGAGGTGGCCCGCCAGGCCGCAGCCGGCGTGCTCGACCTCGACGAGCAGGTCGAGCGGAATCCCGAGGAGTTCGTCGCCGACTCGGGCATCTGGTACCGCCTGCGCGCGGACGCGCTCAGCATCCACGACGCCTGCGCGCTGGTCGGCGCAGTGAGCGACAACCTCGCGACCAACGTGCTCGTGCGCCGCATCGGGCTCGACGCCGTCGCACGGACCACGCGGTCGCTCGGCATCACCCGCTCGGCCCTGCTCGATCGGGTCCGCGAGGAGCGCGGGCCGGAGCATCCGCCGACCCTCTCGCGCGGCTGCGCCGGCGAGCTCGCCGACCTCGCGCGCCGGCTCGAGCGGGGTGAGGTCGTCTCGCCCGAGGTGTCTCGCGCGGTCGTCGACTGGCTCGCGCTCGACACCGACCTCTCGATGGTCTCCGCGGCGTTCGGGCTCGACCCGCTCGCGCACACCGAGGTCGACCGCGGCATCCGGCTGTGGAACAAGACGGGGACGATCAGCAGCGCCCGCATCGACGTCGGCGTCGCGTCGACCTCGCGGCGGGGCATCGCGTGGGCGGTGCTCGCCGACTGGGACGGCGCGTCGGGCGATCCGCGCGACGCCGTGCTCGAGCGCATGAGGTCGCTCGGCGAGGGGATCCGGGTGCTGCTGGAGGCGTGACGCAGGGCGCCGCGGGCGATCCGATCCTCCGTGCGCGGGCCGGGCTCGGAGCGGGCGTCAGGCGTTCGTGAGGAAGTCGTGCAGCATGCGGCGGCCCTGCTCGAGTGCCGCGACCGGGACTCGCTCGTCGACGCCATGCGTCCCGGCGAGCTCGCGACCGTCCGGGTCCGGCCCGAGCGGCGCGAAGCCGTACCCGGCGATGCCGATCCGCGCGAACGCCTTGGCGTCGGTGCCGCCGCCCATGCAGAACGGCACGACGACCCCCTCGGGGTCGGCGCGCCGGATGGCGGCGCGCATCGCCTCGAACCACGGCCCGTCGAGCGCCGACTCCACAGGAGGTTGGAACGAGGTGAACTCCAGGTCCACGTCGCCGGCGAGCTCGCGGAGCCGCTCCGGCATGCCCGCGTCGAACCCCGGGGGGCAGCGCACGTCGATCAGGGCCTCGGCCGCCGAGGGGATCACGTTGACCTTGTACCCGGCGTTCAGGACCGTCGGCGTCGAGGTCGCCCGGATGGTGTGACGCGCGTAGTCCGCGGCGCCTCCGAGCGCCTCGAGCGCGGCCGCGACACCCGCCTCGGTTCGCAGGTCGGCCGCGTGCCCGACCGCCGCGCACGCCTCGGCGAGGAAGGTCCGGACGGTCGTCGACAGGTGCAGGGGCCAGCGATGCGCGGCGAACCGCTGCACGGCCTCGGCGATCGCCGCGACCGGATTGTCGATCGTCGGGCGCGAGCCGTGCCCGGCCGTGCCCTCCGCGCGCAGGCGGAGGTGCATCGTGCCGCGTTCGGCGGTGGCGACGGGGTAGAGGCGCACGCTGCTCCCGTCGGCCCCTCGGACGCTCACGGGGACGCCGCCGCTCTCGCCGATCGCGGCCTCGACGCCGGCGAACAGCTCGGGGCGGTGCTCGACGAGCCAGAGCGCGCCCTCGGCGCCCGTGTCCTCCTCGTCGGCGACGAACGCGAAGACCACGTCGCGTCGCGGGCGCTCACCGCGCTCGGCCCAGTCGAGCAGGCACGCGAGCATCATCGCGACCATGTCCTTCATGTCGGTGGCGCCACGTCCCCAGACGTACCCGTCCCGGATCTCGCCGGCGAACGGCTCGACGCTCCAGTCGTCGGGCTCGGCGGGCACCACGTCGAGGTGACCGTGCACGAGGAGCGCCGGGAGCGCCGGGTCGACGCCCGGCACGCGGAGGACCACGCTGGCGCGTTCCGGTCTCGGCCCCAGGATCTCGGGGTCGTATCCGGCGCCGCGGAGGAGCTCCGCGATCCAGGCCGCGATCAGGTGCTCTCCGGAGCTGCGGCCGCCTCCGTGATTGGTGGTGTCGAAGCGGATGAGTCGGGCGCACAGCTGCGCCACGTCGGCCCCGGCGGCATCGGCGGGAAGGGCGGACGCCGAGCTGCCGGCATCCGTTTGGGTGAAGGTTACGTAGCGCATGATTGCGACCGTTCTATCAGATCTCGCGAAATCAAGGCTTGATTTTCCAGAAACAGACCGAGAAACTCAGTGCCAGCGGAAATGATCCGCTACGTAAATTGCACCAACCGCCCCGCACGCCACCGGTTCCACGCGGACCCGGGCCGATTTGACTCCCCGCCCCGCGGGTGATTGATTCGGACGGCGCGACGGGGCGACGGGCTCCCCAGCCCGTCTCGTCCATGGCAGCCCATCGCGCCCCGGCGCGTGATCCGAACCTGTGAGGTCCCGTGAACCAACCGCCAACGCCGCGCTCCGTCGCGACACCGCGCTCGCACCGAGCGCGACTGCTCGCCGTGCCGGCCGTCGTCGCCGCGCTCGCCGCACCGCTCGCCGCCGCTCCGGCCGCCCTCGCCGATGAGGGGACCGACCCGTACCTGCGCGTCGCGACGAGCAACGACATCGACTCGCTCAATCCCTTCATCGCCTCGCTCGCCTCGAGCACCAACCTGATCGGCCTCACGTACGAGCGCCTCGTCGAGTGGAGCGCCGAGGACAACTCGGAAGTCCCCGGCATGGCCTCGGAGTGGACGACCTCGGCGGACGGGCTCACGTGGGAGTTCACCATCCCCGAGGGCCGCGAGTGGAGCGACGGCGAGCCGATCACCGCCGAGGACGCCGCCTGGACCTACACGGCGATCCTCGAGAACGAGCCGCTCCAGATGGCCAACGGCGGGCTCCTGACCAACATCGACTCGGCGGTCGCGGTCGACGACGACACGCTCGAGATCCGCCTCAAGGAGCCGCAGGCGCCGAACCCGGGCGCCGACCTGCCGATCGTGCCCGCCCACGTCTGGTCGGAGCTCGACGCGCCGGAGGAGCACGCGAACGACGAGGACGTCGTCGGCTCGGGCCCGTTCCTCATCTCGTCGTACGACGAGGGCCAGAGCGTCGAGCTCGTGGCCAACGAGACGTTCTGGCGCGGCGCTCCGAAGGTCCCCGGCATCCGCTACATCTACTACAAGAACGGCGACGCCCAGGTCCAGGCCCTCAAGGCCGGCGAGGTCGACTTCGTGAACGGACTCACGCCGGCGCAGTTCGAGGCGCTCGAAGGCGTCGAGAACATCGAGCTCAACGCCGGCGACGGCCGCCGCTACTCGGCGCTCGCCCTGAACCCCGGCGCGAAGGATGCCACGGGCGCACCGCTCGGCGACGGCAACCCGGTGCTGCAGGACGTCGCGGTCCGCCGTGCGATCGCGATGGCGATCGACAAGGAGGCGATCGTCGAGAAGGTGAAGCAGGGCTACGCGGTGGTCGGCGAGACCGAGATCCCGCCGGTCTACCCCGCCTACTTCGGCATCGCCGACAGCGAGCGGATGGAGTTCGACCCCGAGGCCGCGAACGCGCTCCTCGACGAGGCGGGGTACGCGCTCGGCGCCGACGGCATCCGGGTCGACAAGCAGGGCCAGCCGATCGAGCTGCGCATCATGGGCCGCTCGTCCAACCCGGCCCACGCGCAGACCGCCGAGTACATCCAGCCCTGGCTCGCGGACATCGGCATCGCGACCCGCGTCGACATGTTCTCCGACAACCAGGTCAACGACGACTCGACCCTCGGCCGGTACGACATGTACTTCACGGGCTGGGGCCAGGGACCCGATCCCGACTTCCAGCTCTCGATCAACCTCTGCTCGTCGTTCCCGAACGCCGACGGATCGGGCGCCCTCAGCGAGAGCAACTGGTGCGACCCCGAGTTCGACGAGCTCTTCGCGGCCCAGCACACCGAGCTCGACCCCGAGCGCCGTGCGGAGCTCGTCAAGGAGGCGTGGGCCGTCAAGTACGCCGACGCGGTGAACGTGGTGCTCTCGTACGACCAGTCGCTCGAGGCGTACCGCTCCGACCGCTTCGACGGCTTCGCGCTGCAGCCCGCCGAGGGCGGCATCATCGGCAACCAGAACGGGTACTGGGGCTTCTACGAGGCCACGCCCGTCGCGGAGGCCGAGAACGTCGCCGGAGCCGAGGGCGCGCCGACCTGGCTCGTGGTGGCCGTCATCGCCGGAGTCGTCGTCGCCGGCGGCGCCATCCTGCTCATCGTGCGTCGCCGCCGCGCGGCATCCGCGGACGATCGGGCCTGATGACATGACTGTCGCGCTCCAACCCGAGGACGCGATCCGGGAGGCACCCGGGGACGAAGCTCCCCGCGGTGCCTCCTGGCCCCGATACCTCCTCGAGAAGGGGTCCGGTGCGCTCGTGAGCCTGCTCATGGTCGTCGTGCTCGGCTTCTTCGTCTTCCGCATCCTCCCCGGCGACCCGGCGATCTCGCTCACCCGCGGCCGCCGCGTGAGCGCCGAGCAGGTCGAGCAGCTGCGCGAGCAGTACGGGCTCGACCTGCCCCTCCCCGTGCAGTTCTGGAACTACCTCGTCGGGCTGTTCACGGGCGACCTCGGCACCTCGTACACGTACAACCAGCCGGTCGTCGACCTCATCGCCTCGCGCGTGGGCCCCACCCTGCTGCTCACGACGACGGCCGCGGCGATCTCGATCGTCCTCGGCCTGTGGCTCGGCCAGCGCTCCGCCTGGCGCCGGGGCTCGGCGTTCGATCGTGCGCAGACCTCGCTCGCCCTCACCTTCTGGTCGGTGCCGACCTTCTGGCTGGGCCTGCTCCTCCTGCTCGTGTTCGGGGGACTGCTGCAGTGGTTCCCGACCGGCGGCATGGTCACGCCCGGGAGCGACGCGACCGGGTTGGCGTGGGCGTGGGACGTCGCGCGTCACCTCGTGCTCCCGGTCACGACGATGGTGGCCGTGGTCTACGCGCAGTACCTCCTCGTGATGCGGGCGTCGCTCCTCGAGGAGATGAGCTCCGACTACCTCACCACGGCGCGCGCGAAGGGACTCAAGGAGGACGACGTCCGGCGGCGCCACGCCGTCCCGAACGCGCTGCTGCCGACGGTGACGCTGATCTTCCTCACGGTGGGCGGGCTCATCGGCGGCGCGGTGACGGTCGAGGCCGTCTACTCGTGGCCGGGGCTCGGCTACCTGACCTACCAGGCGCTGGGGACCCCCGACCTGCCCGTGCTGCAGGGCACCTTCGTCGTGTTCTCGTCGATCGTGGTGCTCACGAACTTCGCGGCCGACGTCCTCTACCGGGTCATCGACCCGAGGCTGAAGGAATCATGATCACCGACACCACCCCGGCCCCCGCCCCGGCCGCCGCCGCGCCCGCGACGCCGCCGTCGCCGTCGCCGTCGCGGCAGGGCCGCCGGAGCCCCGCCGCGGAGCGCCGTCGACGTCGCGCCGCCGAGGTTTGGCGCGAGTTCTCGCGGCACCGTTCGGGACTCATCGGGCTGGCCGGGCTCCTGATCGTCGTGGCGCTGGCCCTCCTCGCGCCGGTCCTCGCACCGAGCACGCTGCTGCTGGCCACCGAGGCGACGCTGCCCCCGAACCAGCCGCCGTCGGCGGAGGCGCCGCTCGGCACCGATCCCGCCGGCCGATCGGTGCTCGTCATGCTCCTCTGGGGCGCCCGGATCTCGCTCCTCGTCGGCTTCGCCGCGACCGCCGTGTCGATGGTGATCGGCACGACGGTCGGCATGGCGGCCGGCCACTTCCGCGGGTTCGGGCAGTCGGCGTTGCTCCGGGTCATCGACTTCTTCCTCGTGCTGCCCTCGCTCGTGCTCGCCATCGTCCTGTCGACGGTGCTCGAGCGGGGCGTGTTCACCATCGTCATCGCGATCGGCGTCACGTCCTGGGCCGCCACCGCCCGGCTCGTGCGGTCGCAGACCCTCACGGTGGAGGCGCGGCCGTACATCGAGCGCGCGTGGGCGCTCGGCGCCGGCCACGCGCACGTGCTCGGCCGGCACGTCCTGCCGGCCGTGCTCCCGCTCGTGCTCGCCAACACGACCCTCACCGTCGGGTCGGCCATCATCGCGGAGTCCACGCTCGCGTTCCTCGGGCTGGGAGACCCCACCCAGGTCTCGTGGGGCACGATGCTGAAGACCGCCCTCGACACCGGCGCGGCGACGGCGGGCTACTGGTGGTACGTCCTTCCGCCGGGCCTCGCGATCGTCCTCGTCGTCCTCTGCTTCACCCTGGTCGGCCGCGCGCTCGAGGCCGTCGTCAACCCCACCCTCCGGAGCCGCTGATGCCCACGCTCGAGTTCGACGATGTCCGCATCGCCTACCGCACCGCCGGCGACGACGGCCGGCCCGTCCTGCGCAACGCGGTCGACGGGGTGAGCCTCGTGCTGGAACCCGGCGGCACCCTCGGACTCGCGGGGGAGTCGGGCTGCGGCAAGTCCACGCTCGCGATGTCGGTGCTGCGCCTGCTCCCCTCGAACGCCGAGGTGAGCGGCGCCATCCGCTTCGGTGGCGAGGATGTCACGGCGATGCGCTGGGGCCGGCTCCGCGCCGTGCGCTGGGCCGAGGCCGCGATCGTGTTCCAGGGGGCGATGCACTCGCTGAACCCGGTGCAGCGGGTGTCGACCCAGATCGGGGAGGCGCTGCTGCAGCACGCGGCATCCGACTACCGCGATCGGGCGCGGCGCACGGAGCGCATCACCGAGCTGCTCGCGCTCGTCGACCTCCCGGCCGAGAAGGCGGACGCCTATCCGCACGAGCTCTCCGGCGGCCAGAAGCAGCGCGTGATGATCGCGATGGCCCTCGCGTGCGACCCGGAGCTCATCATCGCCGACGAGCCGACCACGGCCCTCGACGTGATCGTGCAGGCCCAGGTGCTCGAGGTGCTCACCGGCCTCGTGCGCGAGCGGGGGCTCAGCCTCCTGCTCATCAGCCACGACCTCTCGGTGCTCGCCGCGACCTGCGACCGCATCTGCGTGATGCAGCACGGACGCGTCGTCGAGGAGGGTCCGGCGAGGCAGGTCATGGCCGACCCCCAGCATCCGCACACGCAGGCGCTCGCCGCCGCGTTCCCCGAGGTCGGCGACCCCGACTCGCGCCTCCGCCTCCCGGGCTACACCGCGCCGCGGCCCGCCGTCGTGCCGGGCTCGGACGACGCGGCGCGTGCCGGGCATGCGGGCCCTGGGGCGAGCCCCGGCGAGGTCGTCGTGGCCGCCGATGGGCTGACCGTCCGGTACCAGGGCCGCGGCGGCCCCGTCACCGCCGTCGACGATGTCAGCCTCGAGTGCCGCGCCGGTGAGATCGTCGCGCTCGTCGGGCAGTCCGGGTCGGGCAAGACCACGCTCGCCCGCTCCATCCTCGGCCTCCAGCGGCCGACCTCCGGTGCCGTGCGGTTCCGCGGACAGCCCCTGCCCACCCGCCGGAAGGAGCTGCTCGCGTTCCGGCGCGCGGTGCAGTTCGTGCTCCAGGATCCGAGTGCGGCCCTGAATCCGCGGCACACCGTCTACGAGGCGGTCGCGGAGGGGCCGCGGCTGCACGGACTCGGCGGCGACGAGGAGGAGATCGTGGCCCGGGCGCTCGCTGCGGCCGAGCTGTCGCCGCCGGAGCGGTTCTTCGGCGCCATCCCGCAGGAGCTCTCGGGCGGGCAGCGACAGCGCGTCGTCATCGCCGGCGCGCTCGCGCTCGAGCCGTCGTTCCTCGTCGCCGACGAGCCGGTCGCCAGCCTCGACGCCAGCGTGCGCGGCGAGATCCTCGCCCTCTTCCTGCGGCTCAAGCACGAGCTCGGGCTCGGAGCGCTGGTGATCACGCACGACCTGGGCCTCGCGTGGAACATCGCGGATCGCGTCGCGGTGATGCACCGGGGCCGCATCGTCGAGGAGGGGACGGCCGAGCAGGTGCTGCTCGATCCCCAGCACGACTACACGCGCAACCTCCTCTCGGTGGTGCCGTCGGCCCTGGCTGCGGACCGTGCCTGAGCCCCGGGCGCTCGCCTGCGGCACCTGGCCCTCGCAGGTCACGGCCGCCGACGTGGCCGCCGCGCGCGGCTCGCTGCAGTGGCTCGAACTCGTGGACGGCGTGCCGTGGTGGGTCGAGGGGCTCCCCGGCGAAGGCGGACGGCTGGCGCTCATGCGCCTGGCCGAAGACGGCTCGGCTGCGGAGGTCACCCCGCCGGGCGCGAGCGCCCGCAACCGCGTGCACGAGTACGGCGGCCGGCCGTGGTGTCCGGTCCCCGGGCGGCCCGGTGCCCACTGCTTCACCGACTGGCGAGACCACCGGCTGCACGCGGTCGAGGCGAATGGTGCGAGCCGGGCGCTCACGCCGGCCGCCGAGGTCGCAGCGGGCGACCGCTACGCGGAGCCGGTCGTCGTCGGCGACGAGGTCTGGGTGCTGCGCGAGCACCACCGGTCCGACGACCCGACCTACCTCGAGCGGGCGTGGATCGCGGTGCCCCTCGACGGCTCCGCCGGCGAGGATCCGGGACGCGTGCGCGCGCTCACCGGGACCGACGCGCACCGGTTCCTCGCCGGCCTGCGGGTCTCGCCCGACGGGCGCCGCGCCGCCTGGATCGGCTGGAACCACCCGGACATGCCGTGGGACGCGACCGAGGTGGTCGTCGCCGAGGTGGTCGACGGCCGCTTCGCTCGGGCGCGGGTCGTCGCCGGCGGGCCGGGCGTGTCCGTCTGCCAGGTCGAATGGCGCGACGACGCCCGCCTGCTGTACTCCGGGGACGCGTCGGGGTGGTGGAACCTCGTCGAGCTCGACCTCGCGAGCGGCGCGCGTCGGGCGGTGACCGAGGACGAGTCGGAGCTCGGCGGGCCGCTCTGGAAGACGGGCTCACGGTGGTTCGCACTCGTCGACGAGGGCCGCGCGGCCGCGCTGCAGGGCGAGACGGCCGTGCTCGTCGACCTCGACTCCGGCCGGGTCGCGCCCATCGACGGCGCGGACGAGCACGGGGTGGCGCAATGGGCGCCGTCGATCTCGGCGGGCGGCGGGCGGGTCGCCGGCATCGGGTCCGGACCGCGTGCGCTGCCGCGCGTGTTCGTCGCCGTCGTCGACCCCGCGCCGGTGGGCGGCTGGGGTGACGGAGGCGGGTTCGCCCCGGTCGGCGGCCACGAGCCGCTCCCGCGCCGCATCGACGGCTCGGTCCTCGACGCGGCATGGCTCCCGTCGCCCCGGTTCGAGTTCCTGACCGTGCCCGGGGGGCTCCCCGTCCCCGCGCACGTCTGGCCGCCGACCAACCCGCTCGCCACGGCACTGCCCGGTGAGCTCCCGCCCTACGTCGTGCACGTGCACGGTGGCCCCACGGGGTCGAACGGCGTCGGCCTCGACCTCGAGATCGCGTACTTCACGTCGCGCGGAATCGGGGTGGTCGCCCCGGAGTACGGCGGTTCCACCGGGTTCGGCCGTGCGTGGCGCGAGCGGCTTCGCGGCGCGTGGGGCGACGTCGACCTCGCCGACGCCGAGACGGCGGCACTGGCGCTCGTCGACTCCGGCGAGGCCGACCCCGACCGTCTCGTCGTGCGCGGCGGCAGCGCCGGCGGGTTCACGAGCGCCGCCCTGATGACGCGGCCGTCGGCCTTCCGCGCCGGGCTCGTCAGCTATCCCGTGATCGACCTCGTCGCCTGGGCGAGCGGCGAGACCCACGACTTCGAGTCGCAGTACCTCGCCGGCCTCGTCGGGCCGCTGCCCGACGCCGAGGCGCGCTACCGCGAACGATCGCCGAGCGACCGGGCGGATGCCGCGCACGGGCCGATCCTGGTGCTCCAGGGCCTCGACGACCCGATCTGCCTGCCGGAGTCGACCGAGCGCTTCGTGGCGCGACTGGCCGAGGCCGGCGTGCCGTACCGGTACGTCGGGTACGCCGGCGAGGGGCACGGCTTCCGCCGCGCCGAGACGCTGCGCCACGCGATCGCCGCCGAGTTCGCCTGGGTCGTCGAGGTCTTCGGGATCGACCCCGTCGCGGCGGAGCCGGCGGAGCCGCAGCCCGCGGTCGATCGGGCGGGTCGATGACGGCCGCAGACGCCGGCGCCCCGCGCCTCGGCGGGGCGGCCGCGATCCGCCGAGCCGCCGACGTGCTGGCCCCGCTCGAACCGGGCGCGCGGGTCGCGCTCGTCGCGACGAGCGGCCCCGTCGACCCGGCGCGGCTGGACCGCTCGATGGCACTCCTGCGGTCGTGGGGCCTCCAACCGGTCGCGTACCCGAGCGCGTCCGCCCGGCATCCGCGGGCCGACTACCTCGCGGGCGACGATGCGGTGCGGGCGGGCGACCTCTCGACGGCATGGTGCGATCCGTCGATCGCCGCGGTCTTCTGCCTCCGCGGCGGCTACGGCTCGATCCGGCTGCTCGACCGCCTGGACGTCGACCGGCTCCGCTCGGCGCCCCCCAAGGCGCTGTTCGGCAGCTCGGATGTCACGGCCGTGCACGAGCTCTGGAACGGGCGACTCGCCACGCCGACGTGGTTCGGCCCGATGCTCGGGACCGACGCGCTGCTCGAAGACGCGGTGGCGACCGAGGGCCTGCGCCGGGCGGTCTTCGAGCCGCTCCCCGGCCGCGAGTACTCCTCGCCGGGCACCGAGACCCTCGTGGCCGGGACGGCGACGGGCCGCGTGGTCGGCGGCACGCTGAGCCTGCTGCGCATGACGCTCGGGTCCGCGGAGAGCGACGGGCTCGACCGCTCCGGCGCGATCGTGCTGCTGGAGGACGTGACCGAGGAGCCGTACCGCCTCGACGCGCTGCTGAGCTCGCTGCTCCGCGCGGGATGGTTCGAGGGCGTCGCCGGGATCGCACTCGGCAGCTGGGAGTCGTGCGGCGACCCGTCCGAGGTGCGCGCGCTCATGCTCGAACTGCTGGGTCCGCTCGGCGTGCCGCTCGTGTGGGACCTCGGCTTCGGGCACTGCGCGAACGCGCACACGCTGCCCCTCGGCATCGAGGCCACGCTGCACGCGGACGGGCGTCCGCGCCTCGTCGTGCACGGCTGAGCCGGCCGGGACTCGCACGCCCGCGCCCGCGCCGACGGCGACGGCGCCGCAGCCGCTGCTCAGTCGTCCGCGAGGGCGGCGATCGTCGCGGCGGCCAGTCGCACGCGCGGGGCGAGGCTGTCGGTCAGCACGTGCTCGTGACGGGCGTGCGCCCCGCCGCCGAGCGGGCCGAACCCGTCCAACGTCGGCACGCCGAGGCGGCCGGTGAGGCTCGTGTCCGCCGCCCCTGCCGCAGGACGGCCCGCGACGGCCTGGCCGACGGACGCCGCCGCCCCGATCACGCGCTCGAGGAGCGCGCCGCCGGACTCGGCCGACCATGCCGGCCGGCTGCTCAGGACCTCGACGACGACGGATGCGCCCTCGCGCACGGGGGCGAGCGCGCGGAGCCCGGCGAGCAGCGACGTCTCCGTCGCCTCGTCGGGCGTCCGCAGCCCGAGGTCGGCGTGCGCCCGGTCCGGGACCATGTTCGTGAGGCCCCCGCCCCGGACGGTGCCCACGTTGACGAGTGCCGTCGGGTGGGCGGTCGCGAGCGCGCGGACCGCGTGCAGCTGGTCGATGAGCTCCTCGATCGCCGACACCCCGGCGAGCGGATCGAGGGCCGCGTGCGCGGCCCGCCCGGCGACGACCAGCCGCACGCGCGCACTGCCGAGGCGCGCGGTCTTGAGGGCGCCGTCAGGATGCGGCGGTTCGAAGCCGAGCACCGCGCGCGCACGGAGCGCGTGCTCCTGCACGAGGTCGCGCCCGGTCGGCGTGCCGATCTCCTCGTCGGCCGTGACCAGGAGGACCACGGGCGGATGCGGCACGCCGGCACGCCGCAGCAGCCGGAGGGCGTGCACGGCGATCACGAGGCCGGCCTTCATGTCGTACCCGCCGGGCGCGTCGAGGCGGACCCCGTCGTGCCGGATGCCGTGCGCCTCGACGGTGCCGCGCGGCCAGACGGTGTCGGCGTGCCCGAGCAGCAGCACGGGCCGCGCATGGGGCGCCGCGGCCGCGCCGTCGACGTGCGCGATCAGGTGGGCCCCGGAGTCATGGTGCCGGGTGGTCACGGCGGCGCCCACGGGGGCGAGCAGGCGTCGAAGTCCGACGTGGACCTCCTCGATCCCGGCGGCGTCGCCCGTGGGCGACTCGGCGCGCACCAGGTCCTCGACGTCGGCGACGAGCTCGCCCGAGTGCAGCGGCTCGTCGGCGAGGCGGGATGCTGGGCGGGCTGGCGCCGGTGAGGCCGGGGATTCTGGGGCGTCGGACATAGATACGAAACGTAACAGGACAGGCGGTTGCGGGCAAGGTTGACGATTCCTGCACAAATACGGAAGCATTGCGAGCAGTTACGTTCCGTAAGAATGAGGTGGCCATGCAGCGAACGGTGCAGGCCGTGACCGTCGGACCGCTCGACAGCGCGGACCGGCGTCAGGCGGCATCCCGGCTCTACCGCGACGTGTTCGGGTACGCCGACCCCGCGCACGCCGTCAGCCCGCGTCTGCTCCGCGCGCTGCTCGACCACGGCGGCACGGCTCTCGGCGCGTACGACCCCGCGGGGTCGACGCTCGGGTTCTGCTACGGCTTCCCTGCGGCCGACGCGCTCGGCGCCTACCACTACTCGCAGGCCGTGGCCGTGCACGAACGGGCCCGCGGGCTCGGCGTCGGTCGCGCGCTGAAGCTCGCACAGGCCGATGGCGCGCGGCGTGCCGGGGCGCGGGCGATGCGGTGGGCGTTCGATCCGCTGCTCACCCGCAACGCCCACTTCAACCTCGCGGTCCTGGGCGCCCGGGTCTCGACGTTCCACCGCTCGTACTACGACGAGCCGGGCACCGATCGGGCCATCGCCGACTGGGCGCTCGACCCGGGCGCGCTCGAGATCGATCGCCGCGCGGCGTCGGCGGACGTCGCCGCGATACGCGACGCCGCCGTCGGAGACGGCGCCGAAGCCGCCTCCGCGGCTCGGCGCGGGGACGTCGTGCGCGCCGGTGAGGGGGACGGACCCGGGGGCCGAGCCGTGCGCTGGCTCGTCGCCCCGCTCGATCCGGCGTCGCCGGCGGGCGCGGTCGCGACGCCCGCGGCGGCCGAGGTCGCCGAGCAGCTCGTCGCGGCGTTCCGCGACGGCTACGCACTCGTCGCCTGCGTCCCGACGTGGCAAGCCGAGTCGCGGCATCCGTCGGAGCCCTTCGCGCTCTATGTTCTGGGGAAGGAGCCCTGCCGGTGAGGAGTCAGATGTCTGAGCGGAATGGCCTGAACAGCCCGCATGAACGCTACGACGCGCGCGTGCAGCGACGGTCGGCCGTGGTGCTGAAGCGTCGCGTGCTCGAACAGGAACGAGCCCAGCTGCTCGCCGCGCTGGACTGGGCGCGCGACGACGACTCGTTCGAGCGGATCGCCGCGCTCATCGTCGCGGCGCGACGGCGCTTCATCTTCGGTGCGGCGAAGTCGTTCACGTTCGCCTCGCTGCTCGCGATGGACCTCAGCGCGAGCCTCGCGAACGTCACCCTCATCGACGGCACCATCGTGCGACCACTCGACGTGCTGAGCGACGTGCGCACCACCGACGTGATGGTCGCCATCTCGCTCGCCCGCTACCGGCGCTACACCATCGACATCGCCCTCGAGTTCGCCCGCGCGGGCGGCACGCTCGTGGTGATCACCGATGCGCCCGACGCCCCGCTCGTCGACCACGCGACCGAGACGATCGTCGTGAGCACCGAGAGCGCGTCGTACGCGAACTCGCCCACGACGGTCGCCCTCGCGCTGCACCTGCTCGCGACGCTGACGTCGGCGAGCTCGAAGGGCGCCGGTCGACGGATGGTGGAGCGCGACCGACTCGCCGACGTCCTCGGCCTGTACGTGGCGGAGTGAGCGTGCGCATCGTCGAGGCGACGCTCTTCCGGGTGCGACTGCCGCTCGTGCACGAGTTCGAGACGAGCTCGCATCGGAAGAGCGCGATCGAGCACGTGCTCGTGCGTCTGCGCGACGCCGACGGACGGGCGGGGTGGGGCGAGATCGCCTCGCCCTCGGGGCCGTACTTCGGCGCCGAGACCACGGACACGTGCTGGACCATCGCCGGGCGCGTGCTGCTGCCCGCGCTCGTCGGTGCCGAATGGGAGACGCCCGCGGACGCCGCCGCGACATGGCGACGCGTACGCGGCAACCGCTTCGCCATCGCCGGCATCGACGGCGCCCTGTGGGCGTTGCACGCCGACCGGCTCGGCGTCGCCCTCGGGCGCGCGCTGGGCGGCGTGCGGGATGAGATCACGGCAGGCGTCTCCCTCGGCATCGAGCCGACGGTCGACGCCCTGCTCGCGCAGGTGCAGCGCCACGTCGACGACGGGTATCCCCGGGTGAAGCTGAAGATCGCGCCGGGATGGGACGTGGAGCCGGTCCGCGCGGTCCGAGCCGCTTTCCCGCGGCTCGACCTTCACGTCGACGCGAACG
Organism: Agromyces sp. CCNWLW213; assembly: GCF_037199545.1. NCBI lineage: Bacteria > Bacillati > Actinomycetota > Actinomycetes > Micrococcales > Microbacteriaceae > Agromyces > Agromyces sp. CCNWLW213. Next base: position 879,018 of record NZ_JBBBDX010000001.1, on the reverse strand, counting down.
GCGCCTACCCGCGCGATGCGGGGTCGTTCGAGGTGTTCACCGCGCTCGACCGGGAGGGGCTGACGATGATCGAGCAGCCGTTCGCTCCTGACGACCTCCTCTCGCACGCCGAGCTGCAGGGTCGCCTCGACACCCCGGTCTGCCTCGACGAGTCGGTCGAGACCATCGACGGACTGCGCACCGCGCTGCACCTCGGGGCGATCGGCGTGCTCAACATCAAGGTCAGCCGGATGGGCGGACTGTCGACCGCCCTCGTCGCGCACGGCCTGGCGGGGGAGGCAGGAATCCCCGTGTGGTGCGGCGGGATGCACGAGTTCGGCATCGGCCGCGCTGCGAACCTGGCCATCGCCAGCCTGCCGGGATTCGTCCTGCCGAGCGACGTGTCGGGGTCCGACAAGTACTACGGCCGGGACGTCACCATGCGGCCGATCCTGGCGGATCGCGGCCGCGTCCCCGTGCCCGACGCTCCCGGACTCGGTCTCGAGGTCGATGAGGCCTTCATCGAGGGGACGGCCGGCGACCGGCTCGATGTCGTCGTCGATCGGCGCGAGGCGGGAACCCGCGTCATCGCCGCGTGACACGAGGCCGTCGGACCGGACCGCGCTCCGACGCGTCAGGATGACGCGGAACGGATGTGCGGGTCGAGGTCGGCGCCGTCGAACTCGGTGTCGATGACGAGCTCGACCGGCGCATCGACCGGCACGGCCGCAGCCTCGTCGGGCGATCCGCCCTCGGGTGCGGCGGTCGGCGACGAAGCCGAGGCCTGGGCCGAGGCCGCGGCGGCTGCACCACCCTCGAGGCCGCCTTCGGTCAGCTCCGGGGCCGACAGCCGGCGCGGCGACTCGTGGATCGGGGTGGGCTCGGCGACCAGCGACAGCTTGGTCTCGTTGATGCCCGGGAACTGACGCGCCGTGACCAGCACGCGCGACTCGAGCGAACTGGCGAACTTGTTGTAGCTGTCGACCGTGCGCTCGATGGCCTTGCGGAGGGAGTCCGCGTGCCCGGCCAGGACGCCGATGCGCTGGTACAGCGTGTTGCCGAGGTCGAACAGCTTCTTCGCCTCGTCGGACACGGCCTGCTGCTGCCACGCGTAGTCGATGGTCTTCAGCACCGCGAACAGGTTCACGGGCGAGGCCAGCGCGACCCGGCGCTCGAAGGCGTAGTTGAGCAGGCCCGCGTCCGCTTCGAGCGCCGCGGAGAGCAGCGACTCGTTCGGGATGAAGGCGATGACGAACTCGGGCGCCTCGAGCCCCTCCCAGTACCCCTTCTTGCCGAGCGCATCGATGTGCGAGCGCATCGCGCGGACGTGCTTCTCGATGAGGGACTTGCGGCGCGCGCCCTCTTCTCCGATCGCGGTCTCGGGGATGGCCGAGGCCTCGAGGTAGTGCTCGAGCGGCACCTTCGAGTCGAGCGGGATGAACTTGCCGCCCGGAAGGTAGACCACGAGGTCGGGGCGGCCCCGACCCTGGTCGGTGGCCACCTGGTGCTGCTCGCCGAAGTCGACGTGCTTGATCAGGCCCGCGGCCTCGACCACGCGGCGCAGCTGCGTCTCGCCCCAGACGCCGCGCGTGCTGTTGTTGCGCAGGGCGCTCGCGAGCGACTCGGTCGTCGCGCGCAGTTCGGCGTCGGAGAGCTGCGCGCGCTTCAGCTGCTCGGCGATCGAGCCGTACTGCTCGTTGCGCTGCTGCTCGAGCTCGGACACCTTGCGCTGCATCGTCGCCAGGGTCTCGCGCACGGGGCTCAGCGCCTGGAGGACGGCGCTCTCGCGGCGCTCGCGCTCGCTCCGCTCGGCCTGGTCGAGCCGCTGCTGCTCGAGCGCCTCGCGGTGCTGGCGCACCTGGTGCTCGAGCTGCTCACGCAGCCCGGCCGCCGCCGCCTCGGCCGCGGCGAGTTCGGCCCGCAGCATCGCCTGCTGCTCGTGCTGCTCGGCCAGCAGCGCGGCCCGCTCGGATTCGGCCGCCGCGCGCAGCTCGAGCAGGGCCCGCTCGTGACGCGCCTCGACGAGTGCCGGGTCCTCGACCGTCGCGCCGACATCGCCGGGGCGACGGGACGCCACGACGTGCATCGCGAGCGCGCCGAGCGCGCCGCCGACGAGGAGGCCGATGAGCAGCAGGAGGAAGTCCATGCCGTCAGTGTGGCAGCGGCCCACGACATCCGATCGACGCCCCGGGGCGTGGCGCGACGAACCCTCCGCGTGCGTCGCCGGGGTCGCAGGCCGGACCCACGACCCCGGCTCCGGGGGAGTCGTCGCTACTGCAGCGCCATCGGGTCGTGCTGCGAGGCCCGCTGCGCCGTGGCGGTCGCGCCGATCGCCCCGACCCGGACGCGCGTCACGTGCGCGAGGCGCTCGAGGTCGTCGACGTCGTGGCGCTTCGCCGCGTGCACCACGATCCCGGCGCACGCCTCGGCGTCGGCCAGCGCGTCGTGGTGCGAGAAGTCGTCGAAGCCGGCCGCCATGGCGGCGACGGGGAGCCGGTACGAGTCGAGGTGGTAGGTGCGTCGCGCGACCTGCAGGCTGCACAGGTAGCGGAAGTCGGGCACCGCGAGCCCGTGCGCCTCGGACGTCTTCGCGATGACGCCCATGTCGAAGCCGGCATTGTGCGCGACCAGCCAGTCGTCGCCGGCGAACTCGCGGAGCCACGGCAGGTGGGCCTCCCAGCCGGCGGCGTCCGCCACCATGCCCGGGGTGATCCCGTGGATCCGCACGTTCCACGGCGAGAAGTCGCCGTGGGGGAACGGCGGCCGGATGTAGCGGTGCTCGCGTTCCACGACACGACCGCCGACCACCTTCACCACCCCGACCGAGCACGCGGACGCGGCGGAGGAGTTGGCGGTCTCGAAGTCGATCGCGGTGAAGCTCACTGGCACGCGCCGATCGTCCCACGCCCGGGCGACACCCCCGGGCGCGTCGCGCAGCGCGTCGGCGATCGGGGTGCGCACGAGTGGTTGACGGATGCCGCGCCGCGGGCGTGGAATGTCCGGGACGGGATCGGGGGCCGGCCATGGGCGACGCGGACGAGCAGTCACGAGGGGGCGGGCGCGCCGCGCCCGTGATCGACCCCGGCGACCCGGGCACGCAGGCCGTGGCGCGGTCGTTCGGCGCCGTGGCATCCGTCTACGGGACGGCCCGCCCCGGCTACCCGGTCGCGGCCGTCGCCTGGCTGGTGGGCGACGCCCGGCGCGTGCTCGACCTCGGCGCCGGCACCGGGAAACTGACCGAGGCGCTCGTCGCGCTCGACCTCGAGGTCATCGCGGTGGACCCGGTCGAGGAGATGCTCGACGAGCTCGAGGTGCGCGTGCCCGGCGTCCCGCGGATCCTCGGCACCGCCGAGGACATCCCCATCGAGGACGCCTCGGTCGACGCGGTCGTCGCCGGGCAGGCGTGGCACTGGTTCCAGACGGAGCGGGCCGTGCCGGAGATCGCACGGGTCCTCCGTCCGGGCGGCACGCTCGGCCTCGTCTGGAACAGCCGCGACACGTCCGTCGGCTGGCTGCGCGAGGCCGGCGCCATCATGCACGAGCGCCACGACGCCTCGGCGACCCTCGAGGAGTACGTCCGCGTCGGCCGTCCGTTCGGCGACATCGAGGAGCACCGCGTCGAGTGGGTCGAGCGGATGACGCGCGCGAGGTTCCTCGACCTCGTGCGTTCCCGGAGCCACTGGATCACCGCACCGCCGGCGGAGCAGGGGGCCGTGATCGCGTCGATCGAGACGCTGCTCGACACGCACCCCGACGTGGCTGGAGCGGGCGAGCTCGCGATCCCCTACGTCACGCGGTGCTTCCGGACCCGGCGGCCGTGACCTCGCCCTCGGGCTCGGCCGCGGCGATCTCGGACGGGGGCGGGCACACCGGCGGCTGACCGGCGGGACGGGCCGGGACGACCGCCGTGACACGCGCCAGCCCGGTCTGGTCGTGGTCGCCGGAGCCGACGACCTCGATGGTCGCCCGAAGAGCGGCGAGCGGTTCCCGCCCCTCGCCGCAGATCACGACGGTCACCTCGCCCGGTCCCGGGTCGACGCCCACCAGGCGGAAGGTGACGGCGGCACTGCCGTGGGGGGAGAGGCGCAGCGCACGGGTGCGGCGGACGCCGAGCGCGAGCTTGAGGCCCCGCGGCTCCACGGTGACCCAGAGGTGCCGCGCGGCCGCATCCGGGCCGACCGCGGGCGCCGCGGCATCCGTGCGCGCGGCTGCAGGCGGAGCGGCCGCGCTGAGTTCGACGCGCATCGTCGTGGCGGACCCCACGGCGACGATCGGCTTCACCAGGGCCTCCGCGTGCACCTCGACGGCGGCACGTCCTTCCTGCAGCATCCGTACCCCTTCCGGTGTGCGCCCAGTGCGCAGTCGAGCGGGGCGACGTTTCCCCGCTCCGGCGACGCTACGCAGCGGCATCCGCCACCGCATCAGGGAGCGCACCGAGACCGACGGGGGACGCGGAGGCCGCGGGGTACGATTGACCCCCGTGGCTCTCACCATCGGAATCGTCGGTCTCCCGAACGTCGGCAAGTCGACGCTCTTCAACGCCCTCACCAGGAACCAGGTGCTCGCGGCGAACTACCCCTTCGCGACGATCGAGCCGAACATCGGCGTGGTGAACCTGCCCGACCCGCGACTCGAGGTGCTCGCGAAGATCTTCGGCTCCGAGCGGATCCTGCCGGCGGCCGTGTCGTTCGTCGACATCGCCGGCATCGTCAAGGGCGCGAGCGAGGGCGAGGGGCTCGGCAACAAGTTCCTCGCCAACATCCGCGAGGCCGACGCGATCGCGCAGGTCGTGCGCGGCTTCGAGGACTCCGACGTGGTGCACGTCGAGGGCGCCGTCGACCCGAAGAACGACATGGAGACCATCAACACCGAGCTGATCCTCGCCGACCTCGAGACCCTCGAGCGCGCCATCGCGCGCTACGAGAAGGAGGTCAAGGGCAGGAAGCTCGACCCGTCGGTGCTCGCCGCGGCGACGGAGGCGCAGGAGGTGCTGCAGAAGGGCACGCCCCTGTCCGCGGCATCCGTCGACCTCGCACCCATCGCCGAGCTCGGCCTCCTCACCGCGAAGCCCTTCATCTACGTCTTCAACGTCGACGAGGCGGTGCTGACGGATGCCGCGCGCAAGGCGGAGCTCGCCGCGCTCGTCGCACCGGCCGAGGCGGTCTTCCTCGACGCGAAGATCGAGTCCGAGCTCATCGACCTCGACCCGGCGGATGCCGCGGAGCTGCTCGCGTCGACGGGCCAGGACGAGTCGGGCCTCGACCAGCTCGCGCGCGTCGGCTTCGACACGCTCGGCCTGCAGACCTACCTCACCGCGGGCCCCAAGGAGTCGCGCGCCTGGACCATCCGCAAGGGCTGGAAGGCGCCGCAGGCCGCCGGGGTCATCCACACCGACTTCGAGAAGGGCTTCATCAAGGCCGAGGTCATCTCGTTCGCCGACCTCGTCGACGCGGGCTCGGTGGCCGAGGCCCGCGCGCGCGGCAAGGCGCGCATGGAGGGCAAGGACTACGTCATGCAGGACGGCGACGTGGTGGAGTTCCGCTTCAACGTGTGACGGGCGCGGGTGGGAGCAGGAGCATTCGCAGCGCGAGCGCTCGGCACGCGAGGAAGCCGTCTCGGGCGCGCCGGATCTCGATGCGGAGATGCGCCGCGACCATCCCGGCCGGCGACGCGATCTCGACGAGCAGGTCGGGGTCGTCGAGCGCCCCCGTCCGGTGGGCTCGTGACCGGTCCGTGACCATCGGACGAGGCGGCGCGTGCAAGACTCGCCCCAGTCGCGACACAGTCAGGGCGTGAGGATCGCCAGCACCGACGCCGCAGCCGACGACACGACCCAGGGGGTGCCGATGCCCGACCGCGCGGAGCCGCCGACGGCCGAGGGCGGCGAGGACGCCCTGACCTGGTTCACGGGCGTCGTCCGGGAGCACTCGACGGCGCTCGTGAAGTACTTCGCCCGCCGCGGTCCGCGGCAGGACGCGGAGGACCTCGCGGCCGAGGTGTTCGCGACCGCGTGGCGCCGGCGCGACGACGTGCCGCGCGAGGCCGTGCTGCCGTGGCTCTACCGCACGGCCGGGTTCACGCTCGCCAACCACCGGCGCAAGGTCGTCGACCTCCCGGTCGACGACGTACCCGAATCGGGGGAGTCGCGCGTCGCCGAGGACCCGGAGCTGAGCGCCCTGTTCGACGACGAGCTCCGAGGCGCGCTCATGAGCGTCGGGGAGCGCGATCGGAGCATCCTGATCCTGCACGCATGGGAGGGACTCGACGGCGAGGAGCTCGGACGGGTGCTCGGCATCTCGCGGTCCGGTGCGGATGCCGCGCTCTCGCGCGCACGAAGGCGCCTCCGCGAGGCCTGGGGCGAGCGGCTGTCGTTCTGACCCGCGGCCCCTGCAAGGTTCCGGGCCGGCGGCACACATGCAGGGTGAGAGCCGATGTCACGGAGGGTGATCCACATGAACGACGACGACCAGCGCGACCCGATGGCCCGGCTGCGGGCCGCCGATCCGGCCGCCGGAGTCGAGGCCCGAGCCGGGTTCGCCGACGAGGTCGTGGCACGCGTCACGGGGGAATCGCCCGCCGTCGACGGCGCGCCGGTCGCGGACCTCTCAGCGGAGCGTTCCCGCCGCCGCCCGGGCTGGATGCAGGTCGCCGCGGTCGCGGCGGCGCTCGTCGTCGTGGGGGCCGTCGGGTACGGTGCAGGGGCGACCGCCGTGGGAGGATCGAACCTCGCCGGTGGCGCGGCGCCCCCGATCTCGCTGCAGGGTCCGTCGGACGCCGCGACCGCCGAGGGCGGCGCCGCGCCCGAGTCCGCGGCGGGGGAGGAGATGGTGCGCGAACCCGGCACCACCGACATGACCTCGCCCTCGTGGGGCACCGGGCGGAACTCCTTCACCGCGTCGGGCCTGTCGACGTCGGAGGGCACCGCGGCGGCCTACGCGTTCGACGCGCGCGCGGCATCCACCGTCGACACCGTCGCAGCGCTCGCCGCGGCGCTCGGCCTCGACGGCACGCCCGAGCTGGTGGACGGGGCGTGGGCGGTGGGCCCGAGGGACGGCACGGGTCCGGCGCTCGGGGTCTCGCTCGACGGCACGCTCGGCTTCTGGTACTCCGATCCGGGCGTCTCGCCCTGGCAGTGCACCGACGGCGCCGAGGTCTGCGAGCCCACCGCCGGCGCCGTGCCGTCGGAGCAGGCTGCCGTCGACGCGCTGCGCTCGCTGCTCGAGTCGACGGGACGGGACGCGACGGCGTACGAGTTCTCCTCGGAGACGTACGAGGGCGCGCTGACCCGGTCCGCGCAGGCGTGGCCGGTCGTCGACGGCCAGCGCGTCGACCAGGCCTGGAGCGTCGAGCTCTCGGATCGCGGCATGGTCGGCGCGTCCGGAACCCTCGCGGAGCTCGTGCCCCTGGGCGACGCTCCGATCGTGAGCGAGCAGGAGGCGTTCGAGCGGCTCTCGGACCCGCGATTCAGCGCGGCGATCACCGCGCTGCCCGCCGAGATGCGGGACATGCCGGCGACCGACCTGCCCGCATGGGTGCCGCCGACCGAGCCGCCCGCCGCGCCGCAGCCCGGGGATCCGGTCTCCTGGCCGGTCAACGACGTCGAGATCGTGGACGCGCGGCTGGGGCTCGCGAGCCAGTGGCAGTCCGACGGCGGCGTCGTCGTGGTGCCCGCGTACGAGTTCACCGACGCCGACGGCGGCACGTGGTCGGTCATCGCGGTCGCCGAGTCCGAGCTCGACTTCTCGCTCCGCTAGGCCTGTCGCCGCGAGGCGCGCCCGGCTAGGGTCGAGGCACCCCGCGACGGCGCGGGGGAGTCAGGAGCCGGTCATGCACGACCACGTCTACCGCGTCACCGAGATCGTCGGGAGCTCGTCCGAGAGCCAGGACGCCGCCATCCGGAACGCCATCGCCCGCGCGACCTCGACGCTCCGGAACGTCGACTGGTTCGAGGTGATCTCGACGCGCGGGCACGTCGCGGAGGGGAACGTCGCGCACTTCCAGGTGACCCTGAAGGTCGGGTTCCGCCTCGAGGAGTGATGCGCGGGGACTACGGCGTCCCCCGTTCGTCGCGGAGGCGGGGCTCGGTGCGCAGGTGCGGGCGGAGGCCGGACTTGTCCGCGTAGAACGCACGGATCCGCTCCATGTCGGCCGCGACGTCGCCGGTGAGCTCGAAGGTCGGTCCGAGGCCCGTGGTCATGGTCGTGCGGTCCACGTACCCGAGCGTGACCGGCATGCCGGTCTCGCGGGCGATGCGGTAGAAGCCGGACTTCCAGTACCGGTTCGATCCGCGCGTGCCGTCGGGAGTGACGACGAGCCCGAACACCTCCCCCGCGCGGATGCGCCCCACGACCTCGCCGACGACCCGGCTGGGGTCGTCCCGGTCGACGGGGATGCCGCCGAGCCGGCGCATGATCGGCCCGCGCCATCCGCCGAACAGGCTCTTCTTGCCGAGCCAGCGGATCTCGATGCCGTAGCGCCACGCGATGGCGAGCATGAGGACGAAGTCCCAGTTCGACGTGTGGGGAGCGCCGATGAGCACCGAGGGTCGATCCGGCGCCGGTGCGCCCGCGAGCGTCCACCTGCTGCAGGCCCAGTAGAGGTGGGAGACCAGTCGTCGGAGCATCCGGCCACCGTATGCGACGGATCATGCCGGAAACGGCATGCGGTCCGCCGTCCGCCTGCCGAGCGGTGGTTCCGGAGTCGGCGTGCGCGACACGCCGTGCTGCCTTCCGTGATCCGGCGCGGGAGCTGCGTAGCCTGATCGGTTCAAGACAAACGTTCAACATGAACTTCACAGTTCGCCCGCCGACGCCTACACTGCGATGACGAGCCGGCGCGGACCCCTCCGCCGCCAGCTCGCTCCGGGGGGAGGCGATGGTGGTCCGGTCGTTCCGCGTTCGCGGCATCGTGGGGGTGGCAGCGGCGCTCGCGCTGGCGTTCGGCACCGCCGTTCCCGTCCACGCCGATGAGCTCGTCCCCGACGGCGGACCGCAGTCGGTCGCGACGGCACCTCCGGCGGCGGATCCCGCGCCCACCGCCGCGCCGGCGCCGACGCCCGGGCCGCCGCCGAGCCCGGCGCCGACCTCGGCGCCGCTCGAAGGGGAGGACCCGCCCAGCGCGACGCAGCCCCCTGCGGAGACCCTCGCACCCCCCGCCGAGATGTCGTCCCGCAGCGAGACCCGGCAGTCGACCGAGATGTCCGCGACGGTCGCGGATCCGGTCATCCAGGCCTTCGGAACCGGCGTGCACCGGCTGGCAGGGGCCGACCGGTACGAGACGGCGGTCGCCATCTCGAAGCGGTTCGGCCCCAACGTGCCGGTGCTCCACGTCGCGACCGGGCTGAACTTCCCCGACGGGCTCACGGCGGCCGCTGCTGCGGCGCGGTCCGGCGGGCCGCTGCTGCTCACGAGGACCGACGCCCTCCCCGAGGTGGTGCGCGCGGAGATCGTGCGCCTCGCTCCGGCCCGCATCGTCGTGGTGGGCAGCGACGCGGTCGTGAGCCAGGCGGTCTTCGACCAGCTCGCGACCCTGGCCCCGACGATCACCCGGCTCGGCGGCACCGATCGGTACCAGACCGGCGAGCTCGTCGTCGACGACGCGTTCGGCGCCGCCACCGAGGCGTTCGTCGCCACGGGGGCCGACTTCCCGGACGCCCTCGCGGCATCCGCGGCAGCGGGGGCGATCGGCGCGCCCGTGTTCCTCGTCGAGGGGCTCGCCCAGTCGGCCAGGCAGACGACCGTCGCGGCGATGAAGGCGCTCGGCGTGAAGACCGTCCGCATCGCGGGCAGTGCCGGCGCAGTCAGCGAGGGGATCGCGAAGCAGCTCGCGGGCGAGGGCTTCACGGTGCTCCGCCACCAGGGCGCCGACCGGTACCTCACCGCCGCGGCCATCAACGAGGCCGTCTTCCGCAGCACGTCCTCGGCCGTCGGGAGCGCGTTCCTCGCGACCGGGAGCGACTTCGCCGACGCCCTGTCCGGCGCGGCGCTCGCGGGCGCGATCGGGTCCCCGCTCTACCTCACGCGCGCGACCTGCATCCCGCACCCGGCGTGGACCGCGCTGCGCGAGATGGCGCCGCCCGCGCGCGTGCTCCTCGGCAGCGCCGCCGTGGTCGGCGACGCGGTCGCCGAGGACACGGCCTGCGGCACGGACTGGGCGAAGCCCGCGAACGGCCGCATCACGAGCTCGTTCGGCCCGCGGGAGCCCATCTGCACGTCCGGTGGGTGCACCTCCTCGTTCCACGGCGGAACCGACCTCGCGACCGGATGCAACGCGCCCATCTACGCCGCGAGCTCGGGCAAGGTGAGCACGGCGGGCTGGGTCGGCACGTACGGCAACTTCATCAAGATCGCGCATGCCTCGAGCATCGACACGGGCTACGCGCACCTCGTCGACGGCGGCATACGGGTCAAGGTGGGCCAGACGGTCTCGGTGGGCCAGCTGATCGGCTACTCCGGCACGACCGGTGCGTCCACCGGATGCCACCTCCACTTCGAGGTGTACCAGGCCGGGACGCGCATCGACCCGGTGCCGTTCCTGTCCGCACGGGGCGTGACGCTCGGCTGATCGGCCGGGGGAGCCGTCGCTCCGTGCCGTCCCGGTTCAGGCCGCGTGGCCTTCGCGGACCGGACAGTGCAGGCGCGTGGCCGTGTTCGCGTCGCCGCGATCGATGCGGTGCGCGGCCATGGGGGCGCCGCAGATCGGACACGACGGGTCCGGCGCGGGCCGGTACGGCGCCTCCGGACGCCCGATGCCGACCTCGGCCGGTCCGGCGAAGGGGTACAGGAACCGGTTGACGCGCGCCCAGAACCCCGGGACGTCCTTCCACGGGTTCGGGAGCTTCTCTTCGTGCACGAACAGTTAGTGTACTCGCTATTCTTGGGGGATGACCGATCCGCTCGAGCTGGACCGACAGCTCTGCTTCGCGCTGGCGGCGACGAGCCGCGAGGTCGTGCGCCTCTACCGTCCCTCGCTCGACCCGCTCGGGCTCACGCACCCCCAGTACCTCGTGCTCCTCGCGCTGTGGGAACGCAGCCCCCGGCGACTCCGCGAGGTCGCCGATCGGCTGTACCTCGAGCCGGCGACCGTCAGTCCGCTGATCGGGCGCCTCGAGGCGGCGGGCCTGGTCACGCGGTCGCGCAGCGCCATCGACGAGCGCGCGGTCGACATCGCCCTCACGGGCGAGGGCGCCGCCCTCCGCGAACAGGCCCTCCGCGTGCCCGGCGAGGTCGTCGAGCGCCTCGGGTACTCGGTCGAGCGACTCGAGCGCCTGCGCGACGAGCTCACGTCGCTCCTCGACGCGGCGCACGCGGTGGCGTGAGGCGCCGCGGCCGCCGGGTGCGCCGTCAGTCCGGCGAGGACGTGCAGCGCACGTCCTGGATCCAGCCGTAGTCGTAGTCGTCGTTGCCGAACACCACGGGCAGCGCTTCTCCGGCGGTCGCGTCGCCCTCGGTGAGCGTGCGCGTCTCCTCTGCGGGCGCCGCGACGTCGGCATCGTTCGAGAATCCGAGCTCGATCTCGAGGGTCGCGCAGTCCGACTCGGGGAGCAGCGCAGACTCCCAGCACCCCTCGGCGTGCTCGACGCCGCACCGACTCGCGTAGCGGCCGTCGGAGTACATCTCGAGCGCGGCGGGGAACGTGAAGGCGATCTCGTCCGCCTCGACGCGCTCGACGCCCGGGTCGGCGGTCGGCTCCGCGTCGGTGGAGCCGTCGGCCTCGTCGGCCGCCCCCTCGCCCGCGTCGCCGTCCGAGGCGCCGTCGTCCGGGCCGACGGGGGACTGCTCGGAGGCGACCCGGGCCTGCTCCATCGCGGCCGTGGCGAGTCCGGCGGCGCCCATGCCCGCCGCGACCAGGGCCGCGAGGAGCACGACCGAACCCGCGACGATGCCGATGACGGCGCCCGCGGGGAGGCCGCGCCGACGGTTAGCCGGCGCCGCGGCATCCGTCGTGGGCCCGCTCGCCGTGGCCGGCGTCGCGACGGGCGGCACGACCGCGCCCGGGGGCAGGACCTCGGCGAGCAACGCGGCGCGCGCCTCGGCGAGCGTGGCGGCCCACGCCTCGGCCGACGCCCGTCCCTCCGCATCGGGGTAACGGGACGGATGGCGCTCCCACGCCTCCCGTGCATACGACTGCTCGACCTCCTCGGGCGAGAGCGGGGCGGCGGGGTCGAGGCGCAGGACGGTGCGCGCGGTGTTCGGGTCCACAGCGGGATCATACGGTGCCTGGAGTCGTCCGAAGCGCGCTGCCATGCCGGAACCTCCGGTGTCAAGACCCTCCCCCGAATCACCCGGAGTGCATAGAACTATCTGCGCGGGTCCCGAAGCCCGTGACAGGCCGTCGGTCCGCGTGCGTTCGACCACGCGCGTCCCGGGAGCGCCCGGGCGACCGGCGGCCTGACCGATCCCCCCGCATCGGAAGGACCACCTTGGGCAACCTCATGCTCGGCCGCATCGTCCGGATCGACCTCCCGGACGACGTGCTCGCCCACGTCCACGCGGTCGTCATCGCGAAGCTGCGGGTGCGCGAACCCGTCATCGTGGGCTGGGTCGCCGACGGCGGTCACCACGACGAGGTCATGGTGAACCCCACCATGCCGATCATCGCCCAGTACGACGTCGACCAGGACCCGAGCCTCGACCGGCGCTGGCTCAATCGCCTGATGATGGCGGCGAACGGGGTGCGCGGGCTGCAGCTCACGCCCGAACTCGTCGAGTCGCTGCGGGCGATCGACGGCGACGCATCGGATGCCGCGGAGCCGGCCTCCCGCTCCTCCTGACCGTCGCCGCGCCGAGCCTCCCGCGACCCGCACCTCGACGTCGACCCCGTGCGGATTCCGGCGACCGGTGACACGATGGGGCGATGCCCGAGATGCCCGAGGTCGAGGCGCTCGCCCAGTTCCTGCGCGAGCGCTCGGTCGGCCGCGCGATCGCCTCGGCGCGCGTCGCCGCGATCTCGGCGCTGAAGACGTTCGACCCGCCGCTGCACGCGATCGAGGGGCGCCCGATCGCGGGGGTCGCCCGGCACGGCAAGTTCGTCGATCTCGAGATCGCTCGCGCCGCGGCGAGCGGCGAGGGCGAGGCGGGCCTGCACCTCGTGTTCCACCTCGCCCGTGCAGGGTGGCTCCGCTGGTACGACGAGGTCCCCGCCACCGTGCTGCGCCCCGGCAAGTCGCCCATCGCGCTCCGCGTCCGGCTCGACGACGGCTCCGGGTTCGACCTGACCGAGGCGGGCACCAAGAAGTCGCTGGCGGTCTACGTGGTGCGCGAACCGCGCGACGTCCCGGGCATCGCGCGCCTCGGGCCCGACCCGATGACCGACGGATTCACGCTCGACGACTTCGCTGACGTCCTCGCCGGGCGGCGCACGCAGGTGAAGGGGCTGCTGCGCGACCAGTCCGTGCTCGCCGGGATCGGCAACGCCTACTCCGACGAGATCCTGCACGCCGCGAAGATGTCGCCGTACAAGCTCGCCGGCTCGCTCTCCGACGACGAGGTGCACCGGCTGTACGAAGCCATGCGCGAGACGCTCGGCGAGGCCCTCGCCGAGGCGTCGGGCCGGCCCGCCGCCGAGCTGAAGGACGCCAAGCGTCGCCGGCTCCGGGTGCACGGGCGCACCGGCGAACCGTGCCCGGTCTGCGGCGACACGGTGCGCCAGGTCGAGTTCCACGACTCGACCTTCCAGTACTGCCCCACCTGCCAGACCGGCGGCAAACCGCTCGCCGACCGCGTGCGGTCACGACTGCTGAAGTAGCGCTGAGGGGATGCCGCGAGGCCCCTGATTCGCGACCCGTTCCCAGCCGTGCGGTGGTTCACTCGGCGCATGGCCCCGTTCGCGATGTTCCCGCTCGGGAGCGTGCTCTTCCCGCACATGCCGCTCGCGCTGCGCGTGTTCGAGGAGCGCTACCTCGTGATGATGTCCCGCGTGCTCGGCGACGAGCCCGCCGAGTTCGGGGTCGTGCTGATCGAGAGCGGACGCGAGGCGGCCGGTCCCGAGGCCCAGCGACGCTTCCGCCACGGTACCGTCGCCGAGGTCACCGAGCTCGGCGAGACGGACGGCATGCTCGCGGTGCTCGCCCGCGGGGGCCGTCGCATCGAGGTCGTCCGATGGCTCGACGACGATCCGCACCCCGCCGCGATCGTGCGCGACCTCCCGGAACTCGAGTGGGATCCCGCCCTCGCTCCACTCCTGGCGCAGGCCGAACTGGTCGTCCGGCGCACGATCGCGCGAGCGAGCGAGTTCGTGGAGCTGCCGTGGGACGCCGACGTCGGGCTCAGCGACGACCCCGTGGCATCCGCGTGGCAGCTCGCCGGGATCGCCCCGCTCACGCAGCTCGACCAGGTCGCGCTCCTGCGTGCGCAGAGCCTCCGCGAGCTGCTGACCCGCCTCATGGACTTCACGCACGACGCCGGCGCGGTGCTCACCGCGGCATGGACGGCGGAGGACGACCTCGACGCCGAGCTCGCGGCGTTACGCGACGACGCCGATCCCGACGACCCCCATCCCGGAGACGACCCCGAGGAGAACCGCACGTGACCGATCGATGGACGCGCCTGACCTGCCCGGAGTGCGGCGGTACCGCCGCCGCACTCGTGACCGTGGTGCCCACCATGGGCGACGCCGGCCTGGCCGTGAGCGCCTATCGGTGTCCCGGCGGATGCCGCCTCGACGACGTGCACGCGGGCGTCGACGAGGCCCTCGGCATCCGTCACGTCTTCGGTTGAGGCCGGCGACGCGGACGGCGCGCCCGGCCTAGCGGCGGGTCTCGCCCGGGCTCGGGCTCCGGTCCTCGCCGTCGATGACGTCGGGGTCGACGGCCGCCGCGCCGCGGGCGTGCTCCTCGCGCTCGGCCCGCAGCCGCTCGGCGTCCGAACGGTGCTCCTGGCTCTGCTGGGCGAGCCGCTCGGCCTCGAGCTGCGCCTCGGCCGCCTTGGCCTCCGCGTCGCGCGCGGCGGCATCGGTCTTCGCGGCACGGACCTCGCGCTCTCGCGCCGCCGCCTCGACCTCGGCGGCGCGTTCCCGCATCTCCGCGGCCTCCTGCCGCCGTCCCTCGACCTGCCGCTCACGGCGTCGGTTCGAGGTCGCGACCCAGGCGATGACGGCGATGAGCGCGATGAGTGCGATCACGCCGACGACGATCCAGATGATGGTGCTGGTGTCCAAGTCCACGGTGCTCCGCCTTCCCGTTCGGGCTCGACCACTCAACCGCGGCTCGCGTCCGACCGGAAAGGGGTTGCGCGCGTCGGCTCTCCTGTGCTCAACCCGGACCGGAGCCGTCCGCCGCTGCGCGGCGATGGGCTGCATCCAGGATCGCCGACACCTCGTCGTCCCCGGTCTGCCGGAAGTCGAGGTAGTGCATGCCCACCGACATGAAGCCGGGCGGCGCCTCCACGCAGACGATCTCATCGGGCTCCGGGATCGACTCGAGTGCCCGCGGCGATCCCACGGGGACCGCCAGCACGACCCGGGACGCCCCACGTGCCCGGGCCACCCGGCACGCGACCCGCGCGGTCGCGCCCGTCGCCACCCCGTCGTCGACGACGATGGCGGTGCGCCCGCGGACCGGGACCGGCGGCCGGTCGCCGCGGAACCGTCGCACGCGCGCCTCGAGCTCCGCGCGTTCGCGGCGCTCCACGGCCGCGAACTCCTCCGGCGTCACGTGGCCGAGCCCGACGACGTCCTCGTTCACGACCTCGGCGCCCTCCTCGCCGACCGCGCCCATCGCGACCTCCGGTCGTGCGGGCAGGCCGAGCTTGCGCACCACGAGGACGTCGAGCGGCGCCCGGATCGCGCGCGCCACCTCGTCGGCCACGGGGACCCCGCCCCGGGGCAGGCCCAGCACGACGGCATCGTCGGCCGGGAGCAGGGCCACCGCCGCGGCGAGCCGGCGGCCCGCGTCACGGCGATCGGCGAAGCGGCTCACCGGCCGGTCCCCGCTCTCGGGCGCACGCTCGCGGCTGAGTTCGCCATTCGCTCATGTTCGCATATGCTGTCAGCACCCTTCCCCCTGAACGGGGGAACCCGTTCAGACTGGGATCGGCGCGCCTGCGGCGCGGCCGTTCGGCTTGGAGTGCCCCGTGGGACGTCACAGCGTCGCGGCTCCGGCGAAGGCGCCGAGCCGCCGATTCATCCTGTCCGTCGCCGCCGGCGTGGCGGTCATCGCCCTCGTCGCGTCCGGCGTCTACCTCTGGGTGGGAGGCCACCTCAACCCCCTCCTGGCGGTGGCCGACCAGCCGACGTGCGACGAGCCCGAGCAGCTCCTCGTGGTCGCCGATACGTCGATCGCCCCGTCCGTCGCCGAACTCGCCGCCGACTTCGACGCCGACCCCAAACGGTGCGTCGAGACCGAGGTCCGGGCCCAGGACTCGGCCGACACGGCCGCCTCGGTGGCCGCCGGCACGTCCGACGCCGAGGTCTGGATCCCGGATTCCACGGTCTGGATCGACCGGACGCGCGCCACCGCGACGTCGCTCGGCCTCGGGGCGCCGGTCCTCGAGGTGGGCGACTCGATCGCCTCGTCGCCCATCGTCTTCGCGGCCGCCGCCGCCGACGCCGAGGAGCTCGCGAAGGAGCCCGTGAGCTGGGCCCGCGTGCTGAACGGCCAGCTGCCCGCGCTGCTGCCCGACCCCGAGGCGTCGGCGGCGAGCCTCGCGAGCCTGTACGCGCTCAAGGGGCAGTCCTCGCCCGACGACCCGCGCCAGTTCGCGGGCGCGATGATCGCCCTGAGCAAGTCGATCCCCGCGTCGCCGGATGCGGCGATGGCCACCGTCACCTCGTCCGCCACGCCCGTGATCACGCTGACGAGCGAGGCGCGCGTCGTGGCGCACAACGCCGACGACTCGGCCGAGCCGCTCGTCGCGGCCTATCCCACGGAGGGCACCGTCGCGCTCGACTACCCCTTCGTCCGCATGGCCGATGAGCGCACCGAGAACCTCGACGCCTTCCGGGCGGCGCTGTCGAAGGCCGGCGACCACTTCGCCGAGGCGGGCTTCCGTGCGCCCGACGGAAGCGGCGAGCTCGAATCGCGCGGCGTCGCCGCGACCGCGCCGCCCGCGCAGAGCGAGCTCGACGGCGCCGCCCAGATCGAGATCCTCCGGGCCTGGGGCGTGCTGACCATGCGCGGCCGCATGCTCGCGGTGATCGACGTGTCCGGCTCGATGCAGGACCCGGCCGCGAACGGCCTGCGCCGCATCGACGTGTTCCAGCAGGCCGCCATGGGCGCGGTCCAGAAGTTCTCCGGAGAGGCCGAGCTCGGCGTCTGGCTCTTCTCGACGGCGCGCAACGGTAACCTCGACTACGAGGACGTCGCGCCGATCGCCCCGCTCGCCGACGCGGCGCACACGCAGCGCATCGCCGGCATCATCCAGTCCCTGCCCTCGCGGCTGGGCGGCGCCACCGGCCTCTACGACACCACGCTGGACGCCGTGAAGCGGGTCCGCGAGACCTACGACCCCGAGAAGGTCAACTCGGTCCTCGTCATCACCGACGGCAGGAACGAGGACCAGAACGGCATCAGCCTCGACCAGCTGCTCGCCGAGCTCGCGACGATGGACGACCCGAACAAGCCGGTTCCGGTGATCATGATCGGGTTCGGACCGGACACCGACCTCCAGGCCATGCAGAAGATCGCCAAGGCCACCAAGGGCGGCGCCTACTCGGCCGCCGAGCCCGAGGACCTGGGCACCGTGCTGGTCGACGCGATCTCGCAGCGCACCTGCCGACCCGACTGCGGCTGACCGGCCGCCACCCGCACCGACTGAGACGCGCGGCGCCCGATCCCCGGAGGGGCGGGCGCCGCGCGTTCGTCGCGTGGGTCGCTGTTCAGTGCGCTGCGGGGGCGCCCGCCATATCGGCGGGCCGGCGGACCAGCGTGGCGCCGACGATCGCGAAGACCGACACGATCGCGCCGACGAGGAACGCGTTGCGCACTCCGGCCGCCTGCGCGGCGACGGCGGCCGTGCCGGCGGCCTCGGCGGTCGCCGCCGTCGCCGTCATCACCGTGATGAACATCGCCGTGCCCGCCGCCCCCGCGACCTGCTGCAGGGTGCCGACGATCGCCGAGCCGTGCGAGTACAGGCGCGGCTCGACCGAGCCGAGGGCGCTCGTGAAGAGCGGCGTGAACATGAAGGCGAGCGCCGTCGACAGCGTGACGTGCGCGATGAGCACCATCCACGGCGGGGTCGACTCCGTGACGAGCGTGAGCGACCAGAGGACGCCGCTCACCACGACGCTGCCCGGCACGAGGAGCGGCGTCGGACCGAGCCGGTCGTACAGGCGGCCGACGGTGGGCCCGAGCAGCCCCATGACGAGCCCGCCCGGCAGCACGAGCAGCCCGGTCGCGAGCGGCTCGAGCCCGAGCACGTCCTGCAGGTAGATGGGCAGGAGGATGATCGTGCCGAACAGGGCGGCCATCATCACCGCCATCATCGCGATGGACACGGCGAAGTTCCGCGTCCGGAAGGTGCGCAGGTCGAGCAGTGCGCGATCGACCCGCTGCAGGCGGACCTGCCGCAGGATGAAGACGAGGATGCCGAGTGCGCCGATCACGAGCGACGCCCACATCGGCAGGGCGTCGGCGGGGGAGCGGCCGCTCACCACGCCGCCGACCAGGCTGAGCCCGAAGACGAGGCCGCCGAAGCCGATCGCCGAGAGCACGACCGAGACCACGTCGATGGGGAACACGCGCGTCTCGCCGACGTTGGTCACCCGGCGGAGCCCGATGACGAGCATCGCGAGCGCGATGGGCAGCACGAGCCAGAACATGTAGCGCCAGCCGAGCGAGTTCAGGATCAGTCCGGAGATCGCCGGCCCCACCGCGGGCGCCACCGACATGACGATCGAGACGCGGCCCATGAAGCGCCCCCGGTCGGACGGCGGGACGAGGGTCATGAGCGTGGTCATGAGCAGCGGCATCATGATCGCCGTGCCCGTCGCCTGGACGATGCGGGCCGCCAGCAGCACCTCGAACCCCGGGGCGAGCGCGGCGAGGAGCGTCCCCGCGGAGAACAGGCTCATGGCCGTCCCGAACACGGGTCTCGTGGGGAAGCGCTGGAGCAGGAAGCCGGTGATCGGGATCACGACGGCCATCGTCAGCATGAACGCGGTCGTGAGCCACTGCGCGGCCGTCAGCGTCACGCCGAGGTCGACGACGAGCTCGGGGATCGCGACGCTCATGATCGTCTCGTTGAGGAACACGACGAAGGTCGCGGCCAGCAGCAGCCAGATCACGCGCGTGTCGCGCGGCCCTTCGGCGGCCGCGCCCCGATCGGCCGCCCGATCGGGGGCCGTCGCGGCGTCGAACGGCGCGTCGTCGCGTGGTGGCAGCGTGATCGAGTCGGTCTGGGGTGCGGTGCGTTCGGTCACGTGCGTCCTCGTTCGTATCGTCGTCTCGTCGTCGCCGGCCATGACGGAGCGCGTGCGCAGCGGCGAACGCGAGGTGAAACCACCCGTCCGCCGCGTGGTATTCCCGTTCGAGGGGAAGCATGCGCGTGAATATTCCTCGCGACCTCCCGTGCCGGGCCGGTCAGCGCACGATAGCGCGCACCGCCGACACGGCGTCCGCGAGCGCGGTCGCCGCGAACTCGACGTCGTCGGAGGCGGCGTCCGAGCCGAACGAGAAGCGCACGGCCGTGCGCGCGAGGTCCGGGTCCAGGCCCATCGCGGTCAGCACGTGCGAGGGCTCGTCGCTGCCCGCAGCGCACGCCGACCCGCTGGAGACGACCACGTCGCGTCGCTCGAGCTCGAGCAGCACGGCCTCGCCGGCGGTCCCCGGGAACACGTACGAGGCGGTGCCGGGAAGTCGCCGCGTCGCGTGGCCCGTCGGCACGGCGTCCGGGACCGACGAGGCGACGAGGTCGCGGAAGCGCTCCGTGAGCGCGGCGACGCGCGCAGCGGCATCCGGCCGCTCGGACTCGGCGAGCCGCAGCGCCGTCGCGAAGGCCACGGCCCCCGCGACGTTCTCGGTTCCCGACCGGCGGCCGCGTTCCTGGCCGCCGCCGTGCAGGACGGGCTCGAGCGGGAGCCGCCCGCGCACGACCAGCGCGCCGGTGCCCTTGGGTGCGCCGACCTTGTGCCCGGCGAGCGACATCGCGTCGACCGCGAGCGCATCGAGCGAGAGCGGCAGCCACCCTGCGGCCTGCACGGCATCGGCGTGCATGAGCGCGCCGGCGCCGTGCGCGATGCGGGCGAGCTCGGCGATCGGGTTCACCGTGCCGACCTCGTTGTTGGCCAGCTGCACCGAGACGAGCGCGGTGTCGGGGCGGATGACCCGCTCGAGCGCCTCGGGGGAGACCATGCCCGTGGCGTCGACCGCGACCTCGGACACCTCGAAGCCGTGCAGGCGGCGCAGTGCGTCGGCCGACTCGAGGACCGCCTCGTGCTCGACCGGCGAGACGACGACGTGACGCCCGCGCGGGTTCGCCAGCGCCAGTCCCTTGAGCGCGAGGTTGTCGGCCTCGGTGCCGCCCGACGTGAACACCACGTCGCCCGGCCGGCTGCCCACGACGGCCGCGACCTCGCCGCGCGCCCGGGCGAGGGCACGGGCGGCCTCGTCGCCGAATCCGTGCCGGCTCGACGGATTGCCGAATGCGCCGGTCAGGTAGGGCCACATGGCCTCGAGCGCCTCGCGGCGCACGGGCGTGGTGGCGGCGTGGTCGGCGAAGATCATGGCGACCCCGAGACGGACGCGGCATCCGTCGACGCCGTGCCGGCCGGGTGGACGGCCATGTCGAGCCCGAGGTCGACCGCGCGGGCCGAGTGCGTGAGCGCGCCCACCGAGATGACGTCGACCCCGGTCGCCGCGATCGCCCCGACCGTGTCGAGGCTCACGCCGCCGGACGCCTCGACGACGGCCCGGCCCGCGATGAGCTCCACGCCCGCGCGCAGGTCGTCGAGGGAGAAATTGTCGAGCATGACCGTGTCGGCTCCGCCCGCGAGCACCGCCTCGACCTGGTCGAGGCGGTCGACCTCGACCTCGAGGTGGGCCGTGTGCGGCATCCGCCCGCGGGCCTCGCGGAGCGCCGTCGCGACGTCGGCGCCGCCGGCGGTCAGGACGGCGAGGTGGTTGTCCTTGGCCATGACGGCGTCGGAGAGCGAGCGCCGGTGGTTGCGTCCCCCGCCGTCGCGCACCGCCTGTCGCTCGAGGCTGCGCAGGCCCGGCGTGGTCTTGCGCGTGTCGACGATGCGGGCGCGGGTCCCCGCGACGGCCTCGACGTACCGGGCCGTGAGGGTCGCCACCCCCGACATCCGCTGCACCAGGTTGAGCGCGACGCGCTCGGCTCGAAGGATGCCTCGGGCGGGCCCGTGCACGCGCGCGAGCACGTCGCCCGCGGCGAACCGGTCGCCGTCGCCGGCGCGCAGCTCGACGTCGATGGCCGGGTCGACGAGGCGGAAGGCCGCCTCGACCACGCGCACGCCGCTGAGCACGCCGGCTTCGCGCGCGACGAGCTCGGCCGTGGCGGTGGCCGTCGCCGGGATCAGCGTCTCGCCCGTGAGGTCGCCCCAGGGGGCGTCCTCGTCGAGGGCCATGAGCACGACCCGCTCGATCTCGCGGAACTCGGTCATCAGGCGGCCTCTCGTTCGGTGTCGGCGACGGATGCGGCGTCGCGACGCGTGTGCGCGCCGACGCTCGTCGTGCGGGCGAGCGCCGACGCCACCGTGAGGCGGGCGAGCTCGAGCAGGTTCCGGTCCTCGGCCGTGCGGCGGTCGACGACCTCGGGCGCGCGCCATCCGTCGAGCCGGGCGGATGCCGCGGCGAGCCCGTCGGCGTCGCGCTCGAGGCCGACGTGGTCCCACATGAGCTGCTGCAGCTCGCCTCGGTCGACGACGCCGGCGCCGACCCGGCCGGGACGGACGTGCGCGACCTCGGAGGATCGCGGCGCCGCGCCCGCGGGCGCCGCGCCGCGTCGTCCCAGGGGGCCGACGACGGGGCGGCCCGCGTCGCCGGGCCACGGGCGGTCCGCCCCCGCGGCACCCGAGGCGGCGAGGTCGCGCGCGGCGCGCTCGGCGAACACCGCGCCCTCGAGCAGGGAGTTGGACGCGAGCCGGTTGGCGCCGTGCACGCCCGTGCGGGCCGCCTCGCCGACCGCCCACAGGCCGGGCAGGCTCGTGCGCCCGTCGAGGTCGGTCGCGATCCCGCCCATGGCGTAGTGGGCGGCCGGCACGACCGGCACCGGCTCGCGCGACCAGTCGAAGCCGGCGCGTCGACATGCGGCGTCGATCCCCGGGAAGCGGGCGGCGAGCCGCTCGGCGCCGAGGTTCGACGCATCGAGCACGACGGGTTCGCCGTCCTGCTCGGCCATCCGCCGCCACACGGCCCGGGCGACCACGTCGCGCGGCGCGAGCTCGGCTCGCGGGTCGACGTCGAGGAGGAAGCGCCGGCCGGCCGCGTCGCGGATCACCGCACCCTCGCCGCGGACGGCCTCGGAGACGAGCGGCGTGCCGGGCACGGCGAGCGCGGTCGGGTGGAACTGCACGAACTCCAGGTCGCGGAGCTCGGCCCCCGCGCGCGCCGCCGCAGCCACGCCGTCCCCCGTCGCGACGTCGGGGTTGGTCGTATGCCGGTACAGGCATCCCACGCCGCCCGTCGCCAGGACGACGGCGTCGGCGCGGAGGTCGGTCGGGGTCCCGTGGCCCGGCCCGGCCCAGATCACGCGGATGCCGACCACCGATCCCGCCTCGGCGACGAGGTCGACGAGCGTCGTCTGCTCGAGCACGCGGACCCCGCGCCGGCGGATCGTCTCGACCAGTGCCGCCTGGATGGCGGCGCCCGTGGCGTCCCCTCCCGCGTGGAGGATGCGCGCACGGGAATGCGCCGCCTCCAGGCCGCGGGCGAGGCCGGACTCGTCGCGATCGAATGCGACGCCGAAGCGGATGAGGTCGCGGATGCGCGCCGCTCCCTCCTCGGTCAGCACGCGAACGGCGTGCGGGTCGGCGAGGCCCGCGCCGGCCGCGATCGTGTCCGCGGCGTGCCGTCCCGGGGCATCGCCCGCGAAGACCGCGGCCGCGATGCCACCCTGCGCCCACGCGGTCGCGCCCTCGCCGAGCGCTGCCTTCGTGACGACGGTGACGTCGCAGCCCGCCTCGGCGGCGCGGATGGCGGTCCACAGCCCGGCGATGCCGGAGCCGACGACCACGACGCGGGTCATGTCACGCCCCGACGGATGCGGCCGCGGCATCCGTCGCCGCGGCGATGGTGGACCCCGCGGGCACGGTGGCGGAGGCCGGCGGCTTGGCCGCGAGCATGCGCTCGAGGGCGACCCGGGCGGGCTCGGCGACATCGTCGGCCACCTCGATGCGGTTCACGACCCGGCCCGCGACGAGCTCCTCGAGCACCCACGCGAGGTAGCCCGGGTGGATGCGGTACATCGTCGAGCACGGACACACGACCGGGTCGAGGCAGAAGATCGTGTGCTCGGGGTGCTCGGCGGCGAGCCGCTGCACGAGATTGATCTCGGTGCCGATCGCGAAGGTGGACCCGGCGGGCGCCGCCTGGATGGCCTTCACGATGAAGTCGGTCGACCCCGCGGCATCCGCCGCATCGACGACCGGCATCGGGCACTCGGGGTGCACGATGACCTGCACGCCCGGGTGCTCGCGGCGCGCCTGCTCGATCTGCTCGACCGTGAAGCGCTTGTGCACCGAGCAGAAGCCGTGCCACAGGATGACGCGGGCGTCCTCGAGCTCGGCGGCGGTGCTGCCGCCGAGCGGCTTCCGCGGGTTCCACATCGGCATCGCCTCGAGCGGCACCCCCATGGCCTTCGCGGTGTTGCGGCCGAGGTGCTGGTCGGGGAAGAACAGCACGCGCCGGCCGCGCGCGAACGCCCACTCGAGCACGGTCGTCGCGTTCGACGACGTGCAGACGATGCCGCCGTTGCGGCCGACGAAGCCCTTGAGCGCGGCCGACGAGTTCATGTACGTGACGGGGATCACGGGCACGCGACCCTCCCCGTCGGTCGCGGTCAGGTCGCCGTAGACCTCCTCGAGCTGCTCCCAGCACTCCTCGACGCTCGACGTGTCGGCCATGTCGGCCATCGAGCAGCCCGCGGCCAGGTTCGGGAGGATGACCGCCTGCTCGGGACGCGAGAGCATGTCGGCGGTCTCGGCCATGAAGTGCACGCCGCAGAACACGATCGCCTCGGCCTCCGGCTTGGACTTGGCGGCGTTCGCGAGCTGGAACGAGTCGCCCGTGAAGTCGGCGTGCTGCACGACCTCGTCGCGCTGGTAGAAGTGCCCGAGGACGACGACGCGGTCGCCGAGCGTCGCCTTCGCGGCACGGATGCGCTCGTCGAGCTGGGCGGGGCCCGCCTCGCGGTACTCGGCCGGCAGCGACCCCTGGCGCGGCGCACCCGCCGGGATCACGTCGCCCATCGAGGATCCGGGACCGTAGCCCGCGGGACCCCGGTCGAACTCCCAGGGGCCCTTCGCGAGCTCGGGCGCGCAGGTCTCGCCGCGCGACGTGCCGGTCGTGATGAGGCGGATGCTGCGGTCGACGGATGCGGCGTCGCGGATGCTGCGCCCGGCCTCGGCCGTGGTGACGGGGATGGTGGTGCTCATGGCGTGTCCTTGCTGCGCGTGCCGGGCCGTGCGGTCGAGGGCGGGGTGGCGGATGTCGCGGGCGGCGTCGCCGCGAGCGCCGGCGAGGGCGACGCCGCGGCCGAGTGGGCGGGATCGAAGCGGTACAGGGCGGGCGGCCGGTGGCGCGTCCCGGAGAGGCGCTCGCCGGTGTCGACGAGCGTGCCGGAGGCCTCCATGGTGCGGCGGAAGTTCGCCGGGTCGAGTCGCTTGCGGAGCACGGCCTCGTGCACGCCGCGGAGCTCGGCCATGGTGAACGTCTCGCCCAGGAGCGCATGGGCGATGCCCGAGTACTCGAGCTTGGTGCGCAGTCGGCGGAGCGCGTAGTCGATGATCGCGTCGTGGTCGAACGCCAGGTCGGGGAGGTCGTCCTCGTCGAACCAGCGGACGTTCTCGTCGGAGACGGCGCGCTCGACCTCGTCGGAGTGCACGAGCGCCCAGTACACGACCGAGACGACGCGCTCACCGGGGGAGCGGTCGGGGTCGCCGAAGGTGTAGAGCTGCTCGAGGTACCGCGGGGAGAGCCCCGTGGTCTCGGCGAGGGTGCGACCGGCGGCGGCATCGAGCGACTCGTGCACGGGCAGCCAGCCGCCGGGCAGGGCCCATCGGCCCAAGCCGGGCTCGCGCAGGCGGCGCACGAGGGGGACTCGGAGGCTCGGGCGCTCCACGCCGTCGCCGTCGGTCTCCGGGGAGAGGGCGAAGATGACCGTCGACACGGCCAGGCGCGCCTGCGCGTGGTGCTGCGGCATCCGTCCCCCTTTCTCTCGGTCTTCGTGTCAGGATGACGCGAAGTCCTCCCAACAGCTTACAGTCACCCTGACACGAACGCCAATCGCGTGACGCCCGGCTGCTCGCGGCGCAGACTCCGCACTCCACCACCCCTGGCCGCGGGTCCCACGTGGTGGACTGCGGAGCCTGCGGCAGTGCGGGTCATGGAGCCCATCCGCGCGAGCGGAGACGGGCGGCGATGCGCGCCACGGTCCGCTGCGACGCCGCGCCCGGGCGGTCCGGAACGTCGTCTGCGGTGAAGCGGACCACGATCCAGCCGGCGTCCTGCAGCCGCTCGTACCGCGCGATGTCGCGCCGGAACTGCAGTGGCGCCCGGTGGTGGTCGCCCTCGTACTCCAGCGCGACGCGGTACTCGGGGTAGGCGAGGTCGACGGTCGGCTCGTACCCGTTCAGCGCCCGCTCGACCACGCGGTACGCCACGACGGGCTCGGGCAGGCCCGCCTGCACGACGCGGACGCGAAGCAGCGACTCACGACGTGAGAGCGGCCCGGGTCGCAGCAGGGGGAGCGCCTCGCGCAACAGGCCGACTCCAGTCGTGCGGCGGTGGGCGGCGGCCGCCGCCGTGAGCGCGGGAACAGAGGAGAACGCACTCCGACGGCCTGAGTCGAGCCTCCGCACCGTGATGAGGTGGTCGCCGACCGCCACGAGGTCCTCCAGGCCCAGGAGCCGCGCGAGTTGGCACCACGTGGTCGCGGCATCGGTCATGCGGACGCCCCCGACCCGGACGACGTGCGTCCGTGCCGCTTCGAGCTGATGGCCGATCACGCCGGCGACCCGGGGCTGCGCGTCGCCGGCGAGTACCGAGACGTGCAGCAGCCGGTCGTCCTCGATCGCGGCCGGCAGGGGCACGCCGTTGAGGATCGCGGCCGTGCTGTGGCTGAAGAACTGGGTGGCCGGCATCCGAGCGGCGTACGCGGCGGCGAATGCGGCCACCGACTCGGGTGCGTCGACCCGCAGCCGCGCTCCTCGGTACGGCGTCCGCAGATCGGATGCCTCAAGCCGACGCCGCGACGCGCCGAGCCCGACCGCGTGACGGACCCCGAACGCGGGCTCCGACGAGAGGGGCTCGGGCAACGGTGCGGGATGCGGCATCCGCTCAGCGTGCCCGCTCGCGCCGGAGACGGGTGAGTCTGTCCACATGCTCGACCGTCGGTGGTCCAGAGTCCGCAGTCGACCACGCCACGGATCCGGTCAGGGGTGGTGGAATGCGGAGTCTGCGCAGAGGGGTGGAGAGCTGAGGTGAGAGGGAGATAGGGAGAGGGAAAGAGAGGGAGAGGGGGAGAGAGGGAGAGAGGAAGAGGGAGAGAGGGAGAGGGCGAGAGTGGGGCGCGCGGGCGCGGGGGACGGAGGGGCGTTGTAGACTGCGACGACAACCGCACATCGGGCCGTCCACGCATCGCGGGAGAGCCGGCAGTCCCGTCACGACGAGACCAGCCGGCACCGAAGGAGCAAGCCTCCCCGCCAATCTCTCAGGTCGCATCACCGCGATGACCAGGCCACTCTGAAAAGTGCTCCGCGCGGAGCGCGGAGCAGATCGAGCAGCGCCGCCGCAGGCGACGCGTCTCGAGATCCCCGCACCCGTGCGGGCCGCCGAAGGTGAAAGCAAGCTCCCCGGGGCGCGCGAAGCTCTCAGGCCCATGACAGAGGGGGAGTTCTCGAGCGGCGCATCGCCGCGCCATCGCGCGATATGGAGAACTCGTGACCGACGCAACCGGCACCACCGACCCCGGCACCGCCACCGAACGACGCAGCCCCCTCGACGAGGTGCACCGCGCCGCGGGCGCGTCCTTCACCGACTTCGCCGGCTGGCAGATGCCCGTGCGCTACTCGAGCGACCTGGCCGAGCACCGCGCGGTGCGCGAGCACGCGGGCCTGTTCGACCTGTCGCACATGGGCGAGATCCTCGTGGTCGGCCCGGAGGCCGCCGACGCGCTCGACTACGCGCTCGCCGGAAAGCTCTCGGCCATCGCCGAGGGACAGGCCAAGTACTCGCTCCTGCTCGCCCGCGACGGCGGGGTCGTCGACGACCTCGTCGTGTACCGCACCGGCGAAGACCGCTACATGGTGGTCGCGAACGCGTCGAACCGCGAGGTCGTGGTCGAGGAGCTCCGGAACCGCACCTCGCCGTTCGACTGCGAGGTGTTCGACGAGTCCGACGACATCGCGCTCATCGCGCTGCAGGGCCCCGACGCACTCGAGGTGCTGCAGCAGACGGAGGGCTTCGGGATCCAGGGTCCCGGCAACGACGACGAGGACTTCGACGCCGCCGTCGCGGCCCTGAAGTACTACCGCGCGCTCGCCGCCGAGTTCGAGGGCGAGCCCGTCCTCGTCGCGCGCACCGGGTATACGGGCGAGGACGGCTTCGAGCTCTACCTTGCGCCCGACCGCGCTGCGCGGCTGTGGGAGGCCCTCCGGGAGACCGGCGGCCCGCGGGTCGTGCCGTGCGGCCTCGCGAGCCGCGACACCCTGCGCCTCGAGGCCGGCATGCCGCTCTACGGACACGAGCTCACGCGCGACATCCTGCCGGTGCAGGCGGGCCTCGGCCGCGTGGTCGCGCTCTCGAAGGACGGCGACTTCGTCGGCCGCGCCGCGATCGAGCAGGGCCCGGCCGACGGCGCGCCCGTGCTCGTCGGCCTGACCGCGGAGGGCCGTCGCGCGCCGCGCGCCGGCTACGAGGTCTACGACGGCGACGGCGACGGCGCGCGCCGGGTCGGCGAGGTCACCTCCGGTGCCCTCTCGCCCACGCTCGGCCACCCGGTCGCGATGGCGTTCGTGGCCCCGGATGCCGCCGAGCCCGGCTCGCAGCTGTTCGTCGACGTCCGCGGCACGCGCATCGCGGCATCCGTGACGCCCCTGCCCTTCTACAAGCGCGCCTGACCGCGCCCCCGACCGCACCGCAATCCGCACCGCCCGAGACCACGAGGAGCACGCCATGACCGACCGCACCGACCTGCAGTACACCGAGGAGCACGAGTGGGTGAAGGTCGACGGCGAGACCGTCACCATCGGCATCACCGACTACGCCGCCGAGAAGCTCGGCGACGTCGTCTACGTCGACCTGCCCTCGGCGGGCACCGCGATCACGACCGGCACGGTCGTCGGCGAGATCGAGTCGACCAAGTCGGTCGGCGAGCTGTTCGCGCCCGTGGACGGTGAGGTCGTCGAGTCGAACCAGGCCGTGGTCGACTCGCCCGAACTGGTCAACAGCGATCCGTTCGGCGAGGGCTGGCTCATCAAGGTGACCGCCGCGTCGCTGCCGAAGCTCCTCACGCTCGACGAGTACCGCGCCCTCACGGGCGAGTAGTCCTCCTCGCATCCCGGTCGGCAGACGCGGGCTGCGCCTGCTCCTCGACCAGCGACCCAAGGAACACGATGACCACCAGCACCTCTCCGGCCTTCGACGTCGACGCCTTCGGGCGACGGCACATCGGCACGACCCCGCGCGACCACGAGTGGATGCTCGCGGCGCTCGGCTACGACTCGCTCGACGCGCTCATGGACGCCGCGGTCCCCACCGCGATCCGCATGCACGACGTCGTGGACTCGGTGATCCCCGCGGCGGCGACCGAGCGCGAGGCGCTCGCCGAGCTGCGGGCGCTCGCCGACCGCAACGCGGTGCGCACGTCGATGATCGGGCTGGGCTACTCGGGCACGATCACGCCCGCCGTGATCCAGCGGAACGTGCTCGAGAACCCGAGCTGGTACACGGCCTACACGCCCTACCAGCCGGAGATCTCGCAGGGCCGGCTCGAGGCCATCATCAACTTCCAGACGATGGTCGCCGACCTCACCGGGCTCGACACGGCGAACGGGTCGATGCTCGACGAGGGCACGGCGGTCGTCGAGGGAATGCTGCTCGCGCGTCGCGCGTCGAAGTCCCGCTCGAACCGCTTCGTGGTCGACGCCGACGCGCTGCCGCAGACGCTCGCGCTGCTCCGCTCGCGCGCCGGGGCGGTGGGCATCGAGCTGGTCGAGGCCGACCTCGACGAGACGACGGATGCCGCGGCGCTGGGCGAGCACTTCGGCCTCTTCGTGCAGTACCCCGGCGCGTCGGGGCGGGTCTGGAACCCGGCATCCGTCATCGCCGCCTCGAAGGAGCAGGGCGCGCTCGCCGTCGTCGCGGCCGACCTGCTGGCGATGGCGCTGCTGACGAGCCCCGGCGAGCTGGGGGCGGATGTCGCGGTCGGCACCTCGCAGCGCTTCGGCGTGCCCATGGGCTTCGGCGGCCCGCACGCCGGCTACATGGCCGTGCGCAAGGGGCTCGAGCGGCAGCTGCCCGGCCGCCTCGTCGGCGTGTCGCAGGATGCCGCGGGCCACCCCGCGTACCGGCTCAGCCTCCAGGCGCGCGAGCAGCACATCCGTCGCGAGAAGGCGACGTCGAACATCTGCACCGCGCAGGTGCTGCTCGCCGTCATGGCGTCGATGTACGCCGTGTACCACGGGCCCCGCGGCATCCGCCACATCGCCATGACCACCGCGGCCAAGGCCAAGGCCCTCGCCGACGCCCTCGCCGCGGGCGGGCTCGACCTCGTGCACGAGTCGTTCTTCGACACGGTGCGCGTGCGCGTGCCCGGCCGTGCCGCCGAGGTCGTCGCCGCTGCTCGCGAGGCCGGCGTGCACCTCTGGCAGGTCGACGGCGACACCGTGCACGTGGCCGTCGACGAGACCACGACCGCGGCCGAGCTCGAGCTCGTGATCCTCGCGAACGGGATCGAGGCCATCGCCGAGCAGCTCGCGCCGCTCCGGGGGCTCGTCCCGCCGGCCAGCCTGCCCCCGGCGCTGCGCCGCACGTCCTCCTACCTCGAGCACCCGGTGTTCAACACGCACCAGTCCGAGACCCAGATGATGCGGTACCTCAAGACGCTCGCCGACCGCGACTACGCGCTCGACCGCGGCATGATCCCGCTCGGCTCGTGCACGATGAAGCTCAACGCCGCCACGGAGATGCAGGCCGTGACCTGGCCCGAGTTCGCGAACCTGCACCCGTTCGCGCCGGAGGCCGACGTGGACGGCTCGCTCGAGCTCGTCTCGCAGCTCGAGGGCTGGCTCGCCGAGGTCACCGGCTACGACACCGTCTCGCTCCAGCCGAACGCGGGCAGCCAGGGCGAGCTCGCGGGCCTGCTCGCGATCCGCGGGTACCACCTCGCGAACGGCGACGCCGAGCGCGACGTGTGCCTCATCCCGTCGAGCGCGCACGGCACGAACGCGGCCTCCGCGGTGCTCGCGGGCATGCGCGTCGTCGTCGTCGCGTGCGACGAGCTGGGCAACGTCGACCTCGGCGACCTGCGCGCGAAGATCGCCGACCACGCCGACCGGATCGCGGCGCTCATGATCACCTACCCGTCCACGCACGGCGTGTACGAGCACGACGTGAAGGACATCACGACGGCCGTGCACGACGCGGGCGGCCAGGTCTACATCGACGGCGCGAACCTCAACGCCCTCCTCGGCTTCGCGCGCTTCGGCGACGTCGGCGGCGACGTGTCGCACCTGAACCTGCACAAGACGTTCTGCATCCCGCACGGGGGCGGCGGACCCGGCGTCGGACCGGTCGCGGCGAAGGCGCACCTCGCGCCGTTCCTGCCCGGCCACCCGATGGCGCAGCGCAACGCCCACGCCGGCGGGGTGTCGCACGACGGCGGCCCCGTGTCGGCCGCCCCGTACGGCAGCCCGTCCATCCTGCCGATCTCGTGGGCCTACGTGCGGATGATGGGGGCCGAGGGCCTCAAGCAGGCCACCGCGACCGCGGTGCTCGCGGCGAACTACGTGGCCACGCGCCTGCGCGACCACTATCCGGTGCTCTACACGGGCGAGAACGGCCTCGTGGCGCACGAGTGCATCCTCGACCTGCGACCCCTCACCGCCGAGACGGGCGTGACCGTCGACGACGTCGCCAAGCGGCTCATCGACTACGGCTTCCATGCGCCGACCATGTCGTTCCCGGTCGCGGGCACGCTCATGGTGGAGCCGACCGAGTCCGAGGACCTCGCCGAGCTCGACCGGTTCATCGAGGCCATGATCCAGATCAAGGCCGAGGCCGACGCCGTGGGCCGGGGCGAGTGGCCGGCCGACGACAACCCGCTGCGGAACGCCCCGCACACCGCCGAGTCGGTCATCGCGGGCGAGTGGACGCACCCCTACACGCGCGAGCAGGCGGTCTACCCGGTCCACTCGCTCGTGCGCAACAAGTACTGGGCGCCGGTGCGGCG
This sequence comes from Agromyces sp. CCNWLW213, assembly GCF_037199545.1. NCBI lineage: Bacteria > Bacillati > Actinomycetota > Actinomycetes > Micrococcales > Microbacteriaceae > Agromyces > Agromyces sp. CCNWLW213. The sequence continues at coordinate 847,477 of NZ_JBBBDX010000001.1, read as the reverse complement.
AATCGACCAGGCGTACGGCGACCGCAACCTCGTGTGCGCGTGCCCGCCGATCGAGGCGTTCGCGTAGCCGTCAGGCACTCGCCGGGCGCGGCGCCGCGTGGCGTCCGCGCTCGGTGAGCTCGCGGCGAGCGGATGCCGCGGCGCGGGCGGTCCGGCGCGCGAGGACCCGCTGCTCGGCGGCGCGCACCTCCTCCTCGTCGGCGCGGAAGCGTCGTTCGGTGCGCCGGGCGGCGATGCCGCCGGCTGCGAGGGCATGTGCGAGGTCCATGGCCGATCCCTTCCGTACGGTCGCCGCGGGCGACCCGTGGACCACGGTCTCCGCGGTCGGGCGGGCCCGGATCCGGAGGGTCCCTCGACCGGCCCCCGGGAGTACACTGAGGATCTCTCGCACATGGGGGTGCGCATGATCCCGATTGACCTGGTCGCGGCGGTCGCGACGATCGCCTTCGTCGGCGTGATGGTGGGCTGCACGCTCGCCGGAGCCGGCTCGCTCGGACTCCAGCAGCGCGCGGGACTCGTCGAGCGCCGCAATCCCGCGCTCGCCGAGGCGCTCCGGCGCGCCGAGACCATGGGCGACTTCACCCGCGGGTTCGCGACCGGCCCCGAGGCGTTCTCCGCGGTCTGCACGCCGAGCCGACGCAGCTGGATGGACGGCGCGCGCATCCGCGCGGCCGACACCGACCTCCGGGTCGAGCCGCCGGAGGAGGCGCTGCCGCCGATGCCCGCGACGGTGGTCGCGCTGGCGCGCGGCCGGCACGTCGCCGAGGCGCCGCGCCCGCGGCATCCGTCGCCGATGCCGCCCGCGCACCCCGCTCGGCCGGGGCCTCAGTCGGCCGGGGGCGCGAACAGCCCGGGCCACCAGCCGAGCGCGAGCGGGTAGCCCACGAAGGACACGATGTCCAGGATCCAGTGGGCCACGACGAGGGGCATCGTGCGGCCCCATCGCAGGTAGGCCCAGCCGAACACGACGCCCATGACGGCGTTGCCCGCGAACGCGCCGAACCCCTGGTAGAGGTGGTACGTGCCTCGCAGGAGCGCGCTCGACAGGATCGTCGCCCAGGGGCCGACCCCCAGTTCGCGGAGCCGCGTGAAGAGGTACCCGACTGCGATGACCTCCTCGACGAGGGCGGCCTCCAGGGCGGCCAGAACCAGGATCGGCACGGTCCACCAGTAGTCGTCGAGCGATTGCGGGACGACCGCCACGGTGAAGCCCATCGCGCGTCCGGCGGCGTACAGGGCGAGCCCGGGCACGCCGATCACGGCCGCGAGCAGCACGCCGGATGCCGCATCGCGGCCGGGACGCGTGAGGTCGAGTCCGATGCGACGGAAGGGATCCCGTCCCGGCTGCCAGAGCAGGTACAGGACCAGCGCCACGACCGCGACGCCGAAGACCACGTCGAGGAACTGGTAGGCGAAGTCGAGCCACTCGCGTTCGGCGCGGGACTGGTTGAGCGCGGCCGACTGCTCGCCGAGCGGCCGATCGTCGGTGAGGCGCGCCACGATCGAGACCACCGAGTACACCGCGGAGGCGCCGAGCGAGAGGGCCAGCACGATGGCGATCTCGAGTCGCAGGCGCCGCGGCTGTGACATGCCGTCATCCTCGCATGGCGGCGCGGCACGCAAGAATCGTGCGTCCCGGCGTGCTCATGTGAGCAGACCGGCCGCCGTAGGTTGCGCCTCGGTAACGGTTGCGCCATCGGGTTTGCGCGGCTCGAACGCGCTTATAGTCTCGATTCACCTACCAGCGCCCCCAGACCCGACCTTCGAGTCCACCAGACGCGAATCGTGCTGTCGTGCGCTCATCTCACAGGAGGAACATTGAAGATCAAGAGAATCGGCGTCGCAGCCATTGCTCTTGCGGCGGCCGGTGCGCTCGCGCTCTCCGGTTGCTCGACCAGCAACGAGCCGGCAGCCCCCGAGGGCGACTCGACCGCGATCATCACCACCAACGGCTCCGAGCCGCAGAACCCGCTGATCCCGACCAACACCAACGAGACCGGTGGCGGCAAGATCCTCGACGCGATCTTCGCGGGCCTGATCTACTACGACGCCGACGGCAAGCCGGTCAACGACATGGCCGAGTCGATCGAGACCGAGGACTCGCAGACGTACACGATCACGATCAAGGAGGGCCAGGAGTTCACCAACGGTGAGCCCGTCACGGCCGAGTCCTTCGTGAAGGCGTGGAACTACGGCGCCGCGCTCGACAACGCGCAGCTCTCGAGCTACTTCTTCGAGTCCATCGAGGGCTTCTCCTACGACGAGAACGTCGAGGAGATGTCGGGCCTCGAGGTCATCGACGAGCGCACCTTCGAGGTGACCCTGAGCCAGCCGGAGTCCGACTTCCCGCTGCGCCTCGGCTACTCGGCGTTCTACCCGCTGCCCGAGGCGGCGTGGGAGGACCTCGAGGCCTTCGGTGAGAACCCGATCGGCAACGGCCCGTACAAGCTGGCCGAAGAGGGCGCCTGGAAGCACAACGAGCGCATCGACCTCGTGAAGAACGAGGACTACCAGGGCGGCCGCCAGGCGGCCAACGGTGGTCTCGAGATCATCTTCTACGCGACGCAGGACGCGGCCTACGCCGACCTCCAGGGTGGCAACCTCGACATCATCGACGCCATCCCGGACAGCGCGCTCGCGACCTACGAGGACGAGTTCGGCGACCGCGCGGTCAACCAGGCCGCGGCGATCTTCCAGTCGTTCGTCATCCCGGACCGCCTCCCGCACTTCGGTGGCGAAGAGGGCAAGCTCCGTCGCGCCGCGATCTCGCACGCGATCAACCGCGAGGAGATCACCGACGTGATCTTCTCGGGCACCCGTACCCCGGCGAAGGACTTCACCTCGCCCGTCATCGACGGCTACTCCGAGGACATCGCCGGCGCCGAGGTCCTCGAGTACGACCCCGAGCGCGCGGTCGAGCTCTGGGAAGAGGCGAACGCCATCAGCCCGTGGGAGGGTTCGTTCCAGATCGGCTACAACGCCGACGGTGGCCACCAGGCCTGGGTCGACGCTGTCGCCAACCAGGTCAAGAACGAGCTCGGCATCGACGCGACGGGTGCTCCGTACCCGACCTTCGCCGAGTTCCGCACGTCCATCACCGACCGTGCCATCCAGACCGCGTTCCGCACCGGTTGGCAGGCCGACTACCCGTCGCTCTCGAACTTCCTCGCCCCGCTCTACCAGACCGGCGCAGGCTCGAACGACGGTGACTACTCGAACCCCGAGTTCGACCAGCTGATGGAAGAGGGCCTCGGAGCGACCGACGTCGAAGAGGGCATCGCGAAGTTCCAGCAGGCGCAGGAGATCCTCTTCGAGGACCTCCCCGCGATCCCGCTCTGGTACTCGACCGTCAACGGCGCGTGGGGTGAGCAGGTGGAGAACGTCGAGTTCGGCTGGAACTCGGTGCCCCTGTACCACCAGGTGACCAAGACCGAGGAGTAATTCTCGATCTCGGTGTGAGGGGGTTTAGACTCTCTTCCGCCCGTGGGGCGGCGGTCATTCAGATCGCCGCCCCACTCCCACGTATCCGGGGTGCAGACAGAGCGCGTAACATCGTGTGGTCGCACTCCACAACGGTGAGGTTTCTTCAACACATGTCCACGAACGAGAAGCACGAGGCCTGATCCATGGCCGGTTACATCGTGCGCCGGGTCCTGCAGGCGATCCCTGTACTGCTCGGCACCACATTCCTGATCTACTTCATGGTCTTCGCCATGCCGGGCGATCCCATCGTCGCCCTGTTCGGCGAGAAGACCCCGCCGCCTCAGGTCCTCGAGGCGGTCCGCGAGCGGTACAACCTCGACGAGCCCTTCATCGTCCAGTACCTCCTCTTCCTCGGCGGCATCTTCCAGGGCGACCTCGGCATCTCCTTCTCGGGTGAGCCGGTGAGCGACATCCTCGCTCGCACCTTCCCCGTGACGCTCCGCCTCGCGCTGCTGTCGACGATCTTCCTCATGGTCGGCGGCATCCTCATCGGCCTCGTCTCGGGTCTGCGCAAGGGCGGCATCTTCGACGCCAGCGCGCTCGTCGTGAGCCTCATCCTGATCTCGCTGCCGATCTTCGTGATCGGCTTCGTGGCGCAGTTCGTCTTCGCCATCCAGTTGGGCTGGTTCCGGACCACCGTCGGTCCGGGCGCCCCATGGGGTGATCTGGTCCTGCCGGCCATCGTGCTGGCCGCGGGCAGCTTCGCGCAGATCGTCCGACTGACGAGGGCGTCGGTCATCGAGACGGACGGCCAGGACTTCGTTCGCACCGCCGCGAGCAAGGGCCTGTCGCGTCGCCGGATCGTGCCGGTGCACATCCTGCGCAACTCGCTCATCCCCGTCGTCACCTACCTCGCCGTCGACTTCGGCGTGCTCATGGTCGGTGCGACGGTCACGGAGGGCATCTTCAACGTGCCGGGCGTGGGCAACACGCTCTACCAGGCGATCATCCGAGGAGAGGGACCGACCGTCGTCTCCTTCGTGACCGTCATGGTGCTGATCTACCTCGTCGTCAACCTCGTGGTGGATCTGCTGTACGCCGTTCTCGACCCGAGGATCCGCTATGCCAAGTAACATCCGACCCACTCAGGCGCACTACGTCGCCCCGGTCGAGGAGACCCCGCTCGTCGCGATCGACTCCGTGAAGGCCGAGGGCAAGCCCTCGAACCTCTGGACCGATGCCTGGCGAGACCTGCGCAAGCGGCCCATGTTCTGGATCTCCGCGGTCATGATCGCCCTGCTGGTGGTCGTCGCGCTGTTCCCGACCCTGTTCACGAGCGTCGACCCTCGGTACTGCCAGCTCTCGCTGAGCAACCAGGGACCCGGCGGCGACAGCCTGCTCGGCTACAACCGGCAGGGCTGCGACATCTACTCGCGGATCATCCACGGCACGTCGACCTCGCTCGCGGTCGGTCTCATCGTGTCGTTCCTCGTCGCCGTGCTCGGCGTGATCTTCGGCGCGTTCTCCGGCTTCTACGGCGGCTGGATCGACGCGGTGCTGTCCCGCCTCGGCGACATCTTCTTCTCGATCCCCTACATCCTCGCGGCCGTCGTGGTCATGTCGGTGTTCTCGCAGTACGCGAACGTCTGGACCATCTCGCTGGCGATCGGCGCCTTCGCGTGGCCGGCGACGGCCCGTGTGCTCCGAGCCGAGATCCTGCGGGTCAAGAACGCGGACTTCGTCATGGCGGCGACCGCGCTCGGCGTCTCGCGGTTCCGCATCCTGGTCCGGCACGTGCTGCCGAACTCGATCGCGCCCGTCCTGGTCATCACGACGATCTCGCTCGCGTCGGCGATCGTCGCCGAGGCGACCCTGTCGTTCCTCGGCGTCGGCCTCCCGTCGACGACGATGTCGTGGGGCAACGACATCAGCCAGGCCCAGGTGGACCTGCGGACCAACCCGCAGACCCTGATCCTCCCCTCCATCGCGCTGTCGGTGACGGTCCTGAGCTTCATCATGCTCGGCGAGGTCATCCGCGACGCGCTCGACCCGAAGGCGAGGGCGCAGCGATGACCTCGACCGTGAACGGATCCGACGTGCAGCAGTCCACCCCCGGCGCCGACGAGCGCCCGATCCTCGAGGTCAAGGACCTCGAGGTCGCCTTCACCACCCAGGAGGGCAAGGTCACGGCCGTCGACGGCGTGAGCTTCACCCTCTACCGCGGCCAGAGCCTCGCGATCGTGGGCGAGTCGGGCTCGGGCAAGTCGACGACCGCGCACGCGATCATCAACCTGCTCCCCGGCACCGGGCACATCGCCGGCGGCCAGATCCTGCTCGACGGGCAGGACCTGGCGCAGACGTCGCAGAAGGACATGGAGGCGATCCGCGGTCGCAAGATCGGCTTCGTCCCCCAGGACCCGATGTCGAACCTCAACCCGGTGTGGTCGATCGGCTACCAGGTCGAGGAGGCGATCAAGGCCAACGGCATCGCGAGCGAGCGCAAGGAGGTTAAGGCCCGCGCCATCGAGGTGCTGAAGCAGGCCGGCCTGCAGGACGCCGATCGCCGCATGAAGCAGTTCCCGCACCAGTTCTCGGGCGGCATGCGCCAGCGCGTGCTCATCGGCATGGGCCTGTCGGCCGACCCCCAGCTGCTCATCGCCGACGAGCCGACCTCGGCGCTCGACGTGACCGTGCAGCGGGTCATCCTCGACCACCTGGAGTCGCTGACTCGCGAGCTCGGCACCACCCTGCTGTTCATCACGCACGACCTCGGCCTCGCGGCCGAGCGCGCGGAGCAGCTCGTCGTGATGTACAAGGGCAAGGTCGTCGAGTCCGGCCCGTCGCTCGAGATCCTGCAGAACCCGCAGCACCCCTACACGCAGCGGCTGGTCGCCGCGGCACCGAGCCTCGCCTCGCGCCGCATCCAGTCGACCGGCAGCGTGGCGGCGGCCGAGGCGTCGATGTCCGAGGATGCCGCGTCGGCGGCCGGCGACACGATCGACCTGATCGCGACCGCCGAGGCGCGCCAGGAGGCCGTCGAGGCCGCCGCGTCCAGGGAGCCGGCCATCGTGGTCGAGAACCTCACCAAGGTGTTCAAGATTCGCGGTTCGGGCGAGTTCACGGCGGTCGACGACGTCTCGTTCCGGATTCCCAAGGGCACCACCATGGCGCTCGTGGGCGAGTCCGGTTCGGGCAAGTCCACCGTGGCGAAGATGCTGCTGAAGCTCGAGGATGCGACGAGCGGCAGGATCATCGTGGGCGGCAAGGACCTCGAGAAGGTCAGCCGGTCCGAGCTCTTCGCGCTCCGCGGGCGCATGCAGCCGGTCTTCCAGGACCCGTACGGCTCGCTGAACCCGCTGCGCAACATCGGCAATACGATCGCCGAGCCGCTGTACACGCACAAGGTCGGCGACACCGCGTCGCGTCGCGCTCGCGTGCTCGAGCTGCTCGACCAGGTGTCGCTCCCGCGCACGCTGGTCGGCCGCTACCCGAACGAGCTGTCCGGCGGTCAGCGCCAGCGCATCGCCATCGCGCGGGCGCTCGCGCTGAAGCCCGAGATCGTGGTCCTCGACGAGGCCGTGTCGGCGCTCGACGTGCTCGTGCAGGCGCAGATCCTGCGCCTGCTCGCCGACCTGCAGGCCGAGCTGGAGCTGACCTACCTCTTCATCACCCACGACCTCGCGGTCGTGCGGGTCATCGCCGATCACGTCGCGGTGATGCAGAAGGGGCGCATCGTCGAGGCGGCGACCACCGACGAGGTGTTCGACAACCCCAAGGAGCAGTACACGAAGGACCTGCTCGCGGCCATCCCGGGCGCGAACCTCGTGCTCGGCGCCTGACGCCGAGCTCCTCCCGCCGGACGCCCGGCATCCGCGAGTCGGATGCCGGGCGTCCGCCGTTCCGGCGACAGGGTAGGCTGGTCTGGCGCGATCCGTGCCGTTCGGCCCACCGCGCTCCCACCGACTCCCATCCAGCGCCCTCCCGCGCTGCCGACCCGCGCCCCGGTGCCCACGGCGACCGGCGGCCACGCGAGGACCCACCATGGCCAAGGCCACCCGCAACGACCTGCGCAACGTCGCGATCGTCGCCCACGTCGACCACGGCAAGACGACGCTCGTCGACGCCATGCTGAAGCAGACCCACTCGTTCGCCGAGCACGCCCACGTCGACGAGCGCGCGATGGACTCGAACGAGCTCGAGCGCGAGAAGGGCATCACGATCCTCGCGAAGAACACGGCGATCGAGTACGCCGGCGAGCACGCGGCATCCGGCCCCGTCACCATCAACGTGATCGACACCCCCGGCCACGCCGACTTCGGCGGCGAGGTCGAGCGCGGCCTCTCGATGGTCGACGGCGTGGTGCTGCTCGTCGACGCGTCCGAGGGGCCGCTGCCCCAGACGCGCTTCGTCCTGCGGAAGGCGCTCGAGGCGCGCCTGCCCGTCATCCTGCTCGTGAACAAGACCGACCGGCCCGACGCGCGCATCGACGAGGTCGTCGCCGAGAGCCAGGACCTGCTCCTCGGCCTCGCCTCGGACCTCGCCGACGACGTGCCCGACCTCGACCTCGACGCCATCCTCGACGTCCCCGTCGTCTACGCTTCGGGCAAGGCCGGTCGCGCGTCGGCGAACAAGCCGGCCGACGGCTCGCTGCCCGACAGCGACGACCTCGAGCCGCTCTTCGAGGCCATCCTGACCCACATCCCCGCGCCGACGTACGACGACGAGGCTCCCCTCCAGGCCTGGGTCACGAATCTCGACGCGTCGCCGTTCCTCGGTCGCCTCGCGCTGCTCCGCGTGTTCAACGGCACCATCCGCAAGGGCCAGACGGTGGCCTGGGTGCGCCACGACGGCTCGCACTCGAACGTGCGCATCACCGAGCTGCTGAAGACCAAGGCGCTCGAGCGGCACCCGGCCGAGGAGGCCGGCCCGGGCGACATCATCGCGGTCGCGGGCATCGACGAGATCACGATCGGCGAGACGCTCGCCGACCCGGAGGACGTGCGACCGCTCCCGGCCATCACGGTCGACGACCCCGCGATCTCGATGACCATCGGCACGAACACCTCACCGCTCGTCGGCAAGGTGAAGGGCCACAAGCTCACCGCGCGCATGGTCAAGGACCGACTCGACCGCGAGCTCATCGGCAACGTGTCGCTCAAGGTGCTCGACATCGGCAAGCCCGACGCGTGGGAGGTGCAGGGCCGCGGCGAGCTCGCGCTCGCGATCCTCGTCGAGCAGATGCGCCGCGAGGGCTTCGAGCTCACCGTCGGCAAGCCGCAGGTGGTCACCAGGACCGTCGACGGCAAGGTGCACGAGCCGTACGAGCACCTGACGATCGACGCTCCCGAGGAGTACCTCGGCGCCATCACCCAGCTGCTCGCGGCGCGCAAGGGCCGCATGGACGGCATGTCCAACCACGGCACCGGCTGGGTCCGCATGGAGTTCATCGTGCCGAGCCGCGGGCTCATCGGCTTCCGCACCGAGTTCCTCACCATCACGCGCGGCACCGGCATCGCCAACGCGATCTCGCACGGCTACGACGAGTGGGCCGGCACGATCACGACGCGCAACAACGGCTCGATCGTCGCCGACCGCGCCGGCGTGGTGACGCCGTTCGCGATCATCGCGCTGCAGGAGCGCATGACCTTCTTCGTGAACCCGACCGAGGAGGTCTACGAGGGCATGGTCATCGGCGAGAACTCGCGCAACGACGACATGGACGTGAACATCACCAAGGAGAAGAAGCTCACGAACATGCGGTCGTCGACCGCCGACACGTTCGAGTCGATGACCCCGTCGCGGCAGCTCACGCTCGAGGAGTGCCTCGAGTTCGCTCGCGAGGACGAGTGCGTCGAGGTGACCCCCGAGAAGATCCGGATCCGCAAGGTCGAGCTCGATGCGACGGCGCGGGCGCGAGCCGCGTCGCGCCTGAAGAAGCAGGGGTAATCGGGCGTCGAGCGGATGCCGCCGGCGGGGCCGCTGCGCGGCATCCGCTCGCTCGATTGATGAACCTCACAGAAACGGGGTCGTAAGGTTGTCGGGTTCTCCGAAACCAGACACGCCAGTTACGCAATCGTTACGCAACCCCCCTTTTCTTTCTATGACTCCTCCCCCCCACGGTCGCCGCGCGGCCGCACGCCCCCGCCCTGCCTTCCGACCCATCCGCGACGCCGCGACCCGACGGCGCCGCACCGGCACCGGTCCCGTCCGATCGGCGATGTCCGTCGCGGCGATGTCCATCGCCGGCGGCATGCTCCTGGCCACGAGCGTCCCCGCGCTCGCGGTGACCGCCACGGACACCGAGGTCCGCGCCTCGGTCTACGCGCCCGCCCAGGACACGATCTCCCAGCGCTCGCAGTCGCTCGAGGTGAGCGCCGAGGCGAGCCTCCAGCCCATCGACGTCGGCGGGTGGGACGTCGAGGCGGCGCCGCCGCCCATCGAGTCGAGCGTCGCCGGCGTCGGCGAGGTCTCCCTGCTCGAGTCGCCGCGCATCGTGTGGCCGGTCGACCCCTCGCGCACCTCCGACGGCTTCGGTCCGCGCAGCGCCCCCTGCGGCGGCTGCTCCACCGAGCACGACGGCATCGACTTCAACCCGGGCGCGGGTGCGCCCATCGTCTCCCTCGCCGACGGCGTCGTGATCACGGCGACCGAGTCGGGCGGCGGCTACGGCGCCTACGTCGAGGTGCAGCACAACATCAACGGCGTGCTCATCACCTCGCTGTACGCGCACATGCAGTACGGCTCCATCGCGGTCTCGGCCGGCCAGCGCGTGAGCGCAGGCGACGTGCTCGGTGCCGTCGGCTCCACCGGCCAGTCCACCGGGGCGCACCTGCACCTCGAGATGTACGGCGCCGACGGCGTGCGGTTCGACGGCATGGCCTGGCTCCAGGCGAACGTCACCGGCTGAGCCGACACCCCATCCCGAGCGGGGCGCCGCCGTCGATGACGGAGGCGCCCCGCTTCGGCGTCCGCCGGGCTCAGCGGCCCGTGAACTCCGGCGTGCGCTTCTCGAGGAACGCCGCGACGCCCTCGCGCATGTCGTGCGTGCGGAAGGCGTCGGCGAAGCCCTCGACCTCGAGGTCCGCGGCGACGGCCGTGGGGGTGCCGGACGCGGCCACGAGCACGCGCTTGGCGAGCGCCACCGCGGTCCAGGCGTTCTCGGCCGCCTCGCCGATGGTCGCTCGGGCTCCGTCGAGCAGCGCATCGCGATCGGGGAACCGGCGGGCGACCAGGCCCGCCGCCTCCGCCGTCCGGGCGTCGATGCGCCGACCCGTGTAGATCAGCTCCTTCGCGAGCGGGAGCCCGACCGCGCGCGGCAGGCGCACCGTGCCACCGAAGCCCGGGATGAGTCCCAGGCGCACCTCGGGCTGGCCGAACGTCGAGGCCTCCGTCGCGTAGATCATGTCGCAGGCCAGCGCGAGCTCGAGACCTCCGCCCAGGGCGAACCCGTCGACGCACGCGATCACGGGCGCGGGGAACGACTCGATCGCCGCGGCGACGCGATGGCCGAGACGTGCGGCCTCGGCGCCTTCGTCGGGCGTGAGTTCGGCGAGCGAGCGGATGTCGGCTCCGGCGACGAACGCACGGCCGCCCTCGCCGACCACGATCACGCCGCGCACCGCGTCGCGCTCGGCCGCCAGCTCCTCGAACGCGGTCGCGAGCGCCCGGAGGACGTCGGGGGAGAGGGCGTTCAATGCCGACGGCCGGTCGACGACGACCGTCGCCACGATGCCGTCGCGTTCGACGCGGACGGGCGGAGTCGGGCTCTCGGCTGCGGGCTGCTCGGTCATTCGTCGTCCTTCCGGGCGCGCTCCGGTGCCCGCCGGCGACCACGCTACGCCATCGGCGGGTCCGGCCCCGCCGGTAGACTCGGCGGCATGCGCGCTTCCCCCCGCCGCCGTCGGACGGCCGCCGCCGCGACCGCGGCCGCCCTCTCGATCGGACTCCTGGCCGGCTGCACCGGCACTCCCGTCGACGAGTTCGTCGACCGCGGCGTGGAGGACGCGGTCGAGGGGGCCACCGGCGGCGATGTGAGCCTCGGCGGCGAGCTGCCGGCCGACTTCCCGCCGAGCGTCCCGGTCATCGACGGCGAGGTCGAGCTGAGCGGCGGGTCGGGCGGCGGCGAGGGATGGGTCGTCGTGCTGACCACCTCCGCCGAGGACCCGCTCGGCGAGGCGAAGGCCGCGCTCGAGCAGGCGGGCTTCACCGAGCAGACGGGAGCCTCGACGCAGGCGGCCGCCGGGGTCCTCTACTCGGACGGCGAGCACCTCGTGGTGCTGGCGGGCGAGGGCACCACGGTGAGCTACGCCGTGAGCGCGGCCCCGTGACCGGCGCGGCGATGCGGCCGGCCGACGAGCGCGAGGCGGCGTCGTCGCGATCCGCGCGCATCCGCGCGATCGCGATCGCGACCGTGGTGGGTCTGGTCTACGGAACCGTCGCGACGATCGGGCATCGGCACGCCTGGCAGGTCGGCGACGTGTCGATCCCGTGGGGGCTCGTCGCGGGGCTCGTCGGCGTGGCCGCCCTGCTCCTCGGCATCCGGCTCGTCGCCGGCGGGCGGGCGGCGGCCATCGGTGCGGCGGTGGGCGTCGTCGGGGCGGTCGCCCTGCTCTCGCTGCCCGGACCGGGCGGTTCGGTGCTCGTCGCGAGCGGCGTGGTCGGCACGGTCTGGTCGGTCGGCCCGGCGCTCATCGCAGTGCTCGTGGTCGCGTGGCCCTCGCTTCCGTCACGCGGCGCCGCTCGCGCACACCCGGCCGCGACGCACGCGTAGACTGGCACTCCAGCCTCATCGAAGGGACACCGACCCACCGTGACCTATGTCATCGCCCTCCCGTGCGTCGATGTGAAGGACCGTGCCTGCATCGACGAGTGCCCCGTCGACTGCATCTACGAGGGTGAACGCTCGCTCTACATCCACCCCGACGAGTGCGTCGACTGCGGGGCCTGCGAGCCCGTGTGCCCCGTCGAGGCGATCTACTACGAGGACGACCTGCCCGACGAGTGGGCCGACTACTACAAGGCCAACGTCGAGTTCTTCGACGACATCGGCTCGCCGGGCGGTGCGGCGAAGGTCGGCGTGATCGCCAAGGACCACCCGCTCGTCGCTGCGCTTCCGCCACAGGGCCACTGAGGATGGCGCTCGGCGCGCTGCCCGAGTACCCCTGGGACCTCATGGTCCCGTACCGCGATCGCGCGGCCGCCCATCGCGACGGCATCGTCGACCTGTCGATCGGCTCGCCGGTCGACCCCACGCCGGCCGTCGTGCGCGACGCGCTCGCCCGGGCGACCGATGCGCACTCCTACCCGACGACGGTCGGCACGACCGCGCTCCGCCGGGCCATCGTCGCGTGGTACGAGCGGCGGCGCGGCGTGGCGGGCCTCGGGGTCGACGACGTGCTCCCGACGATCGGCTCGAAGGAGCTCGTCGCGCTCCTGCCGTTCATGCTGGGCGTGGGCGACGGCGACGTCGTGGTGCACCCGCGCGCGGCGTACCCCACCTACGAGATGGGCGCGATCTTCGCCGGCGCGCGCTCGGTCGCGTCCGACGACCCCGCCGAGTGGCCCGACGGCACGAAGCTCGTGTGGCTCAACTCCCCGGGCAACCCCGACGGCCGGGTGCTGGGCGTCGACGAGCTGCGGGCGGCCGTCGAGCGCGCGCGCTCGCTCGGCGCCGTCATCGTGGGCGACGAGTGCTACGCCGAACTGGGCTGGGAGTCGCCCTGGCGCGACGGCCCGGTGCCGAGCATCCTCGATCCGCGGGTGACCGGTGGCGACGCCTCCGGCGTGCTCGCGATCTACTCGCTCTCGAAGCAGTCGAACATGGCGGGGTACCGCGCCGCATTCGTCGCCGGATGCCACGACTCGATCGCCCGGCTCACGACCGCGCGCAAGCACGCCGGGCTCATGGTGCCCGCGCCGCTGCAGGCCGCGATGACGGTCGCCCTCGCGGACGACGCGCACGTCGCCGAGCAGAAGGAGCGGTATCGGAGCCGTCGCGAGCAGCTGAAGGGCGCGCTCGAGGATGCGGGATTCCGCATCGATCACAGCGAAGCCGGCCTCTACCTGTGGGCCACCGAGGGCCGGGATGCCTGGGACTCGATCGGGCGGCTGGCCGACCTCGGCATCCTCGCGGGACCCGGCCACTTCTACGGGGCGCACTTCCCCCGGCACGTGCGGCTGTCCCTCACCGCGCCCGACGAACGCGTCGCCTCGGCCGCTGCGCGGCTCCGGGCGACCGCCGTCCGCTGACCGGGGCCGGGGAGCAGTGCGGGCGGCCTCGCAGCACGGTGCGATGAGTTCTGTGGCATCCGTCAACTGAGCGCCGGATCTCTTGGGGGATGCGACAGTGCGCTCGGCGCCCGTCTAGGCTGTAGTGCGGGCCGCCGACGCCGACCGGCACGGGGCCGGAAAGCAGGTGACCCCGCAAGTGACGATCACAGGAGATGCCGTGAGCGACGCCGTGAACACCGCGCCGGGGGCCGACCGTCCCGATACCGCCACGCTGGCCTTCCCGGGCGGCACCGCCGAGTTCCCCATCCACGCGGCCGCCCAGGGCAACTCGAGCATCGACCTGTCGACGCTGACCCGGCAGACCGGCCTGACCGCGCTCGACTACGGGTTCGTGAACACGGCATCCACCCGGTCGTCCATCACGTACATCGACGGCGAACAGGGCATCCTCCGGTACCGCGGGTACCCCATCGAGCAGCTCGCCGAGCACTCGACCTACCTCGAGGTCGCGTGGCTCCTCATCTACGGCGAGCTGCCCACGGCCGACCAGCTCGGCGAGTTCGACGAGAAGATCCGCCGGCACACGCTCCTCCACGAGGACCTCAAGCGGTTCTTCTCGGCACTGCCCCACACCGCGCACCCCATGGCCGTGCTCTCGAGCGCCGTCGCCGCGCTCTCGACGTACTACGAGGACTCGTCCGACCCGCACGACCTCGACCACGTCGAGCTCACGACCATCCGGCTGCTGGCCAAGCTGCCCGTGATCGCCGCGTACGCGCACAAGAAGAGCATCGGCCAGGCGTTCCTCTACCCCGACAACTCGCTGAACTTCGTCGAGAACTTCCTGCGGCTGAACTTCGGCAACATGGCCGAGCCCTACTCGATCGACCCCACGCTCGCGAAGGCGCTCGACCGCCTGCTCATCCTCCACGAGGACCACGAGCAGAACGCGTCGACGTCGACGGTCCGTCTCGTCGGCTCGACGGGCGCCAACCTGTACGCGTCGATCTCCGCGGGCATCCAGGCCCTGTCCGGACCGCTGCACGGCGGTGCGAACGAGGCGGTCCTGCAGATGCTGGCGCGCATCCGCGACTCCGGCGAGGGCGTCGGCAAGTTCGTCGAGCGTGTGAAGAACAAGGAGGACGGGGTCAAGCTCATGGGCTTCGGGCACCGGGTCTACAAGAACTACGACCCGCGCGCGAAGATCGTCAAGACGAGCGCGGATGCCGTGCTCGAGGGACTCGGCGTCGACGACCCGCTGCTCGACATCGCCAAGGAGCTCGAGCAGTTCGCGCTCGAGGACGACTACTTCAAGCAGCGCCGGCTCTACCCGAACGTCGACTTCTACACCGGCGTGATCTACAAGGCGATGGGCTTCCCGACGCGCATGTTCACCGTGCTCTTCGCGATCGGCCGCCTGCCCGGCTGGATCGCGCACTGGCGCGAGATGAACCTCGACCCGCAGACGAAGATCGGCCGTCCGCAGCAGCTGTACACGGGCTCGCTCGAGCGCCCGTACCCGCACCGCTGATCGGCGTCGACGGACGGCCCCGACCCATGGGGGAGCGGGGCCGTCGTCCTAGCGGGCCGCGACCTCGTCGGCCGAGGCGTCGTCGGCCGGGGTCGCGTGCCGCTCCACGAGTCCCGGGCGCGGGTCGAGGTGGATCCCGGTGAGCATGCACCGCACCGATCCGCCCGCCAGCTCGATCGTGGGCACGTCGAGGGGGAGCAGGCGTGCGGACCGCTCGATGCGCGCGCGCTGGTCGTCGGTGAGCGCGTCGAACGCCCGCTGCGACAGCGCGAGCACGCGACCCTGGGAACCCCAGAGCTCGAGCGCGTTGCCGCTGAACTCGTCGACCTGGTCGTTCGTCAGGGCGATGACGTCGCGGCGCCCGCGGGCGGAGAGCCGGTCCACGATCTCCTGGCGGCGCGCAGGGGAGACGATCATGTCGGTCGCGAGCAGCGCGTACTCGGTGGCGATGCTCATGATCACGTTCGTGTGGTAGACGGCGATGCCGCGTCCGTCGACCGCGTCGAACACCATGGGCTCGTAGCCGAAGTTCGTGCAGAATCGCTCGAGCGCGATGGGGTCGGCCCGGTTCGAGCGCGCGGCGTAGGCGATGCGCGACTCGTGGTCGAGCACCATCGCGCCCGTTCCCTCGAGGAACACGTCGTCGTACTCGAGCCCCGAGTAGTCGATGACGTCCTGGACGCGGTAGGTCGTCTTCAGCAGCTCCACGATGTCGGAGCGGCGCTCGGTCCGCCGGTTCGGCGTGAACATCGGGTAGAGCGCGATGTGGCCGCCGGAGTGCGTGGAGATCCAGTTGTTGGGGAACACGCTGTCGGGGCGGTGCCGCGTCTCGTCCTCGAAGAGGTGCACCGTCACGCCGGCCGCCTCGAGCGCCTGGGCGGCGCGCGTGACCTCGTCGTAGGCGGATGCCGCGAATCCGGCCCCGTCGAGGCCGTCGGTGCTCGGCTGGAAGCCGTTGTCGGCGACCGTCTGCGGGTTGGGGGCGAAGTGGTGCGGTCGCACCATGACGACCGCGGAGGGCGACTGGACCGACATCGGTCAGCTCACCGGGGAGAACGCGCCGACGATGCCGAACAGGTCCTTCGGGTCCTCGGGGTCGGCGACGAGGTCGATGCGCTGCTCGAACGCCGTGCCCGCCACCTGGTCGCGCACGTACCGCAGCGCCGAGAAGTCCTCGATCGCGAAGCCGACCGAGTCGAAGAGCGTGATCTGCTCGGCGCTCGTGCGGCCGGCGGCCCGGCCGGTCAGGGTCTCCCACAGCTCGGTCACCGGGAAGTCGGGCGCCTTGGCCTGGATCTCCCCCTCGATCCGCGTCTGCGGGGTGTACTCGACGAACACGCTCGCGCGGTCGAGGATCGCCGGGTCGAGCTCGGTCTTCCCGGGGCAGTCCCCGCCGATGGCGTTGAGGTGCATGCCGGGGCGCACCCACTCGTCGGCGACGACCGTCGCGCGCGCCTTGTCCGCGGTGCAGGTCGTGACGATGTCGGCGCCCTCGAGGGCCTCGGCCGCACTGCCCGCGACCTCGATCTCGAAGCCGAGGGGGAGCATGTTGCGCACGAACTTCGCGATCGCATCCGGGTCGACGTCGAACACGCGGAGCGACGTGATGCCGAGCGCGCTGCGGAAGGCCAGGGCCTGGAACTCGGCCTGGCTGCCCGTGCCGATCATGGCCATGACCCGGGAGTCGGGGCGGGCGAGCAGCTTCGCGGCGAAGGCCGACGTCGCGGCGGTGCGGAGCGCGGTGAGGACCGTCATCTCGGCCAGGAACGTCGGGTAGCCGTTGTGCACGTCGGCGAGCACGCCGAACGCGGTCACGGTCTGGTAGCCGCGCGCGGGGTTGGAGGGGTGCCCGTTGACGTACTTGAAGGCGTACGACTCGTGGTCGCTCGTGGGCATGAGCTCGATCACGCCGAACGGGGTGTGGCTGGCCACGCGGGGGGTCTTGTCGAAGCTCTCCCACCGGGCGAAGTCCTGCTCGAGGTACTCCATGATCCCGGCGATGATGCGCTCGGGACCGGTGCTGGCGACCCAGCCGACCATGTTGCGTACGTCGACGAAGCTCGTCATCACGTTCCTTTCGAATTGCCTGCGATCAGGCTAGATCCCGTCGATATGCAACGGCAACGAGCGTTCTGCCATCGGTGCGCGCACGGTGTGATCGATCTGCGCAGCATGGAGGTACGATGTGCGCATGGACAACCTCGACGACCTCGACCGCCGGCTCCTCGCGCTCCTGCGCGAGGACGGACGCGCCCCGGTCGCCGAGCTCGCACGCCGCCTGGGCGTCGCCCGCGCGACGGTGAACGGCCGCATCGACCGGCTCGTCGCATCCGGCACGATCATCGGGTTCTCGGTCCGCGTGCGCGACGAGGCCGACCCGCTCGCGATCCACGCCATCTCGTTCATCGAGGTCGAGGGCCGAAGCACCGACGACGTGATCCGGCGCCTCCGCGGCTTCCCCGAGATCATCGCGCTGCACACCACGAACGGCGGATGGGACCTCGTGGCCGAGCTGCGGACCGGGACGCTCGGCGAGTTCGATCGCGTGCTCGGCCGCATCCGCTCGATCGTGGGTGTCGTCAACAGCGAGACGAGCCTGCTGCTCAGCTCGGTGCTGCGCTGACCGCCGCGCCGCGGTGCGGGAGCCCGTCCTCGCACCGCGGACGGCGGGGCCGGCGCGTCAGTCGCCCGGCGGCCGCAGCTGCAGCACGTCCCGCGAGGTCTCGCGCACGGCCCCGACGCTGAAGGCCCACGGCCGCATCCGCTGGTCGCGCCACAGCTCGGCCTGGTCGTCGTAGTTGCGGTGGAACGCGTGTCCCGACACGCCCGTGAGGTTGACCCACGTCGATTCGTCGAAGTCGTCGAGGTCGACGACCATGCGCATGGACGGCACCCAGTCGACCTCGTATCCGAGCCTCGCGTCCCATCCGATCGCATTCACGATCGCCGAACCGCCGCCCAGCTCGTACGGGCCGCGGTTGAAGGCCCACTCGAGGGCGCCGATGCCCGACGACCCGAACGAGGAGTGCTCGAGCGTCAGCGTGTGCAGCCGGCCCCAGCGCCAGTCGGCCGGGTCATCGCCCATGCGATCGGATGCCTCGGCCCACGCGGCCTCCAGCGCGGCGGCGAGCACCGCGTCGCGCCCTGCGGCATCCGACCCGTCGTCGGCCCACCACGTGCTGTCGGGCTCGCCGAGCAGGGTGTGCACCACGGAGAACCAGCGGTCGCCGCCCTCCGGACGCGTGGCCTCGGGCAGGTCGCCGAACATGCGGTCGAGGAGCGTGCGCCAGAAGACCGCGAAGTACGCCGCCTCGGCGCTGTCGGCGTCGGCGGCTCCGCTCCAGCCGTCGAGCAGTCGCGCCCCGCGGGCGGCGTCGCCGTCGAGGTCGAGCTCCGCGATGACCGGGAGCAGCGCCTCGGCGTTCGCGTCGCGGGTGTCGAGCTGGATCTCGGCCATCAGGTCGCCCGTGATCGGCCGGCCCTCGGCGATCAACGCGCCGAGGCGGCGCTCGACGCCCTCGGCCCGGTAGCCGAGGTCCCAGTCGCTCGTGAGCGTCGGCCCGCCGTCGTCGACCGCGTTGTTCGCGGTCACGAGGTACCCGCGCTCGGGGTTCAGCACCGAGGGCAGCGTGGCGAAGTCGACGAAGCCGGTCCATCCGTTCGCGCTCGTCCAGCCCGGGACGGGCAGGGTGCCGTCGCCGGCGGCGCGGACGGGGATGCGCCCGGGGGCCTGGTAGCCGATGTTGCCGTCGATGTCGGCGTAGAGGAGGTTCTGGGCGGGCACGTCGAAGAGCGCGGCCGCGGCCCGGAAGTCCTCCCAACCGCGTGCGCGGTTGAGGGCGAGGATGGCGCGGGGCGTGCTGCCCGCCGAGAGCGCGGTCCACTGCAGCGAGACCTCGAGCTCGGCCTCCGCCGACGCGGGCGGCTCGCCGGGCGCGGCGACCGCCGCGAAGTCCTCGGCGACGCGCGCGAAGTCGGCGGAGATGTCGGTGACGATGGGACCGCGATCGGTGGCGCGGACGGCGAGCTCGACCGATTCGCCGCCGGCGACCTCGATCACCTCCTCGCGCACCGTGAGCGGCACGAGCGTGCCGTCGAGTTCGTACGCGTCGCCCTGCACGCGCTCGAGGTAGAGGTCGGCGACGTCCGGGGCCATGTTGGTGAGACCCCACGCGATGCGGTCGTTGTGCCCGATGACGATGCCCGGCAGCCCGGCGAAGCCGAAGCCGCTGACGTCGTAGTGGCAGGCGTCGTTGAGCTCGGCGCACCTGAGCGCGGTCTGGGTCCAGATCGAGGGCATCGCGGGGCCCAGGTGCGGATCGTTCGCCAGCAGCGGCAGTCCCGACTCGGTGAGCGCCCCGGAGACGACCCACGAGTTCGAGCCGAGGTCGCCTCCCTCGGGTCCGAGCAGTTCCGGGAGGCCGTCGAGGGTCGACGCGAGCGAGGCCAGCGCGTCGACGTGACCGGGGGCGAGGGGCTCGTCTCGCGGTGCGACGGATGCCGCGGCATCCGTGCCGATCGGCCCAATCTGCTCCGCCGCGGGGGCCGCCGCGACCGGTCCGTCGACGATCGTGGGCTTGGCGCCGAACGGGAAGCCCGGGTGCAGTCGCGCGACCTCCTCGGGCGGGAGCTCGGCCGACAGCAGTGCGCGGTCGATCTCGTCGCCGAGGTTGGACCGGAGGTCCCACGCCATGGCCTTCAGCCACGCGATCGAATCGACGGCGGTCCACGGCTCGGGCTCGTATCCGGGCCGCTGCAGGCCGAGCAGGCCGTACTCGAGCGACAGCTCGACCCCGGACCGGCGGTCGAGGTAGGAGTTCACGCCCTCGGCGTACGCGTCGAAGGCCGCGCGCGTCTCGGCGTCGAGCAGCAGGTACTCCTGCTCGGCCACGCCGCGCCAGTCGAGGGTGCGCACGAAGGCGTCGCTGGCGACCTGCGACTCGCCGAACAGCTCGGCCAGGCGGCCGGCCGTCGCGTGGCGGCGCAGGTCCATCTCCCAGAACCGGTCCTGGGCGTGCACGAAGCCCTGGGCGAAGAACAGGTCGGCGTCGGTCTCGGCGACGATGTGCGGCACGCCCGCGTCGTCGCGATACACCGTGGCCGGCGCGGCGAGACCCGGGACGTCGGTGCGACCCGACGCGGTCGGGAACGAGCGCTGCACGGTCCACCAGCCGAGCCCGGCGGCGATCACCGCGACGACGAGCACGGTCACGAGCAGTCCGACCGCGAACCGTCCCCATCGGTGTCGAGCGGTCCTCGGCGCGTCGGTGCCCACGTCACTCCCTCGTGCTCCCCGCAGCGCCCCGGCGCGCATGCGGGCGGCCGCCCGCGGGGCGGCCTCGGGTCATCACTGTACCCGGCCGCAGGGCGCGACGGACGCCGCCGGGCAGCGCGGTCAGGCGTGCAGCGCGGTGTTGAGCACGACCCCCTCGCCGGACCGCGAGACGACCTCGACGCGGCCGTCGAGGGAGTTGCGCCGGAAGAGCAGGTTGGGGCGGCCCGAGAGCTCGACCGCCTTGACGATGCGGTCGCGCTCGCCGGCGGCGCCGCGCACGGCGACCTTGGTGCCGGCCGTGACGTAGAGCCCCGCCTCGACCACGGAATCGTCGCCGATCGAGATTCCGATGCCCGAGTTCGCGCCGAGGAGGGCGCGCTCGCCGATCGCGACCCGCTCGGTCCCGCCGCCGGACAGCGTGCCCATGATCGAGGCGCCGCCGCCGATGTCGCTGCCGTCGCCGACGACGACGCCCTGCGAGATGCGTCCCTCGACCATCGAGGTGCCGAGCGTGCCGGCGTTGAAGTTCACGAACCCCTCGTGCATGACCGTCGTGCCCGGCGCGAGGTGCGCACCGAGCCGCACGCGCGACGCGTCGGCGATGCGCACGCGCTCGGGCACCACGTAGTCGAGCAGGCGCGGGAACTTGTCGAGGCCGGTGATGTGGATGCCGGCCCGCTGCAGCACCGGCCGGAGGCGCTCGAGGTCGCCGGGGTGGACCGGACCGGCGTTGGTCCAGGCCACGTTCGGCAGGTGGCCGAAGATCCCGTCGAGGTTGATCGAGTTCGGTCGCACGAGGAGGTGCGAGAGCAGGTGCAGCCGCAGGTAGGCGTCCGAGGTGCCCGCGGGGGCCTCGTCGAGCCGGACCGCGACCCGCACCGGTTCGACGCGGACGCCGCGCCGCTCGTCGGGGCCGACCGAGCCGGCCGGCGGCTCCCACGCCGAGGGCTCGGGCGACGGCAGGTCGCCGAGCTGCGGCGCCGGGTACCACGTGTCGAGCACCGTGCCGTCGGCGGCGATCGTGGCGAGCCCGTCGCCCCAGGCGGCGGTGGGCGCGGTCGTGTTCGGCGTGTCTGCGGGCATGCCTCAAGGGTACCGAGCCGGATGTCGTCGGGTCGGCGCGTGACGGCGGCGGCCGCGTCGCGGCATCCGCCCGCCCGGTCCGGTCGCCGTAGACTCGAGCGCATGGCTGCTCCCGTCCGACCCAGGGCCGCGCTCGACCTCACGGACGACGTGGTCGCGATCACGCGGGCGATCTGCGACGTGCCGAGCGTGTCGGGCGACGAGGGGCCGCTCGCCGACCTCGTCGTCGCTGCGCTCGAGGGTGCCGACCACCTCGAGGTGGTGCGGGACGGCGACACGATCGTCGCGCGGACGAACCTCGGACGAGCCCGGCGCGTCGTGATCGCAGGGCACCTCGACACCGTGCCCATCAACGACAACCTGCCCACCCAGTACGAGGAGGTGGACGGGCGCGGCATCCTGTGGGGACGCGGCACGGTCGACATGAAGGCGGGTGTCGCCGTGCAGCTGAAGCTCGCGTACGAGCTCGCCGAGCCCGCCGTCGACGTGACGTGGATGTGGTACGACCACGAGGAGGTCTCGGCCGACCTCAACGGGCTGGGCCGGGTGCTCCGCGTGCACCCCGACCTGTTCCGCGCCGACTTCGCGATCCTCGGCGAGCCGACGCGCGCCGAGGTCGAGGGCGGCTGCAACGGCACGCTCCGCGTCGAGCTGCGCGCCGCGGGTCGCCGGGCGCACTCGGCGCGCAGCTGGGTCGGCGACAACGCCATCCACAAGCTCGCGCCCGCGCTCGAGCGGCTCGCGGCGTACGAGGCCGAGACCGTCCGGGTCGACGGGCTCGATTACCGCGAGGGGCTCAACGCGGTGCTCGTGCGCGGCGGCGTCGCCGGCAACGTCATCCCCGACGAGGCGGTGCTGACGCTCAACTACCGCTTCGCGCCGAGCCGGTCGGTGGCGGATGCCACGGCGCACGTGAACGAGCTGTTCCCCGAGTACGACGTGACCGTGGTCGACGCGTCCGAGGGCGCCCGTCCGGGCCTCGACGACCCGCTCGCCCGGCAGTTCGTCCGCGCGGTCGGCGGCGAGGCGCGGCCCAAGTACGGGTGGACCGACGTCGCGCGCTTCAGCGCGCTCGGCATCCCGGCCGTCAACTTCGGCCCCGGGGACCCGCTGCTGGCCCACGCCGACGACGAGCGGGTCGACTGCGACGAGATCGTCGCGTGCGAGCGGGCGCTGCGCGACTGGCTGTCCGGCCCCGCCGCGTAGGGCGCGCGGTGAGCGGCATCGAGGTCGGCGACCGGCGACCGGAGGTCGTCCGGTACGGACGTTGGGCGCCCCGCGTGCGGTGGCGCCTGCTGCCGTGGTGGGGCCGCGTCATCGCGGTCTACGCGGCGTCGCGCGTCGTCACGACGGTCTTCGTCCTGCTGCTCGCGCGCGAGCAGGGCGCCAACCCGTGGACCGCGGCGCGACCGGGCTACTTCGAGTACGCCAACATCTGGGACTCGCGCTGGTACCAGGTGATCGCCGCCGCCGGGTACCCCACGGAGCTCCCGCTGACCGACGACGGGCACGTCGCCGAGAACGCCTGGGCGTTCCTCCCCGTGTTCCCCGGGATCGTGCGGCTGTTCACCGCGGTCGGGGTCCCGTGGGACGTCGCCGCGGTGCTCATCGCGCTGTCGGCGGGGCTCGGCGCCGCCCTCGTGTTCCACCGGCTCATGTCGCGGTTCCTCGAGCCCGACCAGGCGATGTTCGCGGTCGTGCTGTTCTGCGTCGCGCCCGTCGCTCCCATCATGCAGTTCGGCTACGCCGAGTCGCTCGGCTTCCTGTGGCTCGCCGTCGCGCTGCTGCTGCTCGTCGACCGGCGGTACGGATGGCTCGTGCCGGTGCTCGCGGTCTGGGCCTTCAGCCGGCCCGGCGCCCTCGCGTTCGCGCTCACGCTCGGCCTGCACTGGATCGTGCGCTGGTTCACGCGGGACCGCGATCCGTTCCCGGGGCGCGAGCGCGTGGTCGTGGCATCCGTCGCGGTGTTCGCCGGCATCGCGGGGCTGGCCTGGCCCGCCATCGCCTGGGCCGCGACCGGGTCGCCGAGCGCCTACACCGACACCGAGCTCGCCTGGCGTTCGGCGTACATCGGCTACGTGGAGCTCGTGCCGCTCACGCCGTGGTTCCAGTCGGGGGAGTGGTGGCTGGGCCAGCCGATGGGGACCATCGTCCCGATCGCGCTCGTGGTGGCGTTCGCCGCGGCCCTGGCCTCGCCGTGGGTGCGGCGCCTGGGCGTCGACGTCCGGCTGTGGCTCGCGAGCTACGCGCTCTACGTCTTCGCCGTGTTCTTCCCGCAGTCGAGCACGTTCCGGATCCTCGCCCCGCTGTTCCCCGTCGTCGGGGCGCTCGCGGTGCCGCGCTCGCCGTGGTGGCGGGGCGGCCTGGTGGCGCTGTTCCTCGCGCTGCAGGTCGGGTGGCTGCTGATCGCGTGGGGGATCGACGGGGCCGACTGGACGCCGCCCTGATCTCGGGAAAGCGGAGGGGATTTCCCGGCAGGCTCCGAGGTACGGGATAATGGAGGTTCAGCCACGAAAGGGGTAGCTCAATGGCGGCCATGAAGCCACGCACTGGAGACGGACCGATGGAGGCTGTGAAGGAGGGGCGCCTCATCATCGTGCGCGTGCCCCTCGAGGGTGGCGGTCGTCTCGTCGTCTCGGTGAACGACGCTGAGGCCAAGGAACTCTACGACGTCCTCGGCGGCGTCGTGAACGCGGCCTGACCTCAGGCGCCCAGCTTCACGATCTGCAGCAGGCCGTCCCCGGCCGGCGAGATGGCGGTGACGACGGCGGAGGAGGCCGCGAGCTCCGAGATGAGCCCGCGGAACGCCGTCGCCGCGTCGTCCCGCCGTGCCGGGTCGGCCACCCTCCCCTTCCAGAGCGCACGAGCGACGAGCACGCTGCCGCCGGGCTTCGCGAGCCGCAGGCCGTGCTCGACGTACTCGATCACCGACGGCGCGTCGGCGTCGACGAAGACGAGGTCGTACGACCGCTCGTTCATGCGCGGCAGCACCTCGCTCGCGCGACCCGCGATGAGGCGCACCCTCGCCGGCGCGATGCCGGCCTCGGTGAAGTGCTCGCGCGCGTGCTGCTGGTACTCGGTCTCGGTGTCGATCGAGGTGAGGTGCGCGCCGCGAGCGGCCTGCAGCATCCACAGCCCCGAGACCCCCACGCCCGTGCCGACCTCGATGATCGCCCGGGCACCGGCGGCCGCCGCGATCACGGCGAGCTGCGCGCCGACGGCCGGCGAGACCGGCTCGACGCCGAGCTCGAGGGACTGCTGACGGGCCTTCGCGATCGACTCGGATTCGACGACCGACTCGTCGACGTACTTCCAGTTCAGGTCGTGTTCGGACACGTGGCGGCTCCCGGGGTTCTCTCGACCCCCCAGCCTAGGGGCCCCTCCCGAGGTGCCGCCGCACGCCTCGCCGCCCACTATCCTTGAGCACATGGGCGGGCTCACCTTCGACAAACTCCTCATCATCGGGGTGATCGCCGTCTTCCTGCTCGGCCCCGAGCGACTGCCGCACTACGCCGCGCAGCTCGGCCGGCTCGTGCGTTCCATGCGCGACATGGCCAACGGGGCGAAGGATCGCATGCGCCAGGAGATGGGGTCCGACTTCGACGACGTCGACTGGCGCAAGCTCGACCCGCGCCAGTACGACCCCCGCCGCATCATCCGCGAGGCCCTGAGCGATGTCGACCCCTTCGCCGAGCCGCAGCGCCCCGTCGTCGCGCGCGCCGCCGTCAACGAGAACTCGGCCTACCTCCAGCGCAAGCGCAAGCGGGAGGCCCTCGCCGTGGGCGAGGGCGCGCCGTTCGACTCCGAGGCCACCTGACCCGTCGGCGCGCGCGCTGCGTCAGGCGCGCCGGACGGCGCGCAGGACGCGCGCCAGGAGCACGAGCGGCCCGACCAGGCGGGCGTACTCGCGGCCCGTGTGCGGCAGCGGGATCAGCCGCCGGTTGACCGAGATCGTCACCGGGTCGACGAAGCGACGGAGCCCCTCGGGGCCGTTGCGACGGCCGATCCCCGACTCCTTGAGCCCGCCCATCGGTGCGTCGACGGATCCGAAGCTCCCCCGGTAGCCCTCGTTGACGTTCACACTGCCCGCATCGATCTCGTGCGCGAGCCGCAGGCCGTAGCGCGTCGACCCCGTGAGCACCGAGGCGTTGAGGCCGTACTCGGACGCGTTCGCGAGCAGCACCGCCTCGGTCTCGTCGTCGACGACCGCGACGCTCGCGATCGCGCCGAACGTCTCCTCGGTCGCGACCCGCATGTCGGGCCGGACGTCGGCGAGGATCGTCGGCTCGAACGCCCACGGGCCGACGTCGGGGCGGCTCCGCCCGCCGACGAGGACACGCGCGCCCTTCGCCACGGCGTCGTCGAGGTGGGCCTGCACGCGTCGGAGCTGGGTCTCGGTCGCGAGGCTCCCGTAGTCGGCCTCGTGATCGAGTCCCGAGCCGATCCGCGGGTCGGCCAGCCGCGCCGCGAGGGCCGCGGTGAACGGCTCCGCGACGCGGCGGTGGACGTAGATGCGCTCGATCGAGACGCACAGCTGCCCCATCGACGAGAAGCACGCGTGCGCGGCATCCGCGGCGGCCTGCTCGACGTCGACGTCGTCGAGCACGATCAGCGCGTTCTTCCCCCCGAGCTCGAGCGAGGCGCCCACGAGCCGCCGACCCGCCTTCTCGGCGATGCGCCGGCCGGTCGCGGTCGACCCGGTGAAGCAGATGTAGTCGACCTCGTCGGTCAGGGCCTCGCCGGCCTCGGCCGGATCGCCGGCGACGACCGCCCACACCGCTTCGGGCAGTCCCGCGTCGATGAAGGCGCGCCGCAGGGCGAGCACCGACAGGGCGCCCTGGTCGTCGGCCTTCTGCACGACGGCGCACCCGGCGGCGAGGGCGGGAACGACGTCCATCGCGCCGAGGCTCACGGCGTAGTTCCACGGCGTGATCACGCCGACCACGCCCTTCGGGCGGTACCGCACGCGAGCCGAGAGCACCAGCGGGATGCCCGCCCGACGTCGTCCGCCGCCGAGCACGCGACGCGCCCTGAGCGCGTTCCATCGGGTGACGGATGCCGCCTGGAAGACCTCCTCGAAGGCCTGGCCCCGGGTCTTGCCGCTCTCGAGCTGCGTCAGGTCGAGCAGGTCCTCGCGCCGGTCGAGGAGGAGGTCGTGCGCCCGCAGCAGCACGCGCCGGCGCTCGGCGAAGCCGACCCGTGCCCACGCGAGCTGCGCGAGCCGCGCGCGCGAGACGGCGCCGCGCACGTCGTCGGCACTCGAGCGGGGAAGGTCGAGGAGGCGCTCGCCCGTCGCCGGCGAGAGGACGGGCACCGACCGGCCGGTCGAGGCCACCACGTCGCGCAGCAGGTGGTCGAAGGAGGAGTGGACCGGCGTTCGGGTGGCGGCGATGGGCACGCCGTCAGTCTAGGCCGCAGCGCTCGCCGTAGTAGGCGTAGAGGTCGGCCTTGAGCGCGTCGCCGGAAGGCAGTTCGAGCGCGCCCGCGCGGCCGTCCGACGTCGTGACCTCGAACGGCAGGATGGTGCCGCGCTTGTCGTCCGCGATGGCGTGCGCGTCGCACCGCGCGGGCCGCACGGGCAGCTCGACCGTGACCGGCGCGTCGCCGGCCGCGACCTCGATCCCGACCGGCCAGGAGCCGCCCGCCTCGGACCCGATGAGCGTCGTGCCGAGGACCCGGTCGATGCCGAGCGCGGCGTCGCCGGACGGTCGGGGCTCGACCCGCACGTCGATGACCGCCCGGGCGTCGGCGCCCGTCCCGCTCACGCGGAGCCGCTCGGGAAGGACGATCGCCGCGGCGGCCGCGACGGACTCGGCGAGGCAGTCCCGGTCGGCGATGCGCGCCATGGTGTCGAAGGGGTCGTCCGGCACGAGGGCGGCTCGGGCGCCCTCCGGCTCGTCGCCGTGGTCGCGGTGCACGAGCACCTCGATCGTCGTGTCGGGACGCGCATCGCACACGCTGCCGGTCAGGGGGAAGCGGGCGTCGAGCCGGTCGCCGGGGTCGAGCTCGATCGGCCTCGTGCGCTCCATGCCCGGCTCGAGCGCGGGCGAGACGACCTCGGCCCGCTCGATCACCACGCGCTCGCCGCCGTCGTTGGCGAACGACACCACGAGCACGCGGTCGGGGACGTCGAAGCGACCCTGGCGGACCTCGACGGACAGCCCGTCGACGGCGGTCGCCGCGAGTGCGTCCTCGGCGCCGTTCGCACCGGATCCGCCGGTGCTGCAGGCCGCGAGCGCCAGCACGGCGACCACCGCGGCGACGGCGGACGCCGCCCGCCCGGCCCGTCGCGCGCGCGGCATCCGCCTCACCGCACCCGGACGTCGAGCGGGCGGCCCGCGAGCGAGCGCCGACGCTGCGCGAGGGCGTCGGCGACCCGTTCGATGGCCCGAGCCGCCGGGTCGTCGGGCTCGGCGAGGACCACGGGCACGCCGTCGTCGCCGCCGCGCCGGAGGCCCACGCTGAGCGGCACGGACGCGAGCAGCGGCACCGGCTCGTCGACGCCCGCGGAGAGGCGATGCGCGACCTCGGCGCCGCCGCCTTCGCCGAAGAGGTCGAGCACCGTGCCGTCGGGCTGCGCGAAGCCCGCCATGTTCTCGACCACGCCCACGACGTGCTGACCGGTCTGCCGGGCGACGAGGCCCGAGCGCTCGGCGACGTCGGCCGCCGCAGGCTGCGGGGTCGTGACGACCACGACCTCGGCGTTCGGAAGCAGCTGCCCGAGCGAGATCGCGACATCGCCCGTCCCGGGAGGCAGGTCGAGGAGGAGGACGTCGAGGTCGCCGAAGTACACGTCGGTGAGGAACTGCTGCAGCGTGCGATGCAGCATCGGCCCGCGCCAGGCCACCGCCACGGACGAACCGCGCCCGCCCGGGCTCGTCGGTTCGACGAACATGCCGATGGAGATGACCTTCACGCCGTGCGCCACCGGGGGCAGGATCATGTCGTCGACCCGGGTGGGCCGGGGCGCGTTGCCCTGGGCGTCGACGAGGCCGAGGAGTCCCGGGATCGAGAAGCCGTGCACGTCGGCGTCCACGAGTCCGACCGAGAGGCCCCGCGCCGCGAGCGCGACCGCGAGGTTCGCCGTGAGGGTCGACTTGCCGACGCCGCCCTTGCCGCTCGTCACGGCGAGGACGCGCGTCAGCGTGCCGGGGCCGAACGGGTTGCCGCGGGCCTGCCGGCCGCCGCGGAGCCGCTCGGTGAGCGCCTGCCGCTGCTCGGGCGTCATGACGCCGAGCCGGACGACCGCGTTGCCGGGGCCGACGACCTGCTCCGCGGCCGCGCGCACGTCGCGCTCGATGCGATCCGACGCGGGACAGCCGATGATGGTGAGGCGCACGTCGACCTCGACTCCGCCGGGGGTCGCCGCGACCGCGCCGACCATGTCGAGCTCGGTGATCGGCCTGCGGATCTCGGGGTCGATCACGCCGCCCAGCGCGGCGTGCACCGCGCGCTCGACCTCCGCGGGGGCCATCCGGGCCGACGCCGCGGAGGCGCCCGCAGCGGGGTCAGGACGCGCCATTCGCGCCGTCCTCGTCGTCGCGGCGCTCGAGTTCGTCGAGCACCTGCCGCAGTTCCTGGCGGATGAAGTCCTTCGAGGCGAGCTCGCGCACGGCGATCCGGAGCGCGACGACCTCGCGCGCGAGGTACTCCGTGTCGGCGAGGTTGCGCTCGGCGCGCTGGCGATCCTGCTCGATCTGCACGCGGTCGCGGTCGTCCTGCCGGTTCTGCGCGAGGAGGATCAGCGGGGCCGCGTACGACGCCTGCAGCGACAGGGCCAGGGTCAGGGCCGTGAACCCGATCGCGATGGAGTCGAACCGCAGCGGCTCGGGCGCGAACGTGTTCCACGCCATCCAGCCGAGGGCGAACACCGTCAGACCGAGGAGGAAGCCCGGCGTGCCCATGCCGCGTGCGATCCACTCGGTGAACCGGCCGAACCGGTCGCGGTCGCCGGACAGGCGCAGGGGCGGTCCCGACCGTCGCAGCCCCTTCGGGGTGTCGAACCGACGGTCGTCGGACTCAGCGCGTGCCATCTCCTGCCCTCCTTCCGGGTGCGATCGGGATGCTGCCGGTGGCGAGCTGGGCGCGGGCGGTCGCGCGTCTGGTCACCTCCGACTCGGAATCGGGATGGCTTCGCCAGTCATCGGGCAGCAGGTAGTCGAGCACGTCGTCGATCGTGACGACGCCCACGAGCCGGTGCTTCTCGTCGACGACGGGCACCGACACGAGGTCGTAGCTGGCGAGGATGCGGCTCACCTCGGCCGCCGACGTGTCGGCGGTCACGGGCTCGAGCCCCTGGTCGATGAGCGAGCCGAGGCGCTCGTGCGGCGGGTAGCGCAGCATCCGCTGGAAGTGGACGATGCCGAGGAAGCGCCCCGTCGGCGGCTCGTACGGCGGGAGCGTCACGCACACCGCCGCGCCGAGCGCAGGCGGGAGGTCGTGACGTCGGATCAGCGCGAGGCCCTCGGCCACCGTGGCATCCGCCGACACGATGATCGGCTCGGTCGTCATGAGGCCGCCCGCGGTGTCGGCGCCGTACGAGAGGAGGAACCGCACGTCCTCGGCCTCCTCGGGCTCCATGAGCTCGAGGAGGTGCTCGCCGCGCTCCTCGGGCAGCTGCGCGATGAGGTCGGCGGCGTCGTCGGGCGACATGTGGTCGAGCACGTCGGCCGCGCGGTCGTCGCCGAGCTTGGCGAGGATGTCGACCTGGTCGGACTCGGGCATCTCCTCGAGCACGTCGGCGAGCCGGTCGTCCGGGAGCTCGGCCGCGACCTCCTGCCGACGGCGCGGCGGGAGGTCGAGGAGCGTGGTCGCGAGGTCGGCGGGCTTCAGCTCCGAGTACGTCGCGATGAGCTGCTCGGCCGACTGCGCCTCGCCGGCCGCGGTCAGCTCGCGCACCTCGCGCCAGGTCACGTACGCCGACGGACCCTTGGCGAACGGCGAGGCGCTCGTCTTCGGGCGGCGGACGAAGAGCTGGTCGACCTCCCACTCGCCCGGGTCGCGTTCCTCGATCGCCACGTCCTCGATGGTCGCGGACCCCGAACCGTCGTTGAAGGCGACCTTGCGCCCGAGCATCTCGGCGATCACGCGCACCTCGCCGCCGCGCTGCTCGAACCGGCGCAGGTTGATGAGCCCAGTGGTGATGATCTGCCCGCCGCCGATCGACGTCACCCGGCCGATCGACACGAAGACGCGGCGCTTGCCCGGGATCTCGACGATGAGTCCGACGACCCGCGGGGGGTCGCTCTTGCGGTACACGACGAGGACGTCGCGCACCTTGCCGACCCGGTCGCCCGCCGGGTCGAAGACGGGGCACCCGGCGAGTCGGGCGACGAAGACTCTCGTGGCGCTCACATCCCCAACTTACCCCGCAGGCCTCCCTTCCGGCCCGTGCGAGCGGCCGCATGGGAGAATGGCCGGGTGAGCAGTCAGAGCCCGTTCGGCGGCCGCCTCGGCCGCACCTACCCGACCCTGCCCCAGGGCGAGACCATCGCGAGCTACGAGACCTACCAGGAGGCGCAGGCCGCGGTCGACAAGCTGGCCAAGGCGGAGTTCCCGGTCAAGGAGCTCTCGATCGTCGGCCACGACCTCACGACCGTCGAGCGCATCACCGGCAAGCTCACCTGGGGTCGCGCCGCCGGCGCCGGCGCGCTCTCGGGGGCGTGGTTCGGCACGTTCCTCGGCCTCCTGCTGTTCATCTTCTCGCCGACCGGCACGTCGCTCGGCATCCTCGGAGCGGCCATCCTCATCGGCGCCGGCTTCGGCATGATCTTCAGCGTCGTGTCGTACTCGCTGAACCGGCGCCGGCGCGACTTCACGTCGGTCATGCAGGTGCTCGCGACCCGGTACGCGATCATCGGCGACCCCGGGCACGTCGCTCGCGCGCGCACCGTGCTGGGGGCGACGGATGCCGCGAGCCCGGCCGCGCCCGCGGCCCCGGCGCCCGCCGCGCCGCCCGCCGCCCCGCCGGCCACCCAGGCGCCGCCCGCAGAGCCGCCCGTCGACGCGCCCGCGGCCGAGCCGAGCGTTCCCGAGCCGGCCGCGCCGGTCGACGACTCGCGCCCGCTCACCTATGGCGAAGCCCAGGATGCGCGGCGTCGCGCCGCGCGCGACGGGCGGGACGCCGGCGCCTGACGCCCGCCCCGAGGCATCCGCCCCGCTGCCCCGCGACGAGGCGTCGCGTCAGCCGCGTGCGCCGCGCACCCACGCCTCGACCTCGTCGGCCGTCCGCGGGATGCGCGCCGAGAGGTTCTCGGCGCCGTCGGCCGTGACGAGGATGTCGTCCTCGATGCGCACGCCGATGCCGCGGAACTCCTCGGGCACCGTCAGGTCGTCCGGCTGGAAGTACAGGCCGGGCTCGATCGTGAAGACCATGCCCGCTTCGAGGACGCCGTCCATGTACATCGAGCGACGGGCCTGCGCGCAGTCGTGCACGTCGAGTCCGAGGTGATGGCTCGTGCCGTGCACCATGTACCGGCGGTGGAACTGGTTCTCGGGCTGCAGCGACTCCTCGGCGGAGACGGGCAGGAAGCCCCACTCGGCCGTGCGCTCGGCGATGACCGCCATCGCTGCCGCGTGGATCTCGCGGAAGATCGCGCCGGGACGCACCACGCGGAACGCGGCGTCCGCCGCCTCGAGCACGGCCTCGTAGACCCGGCGCTGCACGGGCGAGAACGTGCCGTTCACCGGGAAGGTGCGCGTGATGTCGGCCGTGTAGTAGCTGTCGCGCTCGACGCCCGCATCGAGCAGCACGAGGTCGCCGGGCACGACCGGACCGTCGTTGCGGGTCCAGTGCAGGATGGTCGCGTGCGGCCCCGCGGCCGCGATCGAGGCGTAGCCGACGTCGTTGCCGTCGAGGCGTGCGCGCGTCGCGAACACCCCTTCGATGACGCGCTCGCCCCGGACCTCGCTCGTGATCCGCGGGAGTTCGGCGAGCACCTCGGCGAACCCCCGCTCGGTCGCGTCGACCGCGGCGCGCAGCTCGGCGACCTCGTAGTCGTCCTTCACGAGGCGGAGCTCGGACAGCACGCGCGCGAAGTCCGCGTCGGGCTCGTGCTCGGCGTTGACCTCGAGGCTGAACGGCGCATCCGACGCGTTCGTCGTCAGCGCGGCCTCGGCGGCGTAGCGCAGTCGCGCGTGGTCGACCCGCTCGGTGATCGCCGCGTCGGCCTCGCGCACGACGAGCGTCGCGGTGTCGACCCGGTCGACGACGTGCTCGAGCTCGGCGACGCCGCGCGTCTCGAGCTGCAGGTCGGCCGCGACGTGCTCGAGCGACGGGCGCGCGCCGATCCAGAACTCGCCGATCGCGGGATTGGCGTAGAACTCCTCGGAGTCCCGGCCGGCGCGCTCCCGGAAGAACACGGTGGCCGTGTGGCCGGCGTCGCCGCTCGGCTCCATCACGAGCACGGCGCCCGGCTCGGAGTCCGAACCCCAGCCGGTGAGGTGGGCGAACGCCGAGTGGGCCCGGAACGGGTAGTCGGTGTCGTTGGCGCGCTGCTTCACGTCGCCGGCGGGGACGATGAGGCGCTGGCCGGGGAACGCGGCCGACACGCGTGCCCGCCGCGCCGCGGCATGCGCCGCCTGCTCGCGCGGCGCGGGCGGGGTCTCGTCGCGCTCGGCCCAGCCGCCGCGGATGAACGACTTGAACCCCTCGGATTCCGGCGTCGTCGACCGATTGGCGTTGCGGCCGGACTCCTCGGCCGTGGTCTCGTCGAGGGTGCGGGCCTCGTGGGCCGTCGCGGTGGCGTCGCCGGTGTTCGTCATGCGTCCCATTCTCGCACCGGCGCCGGCCCTCAGCTGCGGACGAGGGTCGCCACCACCGGGCGGTGGTCGCTGCCCGCGTCGTCGAAGCCCTCGAGCACGCGGAAGGACTCGACCGACCACGACGGCGTCGCCATCACGTGGTCGATGGGGCTGCCGAGGAGGGCGGGGAGGCCGGTCGGCCAGGTGCCCACCCCGCCGGCGCCGCCGGCCGCCGCGGCATCCGCGCATCGCCCCAGGTCGCCCCCGTCGACGCCGCGGCCGGCGAAGTGGTCGAGGGTCGCGTTGAAGTCGCCGGCCATGATCACGTCGTCGCCCGCGCACTGCTCGGCGAGCCAGTCGAGGTCGCTCCGCCAGTTCCGCAGCTCCCATCGGATCGGGGCGACGGCGTGCACCGCGACGATGCGGGGCCCGCTGCCCGACACCGGGTCGGCCACGACGCTCGGCAGCGTGTTGGTGTTGCCCGGAGGGCCCGGGAACCCCGCGTTCACCACCGCGTACTCGCCGAGGTCCGGCGTGATGAGGATCGTCGTGGAGCGGGCCTTCGCGACGTCGTCGAAGGCCTGCGTGTGCACCCACATCGGGCGGCCGCCCTCGCGCATGGCGATCGCGACCTCCTCGCCGAGCGGTGCGGTCGTCTCGGGCAGCACCACGACGTCGGCGCGCTCGGCCAGCGCGAGGTCGGCGATCGTCGCCGCGTCGGGCACCTCGCCGAGCGTGTTCCACGAGAGCACGGTGACCGAGTCGGATGGCGCCGCCGCGGGTGCGCCGGCCAGGCCGAGTCCGCGCACGGCGAGCACGCCCGCGTTGCCGACCGCGAACAGCATGAGGATCGCGGCCATGGCGGCGCCGAAGCGTCGCCCGGACCGTCCGAACGCGAGGGCGACGAAGAACCCGGAGGCGACCGCCGCGCACGCCGCCGCCGCACCGCGCAGTGCGACGACGTGGGCGGCGATCCACTGGTTCTGCAGGCCGAACGCCTGGGGCCACAGGAGGACGGCGGCGAGGGCGGCGGTGCCGAGCACGAACGCCCAGCCGAGGGTGCGGGGGAGCATCGCCATCCAGCGTAGGCCAGCGTCCGGGGCGGGACGCCGGAGCGCGCCGCATGTCGGCTGGGAGTCGGCGGGGAGGCCGCCCGTACGATGGTGGGATGGCCGACATCCCCGTCGCCGTCCGCGCCGACCTGCACACGCACTC
The DNA here is from genome assembly GCF_037199545.1 of Agromyces sp. CCNWLW213. Lineage (NCBI taxonomy): Bacteria > Bacillati > Actinomycetota > Actinomycetes > Micrococcales > Microbacteriaceae > Agromyces > Agromyces sp. CCNWLW213. Next base: position 812,978 of record NZ_JBBBDX010000001.1, on the reverse strand, counting down.
GACGGTCTCCGACGGCACCGACTCCCCGGCGGAGCTCGTGGCCGCCGTGGCCCGGGCGGGACTCGGGGCGTTCGCCATCACCGACCACGACTCCACGGCCGGATGGGCCGGGGCGCGCGCCGCCGCCGAGCAGCACGGCGTCGTGATGATCCCCGGGATCGAGCTGTCGACCCGGGTGCAGTTCGCCAGCGTGCACGTGCTCGGCTACCTCGTCGACCCGGACGACGGGGGCCTCCTCGCGGAGACCGCCCGCATCCGCGAGTCGCGGCAGACCCGTGCCGAGCGCATCGTCGAGCGGATCGCGGCCGACTACGACCTGACCTGGGACGACGTGCTCGCCCAGACGAGTGCGGGGACCACGATCGGCCGGCCGCACATCGCCGACGCGCTCGTCGCCCGGGGCCACGCGCAGACCCGGTCCGACGCGTTCGCGGGCATCCTGCACTGGCGCTCGGGATACGCGCAGCCGCACTACGCGCCCGACCCGCTGACCGGCATCCGCCTGATCCGCGCGGCCGGCGGCGTGCCCGTGCTCGCCCACCCCGGCACGCGCGGCGCCGAGGACGTGCTCCCCGAAGCGCGGATCCGGCAGCTCGTCGACGCCGGCCTGTTCGGGCTCGAGGTCGACCACCCCGAGAACACCGCCTCCGCGATGCCGCGGCTCCGCCGGCTCGCCGAACGCTACGGGCTCGCCGTCACCGGATCGAGCGACTACCACGGTCGGGGCAAGCCCAACCGGCTCGGCGAGTGCACGACCGAGCCCGAGGTCGTCGCCCGGATCCTCTCGGAGGGCACGGGCTCGTCGCCCGTGGTGCCTCGCGCGGGCGAACGCGCGGCGCGCTGACCGGACCGATCAGGCCTGGGCAGCGGGAGCGGCGGCGCCGCCGGAACGGCCGCCGCGGCGACGACGGCGCCGCGGCGCCGGCTTGCCGTCGTGGTGCTCGTGGCCCTTGCCGTCGTGGGTGCCGGCACCCGGCTCCCTGACCTCGGCCGGAGCGCCGCCCTCGGCGGCGGGGGACGCCGCGGCGCCTTCGCCGTCGGGGCGACCGCCCCGGGTGCGACGACGCGAGCGGGACCGGGCCGGACGGGACGCGTCATCCGTCGCCGCCTCGCCCTCGCGGCGACCCGCGGTGCTCGAGCGCGTCGGGGGCGCCGTGGGTGCGGGCTTCAGCCGCCCCTTGGTGCCCGCCGGGATGTCGAGGTCGGTGTAGAGGTGCGGGCTCGACGAGTACGTCTCGGTCGGCTCGGGCTGGCCGAACTCGAGCGCCCGGTTGATGAGCGCCCACTTGTGGAGGTCGTCCCAGTCGACGAAGGTCACCGCGATGCCGGTCTTCCCCGCGCGCCCGGTGCGCCCGACGCGGTGCAGGTACGCCTTCTCGTCCTCGGGGATGGTGTGGTTGATGACGTGCGTCACGTCGTCGACGTCGATGCCGCGCGCCGCCACGTCGGTGGCGATCAGGACGTCCTTCTTGCCGGCCTTGAAGGCCGCCATCGCGCGCTCGCGCTGGTCCTGGTTGAGGTCGCCGTGCACGGCGGCGGCGTTGAAGCCGCGGTCGTTCAGCTCTTCGACGAGCTTCGCCGCCGCGCGCTTCGTGCGCGTGAAGATGACGGTCTTGCCGCGGCCCTCGGCCTGGAGGATGCGGGCGATGACCTCGTCCTTGTCGAGCGAGTGGGCGCGGTAGACGAGGTGCTTGATGTTGGCCTGGGTGAGGCCCTCGTCGGGGTCGGTCGCGCGGATGTGGATCGGGCGCAGCATGAAGCGGCGCGCGAGCGCGACGATCGGCCCCGGCATGGTCGCCGAGAACAGCATGGTGTGGCGCGTGGCCGGAGTCTGCGAGAACAGCTTCTCGATGTCGGCGAGGAAGCCGAGGTCGAGCATCTTGTCGGCCTCGTCGAGCACCATCTCGCTCACGTTCTTCAGCGACAGCAGGCGCTGGCTCGCCAGGTCGAGCAGGCGGCCGGGCGTGCCGACCACGATCTGCGCGCCGGCCTTCAGCTGCTCGATCTGGCCTTCGTACGCCTTGCCGCCGTAGATCGACACGATCTTGGTGGGGCGATTGGATGCCGCGAGCTCGAGGTCCTCCGTGACCTGCACGCACAGCTCGCGCGTGGGCACCACGATGAGCGCCTTCACGCCGCCCTCGGGGTCGTCGCCGAGGCGCTGGATGAGCGGCAGGCCGAACCCGAAGGTCTTGCCGGTGCCGGTCTTCGCCTGGCCGATGATGTCCTGGCCGGAGAGGGCCAGCGGGATGGTCTGCTCCTGGATCGGGAAGGCATCGACGATGCCCTTCCCGGCGAGGGCCTCGACGATGTCGGGCGCGATGCCGAGTTCGGTGAACGTGGTCAAGTATCTGCCTGTCGGTGATGCGGAATGAGAGGTGCGCCCTGTTCCGATCCCAGGCGCACGGCCGCGGATCCATCGCCCGCGTGCACCCACAGCCTATCGGAGGCGGCTGTGAGCGCCCGGATATGCTGTCCGACATGGCGAACTGGTCCCGCGCGCGCCTGCCGCGCCCCGATGCCCCGCGCATGCGGCCGCGGGTCGTCCCGACCGAGCTCACCCGGATCGACTTCACCGAGATCGTCCCCGAGCCGGTCGCGTTCCTCGGCCAGGCCGCCTACATCCAGCTCGAGTTCTTCGAGAGCCTCGCGAAGGCCGTGGCAACCGCGCCCGACCTGGCCGCGAAGGAGGGGCTGAGCGCCGCCGCGGGCGTGGCCCTGCGCAAGCACCACGACCTGATCGCCGAGCTGCGCCGCCTCGGCGCCGAGCCGGCCGAGGTCATGGCGCCGTTCGCGCCCGCGACCGACCGGTTCCGGCAGGCCACCTCCGGGGCCGACTGGTACGAGCTGCTGCTCGGCATCCACATCACCTCGGGCATGCTCGACGACTACTTCGCCCAGCTGTCCGAGGGGCTGCCCGCCGAGCTCGGCGCACGCGTGCGCGGCATCCTGCGCGAGCGCGGGGCATCGGAGGTCATCGAGCGGGAGCTCTCGGAGGCGATCGCGACGGAGCCGACGCTCGACGACCGCCTCGCGCTGTGGGGCCGCAGCCTCGTCGGCGACACGCTCCTCATCGCGCGGTCGGCGCTGCGGGCGGCCGAGGCGAGCGGCGCGCTCGGAGCCGACGTCGAACCGGTCTTCACCGAGCTCATCGCGGCGCACACGCGACGCATGGACGCGCTCGGGCTCACCGCCTGAGGTGCGAGCGGCCCGGCTCAGGAGCGGGCGACGCCCACCTTCGCGAGGCGGGCGAACGTCTCGGCGTCGTCGCGTTCGCGACGCGGGCCGAGGAGCATCGCGACGCCCACCGCGGCGAGGCCCGACGCGACGAGCGATGCGACCCAGATCCATCCGCCGTCCCACGCCAGGCCCAGCCAGGTGAGCGCGACCCACACGACCGCCGCCACCCCGGCGCCCACGGCCGGGACGACGAGCACGCCGTGCAGCGCGCGACGCGGGATCGAGTACCGCGCGGCGAGTCCGAGCAGCGCCCCGCCGAGGGTGACGAACAGCAGCTCCATCAGCCGACGAAGCCGATCCGGCGGGCCGCCTCGGTGCCGATCTCGACGTATGCGAGGGCGGCGGCGGGCACCACGAACACCGCGCCCTTGGAGTCGGTGAGGCGCAGCACCGGCGACTGGCCGGTCAGGGCGGCAGAGACGGCCTGCTCGACCTCCTCCGCCGTCTGCGAGGTCTCGAAGCCGAGCTCGCGGGGGGAGTTCTGGATGCCGATGCGAAGGTCCACGGTGCGCCTTTCTGTCGTTGACAGCACACTACGACACGCGCGGTGCACGGCCGGACGAGTTCACTGTCGGCGGACACGGATACCGTTGGCCGCATGCAGCCCCTGGCCCTTCCCGCGCGCTCCCTCGTCGACCTGGTCGGGCCGGGGCACGCGGCGGTGTTCGGCGCACCGGGCAGCGGCAAGACCCGGTTCGCCGTCGAGCTCGTCGCCGAGCACGTGGCCGCCGGCATCGACCCGACCGAGGTGCTCGTGCTCGCCGCCACCCGGCGCACCGCCGCGACCCTGCGCGACGCCCTCGCCGTGCGGCTCGGCGTGCCCACGCGCGGGGCGCTCGCACGCACGGCCAGCGCCGTCGCGTACGACCTCGTGCGTGCGCGCAGCGGGCGGCAGGTGACGCTGCTCACGGGCGCCGAGCACGACCAGGTGATCGGCGAGCTGCTCGAGGCGCAGGCCCTCGACGGCGGCGGGCCGGCGTGGCCCGACGCACTGTCCGACGAGGTGCGCGCGCTCCGCGGCTTCCGGTCCGAACTCCGCGACCTGCTCATGCGCGCGGTCGAGCAGGGACTCGACGCCGCGGGCCTCGACCGGCTGGGCGAGTACGCCGGCCGCCCCGAGTGGCGCGCGGCGGCGCGGTTCCTCGCCGAGTACGCCGAGGTGAAGGAGCAGCTGCGTCCCACCCAGTTCGACTCCGCCGAGCTCGGCGCCTTCGCCGCCGCCGTGGTGCGCCGGAGCCTCGTCGAGCCGGCCGACGCCGCAGCGCTCGGCGACCTCGCCGCACTGCGGCTCATCGTCGTCGACGACGCCCAGGAGGCGACCGAGGCGACCGCGGCGCTGCTCGGCGCGTTCGCCGCGCGAGGCGTGCGCGTGGTCGCCCTCGGCGACCCCGACGTCGCCAGCAACGGCTTCCGCGGCGGCCGCGCCGACCTGCTGGGCTCGCTCGGGTCCGTGCTCGGCGCCCGCGACGTCCGCCGCGTGGTGCTGCCCGAGGTGCATCGCGGTCGCCCCGAGCATCGCGCGCTCCTCGCCTCCCTCACGGCGCACATCGGCACGGCGCTCGGCGGCAGCCACCGCGGCGCGGCGCTCGCGGTCGCCACCGGAGACGACGAGGCGGTCCGCGATCCGCTCGACCCGGTCGTCGGCATCGAGGCGGCGTCGTCCGCCGCCGAGGGCGCGCAGGTCGCCGCGCTGCTGCGCGAACGACACCTGCTCGACGGCGTTCCCTGGTCGTCCATGGCCGTCGTGCTGCGCTCGGGCGCCGAACTCCCCGGGTTCTCGCGGGCCCTCACGGCCGCCGACGTGCCGGTCTCCGGGCGGCACGCGAGATCGGCCCTGCGCGACGCGCCCGGGGCCGCCCCGCTCGTCGCGGCGGCCGCATGCGTGCTCGGCATCGAGCCGCTCACCCCCGAGACCGCCACCGCCCTCCTCACGGGCCCGCTCGGCCGGCTCGACCGCGTCGGGCTCCGGAGGCTGCGTCTCGCGCTCCGGCACGAGGAACTCGCGTCGGGCGGCGTCCGGAGCGCCGACGAGCTCCTCGTCGAGGCGCTCGGGGCCGCCGGCGGCTTCGCGACGATCGACGCCCCCGCGGGCCGCCGGGCCGCGCGCCTGGCGCGGCTGCTCGACGCCGCCCGGCGAGCGGCGGTGCGTGGTGCCACCGTCGAGGAACTGCTGTGGCTGCTGTGGCACGACAGCGGCCTCGAGTCCGAGTGGGCGGGCCAGGCGGCCGGCGCGGGCATGCTCACCGACGAGGCGGACCGGTCGATCGACGGCGTCGTGGCCCTCTTCGCGGCCGCCCGCCGCTTCGTCGAGCGCGAGCCGGGGGCGCCGGCCCGCCGTTTCGTCGACGAGCTCCGCCAGAACGCCCTCCCCGAGGACTCGCTCGCCCCGGAGCGCGGTGACGACGCCGTCGTGCTCGCCACCCCGCCCACGCTCATCGGCCGGGAGTTCGACGTGGTCGTGGTCGCCGGGCTGCAGGACGGCGTCTGGCCCAACCTGCGTCCGCGCGGCACGCTCCTGCACGCCGGCGCGCTCGGCCCTGCCGCGGCCGCCGAGCGTTCGGGGCAGCGACCGCCCGAGCCCGACTCCGCCGCCGCCGTCCGCTCGGCGGTCCGGGCCGACGAGCTCCGGCTGTTCGCGCTCGCCGTGTCGCGGGCGCGCCGCCAGGTCGTGCTGTCGTGCACCGCGAACGACGACGAGCAGCCGTCCGTGCTGATGGCGTTCGCGGAGCGCCGCGAACCCCGGCGTCGGCGACCGCTGCACCTCCGCGGACTGGTCGGCGCGCTCCGACGCGACGCGGCCGGCGGCGACCGGGAAGCCGCGGCCGCGATCGCGCTGCTCGCCGAGCAGGGCGTCCCGGGCGCGCATCCCGACGACTGGTACGGTCTCGCCGCGCCCTCGACCCTCGCTCCGCTCGTCGACCTCGACGGCGACCCCGAGGCGCTCGTGCCGGTGTCGCCGTCCCAGATCGACCGCGTCGAGGAGTCCCCGCTCGGGTGGTTCGTCGATCACGTGGCGTCTCCGCCGTCGGGGCTCGCGGCATCCATCGGCACCATCGTCCACGCCGTGGTCGAGGAGGCGTCGTCGACCGAGGGCGATCTCGACGTCGAGGCCCTCTGGGCCTCCGTGGAACGGCGCTGGCGCGATCTCCGGTTCGACGCCGGCTGGGTCGCCGAGCGCGAGCGCCGGGGCGCCCGCCGCATGACCGAGGGCGCCGCCGACTACCTGCGGAACGCGGCCGACGACGGCGTCGTCGTGCTGGGGGCCGAGGGGCGGTTCACGCTGGTCAGCGGCAGGGTGCGCATCACCGGGACGATCGACCGCGTCGAGGCGACGCCCGACGGAACGACCGTCATCGTCGACATCAAGACCGGCCGCACGCCCCCGAGCGCCGCCAGGACGGCCGAGCATCCGCAGCTTGCGGCCTACCAACTCGCGGCGCGCGCCGGAGCGCTGCCCGACGCGGGTCGCCTCGGCGGCGCGAAGCTCGTCTACGTGGCGCGCCCGGTGGGCGGTCGCCGATACACCGAGCGAGCGCAGCAGCCGTTCGACGACGAGGACGAGGCGGCCTTCCACGCCCGGCTCGACGAGGTGGCGCGCGTCATGGCGGGCGCGACCTTCGACTCGCCCGTCGAGTTCGCCCACGGCTCGCGGTTCGGCGAGTGGCGGTATCGCGTGCATCTGGTGCCGGCGGTGTGCGCATGAGCGGCATCCGGCTCGGGGCCGACGAGATCGCGCTGCGACTCGGACTCCACCAGCCCACGCCCGAGCAGCGCGCGGTGATCGAGGCCGACCCGCGCGGCCAGAGCATCGTCGTCGCGGGCGCGGGCAGCGGCAAGACCGAGACGATGGCGAACCGGGTCGTCTGGCTGCTCGCCAACGGCCATGCCGACGTGCCCGAGGTGCTGGGCCTCACCTTCACGCGCAAGGCGGCGGGCGAGCTCGCCGAGCGCATCCGCGAGCGGATCGGCCAGCTGGTCGACGAGGGGCTCGCCGAAGTGCGCATCGACCCCTTGGAGTCCGCCGCGGTCGGCACCTACAACGCGTTCGCCGGCGCGATCTACCGCGAGCACGCCCTGCGCATCGGGCGCGAGCCGGATGCCGCGGTGCTCGGCGAGGCGGCCGCCTGGCAGCTCGCCCGCAGCATCGTCGCGGCATCGGCCGATCCGCGACTCGTCGAGATCGATGCGTCGCTCGACCGCGTCACCGGCGCCGTCCTCTCGCTCAGCCGTGCGCTCGCCGAGAACGTGACCGACAGCCGCGACGTCCGGGCTTTCGCCCGCGACTTCCTCGCGATGTCCGACCTGCCGATCGAGGCGCCCCGCAAGCGCACGCCCTTCGAGAGCTTCGTCTCGGCGCTCGGCGTGGTCGACGCGCTGCCGCCGCTGCTCGACCTGGCCGACGCCTACGCCGACGCGAAGCGGTCGCGAGGCTACATCGAGTTCTCGGACCAGGTGGCCCTCGCGCTCGAGATCTGCACGACGCATCCCGAGGTGGTCGCCGAGCACCGCGACCGTTACGCGACCGTCCTCCTCGACGAGTACCAGGACACGAGCGTCGTCCAGACGCGACTGCTCGCGACGCTCTTCCGCCACCATCCCGTCATGGCGGTCGGCGATCCCGACCAGTCCATCTACGGCTGGCGCGGCGCGAGCGCCGCCAACCTCGCGCGGTTCGGCCGCGACTTCGCCGCTGCGGGCGCAGCGGCCGCGTACGACCTGTCGACGAGCTGGCGCAACCCGGTCGTGGTGCTCGAGGCGGCGAACGCGCTGATCGCGCCGCTCGACGGGGGCATCCCGAAGGCGCCGCTGCGCCCCTCGCCGTTCGCCGGCCCGGGCCGGATCGACGTGTCCTGGTCCGAGACGATCGACGACGAGGCCGAACAGGTCGCCGAGTGGATGGCCGAGCGGCTGCGACCCGGCGGGCGCACCGCGGCGCTCCTCTGCCGGACGTTCGCACACGTCGACCTGTTCGCCGCCGCGCTCCGGGCACGCGGCGTCCCGGTGCACGTGCTCGGAGTGGCGGGCCTGCTCGACCAGCCGGTCATCGCCGACCTCGTGTGCGCCCTCCGCGTCCTGCACGACCCGACCGCGGGGTCGGAGCTGCTCCGCCTGCTCGGCGGCGCGCGCTGGCGCATCGGCACGGCCGACCTCGCCGCGCTCGGCTCGCTCGCCAGGTGGCTGGCCGAGCGCGACCTCTCGACCCGCCGCCTCGCCGACGAGGTGCGGCAGGGCATCCGCGGGTCGATCGCGCCCGACGAGTCGCCGTCGATCGTCGACGCGCTCGACTTCGTGCTGACCGCGCCCGACGACCACCGCGCGCTCGCCGCGATCACGCCCGAGGGCCTCGCCCGCATGCGCCGGGCGGGGGCCCAGCTGCAGTCGCTGCGCCGGCGGACCGGCCTGGGGCTCGTCGACTTCGTGACGCTGGTGCAGCAGGAGCTGCTGCTCGACGTCGAGGTCGCCGCGAACGCCTCCCAGCCGCTCGGCGGGGCGAGCCTCGAGGCCTTCGACGACCTCGTGGCCGGGTTCGTCGACACCGCCGAGCACGCCACCCTCGGCGCGTTCCTCGGGTGGCTCACCGAGGCCGAGCAGCGCGACCGGCTGAGCCCGCGCCAGGACGATCCCGAGCCGGGCGCCGTCCAGGTGCTGTCGATCCACGGCTCCAAGGGCCTCGAGTGGGACCTCGTCGCGATCCCGCGCCTGGTCGAGGACGAGCTGCCCTCGAAGCCGCGCAGCACGAAGGGGTGGCTCGCGTTCGGCGCGCTGCCCGACGAGTTCCGCGGCGACCGCGACGAGATCCCCGACCTCATGTGGCGCGGGGTGCAGAGCCAGGCGGAGTTCGACGAGGCCGTGCGCGCCTACTCGGCCGAGAACCGGGAGCGGCACGCGGACGAGGAACGACGCCTCGCCTACGTCGGGGTCACGAGGGCACGCGCCGAGCTCCTCCTGGCGGGATCATGGTGGGCGACGCAGAAGTCCCCGAGGTCGCCGAGCGGATTCCTGCGCGAGCTCGTGCAGGCCGGCGCCGTGGATGCCGCGGTGCTGCCCACGTCATCCGAGCACGACGAGAATCCCCGAGCTGCGGATGCCGCGCGCGTGCAGTGGCCGCTCGACCCGCTCGGTCCCCGTCGACCGTCCGTCGAGCGTGCCGCGCGACTCGTGCGCGAGGCCGCCGCCATGCCCTCCGGCACCGGGATCGGCCCGCAGCTCGCCGGCGAGATCCGGATGCTGCTCGAGGAGCGCCGCCTGCGAGGCGAACCGCGCCGAGGCGGAGAGGTGCCGGTCCGCGTGCCCGCGTCGCGCTTCAAGGACTACGTCGACGACCCCGCCGCCGTCGCGGCGGAGCTCGCCCGCCCCATGCCGCAGCGTCCCTACCGCGCGACGCGCATCGGCACCCTCTTCCACTCGTGGGTCGAGCAGCGCGCGCTCGGCGACGGCTCGCGGCCGGCCGCGCCGGGCTCCGACGACCTCGACACGCTCGACGTCGGGTTCGACCTCGGCGCCGAGGGCGAGGTCCTCGCCGATCCGACCGAGGCGCGGCTCGCGGCGCTCCGCGACACGTTCGCGGCGTCGGAGTGGGGCGACCGACGTCCCGAGGCGGTCGAGCTGGAGCTGCACCTGCCGCTCGACGGCCACGTGTTCGTGTGCAAGCTCGATGCCGTCTACGAGGTGCCCGCCGAGACGGAGCTCGCGAGCCGCGGCATCCGCTACCAGGTGGTGGACTGGAAGACGGGGGCCGCCCCGCGCGATGCACGCGAGCTCGAGCTGCGGCAGACCCAGCTCGCCCTCTACCGGCTCGCGTACTCGCGATGGTCGGGCGTGCCCGTCGAGCAGATCGACGCGGTCTTCTACTACGTCGAGGACGACCTGGTCCTGCGTCCGGAGGTGCTCTACGACGAAGCGGCGTTGCGCCGCGCCTGGGCGTCCGTGTCGGTGCGCTCCGGATCCGCATCGTCGACCGACCCGGCACCCGATGCGCTCCCCGGTGAGGTGCGATCGGCGGTCGTCGGAGGATGAGCACCGGCCGCGCCCGGCGCCGCGGTCGAACCGCCGGAGCGGCCCCGTGGTGCCGCATCGCCCCAATCGCTGAGGTCGAGCGGGATGGGCGCCGTCTCGTCCATGGCGGGGGCCCGGACGCCGCGACCCGATCCGCCGGCCGCGCCCGCGGCCGTGCCCTCGAGGTGGCGCCGCAGTTCCTCGACGTCGTAGCTGTCGGTGAGCATGCCCGTGCCGGGCTCGCGCGCGGCGGCATCCCGCGGCGTGGTCTCGAGGAGGCGCTCGACGTCGGTCACCGCGAGCACCGGACCGGTGTCGGTCGTGAGCGACTCCGAGGAGTGGTCGTGCACACGCGCGACCAGCCCGTCGAGCAGGCCCACGGCGTCCTCGATGACCGCGTCGTCGTGCGTGTCGACGCCGTGGAGGAGCCAGCGCGCCAGCTCGAGCTCGCCGTAGAGCAGCGCCCGCCGGGCGAGCTCGGCGTCCGCGAGGCCCGCCCGCGCGGTCATGTACGCGGCGAGGGTCTCCTCCGCTGCGGCACCCGTCGACGTGAGCACCCAGTGCAGGTCGCGCGCGGGATCGTCCTGCGCGAGTCCGGACCATCCGATGATCCCGGTGACGTGGTCGCCCTCGACGAGGAAGGAGTCGGCACCGAGCTGCCCGTTCACGACCGTGGGTCCGAACCGCCACAGGGTGTCGTCGTCGGTCGCCTCCTCCCATCGGCGGATGAGCGCGGCCGGCAGGCGGCCCGTGTCGGCCGCGCGGTCGATGACCTCGACGGCCGCCTCGCGGGCCTGCTCGGCCGTGCGGCGCGGAAGCCCCGCCTCGCCGATGAACCCGGCGGGGAGCGCGTGGATCGCGGCGATCGCGCGACCGACCGCGCCGGCGAGCTCCGGAGCGGAGGTGAGCTCGTCCGCCGACCGCACGGCGCCGGGGATGAATCCCGTGACGACCGCGCGGGTCGGCCCGATCGGCGCCTGGCCGACGAACTCGGGGACCGCGAACGGCAGGCGCGAACGGATGCCGGCGGACAGCGCCCGCAACCCGACCAGGTCGGCGGACTGCTCGTTCTCGGCCGTCGGCGACCGCGGCACGCGGATCATCAGCCTTCGGCCGTCGGTGGACTGGAGCTCGACGGCATCGAACGCGCCCGACGTCCCGTACGTGTGCGCCCGGGCCGCCCGCACCTCGAGTCCCGCCACCGCGGCCGTGGCCAACGCGGCTAGAGTGAGTGGGGGTCTGGCCATGGCACCAGCCTAAGCACGCGTCCTCGCCCGCCCGGCGACCGCCACGCCTTCCCGACGACTCCGGACGAAAGCGAGAGGTGGACCGTGCGCGAACCCGAGTCCGTCGCCCCGCCGCATTCCCGCAGCGGCCGGCTCGCCGCCGACGCCCCCGCCGTGCCCCCGCTGGCCCGCGAGCACCTCGACCGCGACGCGGTGCGCCGCACCGACCCGTCGCGACAGGCGGCGTTCGACGCCGACCCGAACGCCCGCGTGCTCCTGGTCCGTGAGGGGCGGGTGCTGGTCGCGGCCGGCGAGCCGACGGCCCTCGACCTGCGGCATCCGTCGGCCCTGCCCGACCCGGTCGTGCGCATGTACCTCGGGCGAACGCTCGACCCGTCGACGGATGCCGCGGGCGATGCGCTCCCGGCGGGCAGCCCCGTCGAGGCGTGGGTGCTCGCGGACGCCGACGCCGACGCGCTGGCGGACGACGCCGGCTCCTGGCGCGGGCTGCGTTCCGTCGCGACCATGCTCGACGACCGCGACGCGGGACTCGCCATCCAGGCCGTCGCGCTCGCCATCTGGCACGACACGCACGCGTTCTGCCCCGCGTGCGGCAGCCCGACCGAGGTGGTGACCGCCGGATGGGCGCGCCGCTGCCTCGCCGAGGACCGCATGCGCTTCCCGCGCACCGACCCGGCGGTGATCGTGATCGTGACCGACGACGACGACCGCGTGCTGCTCGGCTCGAACGCGATGTGGGAGCAGGACCGCTTCTCGGTGCTCGCGGGCTTCGTCGAGCCGGGGGAGTCGCTCGAGGCGGCCGTGGTCCGGGAGATCGCCGAGGAGACGGGCCTGCACGTCGACCGGGTCGAGTACCTCGGGTCGCAGCCGTGGCCGTTCCCGGCGAGCCTCATGCTCGCGTTCCGGGCACGCGTGGTCGACGGGGCGTCCGTCGCCCCGGTGCCGGACGGCGAGGAGATCGTCGAGCTGCGCTGGTTCGACCGATCCGAGCTGCGCGGTGCGCTCGGCCGCGTCGCGCTGCCCGGCGAGACCTCGATCGCGCGGTGGATGCTCGAGCAGTGGTACGGCGAACCGCTCGAGTCGTCGCTGCCCTGGTCGACGTCATGACCTCGGGCGATCCGCTCCTCGACGCCCTCGACGACGAGCAGCGCGTCGCGGCCGAGGCGCTCGTCGGCCCGGTGTGCGTGCTGGCCGGCGCCGGGACGGGCAAGACCCGCGCGATCACGCACCGGATCGCCTACGGCGTGGCATCCGGCGCCTACGACCCCGCGCGCGTCATGGCCCTGACGTTCACCAACCGGGCGGCCGCCGAGCTGCGCTCCCGCCTGCGGGCACTCGGCGCGGGCGGCGTCCCCGCGCGGACCTTCCATGCGGCGGCGCTGGCCCAGCTGAATCACTTCTGGCCGATCGTCGCGGGCGGGCCCGCGCCGCGCGTGCTCGAGTTCAAGGGCCGGCTGCTCGGCCTCGCGGCCGAGCGATGCCGGCTGCGCGTCGACACGGCCACGTTGCGCGACGTCGCCGCCGAGATCGAGTGGCGCAAGGTGAGCGTGATGGGCATGGACGACCATCGCGCGCGGCTGGCCTCGCGCGGCGCGCCCGGGTCGCTCGACGCCGACCAGTTCCTCGAGCTCGTCACGGCGTACGAGCAGCTGAAGGACGAGCGGCGGTCGATGGACTTCGAGGACGTGCTCCTCGCGACCGCGGGGATGATCGAGACCGAGCCCGCCGTCGCGATGCAGGTCCGCGAGGGCTACCGTCACTTCGTCGTCGACGAGTACCAGGACGTGTCGCCCGCGCAGCAGCACCTGCTCGACCTGTGGCTCGGCGATCGCCGCGACGTGTGCGTGGTCGGCGACGCCAGCCAGACGATCTACTCGTTCGCGGGCGCCTCCGCCGAGCACCTGCTCGGCTTCGAACGGCGCTACCCGGATGCCACGGTCGTGCGCCTCGAGCGCAACTACCGGTCGACGCCCGAGATCGTCGAGGTCGCGAACCGCCTGGTGCGCGGGCGGCCCGGGGCGCTCCGACTCGTGGCGGCGGCACCCGATGGTGGCGACCCGGCCGTCCCCGCGGCGGCGCGGCCGCACTCGGGCGCCGCGGGGTCCGCAGCGGGCCGGGTCCCGCACGGCGCGCTGCCCGAGGTCGTCGCCTACCCCGACGAGCTCGCGGAGGCGCGCGGCACGGCCACCCGCATCCGGGAGCGCATCGACGCCGGCGTGCCCGCCGAGTCGATCGCGGTCCTCATGCGCGTGAACTCGCAGTCCGCGTTGCTCGAGCAGGCGCTCGCCGAGGTCGGCGTGGCCACGCGCGTTCGCGGCGCGCAGCGGTTCTTCGAGCAGCCCGAGGTCAAGCAGGCCGTGCACGCCATCCGCGCCCAGGCGCTCGCGTCCACGGGCGAACCGCTGTTCAAGACGGTCAGCGACGTGCTCCGCTCGCTCGGCTGGTCGGTCGAGCCGCCGGAGGGGCCGGGCGCGGTGCGCTCGCGGTGGGAGTCGCTCAACGCGCTCGCGCGCCTCGTCGACGACGTGCCCGCGGGCACCACGCTCCGCACGTTCGCCGACGAGCTCTCAGCGCGCGCCGCGTCGCAGAACGAGCCGGCGATCGCCGCCGTGACGCTCGCGACGCTGCACTCCGCCAAGGGCCTCGAGTGGGACGAGGTGCACCTGGTCGGCCTCACCGAGGGCATGCTGCCCATCGCGTACGCGACGGGACTCGACGCGATCGACGAGGAGCGCCGGCTGCTCTACGTCGGGATCACGCGGGCACGGCGTCGGCTGACGCTGAGCTGGGCGGCGCGGTCCGGCGCGCATCGAGGCGAGCGGGAGCCGTCGCGGTTCCTCCGGGAACTCGACATCCGCACTCGGGATGCGACGCGACCGGCCCGGGAGCGGGTGGCGAGCGGCGTTCCGTCGCGTCGCTGACGAGCACGACCGCCCCGTCGAGCTCGGTGCGCCCCAGGTGCAGCAGGTCGTCGACGGCGGATGCCGCGAGCGCGAGCGCCTCGTGCTCGACTCGGGGCGCGCGGGGCGGGGTCGGTGCGACGGCCAGCTGCGCGGCGACCGCCGGCCACGCGGCATCCGCGTCGCGACGGGCGAGGTGCACGCAGCGCAGGCACGCCCCGGAACCGGGCCGGACGAGCGGACCGACCTCGGCGCCGCGTTCGTCGAACACGACCGCGAGGTGGGGCACGTCGGCCGCGAGCCACGGCAGGTGCGCACCGGGCGGGACCACCCGCGCGGCGATCAGGACGACCGCGTCCACCTCCTCGGCGGGTGCGCTCGCCGCGTGCACGGGCCGATGGCCGAGACGCGCGAGCAGGCCGCCGAGCGCCGAGACCCGGTCTGGGTCGCCGTCGAGCGCGATCGTCCCGGCGTGACGGGTGCGGCCGGGTGCCGTCTCCGGGAGGAGCGCCGGCGCGAGCCGCTCGAGCAGCTCGTCGACGTCGCGCCCGTCGCCGCCGAGCGCCGTGCCGATGGTCGTGAGCGTCGCCCGGCTCGCTCCCGCCGCGAGCGCACTCAGCAGGCCCTCCTCGAACGGACCCGGCGCGTGGAGCACGGCGAACGGGCGCACCCCGCCGAGCTGGAGGTCATGCTGCGTGCGCCAGACGAGGGGGAGTGCGGGATCGAGTCGCGGCGTCATCCCGGAAGCATGCCCGACGTCCGGTGCACGGGTCGCTCGTCGTCCACAGGGGGCCGGGGGAACGGACGCGCCGTGGCGCCGGGTCAGTCGCTGCCGCGACCTCCGCCGGACGGACCTCGGTCGTCGTCGTCGGAGCCGTCGTCGGCGGACTCGTTCGACGCGCCGTCCGGCCCGCCCGTCTCCGCCCCGCCCGTCTCCGGCCCGCCCGTCTCCGACCCATCGGCGGTCGGTCCGGCTTCACCGCGCAGCAGCGCCTCCAGCGCCTGATCGAACTCCGCGTCCGCCTCGCCGGCGGCGTGCCCGCCCGCCGCGAGGCGAGCGGCCAGGGGCGCCGGATCGTCGAGGTCGGCGGCCGTTGGCAGCAGGTCGGGATGCGACCACAGCGCGTCGCGCTCGGCCACGCCGACGGCCTCCGTCACGGCGCGCCACATCGCGGCGGCGTCGCGGAGGCGGCGCGGGCGGAGCTCGAGGCCGACGAGCGTCGCGAGGGCCGACTCGGCCGGGCCACCCGTGGCGCGACGGCGCCGGATCGTCTCGGCCACGGCGTCCGACTTGGGCAGGCGCTCCGTGGCATCCGCCGTCACGACGTCGACCCAGCCCTCGACGAGGGCGAGCACGGTCTCGAGGCGGCCGAGCGCGGCCTCCTGCTCGGGGGACTTCGCACGCAGCAGCGCGCCGTTCGCGACGGCGTCGCGCAGCTCGTCGGTGTTCGACGGGTCGAAGCCCTCGGCGAGCTCCTCGAGTCGCTCGACGTCGACGTCGATGCCGCGGGCGAATGCGGTGATCGCCGTGATGAGGTGGAGGCGGAGCCATCGCGCGTGCCGGAAGAGGCGGGCATGGGCGAGCTCGCGCACGGCGAGGTACAGCTCGACCTGGTCGGCCCGAATGTCGAGGCCGGCGCCGAACTCCGCGATGTTCTGGGGAAGGAGCGCTGCGCGGTCCTCGAGCAACGGGACGCCGACATCGCCGCCGGACACGACCTCGGTCGAGAGCTGGCCCACGACCTGGCCGAGCTGCATCGCGAACATGGCGCCGCCGATGCCGCGCATCATGCGACTCGCGCCCTGCACCATGGCGCGCATCTCCTCGGGGGCCTGCTCGCTCATCACGCGCGTCAGCGAGTCGGCGATGCTCAGCGCGACCGGTTCGGCGAGCTGCGACCAGATCGGGAGGGTCGCCGCAGCCCAGGCGCGGCGCGTCAGCAGCTCGGGCCGGGTCGGGAGCGCCGAGACGTCGACGACCTCGTCGAGCCAGAGCGCGGCCACCTGCACGGCGCGGTCGAGCCGCTCGGTCTCGTCCGCGTCGACCTGGCGCTGCCCGGAGGATGCGCGCTGCTCGGCCTGCCGGAGCGCGAGCGACCAGTCGATGCCCTCGTCCTCCGAGCGCTGCATCGCCTGCTGGAGCTGGCTGAAGATCGCCGCGAGGCTCGCCGGATCGCTCGGGAGGCCGGCCGCGTTGGCGAGCTTCGACGGATCGATGCCGCCCGACCCGGACAGCAGCTCGCGCAGCATGTCGCGGAACTCGTCTTCCGGGTTCCGGTCGGGCTGGTCGTCGCGTTCGGCCACGGAGGCCACCTCCCTCGATCGGCTTTCCACGCTACCGCCGCGCTCGGTCTTCCTCCCCGGGAATTGGCCTAGGCTGACCTTCCGGGTGTCCGCCCGTCGCGAACAGCGCCGCACCAGCCGGCGCGGGGCGGTTCCGCGGTGCCCTGGGAAGGATGAACCGGGCATGGTGCTGTACGGACCCGAGGCGGATGCCGCGCCCACGGGGGGCCGCGACGCGCCCGTCGCGCCCGCCCGCCGCAGTCGCCGGGAGCGCATCGGCTGGGGCGCCGTCGCCGTGGCCGCCCTGCTCGGGCTCGTCGTCGCGCTGCTCCCGTCGCCGTACGTGATCCAGCAGCCCGGACCGGTGTTCGACACGCTCGGCACCACCCAGTCCGACGGCGAGGAGATCCCGCTGATCTCCATTCCCGACGAGGAGACGTTCCCGACCGAGGGATCGCTCGACCTCCTCACGGTCTCCGCGGTCGGTCGGCCCGGCAACACCCCGGGGTGGCTCGACGTCGCCGTCGCGTGGTTCGACACCCGGCGCGCCGTCGTGCCCGTCGAGGCGGTCTTCCCGCCCGGGATCAGCGAGGAGGACCGCGACTCGCAGAACGAGGCGCAGATGGTCGACTCGCAGCAGGACGCCATCGCGGCCGCCCTCGTCGAGCTCGGCTACGAGTTCCCGCGCGAGGTCGTCGTGCAGGGGGTCGGCGACGGCCTGCCCGCCGACGGCGTGATCGAGGCGGGGGATGTCATCACCGCGGTCGACGGGCAGCCCGTCCTGTCGGTCGGCGAGCTGCGCGACGCGCTCGCCGAGCACGGCACCGACTCGCCGGCGGTGCTCGAGGTCGTGCGCGACGACGAGACCGTGGAGGTCGAGGTCACGCCCGTCGAGCGGAACGGGCAGGTCGTGATCGGCGTAGGCGTGCGCATGCGCTACGAGTTCCCGATCGACGTCGAGATCCGCCTCGACGACGTCGGAGGTCCCAGCGCGGGCATGATGTTCGCCCTCGGGATCATCGACAAGCTCACGCCCGGCGCGATGACCGGCGGCGAGAACGTCGCCGGCACCGGCACCATCGACTCCGACGGCGAGGTCGGCGGCATCGGCGGCATCCGCCAGAAGCTGTGGGGCGCCGTCGACAGCGGGGCCGAGTGGTTCCTCGCGCCCGAGGCCAACTGCGGCGAGGTGGTCGGCCACATCCCCGACGGGCTCGAGGTCTTCGCCGTCGAGACGCTCGACGATGCGCGCGAGATCGTGGAGGCCGCCGGCGAGGGCGGCGACACCTCGTCATTCGCGCGGTGCGAGGCGACCGGCTGACCCTCGCCTCCGCCGCAGGGGGTTCGCGCGTCCGGCGGGCGCAACGGTATCGGTTCGTTACCGGGACCGCTCGGCACTGCGTCCGCCACCAGCCCTTTCCAAGACTGCCGACCATAGGATGGGAACCCGTCCCGTCCCGACCCGAATGAGGCCGAGAAGTGTCCACAGCACAGCCGCAGGAACCGAGGATGCCGCGCCGTCGCGCTCCGATCGCGATCACGATCGGCATCGTGGGCGCGCTCGTCGTCGCCTTCTTCGTCTTCGCCGGCATCTACGCCGACATCCTGTGGTACCAGCAGCTCGACTTCGTCGAGGTGCTCCTCACCGAGTGGGTCGCGCGCGTCGTGCTGTTCCTCATCGGCTTCGCCGCGATGGCGGTGCCGGTGTGGATCTCGATCCAGGTGGCCTACCGCACGCGGCCGGTCTACGCGAAGCTCAACTCGCAGCTCGACCGCTACCAGGAGGTGTTCGAGCCGCTGCGCCGGCTCGCCATGTTCGGCGTGCCGATCGTGCTCGGCATCTTCGCCGGCGTCTCGACCGCGAGTCGCTGGGATTCGGTGCTCACCTGGCTGAACCGGACCCCGTTCGGCACGATCGACCCGCAGTTCGGGCTCGACGTGGGGTTCTACGTCTTCGAGCTCCCCTTCTACCGCTCGGTCGTCGGCTTCGCCTCGGCGGTCGTGCTCCTGTCGGGCCTGCTCGTCATCGCGACGAACTACCTCTACGGCGCCATCCGGATCAGCGGCCGCGAGGTCGTCATCTCGAAGGCCGCGCGGATCCAGATCGCGATCACCGCCGGCCTCTACCTGCTGCTGCAGGCCGTCAGCATCTGGCTCGACCAGTACGCCACCGTGACCGAGGTCGGCTCCCTCATCACGGGTGCCTCGTACACCGACGTGAACGCCACCATCCCGGGCCGGCAGATCCTCGCGGTCATCGCCGCGGCGGTCGCCATCCTGTTCCTGATCACGGCGTTCCTCGGCCGGTGGCGGCTTCCCCTGGTCGGCGCCGTGCTGCTCGTGGTGTCGAGCCTGCTCATCGGTTCGCTCTACCCGTGGGTCGTGCAGCGCTTCCAGGTCGACCCCAGCGCCCGTTCGCTCGAGGCCGAGTACATCCAGCGGAACATCGACCTCACCCGCGACGCGTTCGGCGTGTCCGACATCGAGGAGATCCCGTACGAGGCGAAGACCGACGCCGAGCCGGGCGCCCTGCGCGAGGACGCCGAGACGACCGCGAGCATCCGCCTCATGGACCCGGCGATCATCAGCCCGGCGTTCCGCCAGCTCGAGCAGTTCCGCCAGTACTACCAGTTCCCCGAGTCCCTCGACGTCGACCGGTACGAGATCGACGGGCAGATGCAGGACACGATCGTCGCCATCCGCGACCTCAACCTCGAGGGCCTCGGCGATGCTCAGACGTGGTTCAACACGCACCTCGTCTACACGCACGGCTACGGCCTCGTGGCGGCGGCGGGCAACCAGCGCTCGAGCGACGGCCAGCCGGTGTTCCTGCAGTCCGGCATCCCCTCGACGGGAACCCTGCCGGAGTTCGAGCCGCGCGTGTACTTCGGCGAGAGCTCGCCCGAGTACTCGATCGTCGGCGCGCCCGAGGGTTCGCGCGAGATCGAGCTCGACTTCCCGGCCGGCGGCGACGGCGAGCCGCAGCAGACGACGTTCGACGGCGACGGCGGGCCGAAGCTCGACAACGTCTTCACCAAGCTCGTCTACGCGCTGAAGTTCCAGTCCGAGCAGATCTTCCTCTCCGACCAGGTGAACGACGAGTCGCAGATCCTCTACGACCGCAACCCGATCGAGCGCGTGCAGAAGGTGGCGCCGTACCTCACGCTCGACACCGACGCCTACCCGACCGTCGTCGACGGACGGATCGTCTGGATCGTCGACGGGTACACGCTCTCCGACCAGTACCCCTACTCGAACAAGGTGAGCTACAGCGAGGCGATCTCCGACAGCGACACCGTCTCGTCGCCGCTCGCGTTCGACGAGGTGAACTACATCCGCAACTCGGTCAAGGCGACCGTCGACGCCTACGACGGCAGCGTCACGCTGTACGCCTGGGACGAGGAGGACCCGATCCTCAAGACGTGGGACAAGATCTTCCCCACGAAGCTCCGCCCGATGAGCGAGATGTCGGGCGAGCTCATGAGCCACGTGCGCTACCCGGCCGACCTGTTCAAGATGCAGCGCGCCGTGCTGGGGCGCTACCACGTGACCGAGGCCGACGCGTTCTACTCGCGCGAGGATGCCTGGACCACCCCCCTCGACCCGACGCAGGGCCAGGCGAGCACGCTGCTCCAGCCGCCGTACTACCTCACGATGCAGATGCCGGGTCAGGAGGAGCCGACGTACTCGCTCTACTCGACCTTCATCCCCGAGGCTCGCGGGCAGGCGAGCCGCAACGTGCTCCGCGGATACCTCGCGGTGGACTCGAACGCGGGCTCGGAGGACGGCGAACGGGCCGAGGGCTACGGCAAGCTGCGGCTGCTGAACCTCCCCGAGGACGACAACGTCCCCGGACCCGGCCAGGTGCAGAACCGCTTCAACAGCGACACGTCGATCTCCGCCCAGCTGAACATCCTCCGCCAGGGCCAGTCCGACGTGATCAACGGCAACCTGCTGACGATCCCGGTCGGCGGCGGCCTGCTCTACGTGCAACCCGTGTACGTGCGGTCGACCGGTGAGACCAGCTACCCCGTGCTGCAGAAGGTGCTCGTCGCGTTCGGTGACGAGATCGCGTTCCAGGACACCCTCGACGAGGCGCTCAACGTCCTCTTCGGCGGCGACTCGGGGGCGGCGGCCGGTGACGAGGAGGTCGAGCCGACGCCGCCCGACGCGGAAGGCGAGGGCGAGGGCGAAGGCGAGGGCACCGAGACGCCGGTGACCGCCGACACCGAGCTGCAGAGCCTGCTCAATCGCGCCCGCCAGGCCATCGAGGACAAGCAGGCGGCGCTGCAGGCCGGCGACTGGGTCGAGTACGGACGGGCCGACGCGGAGCTCGCCGAGATCGTGTCCGAGCTCATCGTGCTCGCCGGCGACGACGCGGCCGAGGCGCCCGCCACCGAGCCTCCGGCGGAGGGCGAATGAGCGGAGCCGGCGTCGACCTCCGCGACGGCGACTGGCTCGACGACAACCGGGCGAACTGGGACGAGCGCGTGCATGTGCACGTGGCTTCGCCCTTCTACGACCGTGCGCGGCTTCGCGAGGGCGGGAGCCAGCTCGACCCGATCGCGCGCGCCGGCGTGGAGCGGCTGTTCCCGGACGGGCTCGACGGGGTGCGCGTGCTGCACCTGCAGTGCCACTTCGGCTCCGACACGCTCTCGCTCGTGAACGCCGGCGCCACCGCGGTGGGCCTCGACTTCTCCGAGCCCGCCGTCGTCGAGGCCCGACGGATGGCCGACGAACTCGGCGTCGCCGACCGCGCCCGCTTCGTGCAGGCCAACCTGTACGACGCGCGCCACGCCCTGCCCGAGCCCGGGTCGTTCGACCTGGTGTTCACGACCTGGGGCACGATCGGCTGGCTTCCGGATGTCGCGGAGTGGGCGCGCATCATCGAGTGGTTCCTCGCCCCGGGCGGCCGGCTGTTCTTCGCCGACGGCCACCCGTCGGCGTACGTGTTCGACGGCGACGGGGGCCCGGAAGGGCTGCCGCAGTTCACCTACCCCTACGTCGCCGACGGACCGGACGTCCTCGACGACCCGAGCGACTATGCCGACCCCGACGCCCGCCTCGAGCACGCGCGGACGTGGGAGTGGATGCATCCGCTGGACGAGGTCCTGGGCGCCCTCCGCGACGCGGGCCTGCACGTCGAGTCGTTCACCGAGCACTACGAGGTGCCGTGGCGGATCTTCCCCGTGACGGTTCCCAAGCGCGACGGCATGTTCGGGTGGCCCGACCGCCGGTGGCTGCCGCTCTCGTACGAGGTCGTCGCGTCCGCGCCGCGCCCGGTGGTCCAGTAGGACGCGACGCGCCCGTACCGAGACCGGAGCGCCCGTACCGGGACCCGAAACGCCCGGCCGGCGCCCTCGATTCGACCCCGCTCCGAGCCCGTGCTAGTGTTATCTCTCGTGCCGCGGGGTGGAGCAGTTCGGTAGCTCGCTGGGCTCATAACCCAGAGGTCGTAGGTTCAAATCCTGCCCCCGCAACCAAGAAGAGGCCGGTATCGGAGAATCCGATACCGGCCTCTCACCGTTGCGGCGCCTTCCGGCGGAAACGGCTGGGAGGCTGCCGGCAGGTCGACGTCGGGCCACGTGGAACGCACGCGCCGAGAGCGCAACCTTCACGTGCCTGCCGGTGCGGCGTCGCTCGGTCGACGCCGTTCCGACGCCGGTCCGGGCGTGCGTCCCGCCGGGTCTCAGGCCCTGGAGCGGTCGAGCGCTGCGACGAGGGCATCGAGCTGCGGCTTCTCGGGCTCCTCGACCGTCAGCGACATGAAGGAGGTCATGGCGAGCATGACCTCGTAACGGCCGGGCCGACCGCGCTTGCCCGGCCGGTGGGTGACTCTGATCTCGCGATACGTCGAGATCGGGTTCCGCGCCGCCTCGTCGAGGCCGTTGTGCCGGAACTTGGCGACGGTCGCGCCGTCGTACAGGAGTCGTTCGCCGTTGGCGCCCTTCACCTCGATGGTTTCCATAGCCCACCTTCTCAGATGCGCCGGCGGAACGGGCAGACCCCGGTCCGAGGAGGACCGGGGCCTGCCGAGAGGTTCGAGACGCGGACGGGATTATCCCTTCCTGCCCTTGCCGGTGTTCGTCACGTCGAGCGAGTAGCCCGCGTCGAGCGTGTCGAGGTCGCCGGTGGGCAGGTTCGACACGAGCGTGGCGAAGTCGCGGTTGGGGCCCTTCGCGCACGTGGTGTCGAGACCCGACATCGAGATGTCGTCGCCCTCGAGGCGGTACACGTGGTTGCCCGACTCATCGACGATCTCGAAGTCGGACTCCACTCCGGGCGTCAGGTCGCAGCTCGCGATGACCTGCAGCGTCCAGTTGTTGTCCTGGAGGCCGGTCGTCTCGGTCCACTCGCCCTCGGCCGACGACACCGCGGCCGCCTCGCCGTCGACCATCACGTCGTCGACGAACCAACCGGTGTCGAGGTAGGCGGCGTCGGTCGAGTACCGGAAGCGCACGTCCGTCGTGCCGGCGGGCAGGTCGGCCGACAGGTGCACGTACTCGGGCTCGTCGACGAAGTACTCGCCGCCGGAGGTGCCGGTCAGGCCGTTGCCCTCCTCGTTGTTCCCGTGCGGGTCGTCGTCGGTCGTGACCGTCGCGCCGGAGTCGTCCGTGAGCGGAACCGTCACCCACTCGTCACCGACGAGCGCCTCGACGAAGCCGTAGTCCCAGCCCTCCTCGATGAAGTGCCACGTCCAGAAGTCGAGCGTCGTGGCCGCGCCATCCGTCACGTCGACGTCGAGGATGTTGTCGGCCTGGCTCTCGTAGCCGGCGTACCAGTGGGTCTCGCCCGAGTGGGGCGCGATCTGCGTGGTGTCGTCGCCGTCGAGTCCGACGGTCACGGTCGGGCCCGGGTTGCGGAACCGCTCGACCTGGATGCCGTACGGCAGCGCCGTGTCGGCCTGGCCGTTCTTGCGCCGGTCCCACTTCGCCTCGGGCTGCGCGCCCTGGTTCGAGCCGCGGCCGTCCCAGAACTGGTCGTCGGCGATGTCGATCGTCCAGCTCGTCGAGGCCGGGTCGCCGAAGTCGACGGCCTTGACGTCGAAGCGCTCCGAGTCCTCGTCGTCGAGGTACACCGCGACGGCCCAGTCCTGGTAGAGCTCCTCGGCCGAGCGCAGCGACGCGCCCGTGGCCGCGTTGAACTCGTCGATCGCGGCCTGCACGCCCGCCATGCCGTCGGCCTGGTTCTCGAAGATGAGCTTGATCAGCAGGTCGCCGCCCGCGCCGTCGTACTCGAGGTCGGGCTCGTAGGTGCCGTCGCCGTTGCCGCCGGCCTGCTCCCACAGGTACTGCATGTAGGTGTAGGCGGCGCCGTAGTTCTCGAGGCCGCCCGCCCAGCGCGTGAGCGACGTCTCGGCGTAGAAGACCTGGTGGTAGGTCAGGTGCGACCCGCCAACGTCGTAGCCGTTGAGGAACACCGCGAAGTCCGCGAGGCCCTCGTCGACCCAGCTGAGCTCGCCCGGGTCGCTGTAGTTGTGCAGCAGGTGCTCGAGCTCGTGCGCGATCACCCCTTCGTAGAGGGTCGGCTGGTCGTTCTCGGGGTCGTCGTCGCGCCACTCGGCATCGTTCTCGCCGACGCGGTTCGCCCAGTCGTAGGCGTCGATGACGATCGTGTTCATGCCGGCCGACTCGATGAAGTCGGGGGCGAAGTACCCGGCGGTGTAACTCGTGACCGCGCAGTCGTAGTACTGCTCGTCCTGCACGTTGTACACCACCATCACGAGCGAGTCGCTCGCGGGCTCATCGGGGTCGGCCGCGTCCATGGGGCCGAAGTGCTCCTCGTCGACGGCGACGATCTGGTTCGCCAGCTGGCCGCCCATGTAGTCGATCTGCGCCTGCGTGATGGTGTAGTCGGCGACGTCGGCGTCGGCGCACGGCACGAACTCGTCATCCGGGGCGGTGTGGTCGAATGCGGGGTCGAGGCTGTCGACCCCGACCGGCGCGCTGCCGTCGAGCGGAGTGCCCGCCGGCACGTAGATGTACACCGGCGTGCCGTCGGGGGTGGTGTCCGAGTAGACGCGCGTGAAGTCCTGGTCGTAGGTGCCGCCGGCAGCGCTGTCGTTGATCGGCAGCGTGATGGTCGGTTCGCCGGGCAGGTTCTCGTGGTCGTCGGCCTGCGCCGGCGCTGCGGTCGCCGCGAGGAAGCTCGCGGCGAGGGCTCCGACGGCGAAGGCGCCGATGGAGCGTCGTGGTGCTCTGAGCACGGGGTTTCCCATCTGTCGTGGCCCCGCTGCGAGAGATGGTTCGTCCGTCGGCGTAGGGACCGATCGTGCGCCGCGACCGGGGCCGGTCGCGCGCCTGAACGAGCACAGTCCACCACGCGGTTGACGCGGATGACAGATCTTGCCTTCCGTCCGGTCATCGGGTTGACTACGCCTCCGCGTGCGGCAGGAGAGCGCTCGGCGCACGCACGGTCCGCAGGGCGCGGGCGGCGTCGATGAGCGCGGAGTGGGTGAGCGCCTGCGGGAAGTTCCCCAGATGGGCGCCAGTGGCCGGGTCCAGTTCCTCGGCGAAGAGGCCGAGCGGCGTGCCGAGCGCGAGCACGTCGGCGAACAGCGCAGACGCGTCATCCGCGCGACCGGTCTCGGCGAGGGCGCGCACCAGCCAGAAGGAGCACGGCAGGAACGCGTTCTCGCCGCCCGCGAGGCCGTCGTCGCCGGGCGGATACCGGTAGAGCAGCGGCCCGCCCGCCGAGAGGCCGCGCCGGATGGCATCGACCGTTCCGCGCGCCTGCGGCCCGAGCGCGTCGTCGAAGCCGAGCCACGAGACGGCGAGGAGCGCGGCATCCAGGTCGGCGCTGCCGTACGTGCGCGTGTAGGCCCCGATCGCCGGGTCGAACCCGCGGGATCGCACCTCATCGGCGATCGCGCCCCGCGCGGCTCGCCACCGGCGGCGCGTCCGCTCGCCGAGCGGATGCGACTCGGCGATGCGCAGCGCGCGGTCGAGGGCGAGCCATCCCATCAACTTCGAGTGCACGTGCTGCGCAGCGCCCGTCCGCACCTCCCAGATGCCCGCGTCGGGTTCCCCCCAGCGTCGGGCCACCAGGTCGGCGTAGCCGCGCATGGTCCGCCACGTCTCGCCGTGGAGCGGCCGGCCCCGGCGCACCATCTGCCACGCGGCGTCCAGCACCCAGCCGTAGCCGTCGAGCTGGTGCTGCCCGGCGGCTGCGTTGCCGACCCGCACGGGGACGCTTCCGGCGTAGCCCGGCCAGTCCGCGAGCACGCGCTCGCGCGGCGCCGGACGCCCGTCGAGCGTCACGAGCACCGGCAGGCGCGGCCGCTGCAGCCGGCTCGCGTGCAGCAGCCACCACAGGAACCGGTGCGCGTCGAGGTCCTCGCCGATGCCGAGGAACGCGCCCACGCCGATGCTCGCATCGCGCGGCCACGCGTACCGGTAGTCCCAGTTGCGGATGCCGCCGGGCTGCTCCGGAAGCGACGTGGTCGGCGCGGCCACCGGCGCGCCCGAGGGGGAGTAGGTGAGCAGGCGCAGCGTCAGCGCACTCCTGACCACCGCGGCGCGGAACGGGATCTCGTCGGCGATGCGGGACGACCACGCCCGCCAGCGTCGTTCGTCGTCGAGGAGCGCCGCCCACGCGGCATCCGGATCGACGCGGACCAGCGGCTCGTGATGCGCCATGCCGAGTGCCAGGGTCACCTGCTCGCCGGGCCTGAGCCGCAGCGTCCGCGTCACCCCGGGGCGCAGGGCGACGTCCGGCGAGGTGGTGAGCATCAGGGCGAGCGCGCCCCACGAGCACACCAGAGCGGCCCTGTCACGTCGTCCCCGCGGTTGCGCATGCGTCGCCCCGAGGCGAGGGTCGAAGCGGATGGCGACGTCGGCCGGTGCCCCCTCCACGGTGATCCGCCGCACGAGCAGCATCGAGGGCAGCAGGCGGCCGCCCGGCTCGGCCACCATCCCCTCGGTGAGCGTGAGGCGGGCGCCATCCACGTGCCAGGTGGTCTCGAGCGTCGCGGAGTCGTCTCGGTACCGGCGACCGACGCGGTGCGCCGGACCTCCCGGCCCGACGCGGAACGATCCGGCCTCGGCGCCGCCGACCAGCCTGCCGAAGACGGGGGCGCCGTCGAAGCGGGGCAGGCAGAGCCAGTCGATCGAGCCGTCTCCGGCGACGAGGGCGGCCGTGCGGGTGTCGCCGAGCAGACCGTACTCGGCGATCGGGGCGGGCGCGGGCGGCACCGCCGGCGGCGATGCCGGCGCGGGTCGCGGAGTGCGCTCCCGCATGGGCGCTCACCCCGCCCCCGCCTGCAGCAGGATGCCCAGCACGGAGCCGTACAGCACGTGCGCGGCGATCGCGACTGCGGGGGTCTGGTAGCCGTAGTTCAGCCCGAGCAGGCCCGGCGGTTCGAGGACGGCGGTCGTGCTCGGTCCCGCGCGCTCGGACGCCATCCGGGGGTGGATGCCGGGCAGCAGCGGGAGGATGACGAGCAGCGCGACCGCGACGTGCAGCAGGCCGAGCAGCGCGCCGAGCCACCATGTCGCGATGCCGACCAGGGCGAAGGTGGCGGCGTATCCGAGGGCGAACACCTGACCCGCGACGAGGTGCAGGAGGAAGCCGGCCACCCGGGCGCGGTCCGGGTCCTCGGTGACCAGGGTGCCCAGCACGAGCGGCAGGTCCAGCCGCGTGAGACCGGCGAGTTGCGCGCCGATCATGACGGCCGTCAGCGCGGAGGTCGCGAGCAGCCCGCAGAGGAGCCAACCCGTCCAGTCCACCCCCTGCAGCAGCACGGTCGCCTCATCCGGTCCGGCTCACCGGGGTCCGCCGTCGGGCACGGTCGGGTCGACGGTGTCCTGCCGCCGTTCGCCGGCGGCACCGGGCAGCCGGATGCAGCACCGGCCGGCCCCGGGTTCGGCGACCACGCCGACGGCTCCGGGGACGACCTCGGCCATGCCCTCGACGAGAGCGCGGTTCAGGCCGCACACGAGGTCGGTGTGCCGCTGGGCGAGCGCGTGGAACGGGCAGTTGCCGAACACCACGTCATCGCCGTCGTCGAGGGGTTCGAAGCCCTGGCCCTCGAGGGCCGCGAGCAGGGTCGCGCTGCCATCGGCGATCCCGCGACCCTCGTGCCGGGCCAGCTCGTGCAGCGTCGCCTGCACGTCGGCGCCGGCGGCCGAGGCCTCCTCGATGGCGCTCGCGAGCAGGTCGCCGAGCAGGTCGTACCGCCGTTCGGGGAGGGACACGCTCACCTCGCCCTCGGCGCGGCCGTACAGCTTCGACGGACGGCCGGCCCCCGGACCGCTGCGTCCGCTCAGGCGGCGGTAGCGCACCTCGACGAGGCCTTCGTCGGCGAGGCGGTCCAGGTGGAACGCCACCGTGCTCCGCGAGAGCCCGACCGCGGCGGATGCCGCGTCGCGGCTGATCGGGTCGGCGCTGCGCGAGACGAGCTCGTAGAGCGCCATCCTCGCCGGATCCGAGAGCGCGGTGACCGCGCTGATCCGCCGCCGACGTGACGCTTCGCCCGAGCTCTGCTCCGTGTGCACGCCACCAGTCTAGTTCTAAAAGCGATGGACGTCGATGAAAGATGGGCCGCCGGATGACGCGTCGAGCGGCCTACCCTCGACTCATGGAGCGCAGACTGACGGCCGACGAGCCGATCTCGGAGTGGTTGCACGCCCTGGCGTCCACCGGCGCCAACCCGGGCGGCGGGGCCGCTGCCGCCCTGATGGCGGGGATGGCCGCTGCGCTCGTCGAGATGGTCGTCGCGCACCGGAGATCCCATGCGTCGCCCGAGGAGGAGATCCGGCGGCGATGCCTCGAGGCCTTCTCGGCGGCGATGCGCGAGACCGCCCCCGAGATGGCGGATCAGGACACCGTCGCCTCCTCGGGCTTCGCCGCCGCGAATCGACGCGACGACGCGGCGGACCGTTCGGCGGCCATGCGCGAGGCGGGCCTCGCGGCCGCCGAGTCGTCCGTGTCGGTCGGGCGGTTCGCCGCGACCCTGGTGCCGGTCCTCCGGGAACTCGTCGACGACACGAGCACCCTGCTGCTGGCCGACGTCGGCACGGCGGCCGCGACCCTGGCCGCGAGCACGCGGGCAGCCGCATTGAACGTCGGCACCGACCTGAGGATCGCGGGAGACGCGGGGTCGGAGCGCTCGGACCTCCTCCGCGCCCTCGACGAGCTGGAGACGACGACCGGCGAGCTCGAGGCGATCGTCGATCGAGTCCGCGACCGCGTCACCCCTCGCGGTGCCTGACGGCACGGGCGGCCGCTGACCCGCAGGACCCGCCCCGTCCTAGGCTGGGGGCATGCAGACGGATGCCGCGGGCTTCGCGCTCGCCGTGGCCCAGTTCGCCCCCGGGGACGACGCCGACGCGAACCTCGCCGAGATCGCCCGCCTCGCCGAGCTCGCCGTGCACCGCGGGGCGCGGCTCATCGTCTTCCCCGAGTACTCCAGCTGGTTCACGGCCACGCCGTCGGCCGAATGGCTCGACGCCGCGCAGCCCCTCGACGGCCCGTTCGCGACGGCGCTCGCCGAACTCGCCGACCGGTTGGACGCGCACCTCGTCGCCGGGATGATCGAGCGCCTCGACGGACAGCGCCGCGTCGCGAACACGGTGATCGCCGTCGCACCGGGCGCGGGCGTCGTCGCGCGCTATCGCAAGCTGCACCTGTACGACGCGTTCGGGCAGCGCGAATCGGAATGGGTCGCACCGGGCGAGGTCTCCCCACCCGAGCTGTTCGAGGCGGGCGGCCTCCGGTTCGGGCTGCAGACCTGCTACGACGCGAGATTCCCCGAGGTGTCCCGCCGCATCGTCGACGCGGGCGCGGACGTGATCTGCATGCCGGCCGAATGGGTGCGCGGCCCGCTCAAGGAGTCGCACTGGCGCACGCTCACCACCGCCCGGGCGCTCGAGAACACGATCTACGTTGCCGCTGCCGACCACGCCCCGCCCGTCGGCGCCGGCAACAGCATGGTCGTCGACCCGATGGGCGTCGAGGTCGCGACGATCGGCGAGCAGACGGATGTCGCCGTCGCCTGGCTCACGCGCGAGCGGATCGAGTCGGTGCGTCGGCTCAATCCGGCCCTCAGGCTGCGCCGGTTCACGGTCGCCGAGCGCCCCCGGCACGGCGGGGACTGAGCGCCGCGAGTCGGGCCGAGGCGTCCTCGAGGACCTCTCGGCGCTTGCAGAACGCGAAGCGCACGAGGGTCCGCACCGCGTCGCGGCGGTCGGGGTGCACGAACGCGGTGACGGGAACGCCGACGACGCCGGCGCGGTGCGGCAGTTCGCGGCAGAACGCCGCCGCGTCCGCCTCGCCGAGGGCCGCGGCATCCGCGACGACGAAGTAGCCGGACTGCGGCACCGACGTCGTGAACCCCGCGGCATCGAGCCCCGCGACGAGCACATCGCGCCGCGCGGCGAGGGACGCCGCGGCATCCGCGAAGAAGCGGTCGGGCAGGTCGAGTCCCGCGGCGATCGCGGGCTGGAACGGCGCGCCGTTGACGAAGGTGAGGTACTGCTTCACGGCGAGCGCCGCCGTGACGAGGTCGGCGGGCCCGGTGAGCCAGCCGATCTTCCACCCGGTGGTGTTGAAGGTCTTGCCGCCCGACGAGATGGTCACCGTGCGCTCCCATGCGCCGGGCAGCGTCGCGATCGGGAGGTGGACGCCGTCGAAGACGAGGTGCTCGTACACCTCGTCGGTCACGATCAGCGCGTCGTGCCGGTGCGCGAGCTCGACGACGAGCTCGAGGGTCGCGCGGTCGAGCACGGCGCCGGTCGGGTTGTGGGGCGAGTTGACCAGGATGACGCGGGTGCGGTCGGACACCGCGGCGCGGAGCTCGTCGTGGTCGGGACGCCAGTCCGGGAACCGCAGCGGGACGGTGCGGTGGACGCCGCCGGCGCGGGCGACGAGCGCCGCGTAGGCGTCGTACGAGGGCTCGAAGGAGACCACCTCGTCGCCGGTGTCGACGAACGCCAGGATCGTGGCCGCGAGCGCCTCGGTCGCGCCGGCGGTGACGAGCACCTCGCGGGCCGGGTCGACCCCGAGGTCGTACCAGCGCCGCTGGTGCCGCGCGATCGCCTCGCGTAGCACCGGCATGCCCGCTCCGGGCGGGTACTGGTTGAGGCCCGAGGCGATCGCGTCGCGCGCGGCCTCGAGCACCTCGCTCGGGCCGTCCTCGTCGGGGAAGCCCTGCCCCAGGTTCACGGCGCCGGTGGCGAGCGCGAGCGCGCTCATCTCGGCGAACACGGTCGGCGCGACGGTGCCGTCGGAGGCGAGGAGCCCCGCGCCGGCCGCCGTGCGCTGCCACGGCAGGAGGTGGGGGGCTCCGGTGTCGTCCACGCTCACACCGTACGTCACGGTGCGGCCGATACGCTTGCCGATGCGTCCGGGCGGTTCCCGGTGCCGGCACAGCCGAGTCATAGGAATCGCAGAAGCCCCGCACAGATCCACGGGCGATGCTGGCTTTCGCTGAAGGGAGCGACACATGACCGACACCACCCCCGGCGGGCACGAGCACCACCCCGAGCCCCGCCCCCAGGACGAGCCGCAGGCGCCCGCCGCGGGCACCCCGCAGGCGTCCGAAGCTCCTCGTGCGACGGCCCAGCCCGCCGAGCCCGCCGAGCCCGCCGAGCCCGCCGTGCCGACCGCGCCCGCCGCGATGGAGGCGGACTCCGCGCCGCGTCCGACCGGTACCGTCTACACGCCCGGTCAGGCACCGCAGCCGTACGTCGCGCCGCAGTACCGTCACGAACCGGCCACGGCGCCGGCTCCCGGCGCGACCGCCCCGACGACGCCGCTCACGGCCGCCGCCGCGGGAGCCGCTGCCGCGAGCGCCGCGCACCCTGCGCCGATCGCGGGGCGGACGGATGACGGCGGCGGATCGGTGCCCCCGGCCTTCGGCGGCCCCGCGCCCGCGGCATCCGCTTCGCCCCAAGGACCGCAGAAGCGTCGCGCCGGCTTCGGCGTGGCGGCCGCGGTCGTCGCGGCAGCCCTCATCGGCGGCGCCTCCGGCGCCGGGATCACCGCGCTCATGACGAACGACGGCGACGAGACGGTGCTCGAGTCCACCTCGGGCGAGCGGATCGTCATCAACGACACCGAGTCCGTCAACCAGATCTCGGCGGTCGCCGCCTCCGCGAGCCCGAGCGTCGTCACGATCGCCGTGTCCGGCGGACAGGGCCAGGGCACCGGATCCGGCGTCGTCCTCTCCGAGGACGGCTACGTGCTCACCAACACCCACGTGGTGACGCTCGACGGTGCGACGGGCGACCCGAGCATCCAGGTCCGGACCGACGACGGCCGCCTGTACTCGGCCGAGCTCATCGGGACCGATCCGCTGAGCGACCTCGCGGTCATCAAGCTCGTCGACGCCTCGGGCCTCCAGGCCATCGAGTTCGCGGACTCCGACGAGCTCAACG
The DNA here is from genome assembly GCF_037199545.1 of Agromyces sp. CCNWLW213. Lineage (NCBI taxonomy): Bacteria > Bacillati > Actinomycetota > Actinomycetes > Micrococcales > Microbacteriaceae > Agromyces > Agromyces sp. CCNWLW213. The sequence continues at coordinate 780,935 of NZ_JBBBDX010000001.1, read as the reverse complement.
TGGGCGACACGGCGATCGCGATCGGCGCCCCGCTCGGGCTCTCCGGCACCGTGACGAACGGCATCGTGAGCGCGCTGAACCGCAGCATCGACGTGCAGTCCGCCGCGGCGCCCGAGACGCCCGACGACGGCAGCGGCGAGGACGGCGGCGAGGGCGAGGGCGAGGGCGAGAGCCCGTTCGACTTCTGGAACTTCGACGTCCCCGGCCAGGAGGGCGGCCAGTCGCAGGGCAGCGGCCTCATCTCGATCCCGGTCATCCAGACGGATGCCGCGATCAACCCGGGCAACTCCGGTGGCGCGCTCCTCGACTCCGAGGGCCGGCTCATCGGCGTCAACGTCGCGATCCTGTCGGCGGGCGGCGCATCGGGCGAGGCCGGCAACATCGGCGTCGGCTTCGCCGTGCCCGCCAACCTCGCGCAGCGCGTCGCGAACGAGATCATCGAGGACGGGGCGGCCACGCACGGCCTCCTCGGCGCGACGGTCACCTCCGCGCAGGCCGCCGGCGAGGGCTCGACGGTCGGTGCGCTGATCTCCGAGGTGAGCCCCGGCGGAGCCGCCGAGTCCGCGGGCCTGGAGTCCGGCGACGTGGTCACCGCGCTGAACGGCATCCCGATCACCGACCAGACCGACCTCACCGCTCAGGTGCGCGCACTGCCCGGCGGCGCCGAGGCCGAGGTGACCTACACGCGCGACGGCGAGTCCCGCACGGTCGACGTGACGCTCGGCACCTTCGAGGGCTGACCTCGGCGGCGTGTCGCCCTTCCCGACGGGGGCCGGACCGGCATGGTCCGGCCCCCGTCGCGTCGCGGTGGGCGGAGCCCCCTGCTGCTAGGCTCGATCGACCCTGTGCACGAGTGAGGACCATGCCCGAGCAGCACCATCCGGCGGAGCTGTCGCCGCCGATCGGCGTCTCCTATGTCATGCCCGTGTTGAACGACGCGTCCCACGTGCGCGCGGCCGTCTCGTCGATCCTCGCGCAGGAGTACGACGGTCCCGTCGAGGTGCTCATCGCGCTCGGGCCGTCGATCGACGGCACGAACGAGCTCGTCGCCGACCTCGCGGCGAGCGACGCGCGCGTGCGCGTGCTCGAGAACGCCGTCGGGTCGACTCCGGCGGGGCTGAACATCGGCATCCGCGCGGCGGTGCACCCCGTCGTCGTCCGCGTCGACTCGCATTCGATGCTGCCGACCGACTACACGCGCGTCGCGGTCGAGGCGCTCGTGCGCACCGGCGCCGACAACGTCGGAGGCGTGATGGACGCACGCGGCGAGACCGCCTTCGAGCGCGCGGTGGCGCTCGCCTACACGACCCCGGTCGGCCTCGGCGGCGGCGCCTTCCACGTCGGCGGCGAGGAGGGCCCGGCCGACACGGTCTACCTCGGCGTCTTCCGGCGCAGCGCGCTGGAGCGCGTGGGCCTCTTCGACGAGAGCATCAAGCGCGGGCAGGACTGGGAGCTCAACCGGCGGCTGCGCGACACGGGCGGCACCGTCTGGTTCACCCCGAAGCTCGCCGTCACGTACCGCCCGCGCTCGAGCGTCGAACGGCTCGCGCGCCAGATGCTCTCCACGGGCCTGTGGCGGGGCGAGCTCGCCCGCCGGTTCCCCGGCGACAACGGCATCCGCTACTTCGTGCCGCCCCTCATGGTCGTGGGCGTGGCGGTCGGCATCCTCCTCGGCGTCGTCGGGCTCGTGCAGCTCGCGATCGGCGCGACGCCGTGGCTGCTCGCCGGGTTCGCCGCACCGGCGGTGTACCTGCTCTTCGTCCTCGTCGCGGCGCTCGTGTACGCTCGCGGGCGCGGCTCGGCCGTGTTCGGCTGGTTCCTCGTGGTGCTGCCGTGCATCCACGTCGCGTGGGGGACCGGCTTCGTGCTCGGCTACCTCTCGCTCACGAGCAACATCGCGAGCCACACGGGAAGGTGAGCATGACGGAGACCACGCCCGGTCGCGGACGGCCGACGAGCATCGCCGAGCTCCGTGCTGTGACGCAGCCGCCCGAGGTGCGCAACCGCCGGAACGCCGAGCACTGGACCGCGTCGCTCTACCTGCGCGACCTCTCGCCGTACCTCACGTGGCTGCTGCTGCGCACGCGCATCTCCGCGAACGGGGTCACCGGGCTCATGATCCTCGTCGGGTGGTCGACCGCGGCGGCGCTGCTGATCCCCGGCGTGTGGGGGGCCCTCCTCGCGGTGGTCCTGGGGCAGTTGCAGATGCTCGTCGACTGCTGCGACGGCGAGGTCGCCCGCTGGCGCGGCACGCGGTCGCCCGCGGGCGTGTTCCTCGACAAGGTCGGCCACTACTCGACCGAGGCGCTCATCCCCATCGCGCTCGGCATCCGCGCCGCCGCGTACCCGCTCGAGTTCCCCGCCGATTTCCTGTGGACCACCGTCGGTGCGCTCCTCGCGCTCGTGATCGTGCTCAACAAGGCGCTCAACGACATGGTCCACGTCGCGCGCGCGCACGCGGGACTGCCCAAGCTCGCCGACACGCACGGCGAGACCGCCCCCCGCGGCGGGCTCATCGCCAAGCTCCGCCGAGTCGCCCGATTCCTCCCGTTCCACCGCCTGTACCACTCGGTCGAGCTGACGCTCATCGCGTTCGCCGCGGCCCTCGTCGGTCTCGTCGCGGGTCAGCCCGAGGTCGACCGCATCGTGGTGCTCGCGCTGCTGCCGCTCGCGACGCTGGCGCTCCTGGGGCATTTCGTCGCGATCATGGCGTCACGCCGTGTCCGGGCCTGACCGCACCACGCCGGTGACCCGCGTCGGCGTCGTCGTGCTCACCCAGGGCCGGCGGCCCGTCGAGCTCGCGCGCGGCATCCGGAGCGTGCTCGACCAGACCGACGTCGCGGTCGACGTGGTGTGCGTCGGCAACGGCTGGGATCCGGCCACCGCCGACCCGCCGCTGCCGCCCGAGGTGCGCACGCTGCACCTGCCCGAGAACCTCGGCATCCCGGCGGGACGCAACCGGGGGGTTCCGCAGGTCGAGGGCGAGGTCCTGTTCTTCCTGGACGACGACGCCTTCCTCCCGAGTCCGTCCTTCCTCGCCGACGGATGCCGCCTGCTCGCCTCGCAGCCCGACCTCGGTCTCGTGCAGCCGCGCGTGGTCGACCCCACCGGCCGGACCGCCCCGCGGCGCTGGATCCCGCGGATCCGCAAGGGCGATCCGGCGCACTCGAGCGAGGTCTTCTCGTGCTGGGAGGGCGCCGTGCTCATGCCGCGCGACGCCTTCGACGCGACGGGCGGGTGGGCCGACCCCTTCTTCTACGCGCACGAGGGCATCGAGCTCGCGTGGCGGGTCTGGGACTCCGGGCGACGGGCCTGGTATGCGGGCGACCTCGAGGCCGCGCATCCGGTCATCGATCCCGCTCGGCATGCCTACTACTACCGGCTGAACGCCCGCAACCGGGTGTGGCTCGCCCGCCGCAACCTGCCCGCGGTGCTCGTGCCCCTCTACGTCGCCTCGTGGACGGCGATCCAGGTGCTGCGCTGGGCGCGGGATCCGAAGGCCCTCACGGCATGGTTCGCCGGCTGGCGGGCGGGATGGCGCGAGGACCCGGGGGAGCGGCGACCGATGTCCTGGCAGACGGTGTGGCGGATGACTCGGGCCGGGCGGCCGCCGGTCGTCTGAGGGTCCGGCCCGGCGGCTACCCTTGGACGGTGGGTTTGAGGACTGATGCGCGCCGTGCCGTGAAGCTCGTCCAGAACGTGGTGCGCTCGCGCCGCGCACAGCGACGACTGAGCCGGGAGCTCGCCGCCCGCCCGCCGCTCGAACCGCACCGGTACCGCATCGGCGTCTACTTCGCCGATGGCAAGGTCAACCTCTACCAGCTCCGGCAGTGGTACCGGCCGCTCGCCCGGCTGGCCGAGGTCCACCCGGTGGTCATCCTCAGCCGCGCCTCGGGCGCCGCGCTGCAGCTGCTCGAGGAGTCGCCGCTCCCCGTCGCGTACGTGCGCCGGGTCGCCGACCTCGAGCAGGTCATCCACGACCAGGACCTGCACCTCGTGTTCTACGTCAACCAGAACGCGAAGAACTTCCAGATGATGCGCTACGGACGCCGCTGGCACGTGTTCATCAACCACGGCGAATCCGACAAGATGTACATGACGACGAACCAGTTCAAGGCGTACGACTACGCCCTGATCGCGGGCGACGCGGCCAGGGCCCGGCTCGAGAAGGTCCTCTGGGACTACGACTTCGACAAGCGCGCCATCCCGATCGGCCGCCCGCAGGCCGACCACTACCTCGACGGCTCGCCCCTCCCGTACACGCCCGACGACCGCGAGGTGGTGCTCTACGCACCGACGTGGGAGGGCGACCGCGGCGCGGCCGCGTACGGCTCGGTCGTCTCGCACGGCGTCGCGCTCGTGACGAGCCTGCTCGCGAGCGGTCGGCACCGCGTGATCTACCGGCCCCACCCGCGGTCCGGCGTGGTCGACCACGAGTACGGCGCCGCCAACCGGGCGATCATCGAGGCGATCGCGTCCGCGAACGCGGCCGATCCGTCCGCCCGGCACGTCTACGACGACGGGCCCTCCCTCGGCTGGCAGCTGGCGGCGGCGGAGGTCGCGATCGTCGACATCTCCGCAATGGTCTACGACCGGCTCGCCGCGGGCAGGCCCCTGCTCGTCACGCGCCCGGTGCATCCCGAGGCGCAGATCGACACCGGCGGCTACCTCTCGGCGTGCGAGTGGCTCGACGCGGCCGACGGCGCAGCGATGGCGGCGCGGGTCGACGAGGTCGCCCACGACGAGGCGGCCCTCGAGCGGCTGGGCTTCTGGGTCGAGCGGTACTTCGGCGACACCACGCCGGGCTCGACCACGGCGCGATTCCACGCGGCCGTCGACCACCTCATGGCCGAGTGGGAGCGCTTCGCGGCACTCCACGCCGACGACCCGGAGATCGAGGAGCACGACGCCGAGGGCGAGGTCGCCGACAATTCCGACGACATCGACGTCGACTAGCCCCTCCGGCGCGAGGCGAACCCGACCTTCGCCGGCGTCAGCGTCGTCGACGCGTGAGCGCCCGCCCGGCAGAGCGGATGCCGCGGCTCGTGGCTCCGGCGAGGACCGCGCCGATGGTGCCGCCGCGTCGCGCCGCGCGCGCGACCCCGGACTCGCCCGCGTCGCGCGGCTCGAGCTCGACCGGCAGCAGGGCGGGTGCGGCGCCGAATGCGAGGCGCGCCTGCTGGAGCACCCGGCGGCCGAGCACGTGGTTGCCCGCACCGCCGATCGCGGCGCCGATCCCGAACGGGATCGCGCGGCCGATGATGCCCGCACCGCCGCGCAGTGCGAACTGCTTGATGAACTTCCGGCGCAGTCCGTCGACGACCTGGCCGACGACGGCCTTGGGCAGGCTGCTCGTGATGATCTCGCCCCAGTACGCGTCGCGGCTCACGCCCTGGCCGGTGGCGCGCGCGGCGAACTGCTGCACGAGGTCCACGCCCTCGCGGCCCATCATGAGGGTCATCACGAGCGCGCGAGCGCGATCCGGGTTCTCGACGTGCAGCCCGTGCACCTCGGCGACCGACTGGGCGAACAGCGCGGTCGCCTCGAGGAACGCGGCGGTCTCGACGCCCGACAGCGCCAGCGTCACGCCCGTCCCGATGCCGGGGACCACGGCCGTCGCACCGACGGCCGCGCCGCCCGTGGTCACCGCGGTCAGGTAGCGACGCTCGAGGATGCGCACGATCTCGTCGGGGGTCGCATGGGGATGGTGACGGCGGACGGCCCGCAGGTGCGCGAGCACGACGGGACGCTGGATCGAGAGGAGCCGGTCGAGGCCGCGTTCGAGGCCCTCGGCGCGATTCGCGGCATCCGGCCCCGGTGCGCCCGCGGCGGCGGCGGGCGGCCCTTCGGGCGTGCCCGGCGCCGACTCGTGGGGTGCGCCGGAACCCATCGACGTGATGCGGTGCACTCGGTCGGACATGGCTGGAATCCTAGGACGCGCACGTGGGAAGCCGCCTGCAGGATCGCGGGGCTTGACGGAGTCGCTCAGCGTGTGCCGTAGTCGGCGTTGTACCGGTCGATGACCTCGTCGATGCCAGCGTCGAGCACCAGCCGGCCCTTGTCGAGGTAGAGCCCGCGCGTGCAGAAGCGGCGCAGATCGCGCTCGTTGTGCGAGACGAAGAAGAGGGTGCGCCCGCCCTCGAGCATCTCCTCGATGCGCCGGTAGCACTTCTCGCGGAACGCCTTGTCGCCGACGGCGAGCACCTCGTCGACCAGGAGGATCGGCTCGTCGAGCTGCGAGACCACCGCGAACGCCACGCGGACCTTCATGCCGCTCGACAGGTGCTTGTAGGGCGTGTCGAGGAAGTCGCCGATCTCGGCGAACCCGATGATCCCGTCGAACTTCGCGTCGATCTGAGCGCGGGTCATGCCGTGCAGCCCGGCGGTCAGGTAGACGTTGTCGCGGACCGTGAGGTCGTCGACGAAGCCGCCCGTGATCTCGATGAGCGGAGCGACGCCGCCGTTGACCGTCACCGCACCCTCGTCGGGGATCAGCACCCCCGCGACGAGCTTCAGGAGCGTCGACTTGCCCTGGCCGTTGCGGCCCACCACGCCGATCGCCTCGCCGGGCCGGACGTGGACGGTGACGTCGCGGAGGGCCCAGAACTCGTCCGGGCGGATGCGCCGGCGCGTGCGCGAGAAGAGGTCCTTGAACGTGCGGCGGCCCCGGCGATTGCGTCGGAAGCGGATGCCGAGGTCGTCGGTGCGGATGGCGGCCTCGGTCATCAGATCTCCTTCAGGACCTGGCGCTCGGCGCCGCGGAAGACCCAGAGGCCCACCGCGAGGAACCCTGCGGACATCGCTGCCGCCACCCCGACGGCGAACCAGTCGAGCTCGCCCGGGAAGAATCCGGCGCGGTACAGGCTGAAGATGCCGGTCAGCGGGTTGAAGGCGGCCCAGAAGTGGAGTTCCTCGGGGAGGTTCGTGGTGCCGTAGATGATGGGCGAGGCGTAGAAGAGGAACCGGAGCACGAGCTTCGCGGCGCGCTCGAGGTCGCGGAAGAAGACGACCAGCGGGGCGATGACGAGGCCGATGCCCGCGGTGAGCGCGGCCTGCAGGACCACCGCGAGCGGGAAGAAGACGAGCTCCGCGTTCACCTGCGCGCCCGCGAGTAGTGCGAACAGGGCCAGCACGGGCAGCGCGAGCACGAACTCGATGCCCTTGGAGAGCACGATGCGGTTCACCCAGATGGTCCGCGGAAGCTTGGTCGACCGCACGAGCTTGGCGTCCTTCAGGAACGCGCGCGTGGAGTCGGAGATCGCGCCGTTGAACCACATCCACGGCAGCAGCGCGACGAGCAGGAACACGATGTACGGGTCGGTTCCCAGCGGGCGCTGGAAGACCTGCGTGAACACGAACCAGTAGATCGCGGCCATCAGCAGCGGGTCGAGGATCGACCAGAGGTAGCCGAGCGCCGACGTCGTGTAGCGCACCTTCAGGTCGCGCGTGGTGAGCAGCCAGAGCGAGTGACGGTACTCCGACCAGCGCGTCCGCGAGAACGGATGCGAGTCGGCGTAGCTCATGGCTCTCATCGTAGATGCCCCGCGCACGGCTCCCGAACCGGCGTGGCCGGGCCCCGGCATGCGAGAAGCGGATGCCACGAGGCATCCGCTTCTCACGCTGTGGGTGGTGCGCAGGTCACACGAAGTGGTTGGCCCGCTCGAGGTCTTCGGCGAAGTCGATCTCGACCGCGTAGAGGTCGGAGACGTCCATCGGCTCGACGAGCATGCCGTTCTGCTCGATCGCGAGCTCGATGCCGCGCTCGAAGTAGTCCTGGGCGCCGACGCGCTGCAGGTGCGCGAGCAGGGTCGACTTGTCGCGGCTCGAGACGTAGTTGATCCCGACGGCCTCGCCGAGCCCGCCCTTGACCGTCTTCGAGAGCTCCTTGATGTAGCCCTCGGCGCTCGTGGTGTACTTGACCTCTTCGTCGGACACCTTGGCGGTGTTGACGGTCACGAACGACTGATCGCGCGCGATGAACGGCAGCGCGCGGTCGAGGATGCGCGGGTCGAAGACGACGTCGCCGTTCATCCAGAGGACGCCGCCCGCCTGCGACGCCTGCAGGGCGCGCATGAGCGACTTCGACGTGTTCGTCTGGTCGTACTCCTCGTTGTACACGAAGGACGCCTGCGGGAACGCCTCGATGATGTGCTCGAGCTTGTAGCCGACGACGATGGTGACCGCGGCATTGCGCCCGAAGGCGTGCTCGATGTTGTCGAACTGCTGGCGCATGATCGTGCGGCCGTCGCTGAGCTCGGTGAGCGGCTTGGGGAGGGTTCGCCCGAGCCGGCTCCCCATGCCGGCTGCGAGGATCACGATCTGGGTGGTCACTGCATCTCCTTCATCGGTCGGATGAGGCGACGCGCCCGTTCCACGACGAGTTCGCCGGGAGTTCATCCGGAAGTTGTTGGGTGGACACGCCGTTATGCCGACCTTCAGGATACCGGTTCGGGTTCGCCGAACCCTACCCCTCGCCCACGTCGTGAAGGTTTCGTGACCTGACCTCCAGCAGTCGCACAGTTTCCTGCCCCGCAACCCGGCGCGGCGTGCAGGGGATTCAGAGGACGGGCGGGAGCGAGTTGGTAGGTTGTCGTGGTGACTTCCGTTTCGCGATCAGGCCCTGACGACGAGACTCCCGAAGGCACCGGCACGGGGGTGTCCGCCGATCGGGGGTCGTCCGTCGCGTCCGGCGCCGGGGACCCCGGCGAGAGCCCGGCGCGGCCGGTGAAGGCGAAGCCCGCCGCAAAGCCCAGGTCGGCGTCCGCGCGTTCGGGCGCGACGCGAGCCGGGTCGGGGGCGGCGGCCGGGTCGTCTGCGCGATCGAAGGCGACCGCGTCGTCGAAGCGGGCCGATGCCGCGACGCCCGATGCGGCCGGGTCGTCGACGGATGCCGCGCCCGCGGCCGCGTCACCGAAGCCCGTGCGCAAGCCTGCCGCGAAGCGCCCCTCCACCGCGACGTCGCGCCCCGCGAAGGCCGCCCCCGCGAAGCCGGCGGCCCCCACGTCCGAGGCGCCGAGTCCCGAGGACTCGTCGGAGGCTCCGGCGGCGAAGCCCGCTGCCGCCCCGCGGAAGCCCGCCGCCCGGAAGCCGGCGGCGCGTGCGACGCCGGCCCGCGGGTCCTCCGCGGCGAGCACCGGCCGGGCCGGCCGACCCGACGAGGCATCCGACCCCGCCGGCGCCGAGACCGCCGAGCCGAGCACGGCGTCCAAGCGCAGCGCCGCGTCGCGCGCCGCTTCGTCCTCGACCGCGGCCAAGCGCACCGCCGCGGCGAAGAACGTGCGGACGCCGGCGGTCTCGCTCGCGCAGGCCAAGGAGCGGGCCGCCGACGCCCGGAAGAAGGCCGCGGCCCGACAGCGCGTCGCCGCCGCCATGACCACCGACACGACCGAGGCGGAGCGCCCGCCGCGGCGATCCGACGACCCCATCGCGCCGAGCACGGCCGAGCCGACCACGACGGCCGGGCCGGCCGCCGCGGTCGCCGCCGTCGCGGCGTCGGCATCGGTCGACACGACCGTGGCGGAGCCCGTCGAGCCCGCGGTGACCGCGCCCGTCGAGCCGGCGGCGAGCGGGCCCTCGGAGGCGTCGACCGCCGAGCCCGCGACGACGGCGGCGCCCGAGCCGGCGCCGGTGTCCGAGCCCGGCCCGGTGCCCGAACCGCAGTCGACGCCCGAACCGGAACCGGCACCGAAACCGGAGCCCGTCCCGGAACCGCAGGCGACGCCCGAGCCCGGACCGGGGTCCTCGCCGGAGCCGGTGGCCGGACCGGAACCAGCCCCGGAGCCGGGCCCCGCGACCGCGCGGGCCGACGAGCCGGTCGCCGACGGCGCCGTGCGTGCCGTGGGCGACGAGCTCGGGGTCGCCGTGATCCCGGTCGCCGCGCCGACGTCCTCGTCCCCGCAGCGGAAGAAGCGCACGCTCCGCGTCGCGCGCCCCGCACCCGGGACGGCGTCGCGCGTGCTCGCGATCGAGGGGCTCGTGAAGCGCTACGGCGACACGACCGCCGTCGACGCGATCAGCCTCGACGTGCGCGCGGGCTCCTTCTACGGCATCGTCGGGCCGAACGGCGCCGGCAAGACCACGACGCTCTCGATGGTCACCGGGCTGCTCCGTCCCGACGCGGGCACCGTGCGCATCAACGACATCGACGTGTGGAAGGATCCGCGGGCGGCCAAGCGGGCCACGGGCGTCCTCCCGGATCGCCTGCGCCTGTTCGACCGGCTCACGGGCTCCGAGCTGCTCTACTACTCCGGGTCGCTCCGCGGACTGGACCACAAGACGGTGCTCGACCGCAGCGCCGACCTCGCGGCCGCGTTCGGCCTCGAGGACGCACTCGATCGCCTCGTCGCCGACTACTCCGCGGGCATGACGAAGAAGATCGCCCTCGCGTGCGCGATGATCCACTCGCCGCGACTGCTGGTGCTCGACGAGCCGTTCGAATCGGTCGACCCCGTCTCCGCGGCGAACCTGACCGACATCCTCGAGCGCTACGTCGCTGGAGGCGGGACGGTGCTGCTCTCGAGCCACAGCATGGATCTCATCGAGCGGGTGTGCGACTCGGCCGCGATCATCGTCGGCGGCCGGGTCCTGGCATCCGGGACCCTCGACGAGGTGCGACAGGGGCAGACCCTCGAGGACCGGTTCGTCGAGCTCGCCGGCGGACGCAAGGCAGCGGAGGGGCTCGAATGGTTGCACAGTTTCTCCGACTGAAGCTGCGGCTGCTGCGGAACATCTTCCGCCGCAGCGCCTGGCAGGTCGTGGGGATCACGGTGGGCCTGGTCTACGGACTCGGCGCCGCCGTCGTGGTCTTCCTGCTGCTGGCAGGTCTCCGCGGCAGTGACGACGTGACGCTCGTGCGCGACGCGCTCGTCGTCGCCGGGTCCGCGGTCGTGGTCGGCTTCCTGCTCGTGCCGCTGATCTTCGGCGTGGACGACACCATGGACCCGCGGCGGTTCGCGCTCTTCGGGGTGCCCGACCGGACGCTCGCGCTCGGGCTCGCCGTCGCCGCCACGTTCGGCGTGCCGGCGCTCGCGCTCGCGATCGCGCTCGTCGGCACGGTCGTGACCTGGTCGCGCGGCGTGCCGGAGACCCTCCTCGCGCTCGTCTCGGCGGCGCTCGCCTTCGCGACGTGCCTGCTCGCCGCGCGGCTGACCGCGGGACTCGGCGGCCTCCTGCTCGAGACCCGGCGCGCGCGCGAAGTGGGCGGGGTGGTGGGCGTGCTGCTCGTCGTCATGGCCGCGCCCGTGCTCGTCGCGCTCTCCACCGTCGACTGGGCCGCGTCCGGGCGCCGGGCGCTCGGCGCGATCGCCGGCATCCTGTCGTGGACCCCATTGGGTGCGGCGTTCTCCGTCCCGGGCGACGCCGCGGCGGGGGAGTGGGGACCGGCCGTGCTCAAGCTCGCCGTCGCCGCCGCGACGGTGTGGCTCGCGTGGCGCGCGTGGGAGCGCCTGGTGGCCCGGATGCTCGTGACACCGGGCCGCGAGGCGGCGCCGCGGTCGTACCACGGGCTCGGATGGTTCGGCCGGATGCCGCAGGGCCCGACCGGCGCGATCGCCGCGCGCAGCATCACGTACTGGTTCCGCGACGCGCGCTACTGGGTGGCGCTGATCATGGTGCCGGTGACGCCGCTGCTCGTGGTCGTGCCGCTCGCGATCGCAGGCGTGCCGGCGACCTACCTCGGACTCATCCCGGTTCCGCTCGTCTGCCTGCTGCTCGGATGGAGCCTGCACAACGACACCGCGTACGACAGCACGGCCGTGTGGCTGCACGTCGCCTCGGGCGTGCGCGGCGTCGCGGACCGCGTGGGACGCCTCGTCCCGGTGCTGATCTCGGGCATCGTGGTGATCGGCCTCGGCAGTGCCGTGACGGTGTTCGTCCTCGACGACTGGCGCCTGCTCCCGTCGCTGCTCGGCGTGAGCACGGCACTCCTGCTGGCCGGACTGGGCATCGGGTCGATCACCTCCGCCGCCCTGCCCTATCCGGTCGTGAAGCCCGGCGACAGCCCCTTCCAGCAGCCGCAGTCGACCGGGACGGTGACGGCACTCGTGCAGTCGGTCACGATGCTCGGCACCCTGCTCGTCGCGGCGCCGGCGATGGTGTTCGCGGGTCTCGGCATCTTCCTCGACCCCGCCTGGCACGCCGCGTCGCTCGCAAGCGGCCTGGCGCTCGGCATCCTCGTGCTGGTCGTCGGCGTCCTCGTCGGCGGGCGCGTCTTCGCGCGTCGCGGCCCCGAGATCCTGCAGGCCGCCGTCCGCGCCTGAGCGCGGCGTAGAATCGAGCGCATGATCCGTCCCGTGCAGGCGAGCATCGCCGATCCCGACGCGCCCGGCGGGGGCACCACGGTGCTCGACCGCGAACTCGAGAAGCTCCTCGAAGAGGAGGCCGTCGAGCCCGGCGACCACGAGCGGTTCTCGCACTACGTGAAGAAGGACCAGATCCTCGAGTCCGCGCTCACGGGTAAGCCCGTCAAGGCGCTCTGCGGCAAGAAGTGGACTCCGGGGCGGGATCCCGAGAAGTTCCCCGTGTGCCCGACGTGCAAGGAGATCTACGAGCGGTTGAAGCAGGGCTGAGCCCTCGTGCCCCCGCCGCGGCGCACCGTGCGGTGCGTCAGCGGTACGTGGTCGGGATGACCGCCTCGCCGCGGCCGAGCCGGAACGCCTCGACGGGCAGTTCCTGCATGACCTCGTCGCGGTGCGCGCGCGCGGCCTCGACGCCTGCACGGCCGGTGTACGCGGCATCCGCCCGGCCCTCGCGCATGAGCTGCACCATGAGCGGCCGGAGCGAGTCGTCGTCATCGAACTCGGCCTCGCCCTCGGGGCCGTCGCCGATGAAGACGAGCTCCTCGCGCGCCGTCCGGGTCCGGTCGAGACGCCGGGCGGCGTTCTTGCGCCCGCCGATGCTGAGCTTGTTCGTCGATGCCTTCGCGACGTCGACCCACGCGCCGTCGTCCCCGCGTCGTGCGACGAGCTTGAACACCATGCCGGCCGCCGGCACGCCGGAGCCGGTCACGACCGACGTGCCGACGCCGTAGGCGTCGACCGGCGCGCCCGACAGCGCTGCGATCGTGTACTCGTCGAGGTCGCTCGTGACGGTGATGCGCGTTCGGACGGCTCCGAGCGCGTCGAGCTGCTCCCGCACGGCCGCGACGACCGTGGGCAGGTCGCCCGAGTCGATGCGGACCGCGCCGAGCTCGGTGCCGGCCACGCGGATCGCCGTCTCGACGCCGCGCTCGATGTCGTAGGTGTCGACGAGCAACGTGGTGCCGGGGCCCATGGCCTCGACCTGGGCGCGGAAGGCGGCCTCCTCGCTGTCGTGCAGCAGCGTGAACGCGTGCGCCGCGGTGCCCATGGTCGGGATGCCCCAGCTCCGCCCGGCCTCGAGGTTGCTCGTCGCGTCGAACCCGGCGATGTACGCGGCGCGCGCCGCGGCGATGGCGGCGCCCTCGTTCGTCCGTCGCGACCCCATCTCGGCGATCGGCCGGCCGAGGGCGACCGAGACCATGCGCGCGGCGGCACTCGCCACCGAGGAGTCGTAGTTGAGCACCGAGAGGACGACCGTCTCGAGCATGACGGCCTCGGCGAACGACGCCCGGATGGTCAGCAGCGGCGACCCCGGGAAGTACGCCTCGCCCTCGCGGTAGCCCCAGATGTCGCCGCGGAACCGGTAGTCGGCGAGCCAGTCGAGCGTCTCGTCGCGCACCACCCGCTGCTCGCGGAGGAACTCGAGCTCGTCGTCGCCGAACCGGAAGCGCTCGACGAGCTCGAGCAGCCGGCCGGTGCCGGCGACCACGCCGTAGCGGCGGCCCTCCGGCAGGCGGCGCGCGAAGGCCTCGAAGAGGCTCTCGCGGTGGGCGGTGCCGTCGAGCAGCGCGGCATCCACCATCGTGAGCTCGTAGCGGTCGGTGAACAGCGCAGCAGACCCGGTCGTCACGGGGCCAGCCTATCCGTGGGGCGAGCGGATGCCGCGGGGCGCGGTGCCGCGCGTCACGCGGGCCGACCGGGGCCGCCCGCGGCATCCGCTGATCTAGGCTGGGTACCCGTGACGGACGCACCCATCGGGATCTTCGACTCGGGCGTCGGTGGACTCACCGTGGCCCGCGCCGTTCGCGACCAGCTCCCGAACGAGGCGATCCTCTACGTCGGCGACCTCGAGCACTCGCCCTACGGGCCGAAGCCCATCGCCGACGTGCGCCGCTACGCGCTCGCGGTGCTCGACGACCTCGTCGCCCAGGGCGTCAAGATGCTGGTGATCGCGTGCAACACCGCGTCGTCGGCGATGCTGCGCGACGCGCGCGAACGCTACGACGTGCCCGTCGTCGAGGTGATCCAGCCCGCGGTGCGTCGCGCGGTCGCGGCGACCCGCACGGGTCGCGTCGGCGTCATCGGCACGGCCGGCACCATCCAGTCCCGCGCCTACGACGACGCGTTCGCCGCAGCGCCGCACCTCGAGCTGTCGTCCGCGGCGTGCCCGCGGTTCGTCGAGTTCGTCGAGGCGGGCCTCACGACCGGACCCGAGGTGCTCGCGGTCGCCGAGGAGTACCTCGCGCCGCTTCGCGCGGCGGACGTCGACACCCTGGTGCTCGGGTGCACGCACTACCCGTTCCTCAAGGGCGCGATCTCGTACGTCATGGGCGAGGGCGTGTCCCTCGTGTCGAGCGACGTCGAGACCGCCAACGACGTCTACCGCGTGCTCGTCTCGATGGGGCTCGAGCGCCGCGACGCGACCCCGCCGGTGCACCGCTTCGAGGCCACCGGCGGCTCGAGCGCCGCGTTCCTCGACCTCGCGCACCGCCTCATCGGCCCCGACATCTCGAGCGTCGAGCTCGTGCAGACGGGCGCCCTCGCCCTTCCCGGCCTCCGCGCGCGCGGCACGGCCGGCCACGCCGCATCCGCCGCCGACAGGAGACCACAGTGACCGAGCACGCCCACCCCGACCTCGTCCGCGCCGACGGGCGCACCCCCGACGCGCTCCGCGACGTCGTCATCGAGCGCGGCTGGAGCGCGCACGCCGAGGGCAGCGCCCTCATCTCGTTCGGCAAGACCAAGGTGCTCTGCACCGCCAGCTTCACCAACGGCGTGCCGCGGTGGATGACGGGCAAGGGCACCGGCTGGGTCACGGCCGAGTACGCGATGCTGCCCAGGTCGACGAACACGCGCAACGACCGCGAGTCGGTCAAGGGCCGTATCGGCGGGCGCACGCACGAGATCAGCCGGCTCATCGGGCGGAGCCTCCGCGCGGTGGTCGACATGAAGGCGCTCGGCGAGAACACGATCCAGATCGACTGCGACGTGCTGCAGGCCGACGGCGGCACGCGCACCGCGGCGATCACGGGCGCGTACGTCGCCCTCGCCGATGCGATCGAGTGGGCGCGGGGCAAGCGGTTCATCGCGCAGAAGGCGACGCCGCTCATCGACACGGTCGCCGCCGTCTCGGTCGGCATCATCGACGGCACCCCGATGCTCGACCTCGCCTACGTCGAGGACGTGCGCGCCGAGACCGACATGAACGTCGTCGCGACGGGCAGGGGGCTCTTCGTCGAGGTGCAGGGCACGGCCGAGGGCGCGCCCTTCGATCGCCGCGAGCTCGACGCGCTGCTCGACCTCGCCCTCGCGGGCACGACCGACCTCGCGGCCGCCCAGCGGCACGCCCTCGGCCGGCCGCTCGACGGCGACGCCACGGGCGCGGCCGTCGCGACGGGCGCGTGAGCGGGGGCGAACGGATGCCGCAGCCGCTCGAGATCGTCCTCGCGACCCACAACGCCCACAAGGTCGCCGAGTTCCAGCACATCCTCGGCGAGCACGTTCCCGGCGTGACGGTGCTCGCGTACGACGGGCCGGAGCCGGTGGAGGACGGCACGTCGTTCGACGACAACGCCTTCATCAAGGCCCGCGCCGCGGCATCCCGCACCGGGCGGATCGCGCTCGCCGACGACTCGGGCATCGCGGTCGACGTGATGGGCGGCGCACCCGGCATCTTCTCGGCGCGGTGGGCCGGACCCGGTCGCGGCGCCGAGGCGAACCTGGAACTGCTCCTCGCGCAGCTCTCCGACATCCGCGACCCGCACCGCACGGCGCACTTCCATTGCACGATCGCGCTCGTGGTGCCGGATGCCGCGGGCGCGGCGCCGTACGAGTTCGCGGCCGTCGGCGCGTGGCCGGGCCGGATCGCGACCGAGCGCGCGGGCGTGAACGGGTTCGGGTACGACCCGATCTTCCTCCCCGACGGCTTCGAGGTCTCGGCCGCGGAGCTCGCACCCGAGGTCAAGAACGCGCACAGCCACCGGGCGAGGGCGTTCGCCGCGCTGCTGCCCGAGCTGGAGCGCATCGCCGCGGGGCTCGACGCGCGCTGATCGCCACCCCGGACCGGGACCTCCGCGAAGCCGAGGTGCTCACCGCGATCGCGCGGCGCATGAGCAACGCGGCCCGGGTGGCCCGAACGCCGCTGAGAACGCGACTCATTCCCGTCAGCGCCGGGGCCCGCCGTCCGCGCCTACGCTGGAATGACCATGGCGCACCCGCACGACCACTCGGACGCCGCGAACGCCGCGAACCGCACCCGGCTCGGCGCCGCGATCGCGATCATCGGCGTGTTCCTCGTCGTGCAGGTCGCGGGCGGACTGGTCAGCGGGTCGCTCGCCCTGCTCGCCGATGCCGGGCACATGGCCGGCGACCTGCTCGGGCTCGTCGTCGCGCTCGGTGCGGCGATCGTCGCCGCACGCCCGGCGACCGACAGGCAGACGTACGGGTTCCGCCGCTTCGAGGTGTTCGGTGCGCTCGTGAACGGGCTGATCCTCGTCGTCGTCGCGGTCACGGTGTCGGTGGGCGCGATCGGGCGACTCCTCGCCGGGGCCGAGGGCGAGGCGCACGAGGTTGCCGGCGGGCCCATGCTCGCCGTCGCGATCGCCGGCCTCGTCGCGAACGTGGTCGCGCTGCTGGTGCTCCGCGGCGGGGCCCGGGATTCCATCAACCTGCGCGGGGCCTACCTGGAGGTGCTCGGAGACACGCTCGGGTCGGCGCTCGTCATCGCCGCCGCGGCGGTCATCGTGGCGACCGGGTGGGATGCCGCCGACCCGATCGCGTCGCTCGTGATCGCCGCCCTGATCGTGCCGCGAGCGCTCGTGCTGCTCCGCGACGTCACGCGCGTGCTCAGCCAGTCGGCGCCCGCCGACACGGATGTCGCGGAGATCCGGGACCACCTTCTCGGAACGCCGGGCGTGGTCGCCGTCCACGACGTGCACGTCTGGGCGATCACGACGGGCGCGCACGTCTTCAGCGCCCATGTCGAGGTCGAGCCGGCCGTGTTCGCCGAGGGCCGGGTCGGCTCACTGCTCGACGAACTGGGCGGATGCCTCAGCGAGCACTTCGACGTCGCGCACTCCACGTTCCAGCTCGAGCCCCGGGGTCGCGCCGGGCACGAGCACGCGACGCACCCCTGAGCGCGGCGCCGCGGCTACGGTTCGCGGGTGCCGCCCTCGCCACGCCCGTGGTCGCCGTGACCGTGGTCGCCGTCGAGGTGCGGGGGGCGGTCGAAGACGTCGGGATCGAGGACGAGCTCCTCGGCCTCCTCCTCGTCGGTCACCACGTCCTCGCCGGCCTGCTCGGCACGGCGGGCCTTCGCGCGCTCGCTGAAGTAGTGCCACGCGGTGACTAGGGCGGTGCCGCCGACGGCGACGAGCAGGATGACGTCGATGTACTCGCGCACGAGGTAGGCGACGGGCGGGATGAACCCGATGAGGTAGCCGAACATCGTGAGGCCGAATCCCCAGACGACCGCGCCGATGAAGTTGTAGAGCGAGTACCGCCCGCGTTGCATGTGGCCCACGCCCGCGGCCACCGGCGCGAAGGTGCGCACGATGGGCACGAAGCGCGCGAGGATGATGGTGAGCCCGCCGAAGCGCTCGAAGAACGCGTTGGTGCGCTCGACGTTCTTGACGCTGAAGACCCCGCTCTCGCGTCGCTCGAACACCCTCGGCCCGCCGCGATGGCCGATCTCGTAGCCGACCTCGCCGCCGACGAAGGCCGAGAGTCCGATCAGCAGCGCGACGATCCATGCGGGAACGCCGAAGACGCCGTTCGGCAACGCGGGCGTCGAGTGCGACAGCAGGCCCGAGATGATGAGCAGGGTGTCGCCCGGGAGCAGGAACCCGACGAGCAGGCCGGTCTCGGCGAAGACGATGAAGCACACGACGAGCAGGGCCCACGGGCCGGCCGCGCCGATGATCGTCTCGGGATCCAGCCAGGGGATCAGCGCGGTGTGGATCACGGACGGCTCCTGTCGACGGACGCGGCGGAGGGCCGGTCGCTGGGGCGGGGTGTCCGTGAAGTCTACCGAGCGGATGTCGCACCCGGACGTGGGGCTGGCCCTGAATCCGCCGAGCGGATGAGGCCTCCGGCGAGGATCGCGGCGGAAACCCCCTCTCCGAGGGACACGAGAACCTGAGGATCGCTCTAGTCTGGTCCTGCTCCCGACGGGGGGTCGGGAGCGCTCGCGAACGGGGGTATCGCGATGGCCGAGTGGCAGGACTTCTACCGCACGCGGGGCAACGCGTTCGGCATCCTCCCGAACTCGCAGTTCTACGGCCCGCAGGGGCATCGCGGCAAGGACTTCGTGCACGGCGCGGGCACGGCGATCCCCGCGTACGCGTCGGGGCGCGTCGTCGCGATCACCGGCTCCAACGTGCTCGGTCGCTGCGTGGTCGTGCGGCTCGACGGAGACGTCGGGTTCGCGGGATGGGCCCACGTGAAGAACGTCAGGGTCGACGTCGGCGACCAGGTGGAGCCGGGCGACACGCTCGCGCACGTGGCCGGCGCGAACGACTCGCCGGGAACCGCATGGAACGGCGCGCACGCGCACACGACCCTGGGTCCGAACCAGGACTCGATCTTCTCGGGACGCGTGAAGGACCCGATGAAGCTGATCGGCCCGGCGATCGCCGGTGCCACGGCGGCGATGATCGCCGGTGGAGTGGAGGACGACATGTTCGGCGACGCGGACCGCAACCGCATGAACAACATCTGGGCGGGCCTGTTCAGGGGCGCCTCGGTCGAGGTCGACCCGGGAGTGGTGAAGAAGTTCAACTACGGCATCCTGCCCATCGTGGCCCACAACCAGGACCTCATCGCCGCGCAGTCGGCGCGCATCGCCGCGCTCGAGGAGGCCGTGGCGCAGCTCGCGAGCGGCACCGGCGTCTCGCTCGACCAGTCGCGGATCGACGACGTCGTGGACGCGACCAACAACGCGCGCCGCAACGACAACCGGCTGCCCGTGTCGGACGAGCTCGACAACATCGACGGCGTCGACGTGATCCGGCCGGGCGAGGAGCTCCCCGACCAGTGACGCCGCGCGGTCAGCGACCGCGGGACTCGACCTCGGAGCGCCCCGGGGTGCCGTAGCGGTTCGCCCGCTCCACGGCCCCGGTGTCGTCGCGGCGTTCGGAGCGGACTTCGGTGCGGCAGTCAACCGCCTTCCGGCAGGCGCCGGAGCGGCTCGATACTGAGCCCATGGGCACGGCGCTCCTGTTCGGTGCGGTCGCGTCCAGCGCACTGCTGCTGGGCGCGGTGCTCGGGGTGCGCTTCCGCTTCCCGAAGCGCCTGCTCGCGATCCTCCTCTCGTTCGCGGCGGGTGCGCTCATCACCGCGCTGGCGTTCGAGCTGTTCGAGGACGCCTACGAGCAGGGCGGCATCGTGCGCGCAGCAGTCGGGCTCTTCGCCGGCGCGGTCGTCTTCGCGGGCCTGAGCGCCCTGCTCGACCGATGGGCGCAGCCGACCCGACGCCCGAAACCGGCCGACGAGGTGGAGGGCAGCGTCAAGCTCGATACGGATGCCGCGGCATCCGACCGGCCCGCGACCTCGGCGTCGACGCGCGGGACCGCCGGGATCGCGCTGCTCGCCGCGGTCACGCTCGACGGCGTGCCGGAGAACCTCGCGCTCGGGGTCTCGCTCGGAGCAGCGGGTTCGGGAGGGCTCGCGCTGCTCGCGGCGATCTTCGTGTCGAACCTCCCGGAGGCGCTCGTCGGCGCGTCGTCGATGCGGGCGCAGGGCCGGTCGAGCGGGTCGATCATCGCCCTCTGGACG
Organism: Agromyces sp. CCNWLW213; assembly: GCF_037199545.1. Taxonomy (NCBI): domain Bacteria; kingdom Bacillati; phylum Actinomycetota; class Actinomycetes; order Micrococcales; family Microbacteriaceae; genus Agromyces; species Agromyces sp. CCNWLW213. The sequence continues at coordinate 760,866 of NZ_JBBBDX010000001.1, read as the reverse complement.
GGGTGCGCGGCGCTCCTCGTCGTCGCCGTGCTCGTCGGGGCCGGACCGCTCGCGAACAGCGACCCCGAGACGATCTCGCTGCCGCTCGCGTTCGCCGCGGGCGCGGTCATCGCCTCGCTCGCCGACACGCTCATGCCCGAGGCGTACGAGCACGGCGGCCCTGCGGTCGCGCTGAGCACCGCCGCGGGGTTCGTGCTGTCGTTCGTGCTCTCGCTCGCCTGACGCCGGTCCCGCTCAGCCGTCGGGTTCGACCAGGCGACGGAACCTCGGCACCGACCGGCCCTCGTGCACGACCGTCTCGGCGAACATCGCGGCGGGTCGCACCCAGGCGGCGTGGTCGCCGTAGAGCTGGCGGTACACCACGAGCCACTCCCCGGTCTCGCTGTGGCGGGCAGTGGTCAGCACCTCGTAGCGCGCACCCTTGTAGTGCTCATACGGGCCGGGCTCGACGGCGGGCGGCGGTTCGGCTGCGGTCACCCGGTCCATGGTACGGATGCCACTGGCGCTCCTCACTCCTCGATCGCCCCGCCGATGGCGCGCAGGTGCTGCCGGAAGGTCGTGCCGTCGCGGTCGCGCGCGGCGAGGTACTCGGCGAACCGGAGCTGTTCGCGCAGCGTCGTCCCCTGTCGCACCAGGGCGGCCTGCTCGCCCTCGGTGTCGCGGATCCGCCGGGCGGCCACGGCGATCTCGTCGGCGGCGTCGAGCGGCAGGAAGAGCACGCCGTCGTCGTCGCCGAACACGACGTCGTCCCGCGTGACGACGTGATCGCCGAACCGGGCGGCGGTGAGCGCGTCGGGCTCCTGCGCGTCGAGGCGCTGCGGACCGCCCGCGAGCGCGCCGCGGCTGAAGACGGGGAGGCGGATCCCGTGCAGCTCGACGGTGTCGCGATGGAGTCCCCAGACGGCGATCCCCGCGAGCCCCGCCCGCGCGACCTCGAGGGCGACGAGGTCGCCGACGCAGGCCTCGTCGTCGCGGCCGCCGTTGTCGACGACGAGCACGTCACCGGGGACGGCCGTCTCGAGCGCCTCGAGGAAGACGTCGACGCTGCCCGAGTGGCGGGCCGGTGCCGCGCGCCCGACCACGCGGAAGCCCGGGCGGAGCGGCCGGACGTCGGCCGGCGCCTGGCGGAGCGCGAGTCCGAGCCGGAGGACGGCATCGGCGACGTGCGGCGTCGTCAGCGCCTCGAAGGTGCGGCTCAGGTCCGTCGCGTCCATCGTGCCTCCTCGGTCGGTGCGGTCGGGCGGTCGCGGGCGCGCGCCCGTCGACCTGCCCATCCTCCCGCTCGACGCCCCCGTCGGGAACCTCGCGCGCCGATCAGCGGTTCGCGTGCAGGATCTCGCGCTGGTACGGCGCGACGACGCGGTCCGAGACGCGGCAGTCGAGCAGCAGGAAGCGCCGTTCGGCCGCGGGCTCGGCCGCCCACTGCGCGAGCCGGTCGAGGTCGGCGAGCTCGCGCACGACGACGGACTCGGCGCCGACTGCGGTGGCGAGGCCCGCGAAGTCGACCTGCGGGATCCGCATCGGCTCGGGGGCGAGTCCCTTCGCTCCGTAGACGTGCACCTCGGCGCCGTACACCGCGTCGTTCCAGACCACGGCGATGCCGCGTCCGCCGGCCGTGCGCACCGCCGACTCCAGGTCGGCCAGCGCCATCAGTCCGCCGCCATCGCCCGTCGTCAGCACGATCGTCGCGTCCGGGCGCGCCGCCGCGGCGCCGGGCACGCTCGGGAACCCGAGCCCGATGGATTGGAAGGCGGTGCCGACCATGATCATCCGGTCGGGCGAGGCGACCGGCCAGTACATGTTCGCCCAGCCGATGAAGTGCCCGCCGTCGGAGACCACGACCCGGTCCTCGGGCAGGAGCTCGGCGAGCCGGGCCGCGACCGAGCGAGGGTCGAGCCGGCCGTCGCCGGCGTACCCCGTGCCCGGGTCGCGGCGCAGGGATGCCGCGACGTCGATGCGTTCGCGCCATCCGCGGGCCGGTCGCGACGTACCCGAGGCGGCGAGCTCGGCGACGAGGCGCTGCGCCACGACGGCGGCGTCGCCGCGCACGTACGACCCGACGTGGGCGTGCGTCGCGGTGGGTGCGATGTCGACCTGGGCGACGTGGGCGCCGGGTGCGAAGAGCGCGCCGAACCGCATCGTGAACTGGTTGAGCGACGCGCCGAACACCATGGCGACGTCGGCCCGCCGCACGAGCTCCATCGCGCCCTCGGCGCCGAAGCCCCCGGCGACCCCGAGGTCGTACCGGGGGTCGGGGAACACGCCGCGGCCCAGCGCCGTGGTCGCGGTCAGGGCGCCGGTCGCCTCGGCGAGCTCGCCGAGCGCCCGCCCGGCACCGGCCAGCCAGGCGCCGCGGCCGGCGAGCAGCAGCGGGCGCTCGGCGCGGGCGAGCCGCGCGGCCAGGTCCCGGATGGCGCGCGTCCCGAAGTCGGCACTCGGCGCGAGCGGCGCGGGCAGGCGGAGCGGCACCGTCGGCGGCACCTCCCCGGCCTCGAACGACGCGACGTCGTACGGGATCGCGAGCACGGTCGGCACCCGGTACGCGAGCGCGTGCTCGATGGCGATGACCGTCGTGGCCGCGGCATCCGTTCGGCCGACCGTGTACGTGCGCGCGCCGACCGCCGACGCGAGCGCGACCTGGTCGACGCCCCAGGGGCGCGGGCCGGAGGTCGGCTCGTCGCCGACGACGAGGACGAGCGGCACTCCGGCCTGGACCGCCTCGGCGAGTCCCGTGAGCGTGTTCGTGAACCCGGCGCCGTAGGTCGCGGTCGCGGCGGCGAGCCGGCCCGAGGCGCGGAAGTGGGCGTCGGCGGCGACGACGCCGCCGACCTCGTGGCGGACGGCGACGAACGCGGCATCCGTCTCGCGCTCGAGCGCGTCGAGGAAGTAGGCGTTGCCGTTGCCCATCACGCCGAAGACGTGGTCGACGTGGGCGGCGAGCGTGCGGGCGACGTGCGCGGAGACGGTGGGCATGGCGGTGCCTTTCGAGGCATGACGGACGGATGCGGTTCCGTATGTGCCTCGCGCGGGGCCCGGCGGCCGCGTCGCTTCGTGCCCCTTTTCCGAGCACCGGCGCATGGAGCGCCTCGACGGGGGCGATTCTACCGGGCCCCGCGCGGCCGGTGACGCGCCGCACTGGCGGGCGCAGGGGGCGCGGGAGCAGACTCGAGGCATGGACGATCGCGATGAGGCGGTCCGCCTCGCTGTCTACCGGGGGCTCGCCGCGAGCGGGCGGATGCCGGCCGTCGACGCCCTCGCGTCGCGCACCTCGCTCAGCGAGGCGGAGGTCGCCGATGCGCTCGACCGCCTCGCGGCAGCGCGCCACGTGGTGTTCGACGACGAGCACCGGATCGTGCTCGCGCACCCCTTCGCCACCCGGAGCTTCGGGTTCTCGGTCATGGGCGGACGCACGATCTGGTGGGGCGGCTGCGCGTGGGACGCGTTCGCCATCCCGCACCTCGTGCCCGAGGAGCCCCACGCGCTCGTCGCGACGACCTGCCCCGCCTGCGGGCGCCCGCACGCCTGGACGATCAGCCGCACCGAGGAGCCCGCTGCGCCGCAGGTCGCGCACTTCCTGGTGCCCGTCGCGCACGTCTGGGACGACGTCGTGCGCACGTGCTCGCACCAGCGCATCTTCTGCTCGGAGGACTGCGTCGACGCGTGGCTCTCGCGCACCGGCAACGAGCGCGGGTACGTCATGGACCTGCCCACGCTGTGGCGGCTCGCCGCCCACTGGTACGAGGGGCGCCTCGATTCGCCGTACCGTCGTCGCGAGCCCGCCGAGGCGAAGGAGTACTTCGCGAGCGTGGGGCTGACCGGGCCGTTCTGGGGGAACTGAGGGGCCGGCCGGTCCGCCGGCGCGTGGTGCGCGCTCGCTACGCTCGTCGGATGGAGCCGAACTGGATCGAGCACCGGCGAGCGACGGACGGCGAGCGGGTGGGATGGATCGAGCCCGTCGACCACGGGTTCGTCGCCATCGACCTGCTGGGCCGTCGGCGGACCGGGGTCGTGGACTGGGGCGTCGCCGAGGAGGCGCTCGACGAGCTCGGGCTCGGCTACCTCGCCGAGCCGTACGAGCTGCGACTCGACGACGGCGCCTGGCTCCGGGTGCGGATCGCCGAGGTCTCACCCCGCGGCATCCGCGTCAAGCAGGAGGACTGGGGCGACATGCGCGCACCGCAGGTGTTCCACCCCGTCGAGTTCCCGGTGGCGGAGGACCGACTGCGGCCGCTGGTGCGCTGACGGCCCGCCCCGAGGCGTCGCCGCGCGCTCGTCGACCTGGTACCGGTGCGGAAGGTGGGACTTGAACCCACACGCCCGAAGGCACAGGAACCTAAATCCTGCGTGTCTGCCGATTTCACCACTCCCGCGAGTGCCCGTTCAGTCTAGGCGTCGCGATGCGGTTGACTTGGGCGCATGGTGCAACGACCGGATGGCGGCGGCGAAGCCGGCGGACCCGCCCGCGGCGGCGCCCTGCGGTGGTTCGGCACGGTGTCGCCCGCGGCCGTGATCGGGCTGTTGCTCGCCCTCCTGTCGCTCGCGCTTCCCGCGCTCTGGGCACTCGGCGTGTCCGGCATCGCGGTCGCGCTCGGCGTGCAGGGGCGACGTCGATTCCGGGCCGACCCGGCGGCCGGTCCCGGTTGGATCTCGCTCACGGCGATGATCCTGGGCGGATTCGTCTTCCTGACCCAGGGCGCGCTGATCCTCGCCGCGACGCTCGGCAGCTGACCCCTGTTCGGGGCCTCCCTCGCTGCTGGCCCCTCCGGAGCCGCGTCGCTACTCTGGCCCTGAGCCGTCCGGCGCGACGCAGCGGGGGAGGTGGGGCTCGTGGGCGACCGCGGAGTGATCCTCGTCGTGTCCGACGACGCCCGCGCGGTGGGCGACCTTCGCGACATCCTCGACGTCGACGAGTACGAGGTGATGCACGCCGAGGGCGATCTCGAGCACTCCACCGCGGCGCTCACCGCCACGCCCGACCTCATCGTGGTCGACGTCGATCTCCGGCACGCCGACCCCTTCGACCTCGCCGCCGACCTGCACCACGCCGGGCGGGCCCGCGACCTGCCGCTCGTGTTCCTCGTGGCGGAGGCCGACGTCGAGCGCCGGGTGCGCGGGCTGCAGGTGGGCGACGACCTCATCTCCACGCCGCTGGACCCGCACGAGGCCCTCGCGCGCGTGCAGCGCCAGGTGACCATCTCGCGATCGCGCGCGGCGCTCCGGGAGTCTGAGGCGAAGTTCCGCTCCGTCATGGAGTCCGCGATCGACGCCATCATCTCGACCGACGCCGACGGCGTGATCCGCAGCTGGAACAGCGCCGCCGCCGACCTGTTCGGCCATCCCGAGGCGGAGGCCGTCGGCCGGACGCTCGACCTCATCATCCCGGAGCGGTTCCGCGAACGGCATCGCGACGCGATCGAACGGGTCAGCCGCGGCGGGCCGACGAACCTGATCGGGAGGACGGTCGAGTTCGCGGGACTCCGCAGCGACGGCACCGAGTTCCCCATCGAACTCGCGCTCAGCACCTGGTTCCTCGACGCCGACCGGTACTACACCGGCATCATCCGGGACATCAGCGACCGGGTGCGGGCGGAGGAGCGGTTCCGGTCGGTGACCGATTCCGCCGTCGACGCGATCATCTCGGCCGACCACGCCGGCAGGATCGTCTCGTGGAACCCGGCGGCCGCCCGGATCCTGGGCCACAGCGAGGCCGACGCGGTGGGGCGGTCGCTCGAGCTCGTGATCCCCGAGCGGTACCGCGACCAGCACCGGGCCGGCATGGCGCGGTACGCCGCCACCGGCGAGGCCCACGTCATCGGCACCACCGTCGAGCTGTCGGCCCTCACGGCGTCGGGCACCGAGATCCCCGTGGAGCTCTCGCTGTCGACGTGGACGGTGGGCGGCGACCGCTACTACACCGGCATCATCCGCGACCTCGCCGAGCGCCGGGCCGCCGAGGATGCGCTCCGGCGCAGCGAGGAGGAGTTCCGCGAGCGGGAGGCCGTGTTCCGGGCGCGGAACGCCGCCCTCGAGGACACGATCCAGCGCATCAACACGATGCAGGACCAACTGCTCCTGCAGGAGAAGATGGCCTCGCTCGGACGCCTGAGCGCCGGGATGGCGCACGAGATGAACAACCCGGCCTCCGCGGCCCAGCGCGGGGCGTCGCAGGCGATCGACGTGTTCGCGCGGCTGCAGGAGGCCCAGATCGAGCTCGGCCGGCTCGGCCTCTACGGCACGCGGCTCGAGAAGCTCCGGGAGCTCGACGCGCTCGCCGCCGCGCGGGCGCGCGAACCCGTCGAGCTCGGCGCAGTGGAGCGCAGCGATCGCGAGGCCGACGTCGAGGAGTGGCTGGACGCGCGCAGCGTGCCATCCGGCGGCGACCTCGCGGCGTCGATCGTGAGCCTCGGCATCGTGCGCGACGACCTCGAGGCGCTCGGCGAGGTGTTCGGCGCCGAGGGGCTGCCGGTGGTGGTCGAGTGGCTGGGGCTCAAGTCCTCGATCTACGCCCTCCTGTCGGAGATCGTGGTCGGCACCGACCGCATCGTCGAGCTCGTGAGGGCGCTGAAGATGTACACCTACATGGACCAGGCACCCGTGCAGGACGTCGACGTGCGGGCGGGACTCGACGACACCCTCGTCATCCTCCACAACAAGCTCAAGCAGGGCGTGCGCGTGGTGCGCGAGTTCGAGCCCGACCTCCCGCTGATCCAGGCGTACGCGAGCGAGCTCAACCAGGTGTGGACGAACCTCATCGACAACGCGATCGACGCGATGCACGGCGAGGGCACGCTCACGCTGCGCGCCCGGCGTGCGGGGGACCAGGTCGAGGTGCAGGTCGAGGACGACGGTCCGGGCGTGCCCGACGACATCCGCTCGAAGCTCTTCGACCTGTTCTTCACCACCAAGGCGCCGGGACAGGGCACGGGCCTCGGCCTCGCGATCTCGCGGAACATCATCGTGAAGAAGCACCGCGGCGAGTTCGAGCTCGACTCGCGCGACGGCTGCACGCGGTTCACCGTGCGCCTGCCGATCGACGTCGCACCGGACCACGACACCGGCACGCCGCCCGAGGCGCGGCAGCCCGGGGAGGGGTGATCGGATGGCCAAGCCCGTCATCATGACCGTGGACGACGAGCCGCAGGTGCTCAACGCGGTCGCTCGCGACCTGCAGTCGCGCTACCGCGAGGACTACCGCGTCGTGAAGGCGGGGTCGGGCCACGAGGCACTCGAGGCCATCGCCGAGTTCGAGCGGCGCGGCACGCCCATCGCGCTCTTCGTCGTCGACCAGCGGATGCCCGGCATGTCGGGCACCGAGTTCCTGACCGAGGCGATCACGCACTACCCCGACGCCAAGCGCGTGCTCCTCACGGCGTACGCCGACACCGATGCCGCGATCACGAGCATCAACAAGATCGACCTCGACTACTACCTCCTGAAGCCGTGGGACCCGCCCGAGGAGCGGTTCTTCCCCGTGCTGAACGACCTGCTCGAGGACTGGCAGGCGAACACGCCGCCGGTGTACGAGGGCATCCGCGTCGCCGGCGCGCTGTGGTCGCCGACGACCCACGCCGTGAAGGACTTCCTGGCCCGCAGCCAGATCCCGTACCAGTGGCTCGACATCGAGCGGAACGAGGGCGCCCGGGTGCTCGTCGAGGCGACCCAGCCGGGCAGCACGCGGCTGCCGGTGGTGTTCCTCCCGGACGGCACGGTGCTCTCGTGCCCCGACCTGCACGAGCTGGCCGAGCGCATCGGCCTGCGCGCGCCGCCGCAGGCGCCCTTCTACGACCTCATCGTCATCGGCGCCGGTCCTGCGGGACTCGCGGCGGCGGTGTACGGCGCGTCGGAGGGCCTGCGCACCGCGGTGATCGAACGCGAGGTGCCGGGCGGCCAGGCGGGCACGAGCTCGCGGATCGAGAACTACCTCGGCTTCCCGCACGGCATCAGCGGCGCCGACCTCGCCCGGCGCGCGGTCACGCAGGCGAAGCGCCTCGGCGCCGAGATCCTGAACCCGCAGGCGGTCACCGGGATCCGCGTCGAGGACTCGTACAAGATCATCACGCTCGACGACGGCGGCGAGCTGCGCTCGCGCGCGGTCGTGCTCTCGACGGGCGTCGAGGCGCGCACGCTCGGGATCCCCGGCGAGGAGCGGCTGAGCGGGGCATCCGTCTACTACGGCGCGGCGGCGAGCGAGGCCGTGAGCTACAGCGGATGCGACGTGGTCGTCGTGGGCGGCGCGAACTCGGCCGGTCAGGGCGCCATGTTCCTGTCGCGGTACGCGGAGCACGTGACGATCCTCGTGCGCGGCGACTCGCTCGCGAAGAGCATGTCGCAGTACCTCATCGACCAGATCGAGGCGACGAGGAACATCACGGTGCGCCCGCACGCCCAGGTGACCGAGCTCGAGGGCGAGGACCGGCTGACCTCGATGACCGTCCGCGACACCGTCTCCGGCGCCGAGGAGACCTTTCCCGCCGACGCGATGTTCATCTTCATCGGCGCGGTGCCGGGCTCGGACCTCGTGCGCGGACTGCTCGAGCTCGACGACCACGGCTTCGTGCTCACCGGACCGGACCTGATCCGCGACGGGCGGCGTCCGCGCGGCTGGCCGCTGCAGCGCGACCCGTACCTCCTCGAGACGAGCATCCCCGGGGTGTTCGCGGCGGGCGACGTGCGCCACGACGTCATGCGGCGCGTGGCATCCGCGGTCGGCCAGGGTGCGCTCGCGGTGAGCCTCGTGCACCAGTACCTCGAGACCGTCTGACGGATGCCGCGCCGTTGCGGCCCCATGGCGGCGCGACGGGTCAGACCGCCGGCGGCTGCGCGGTGCCGAGCCGCGCGAGCAGGCGCATCCGCCGCCCGATCGCCTCGGCGTCGCCGGGCAGGTCCCAGAGGTGCACGGGGTCGGGCGGCGCGTAGCGGACCGCGCGCGCCGAGGTCATGACCTCGATCTCGTCGCGCTCGACGCCGAACAGGTCGGCGCCCGTGAGCGCCGTGACCCGGATGATCGTGCCGAGCGACTCGCCCGTCTCGGTCGCGAGGACGCGGCCGGCGTGGCGGGATCCGAGCCCCCGCGCGGTGAGGCGCTTCAGCGGTCGGGCCTCGGCGCCCGTGATGTTCGGCCAGCACACCCGGCAGCCGTGTGTGCCCGCCATTCCGAGGGCGCGCTCGCGCGTGAGCAGTTCGGGGAGCGCCAGCCGGTACGCGGGGTCCCGTGCGAGCCTGCGGCGGTGCTCGTCGGTCCAGCGTGCGGCCCGGTCGAGGTGCGGTTCGAGGGCCGGGCACTCCAGGCGGTGGAGCGTCTCGTCGCGGCGCCCGGCCCGGGTGAGGGCGAACTCGGCACCGTCGCCGAACGCCTGCCGCAGCGCGCGGAGTTCCTCGGCGATGACGGCGTCGGCGAGGTTCCCGGGGTCGCCCGGGGGCGCCGCCGCCCGACCGATCGTCCCGGGTTCCGCTGTTCCGGATGCCGCCATCCGTCCTCCGTTCCGTCGGCCCCCCGAGCGCACGTGCTCGAGCCCGAATGTACCGGGCCGGCGGGCCGGTTCCGCGCAACGCCGCGACCGACTCCGGCATGTCGCGCCATGCGGGCGGGCCCGTCGCCGCGCGACATCCGTTCGGCCATGATGGGGCGATGGCCATCGATGGGCTCACCGCTGCGGCCGAGGCGCTCTACGCGCTCGTGCCCGAGGAGTTCACGGCCGCGCGCAACGCTCGCGCCGCCGACGCGAAGACGTCGGACCGGGCTCTCGCCGGGCGGATCGCGTCGCTGAAGCGGCCCTCGCCGGCGGCCTGGGTCGTGAACCGCCTCGCTCGGGAGCACGGCGACGAGGTCGGCGACCTCGTCGGGCTCGGCGGTGAGCTCGCCGACGCCCAGTCCTCCGGCGACGGGCGCGCGCTGACGACGCTCGTGGCCGAGCGGCGGCGCGCGGTCGCAGGCCTGCTGCGCTCGGCGTCGGCGCTCGCGGAGGCGGCCGACCGCGGCCTGTCGCGAGCGGTGCTCGACGAGGTCGAGCAGACGCTCGTGGCGGCGACCGTGTCCGCAGAGGCGGGGGCGGCGGTGCGGTCGGGCAGGCTCGTGCGGGCCCTGCAGGCCGTGGGGTCCGAGGTCGACGTCTCGGGTGCGGTCGCGGGGGAGCTGCCGGAGGACTCGGATGCCCGGAGCCGCGCGCGCCGGGGTGCCGCCGCCGGGGCCACGGCCGGCGGCGGCGAGCGACGTGCCGACGCGACCGCGGCGGCGAGCGAGCGCGACGACGTCGCCGCGCAGCAGCGCGCCGAGGCGGCGTCGGCCGCGGCACGAGCGCGCGCCGAGGCCGAGGTCGCCGCCGCCCGTGAGGCGGCGCAGGCCGCGGAGCGCGGCCTCGCCGAGGCCGACACGGCGGTCGCCGCAGCCGACGAACGTGTCGCGGCCCTGCGTGCCGAACGCGACGAGCTCGAGGAACGCCTGGATCGGCTCCGCGACGAGCTGACCGACGCCGAGCGCGAAGCGCGCGCGGCGACGCGAGCCCGCGAGTCCGCCGCCCACGCCGCGGATCGAGCGGGCGCGGACCTCGAGGCGGCGGAGGCGACCGCGGCGCGAGCGCGCTGAGGGGGCCCGGCTTCGCCCTCGAGCTCGGCCGCGCCATCCGCCGTCGCTGTCAAGCCCCGGGACCGCTGGACGCCGCCGGGCTAGCCTCCCGTGGAGGGAGGGTCGCCGATGACCGAGCACATGCAGGTGGGGGACACGCTCGAGCGGGAGTGGCCGCCGGGCGTGAAGGCCGCCGTCCTCGTCGTGGCGAGCGTGTCCGCGCTCGTGCACGTGACGGGCATCTGGTTCACCCTGCCGGTCTCGATGGCGGCCCTCGTGCTCGCCGAGATCGCCGCGCCGGAGCTCGGCCGTCGCACGCGCGCCTGGCTGACCGCGCTCGCGCTCCTCGGCCTGCTGCTCGCGACCGGCCGGATCCTCACCACGCTCTAGCGTGGTCGGGCGAGCCGGCCCGGCAGGTCGGCGATCGAGCCCGGCACGGCGTCGGGCCGGATGTCGCCCGCGAGACCGGCCGGCGCGACCTTGCCGGTGCGCACGACCACTCCGGCGAGTCCCGGTGGTGTTCGTCAGAGACCGGCAGGGCACGCCCTCGGCGTCGAGCCGGGCCACGGCGTCGGCCGCACCCGGCCCGGCGTGCTCGCCCACGTCGACGGCGCCGTAGACATCGGGCGGACGCCCAGCACGGCTTCGCCCTGCCCGGTCAGAGCTGGGTGCTGCTCAGCACCTCGCTCGCCGCGATCTTCATCGTGCCGCCCTCGTCGACGAGGCGGTACGCCGTCACCTCGCGCACGACGCGGCCGTCGGCGAAGGTGTACGTGAGCGTGGCCTGCGCCTGGTCGGGGGACGTCGCCTGCACCTCGGAGATCTGCACGTCGGTGATCTCGCCCCAGAACGCCTCGTAGGCGTCGCGACCGCCGACGTGGTTCACCTGGTAGTCCTCGGTCATGAGATTCCACGCGGTGTCCCGGTCGGACACGACCACCGCGTAGTAGTCCTGCAGCATCTCGACGGCGCGCTGCTCGCCGCTCGCGGGCGGCGGCGTGGTCTCGGCCGGTGGCGGCGGCGGCTCGGAGGTCGGCGCCGGCTCCGGCGACTCGGCGGCGGGGGGCTCCGACGTGGTCGGCTCGGAGGTGGGCGCCGCCTCGGTCTCGGGACCCGCGGCGGTCCCGTCGTCCTGCCGGAGGCCGTTGAACAGGAGCACGGCGCCGACGAGGAGCAGCGCCGCCGTGAGCAGCCCGCCCACCAGCATCGCGGTGCGTCCCGGGCGGCGCCGCCCCGTCCCGTCGCCGGGCGGCGTCGCAGGCGGCGTCGGCTCGGGGGCGGTCGGCGTCTCGGCCATCCACGGGAAGAGGGGTTCCGCGAGGCGCTCGGGGCGGGTCGCCGCGGGCTCCGCGACGGGCGTCGGCTGCACGTCGACGTCGGCGAGCGCCTCGGTCGCGGCGGTGTCGCCGATGACGCGGGTCTCCGCGGGGACCGTGGGCGGGAAGGGGTCGGCACCGGGCGGGGTGGCCGGAGCGGCGGCCGCCGGCTGGGCCGCCGCCGGAGCGACGGCGCCCGCGGCGGCGGCGGCGACCGCGCCTCCGACCGGCACGGTCGGCGCCGGGGCGTCGTCGCGCTCGGTCGGCGCCGGGGCGTCGTCGCGGCCGGGCGGCGCAGCGGCATCCGTCGTCGCCAGCTGTTCGGCCAGCTCGGCCAGTCGCCGCGTGACGGTCGCCATGTCGGGTCGGCGCTTGGGCTCGGGCGCGAGCATCTCGCGCAGCACGGGCTCGAGCGGCCCCGCGCGCTCGGCCACGGGAACCTCGCCCTGCGCGACCCGGTGCAGCAGCGCGATCGCGTTCGCGTCCGTGCCGAACGGGGGCGCACCCTCGAGCATCGCGTAGAGGGTCGACCCGAGCGAGAACACGTCGGAGGCGAAGCTCGACGGCTCGCCCCGCGCCACCTCGGGGGCGAGGTAGGCGGGCGTGCCGTGCACGAGCCCCGTCGCCGTGATGGTCGTGTCGCCGAGGGCCTGCGCGATGCCGAAGTCGCTGATCATGGCCGAGCCGTCCTCGCGGATGAGGACGTTGCCCGGCTTCACGTCGCGGTGCACGATGCGCCGGCGGTGGGCGGCCGCGAGCGCCGACCCGATCTCCGCGCCGACGCGCGCGGTCTGCTGCGGGGTGAACGTGCCGTGCTCCTGCAGCAGCGCCGACAGCGGCGTGGACTCGATGAGCTGCATGACGATGCACGGCTGGCCCTCGTGCTCGACCACGTCGAACACCGGCACGGCGTGCGGATGGTGCAGGCCGGCGCTGATCCGCGCCTCGCGCATCGCGCGCTTCGTGGTGACCTCGCGCTCGTCGTCCGTCAGGTCGGACTGCGTGCGGAGGAGCTTCAGCGCGACCGTGCGCTCGAGGCGCTCGTCGTACGCCTGCCAGACGACGCCCATGCCTCCGCTGCCGATCAGCTGCACGAGGCGATAGCGGTCGGCGACGAGAGCGGGTGGCGTGTTCATCGAGGCATTCCTTGGCGGCACCACCCCGACGGTACCGCCGTGGCGGTTCCCGTCTCGCGGGCTTGCGGCGGCGGACCGGGTGTGCGAGGGTCCGCACGCTGGGCGGTGCCGGGCGGTAGCCTCGCGGCATGACGAGCCGTGCGTCGCGGGTGCGCGACATCCGGATGCCGAAGGCACTGCACGACGTGTTCGGCGAGGCGCAGTCGCCCGTGGAGCTCGTGCTCGTGGTGGTCGGTGGGCTGGGTCTGGCCGCGATCGCGTGCGTCGCCGGCGCCGAGTCGCTCACCGCCGTCGCGTGGTGGCGTGCGGGTCTCGCGGTGCTGCTCGTCGCCGACATCTGCTGCGGAGTGGTCGCGAACTTCACGCGCGGAACCGATCGGTACTACGCCGAGCGGCCGCGGAACCGGTGGGTGTTCATCGTGGTGCACTGGCACCTGGTGGTGATCGCGCTCGCGCTCGGGGAGGGGCTCCGGTTCGCGGTGGGCGTCACGGTCTACACGCTCCTCGGCGCGGCCGCCGTGAACCTGCTGCACGGGTCGCGGTTGCAGTCGCCGGTCGGCGGCCTGGTGCTCGCGGTCGGTCTCGTCGGCGTGGTGCTCGCAGTCGCGGCGGATGCGGCGCCGCTGCTGCTCGTCGCCGCCGCTGCGTTGTTCGTGCTCAAGGTCGCGTTCGCGTTCGCGGTGACGCACCATCCGGCCGAACCCGAACCGCCGCCCCGCTGAGCCCTGGCGTCCGACGGTGTGGATAACTTCCGCGGTCCGCGGCCGCGGCTCTCCAAGATGGAGTCCATGTCCGATCCCGTGCGCACCATCGCCGAGCGGGTGCGCGGTCGGGTGCTCCGCGAGGGCGTCGACCTCGCTCGCGACGAGGCGCTCGCGTCGCGGTACGTCGCCGAGGAGGTGCGGCGCTACTCCGAGCGGGCGCTCGCCGGCGCGCACGCGCCGTTGGCCGATGAGGGCGACGCGGCACGCGAGGTCGCGGCATCCATCACCGGGTACGGGCCGCTGCAGCCGTTCTTCGACGACCCGACGGTCGAGGAGATCTGGATCAACTCGCCGACTCGGGTGTTCGTCGCCCGGGCGGGCGTCCCCGAGCTGACGACGGTCGTGCTGTCCGACCGCGAGGTGCGCGACCTCGTCGAGCGGATGCTGCAGCATTCCGGTCGTCGCGTCGACCTCTCGTCGCCGTTCGTCGACGCGTCCCTGCCCGACGGGTCGCGACTGCACGTCGCGATCCCGGACGTGACCCGCGCGCACTGGGCGGTCAACATCCGCAAGTTCCAGCAGCGCATCCGGTCGCTCGGTCGACTCGTCGAGCTCGGATCGCTCACACGACCGGCCGCGGAGTTCCTGCGAATGAGCGTGCTCGCCGGGTCGAACATCCTCATCTCGGGGGCGACGCACACGGGCAAGACGACGATGGTGAACGCGCTGATGTCCGGCGCCCGTCCGGCCGAGCGGGTGGTGACGGTCGAGGAGACGTTCGAGCTCGACCTCGACGTCCGCGACGTCGTGTCGATGCAGTGCCGGCAGCCGAACCTCGAGGGCGCAGGTGAGATCACGCTGCGACGCCTCATCAAGGAGGCGCTGCGCATGCGCCCCGATCGCCTCATCGTCGGAGAGGTCCGCGAGGCGGAGAGCCTCGACCTGCTCATCGCACTGAACTCCGGGCTGCCGGGCCTGTGCACCATCCACGCGAACTCCGCCCCCGACGCGCTCGCCAAGCTCTGCACGCTGCCGCTGCTCGCCGGGCGGAACATCGACTCCGCCTTCGTCGTGCCCACCGTGGCGGCGTGCATCGACCTGGTCGTGCACCTGTCGATCGATCGTCGCGGCCGGAGAAGGGTGACCGCGATCGAGGCGCCGACCGGCACGTTCAGCGGCGCGTCGATCGACGCCGATGCGATCTTCCGCCTCGAGCCGAACACCGACGCGCTCGTGGCCACCGGAGCCCGTCCCGCTCGGCTCGCGAAGTACGCCGCCGCCGGCTTCGACCCGGGAATCGTGCTCGACCCCGAGGGGGTCGCCGCATGAGCGTCATCCTCGGCGCCGGACTCGGCGTCGGGCTCCTCCTCGTGGCCGCCCCCCTGCTCTGGCCCGTGCGTGGCGCCGACGACCGGCCGAAGCGACGACGGTCGGCGTTCGCCGACGAGCTCGCCCTCGCCGGAATCCCGGAGGCGCCCGTGCCGGCGGTGGTGGCCGTCGCGGGCGTGCTCGGGGCGATCGGTGCCGCGGTCGCGCAGGCCGTCTTCGGCGTGCCCGTGCTCACCGCCGTCGGCGGTGTCATCGGCGGCCTCATCGTCCCCGTCGTCATCCGCAGCCGGGCGAACCGACGTCGATCGGCGAACCGGGCGATCTGGCCCGACGTCGTCGATCACCTGGTCTCGAGCGTCCGAGCGGGGATGTCGCTGCCGGACAGCATCGGCGCGCTGGCCGACCTCGGCCCGGCGACGACCCGTCCCGCATTCGCGTCGTTCGACGATGCGTTCCGGCGAACGGGCGACTTCGGCTCCGCCGTCGACGAGCTGAAGGCCAGACTCGCCGATCCCACCGCCGATCGCATTCTCGAGACGCTGCGCATGGCGCGCGAGGTGGGCGGCACCGACCTCACCGCCGTGCTCCGCGGCCTCGCGACCTACCTGCGCGAGGATGCGACGCTGCGGGCCGAGGTGAGCGCTCGGCAGTCGTGGATCCGCAACGCCGCCCGGCTCGGCGTGGCTGCCCCGTGGCTATTGCTGGTCGTGCTCGCGAGCCGCCCGGAGACGCTGTCGGCGTACGACTCCGCCGCGGGCTCGGCGCTCATCCTGACCGGCGTGGGCGTCTCGTTCGTGGCGTACCGCCTCATGATCGGCCTCGGCCGGCTCCCCGAGGAGCGCCGATGGTTCACCTGAGCGCCGCGCCGGCGGTCGCGGTGGCACTCGGCGCGGTCCTCGGCCTCGGGCTGTGGCTCGCGGTCGCCGCGGTCCCTCGCCTGGGCCGCGCCCGGCTCGTCGATCGCGTGGCGCCGTATGTGACGGATGTCTCGGCCGAAGCCCGCGCCATGCGCGCCCGTCCCGACGGCGACCCCGGCACGGTCATCGGCATGCTGGTCCAGCCCGGTGCCCGACGGTTGCGCGGCATCCTCTCGACCCTGCTCGGCGGCAACGCCGCCATCGCCAGGCGACTCCGGCAAGCCGGATCGACCGCCACGGTCGAGCGCTTCCGAGGCGAGCAACTCGCCTGGGCGGGCGGCGCGTTCGCGGTCGGTTCGACGCTCGCGCTGCTCGCGCCGTCCTTCGCCGGCATCCCTCCGGTCCTCCGCGTCCTCCTTCCGGTCGCGTTCGCGGCGGCCGGAGCGGTCGGGCGGGACTGGGTGCTGCAGCGCGCCGCGCGCCGGCGGATGGCCCGGATCTCGTCCGAGCTGCCCACGATGCTCGAGTTCCTCACGCTCAGCCTCACCGCGGGCGAGGGCATGCTCGACGCGCTCCGGCGCGTCGCCCGGGCGGGGTCCGGTGAACTCCCGACCGAGTTCTCCGGCGTCGTCTCCGCGGTCAGTGCGGGCGTGTCGCTGCCGGTCGCGCTCGCCGAGCTCCGCGACGGGCTCGAGCACCCGGGACTCTCGCGGGCCCTCGACCAGGTGCTCGGCGCACTCGATCGCGGTGCGCCGCTCGCGACCGTGCTCAGGGCGCAGGCGGGCGACGCCCGCGCCGAGGCGAAGCGCACCCTCATCGAACTGGCGGGGCGGAAGGAGATCGCCATGCTCGTGCCCCTGGTGTTCCTCATCCTCCCGGTCACGATCGCCTTCGCCCTGTTCCCGGGCTATCTCGTCCTCCAGGCGGGATTCTGATGCTCCGCCATCCTCATCGAACCGACCCCCGCGAAAGGACCCCGCATGCTCCGACACCTCCGACGCCGCTTGGAAGACGACCGAGGCGACGTGCCGGGCTGGGTCCTGATCACGCTGATGACCGCCGGACTCGTCATCCTCATCTGGGGTCTCGCCGGACCCGCGCTGAGCGGGGTCTTCGACCAGGCGATCGGGCGCGTCACCGGATTCTGATCGCACGAGCCGGCCGGTCGATCCGACGGCTGAACGACGAGCGCGGCTCGGCCGTTGCCGAGTTCTCGCTCGTCGGCGTGCTGCTCACCGCGCTGCTGCTCGCGGTCGTCCAGCTCGCGCTCGCCCTGCACGTCAGGAACACCGTGCTCGACGCCGCCGCCGAGGGGGCCCGGTACGCGGCACTCGCCGGGTCCTCCCCGGCAGCGGGCGCCGAGCGCGCCCGTGCCCTCATCGACGCGGCGATCGCCTCGGAGTATGCGGGCGACGTGAGTGCCACGACGACGACCGTGGCCGGCGCCCCGGCCATCGCCGTGACGGTTCGCACGACCCTCCCCGTCCTGGGGCTCCTCGGTCCCGAGCGCGCGATGGAGGTGGTCGGGCATGCTGCGGTCGAAACGATCGACTGATCACGCTGTCCCGGCCGGGCCGAGCGAGCGACCGGCGTCCGGATTCGTCCGGCGGCTGCGGCTCCGGCTCACCGCCGAGGCGGGCTCGGCGTCGCTCGAGTTCCTCACGGTTGGCATGATCCTCCTCGTGCCGCTGGTCTATCTCGTGCTCGCGGTCGCGTCGATCCAGGCCGCCGCGCTGGGCGTCGAGGGTGCGGCGCGGCAGGCGGCTCGCATCGCGGTGCTCCAGGCGGATGACGCAGCATCGGCGTCATCGATCGAGCGCACCGTGCGCGTGGTGCTCGCCGACTACGGCGTCGACTCAGGGGCGGCCGCCGTCGCCGTCGACTGCACGGCGGCGTGCGACGAGCCCGGCACGCGGATCACCGTCCGGGTCAGCGCGTCCGTCGCGCTCCCGCTCGTGCCGCAGGCGCTCGCCGCGACCTCGATCGGTACGGTGCGACTGGACGGGATCGCGACCCACACCGTCTCGCGCTTCGCGGGAGCATCGTGATCCGCACCGCCTCGCCGCTGCGTCGCCGCATCGCGGAGGCGGCTCAGGACGAGTCCGGGTCGACCATGCTGCTCACGATCTTCTACGGCGTCCTGGCGCTCGCGCTCGTCCTCGTGGTCGTCTCCGCGACGTCGCTCTACCTCGAGCGCAAGCGCCTCTTCACGCTCGCCGACGCGGCGGCACTCGCCGCCGCAGAGTCGTGGCGGCTCGAGGACGTGCGCGTCGACGGTGACGCCCTCGTGTACGCGCTCGACGACGCGGAGGTGCGAGCGGTGGCATCCGCCTACCTCGCGGATTCGGTGCACTCGCTGCGAGGCGTCGAGCTCGTTCGCGCGGAGTCCGCCGACGCACGGAGCGTGACCGTCACCCTCCGGTCCACGTGGCACGCCCCCGTCCACTCCGAGTTCCTTCCGCTCACGGTGCCGATCGAGGTCACCGCCGACGCCCGGTCGATCTTCCACTGAGTGCTCGGCGGGTGTCTGATGGGACTCCCTCTCGCCGTCGAGAGGGGCTCCGAGTATGGAGTGATCCGAACAAATGGGGGGGGAGAGAACCGTGCTACCACAGGGCGGTTACACCTGGGGAATGATCGGCGATCAACTGATCTGTCGAAAGGGGGAAGAACGCAGGCCGTGGTGGGTTTCGCGCGTGTGGCTCGGCCGACCGAGCATCACGACGAGGAATTGCAGGACCTGACCGACCGCATCAACGAGCTGGTCGAGGGACACGCCGCCGGGCGCCGTCGCAGCGACGGTCGGGAGCTGAGCATGATCCTGACGCCGGACGGCTGGATGCTGGCCTACACCTTGAACGAGCACGACAAGGACTGGTCGGCGGAGCGCGCTTCGGGGGAAGTGCTCGACCTCGATAACGGCGACGAGGGCGTGATCCGGGAGAAGCTCGGGTTGGCCTGAGGCCGGGCGGACGCCCGCGGCCGGTCGCTCAGGTGTCGGCGGCGGGCGTCCAGCCCTCGTCCCGCTCCTCGTCGGCGGGTGACGGATGCCGCGGCCGGGGCGGCACGTACCGCGGAATCCACCGCCACAGCATCACGGCGCCGATGAGGCCGACCACGCCCATAACCGCGCTCGCGGCCATGATCGACACCGCCGAGGTGATCGCCGCGACGGCGAGCGGCGCCGCTGCCCCGCCGGCGTCGGCGATGGTGCGGTAGGCGCCGAGGAACGGCGCCGGGTTCGCCTTCGGCGCGAGGTCGGCGCCGACGGTGAGGATCACGCCCGACGACAGCCCGTTCGCGACGCCGAGCAGGATCGCCGCGGCGGCGAACCAGGCCACGGCGCCCGGCAGGTCGTGCGTCACGGCGAGCGCGAAGTGCCCGGCGGCGAGTCCGACGAGGCCCGGGATGGCGCTCCAGAGCCGGCCGTGCCGGTCCATGACGTGGCCGCTGACGTAGAAGAGGGCGAAGTCGACGGTCGCGGCGATGCCGATCACGAGCGCGGCGGCATCCGGTCGCATGCCGATCGACACGGCCCAGAGCGGCACGATGACGGTGCGACTCGCTCGGATCGCCGCGAGCAGGCCGACGCCCGTGCCGATGCGGGCGAGCACGCCGCGGTGCGTGACGATCGCGCGCCACACGCCGTGCGCGGCATCCGCCCCGCCGTCGGGGCCATGGGCGACGGATGCCGCACGCGCCCGGATCGCGGCACCGAACACCCGCTCGGGGTCGGGCAGCACGAGCAGCACGACCACGACGGCGGCGCACGCCGCGACCAGCACCCAGAACACCGCGGCGGACGACCCCGTCCATGCGATGATGCCCGCCGCCAGGAACGGGCCGACCGCCCATCCGCCGCGGAACACGCCCGCGAGCGTCGACAGCGCCCGGGCGCGCACGCGCGCGGGCACGTAGCTCGTGAGGAACGCGTGCCGCGCCAGCCCGAACACCGCCGTCGCGAGGCCCAGCAGGAAGACGCCGATGCCGAGCGCCCAGGTCGTCGGCACGAGCAGTGCCAGCACCGTGCCGGCCGACGCGAGCGCCGACGCGCCGATCATGGCCGCGCGCTCGCCGATGCGCGCGACGAGCCATCCGGCCGGCAGGTCGCCGACGAGCTCGCCCACCATGAGCATGGCCGCGATGAGGCCCGCGAGGGCGAGCGAGGCCCCGCGCTCGGTCGCGACGACCGGGATGACGGGGATGA
The DNA here is from genome assembly GCF_037199545.1 of Agromyces sp. CCNWLW213. Classification (NCBI taxonomy): domain Bacteria; kingdom Bacillati; phylum Actinomycetota; class Actinomycetes; order Micrococcales; family Microbacteriaceae; genus Agromyces; species Agromyces sp. CCNWLW213. The sequence continues at coordinate 740,756 of NZ_JBBBDX010000001.1, read as the reverse complement.
GCGCGCCCTCGCCGACGGAGAACAGCAGCGTCGGCAGGTATGCGGGGAGGACGATCGACCGCCACGAGAAGGGGTGCGCGGAGTCGGAGGTCACCCGATCGATCGTATGCCCGCGCCGCCCCCGGCCCAGCGGAGCACCCGCAGCGCGCGGAGCGTGTTCCATCGGCTCGGCGTGCCGTCGGCGCGCTCGATCGCGAAGCGGCGGCGGTGCACCCCGGGGCAAGGGCCCCTCCGGCCCGGGACGGATGCCGCCGGCGGTCGCCCGACCGACCCCGCTCGTCCACCGACCCGTCGAGTGATGCCGTTCGCGCCGAGTGCTGCAGGTGCAGCGGGATCACTCGGCGCGAAGAGCATCACTCGGCGATGGCGTGGGACGCGGATGGCAGCAGCGCGGAAGCAGGAGGGGAGCGAAGCGGGTTCGGAGGGCGACGGAGCGCATGGGGCGCCGGACGGTCGCAGGAATCGCGCGCAGGCCTCTCCCGGCCCGGCCCACTAGGCTGGGGACGCCATGTTGGATCTTGACCTCTCGCAGGAGATCGCCGCGCTGCGCTCCACGTTCCGTGACATCCGTGCCGTCGTCGACGTCGACGCGCTGAAGGCCGACATCGCGCGGCTCAGCGAGCAGGCCGGCGCCCCCGACCTGTGGGACGACACCGAGAAGGCGCAGAAGGTCACGAGCGCGCTGAGCCACCGCCAGTCCGAGCTCGCGCGCATCGAGGGCATCGAGTCGCGCCTCGACGACCTCGAGGTGCTCGTCGAGCTCGCGCAGGAGGCCGACGACGAGGAGTCCGCCGCCGAGGCGCGCGCCGAGCTCGTCGCGCTGCAGAAGACCGTCGGCGACCTCGAGGTGCAGACCCTGCTCGACGGCGAGTGGGACGATCGCCCGGCCGTCATCACCATCCGCGCCGGGGCGGGTGGGGTGGATGCCGCGGACTTCGCCGAGATGCTCATGCGCATGTACCTGCGCTGGGCCGAGAAGCACGGCTACGGCGCCACCGTCATGGACACCAGCTACGCGGAGGAGGCGGGCATCAAGTCCGCGACCTTCGAGGTCGACGCGCCCTACGCGTTCGGCACCCTGAGCGTCGAGGCCGGCACGCACCGCCTCGTGCGCATGAGCCCGTTCGGCTCGGCCGGCAAGCGGCAGACCAGCTTCGCCGCCGTCGAGGTCATCCCGCTCATGGAGGAGGCCGTCGAGGTCGACATCCCCGAGAACGACATCCGCGTCGACGTCTTCCGCTCGTCCGGCCCCGGCGGGCAGTCCGTCAACACGACCGACTCCGCCGTGCGCCTCACCCACCTCCCGACCGGCATCGTCGTGTCGATGCAGAACGAGAAGTCGCAGATCCAGAACCGCGCCGCCGCCATGCGCGTGCTGCAGTCGCGCCTGCTGCTGCTGCAGAAGGAGCAGGAGGCCGCCCAGAAGAAGGAGCTCGCGGGCAACATCACCGCGAGCTGGGGCGACCAGATGCGCTCGTACGTGCTCGCGCCGTACCAGATGGTGAAGGACCTCCGCACCGAGTACGAGGTCGGCAACCCGAGCCAGGTGTTCGACGGCGACCTCGACGGGTTCATCGCCGCCGGCATCAAGTGGCGCAAGCGCAAGACCGACGACTGAGCCGAGCGGATGCCACGCGGCGTCCGCCGGTCGTCATCACGAGCGCGACCCGGCCGACGCCGGCGTCGACGGAACCGTCGCCCTCGCGTACCTCCACGACGCGCCGACGAACGCGCGGATGAGCGCGAGCCCCTCGGGCTCGAGCCGCTCCTCGGGGTGCCACTGCACGCCGACACAGAACGCTCCGTCGGTCGTCTCGATGGCCTCGACCACTCCGTCGGGCGCCGTGGCCGAGGCGATCAGGCCCTCGCCGAGCCGTTCCACGGCCTGGTGGTGGTGCGATGAGATGTCGAAGTCGCGGTCGCGCGTGATGCGGTCGAGGAGCGTGCCCGGCTCGACCGTCACCGAGTGCGCCGTGTGGACGCCGTAGACGTCGCGATGCGGCGACAGGTCGAGCCGGTCGCCGAGGTGCTGCTCGAGCGTGCCGCCGAAGGCGACGTTGAGCAGCTGCATGCCGCGACAGGCGCCGAAGATGGGCATGCCGCGATCGCGCGCGAGCTGCGCGAGGGCGATCTCGAGCTCGTCGCGGATCCGCAGGGGATCGTCGTTCGCGGGATGCGGGTCGCGCCCGTACAGGTGCGGGTCGATGTCGCGCCCGCCCGAGAGGAACAGGCCGTCGACCCGGTCGAGCAGACGGCCCGGATCGTCGAGGTGGACGTCGAGGCTCGGGAACAGCAGCGGAGCGCCGCCCGCCTGCTCGATCGCGGCGAGGTACGAGTGCGGGAGCCCGTCGGTCGGGATGTCGACCCACGCGCCCGAGCTCGCGGGCTTGCGATCGGCGACGACGCCGATGAGCGGAACGGTCATCGAGCCTCCGGGACGGTGGGGGCCACGCTACTCCCCGGCCGCTGCCTCGGGAACCGGTCGGCGCGCCGGGCCCGGGGCGGCGGATCGGGCCGGGACCTTCGGCACTCGGCGTCCGCGGGCCCCGCGGGTAGCGTCGCTCGCGCCCACGGGGGACCGGGCGCAGGAGGGAAGGCCGACATGCGCGTGCTCGTCGGGTACTCGAGCAAGTACGGGGCGACGGAGGGCATCGCCGAGCGCATCGGCGCGCGTCTGACGTCGGCCGGTCATGTCGTCGACGTGCTGCGCTGCCGCGACGTGCACCGCCCCGAGCAGTACGACGCCTTCGTCGTGGGCAGCGCCGCCTACATGGGCAAGTGGCGCAAGGAGGCCCGCAGCTTCGTCGAGCGGCAGAGCGGCCTGCTCGCCGCGAAGCCCACGTGGCTGTTCAGCAGCGGCCCGCTCGGGACCGAGCGGGTCGACAGGGACGGCAACGACGTGCTCGTCGCCGCCGAGCCGAAGCAGTTCGACGAGTACGAGGCCCGCCTCCACCCGCGCGGGCGCATGGTGTTCTTCGGGGCGCTCGACGTCGATCGGCTCCGCGGGCCCGATCGCATCGTCAGCTGGATGCCCGCGAACGACGCGCTCCCGCAGGGCGACTTCCGCGACTGGGACGCCATCGACGGTTGGGCCGACCACGTCGCCGCCGAGCTCGCGAGCGCCGCCGAGCCGCGCCGCTGAGGCCCGCCGGGCCGATCCCGAGCGGACCGTTTTCGGTGTCGCTGCCCGAACTCCGATGGATTCCGCCTACGCTCGAACGCGATGATCCGCTTCGACTCCGTCACCAAGACCTACCCCGGACAGAACCGACCCGCCCTCGACGACCTCACCGTCGAGATCCTGCGGGGCGAGTTCGTGTTCCTCGTCGGCGCGTCGGGCTCGGGCAAGTCCAGCTTCCTGCGCCTGATCCTCAAGGAGGAGAAGCCGACGGCGGGCAGCATCCACGTGCTCGGGCAGGACCTCAAGCGGATCTCGAGCCGGAAGGTCCCGTTCTTCCGGCGCAATCTCGGCGTCGTCTTCCAGGACTTCCGGCTGCTGCCGAACAAGAACGTGTTCGACAACGTGGCGTTCGCGCTGCGGGTCATCGGCAAGTCGCGCGGCTACATCCAGACCGCCGTCCCCGAGACGCTGAAGCTCGTGGGCCTCGACGGCAAGGCGAAGCGGATGCCGCACGAGCTCTCCGGCGGCGAGCAGCAGCGCGTCGCGATCGCCCGGGCGATCGTGAACAAGCCGCAGATCCTGCTCGCCGACGAGCCGACCGGCAACCTCGACCCGGTGACGAGCGCGGGCATCATGACGCTCCTCGAGCGCATCAACGCCAGCGGCACCACCGTGATCATGGCCACGCACGAGGCGGGCATCGTCGACCAGATGCAGCGCCGCGTGATCGAGCTGTCGTCGGGCGAGGTCGTGCGCGATGCGCGCAGCGCGGGCTACGCCCTGAGCGACGACGTCATGGACCTGCCGATCCACGCGGACGGCGTTCCCGGCGCGGTGGCCGCGGCGGTCGCGGCCGAGTCGGCGACGGATGCCGCGACCGACGAGGCCGCGGAGGCCGTGACGGCGCCCGCAGCCGACGCCGAGGCGGTGCCCGCCGCTGCCGCGGCCGCTGCCGCGGTGACGCCGAAGCCCAAGTCGAAGGCCACGGCGAAGCCGAAGGGCGTCGGCCGGCGGCGCCCGAGCGCGCCCGACGAGGAGGCGACCGTCCCGAGCCCGGCCGACGGCGACGCGAGCCCCGAGGGCGTCGCGCCCGCGACCGCGGAGGACGCGGCGCCGCTCGAGCCGCCCACGGTCACGGCCGCCGCCCCCAAGGTCACGCCCCAGCTGATGCGCGAGGCGCCTCCGCTGTACGTCGAGCCCGAGGCGACCGACGAGGTGACGGAGGAGGCCGCCGCCATCACGGCGGCGGCCACCGCCCCCGTCGAGCCGATCGGATCCGGCGACGGCGCTGCGGCCGACGCCGCGGCCTCCGTCGACGACGATGCGGGCGGCCCGCCGGGACGCCCCGCACCGCCCGTCAGCCCGAGGCGGTCGGCCAACCTCACGCTCGCCGAAAGACTCGGGCTCCGCAGTCCTGCCGGACCCCGCCCGGGCGACGACGACCAGGAAGTGGGGCCGGTCAAGTGAGGTTCGGTCTCGTGCTCGGGGAGGCGGCGAACGGCCTGCGCCGCAACGCCACCATGGTCATCTCGGTCGTGCTCGTCACGTTCGTGTCGCTCACCTTCGTCGGCGTCGCCGCGCTGCTCCAGCTGCAGATCCAGCAGATGCGCGGGTACTGGTACGACCGCGCACAGGTCGCCGTGTACCTGTGCACCTCGGTGTCGACCGCTGCGGGCTGCATCGACGGCGAGGCGACGGCGGAGCAGAAGGAGGCGGTCGAGGCGCAGCTGTCGGGCGACACGCTGTCGCCGTTCATCGACGAGTACTACTTCGAGGACCGCGACCAGGCGTACGAGAACTTCCAGGAGCAGTTCGAGGGCACGCCCGCGGCGGACTACGTGACGCCCGACGTGCTGAACGAGACCTTCTGGGTGAACCTCGTCGACCCGTCGCAGTCCGACGTGCTCGTCGAGAGCCTCGCCGGGCTGGCCGGCGTCGAGCAGGTCGTCGACCAACGCCGGTACCTCGACCAGATCTTCAACGTGTTGAACGCCGCGAGCTACACGGCCGTCGCGATCGCGGGCGTCATGCTCATCGCCGCGGCACTGCTCATCGCGACGACCATCCGGCTCTCGGCGTACTCGCGACGCAAGGAGCTCGGCATCATGCGGCTCGTCGGCGCGTCGAACCGGTTCATCCAGACGCCGTTCGTCCTCGAGGGCATCTTCGCCGGGCTCATCGGCTCGCTCCTCGCGGGCGGGGCCGTCGTCGCGATCGTGTACTTCTTCGTGCAGGGCTACCTCGCGGAGACGCTGTCGTTCACGTTCGTCGGCCTCGGCGACGCGCTGCTCGTCGTGCCGTTGCTCATCGGCGTGGGGGTGCTGCTCGCCGCGGTCTCCGCCGCGATCGCGATCGGTCGCTACCTGCGCGTGTGACCCGACGCGGCCGGGCTGCGGAGGTCGCGGGTCCGACTAGACTGAAGGGCTTGCCGGCCGTCGCCGGTGGCATCCGCTGATCGCACGCTACGAGGAGAGGAGCGCGCCATGCCGAGGGAGCAGGGCGAGAAGGTCGTCGCGACCAACCGCAAGGCGCGCCACGACTACACCATCGAGGACACCTACGAGGCCGGCATCGTGCTGTCGGGCACCGAGGTGAAGTCGCTGCGGCAGGGGCGCGCGTCGCTCGTCGACGGATACGCGTTCATCGACGGCGGCGAGATGTGGCTCGATGCCGTGCACATCCCCGAGTACACCGAGGGCACGTGGAACAACCACGCGCCGCGCCGCAAGCGCAAGCTGCTGCTGCACAGGCACGAGATCGTGAAGATCAGCCACAAGACCAAGGAGGGCGGCTACACGATCGTTCCGCTCCGCCTGTACTTCAGCGACGGTCGCGCGAAGGTCGAGATCGCGGTCGCCAAGGGCAAGCGCGAGTACGACAAGCGCCAGGCGCTGCGCGAGAAGCAGGACAAGCGCGAGGCGCAGCGCGCGATCTCGACGCGGCGTCACCTGGGGGAGTAGGCCCCCCGCGTCGCCGATCGTGCGGGCGCTGCGGGCCTCAGCCAGCGATGTCGCGGAGCGCGTCGAGGTGTGCGGCGAACGCCGCCCTGCCGCGGGCGGTCAACGACAGCCAGGTGCGCGGGTACTTTCCGACGAATCCCTTGCGCACGGCGACGTACCCGGCGGCCTCGAGCGCCGAGGCCTGCTTGCTGAGCGTGGAGTCGCTGATCTCGACGGTGTCGCGGACGAACGCGAACTCGGCTTCGTCGGCGGCGGCGAGCAGCGCGCAGATCGAGAAGGGGACCGGCCGTTGCAGCACCGGGTCGAGCCGGTGCCGGGGATGCGCGCCATCCGTCTCGGGTGCGCTCGACGCCTCAGCCACGGACGACCACCAGCTCGCGCAGCGACCCCCAGAGCGGAGGGACGGCGGTCGCGACCGCCGCGAGGGCGAAGTAGACGGGCGAAGCCGGGAACGCGAGCAGACCGAGCGTGAGCGAGACGCCGAACACCGCGCCCCAACCGCCCACGGCGAGGCCGAAGCGGCGTGAGAACCCCAGGCTCGATGCGCGGAGCCGACGCAGGTGGACGACCGAGAGCGCGCCGAGCACGGTTCCGAACGCCAGCGAGAGCGCGAGGATGGGCGTCTCGTCGGCGCGCTCGAACCAACCCAGCGCGAACAGGTACATCGCGCTGGCCGCCGCGAGGCCCGTGAGCCAGGCGGATGCCGCGGCGGATCCCTGGACGGCCACGATCCGGCCGGCCGACGCGGCCTCCCGCAGGCGTGCGGCTGCGGTCGCGGCATCCGTGTCGTGCCGGGCATGCGAGGGGAGGGAGACGTCGGGGCGGCGGTCGTCGGAGGTCATGGCGGCACCCTAGCAACTACTTGCAGTTGTGGAAAGTGGATTCTCCCAGCCGCCCGTCGGTCGCTGGCGGGTAGGCTCCGATCCGTGGAGATCTCGACGCGCATCCCCGTGCCGGGCACGTACAACTTCCGCGACGTCGGCGGGTTGCCCGCCCGCGGCGGCAGCGTGCGTCACGGGGTGCTGTACCGCTCCGACGGCCTGCACCGGCTGGGCGAGGACGGCCGAGCAGCGCTCCGGCAGCTCGACGTCGGCGTGGTGGTCGACCTGCGCGACGACAACGAGGCCCGCGTCATGCCCGACGACCTCGAGGGGCTCGAGGTCGAGGTGCGCCGCCTGCCGGTCTTCGAGGGCTCCGGTGCGTCCCAGGGCGAGCACGGCATCTCGCTCGAGGCGCTCTACCGGCGCATCGTGACGACGCACGCCCCGGTCGTGGTGGACGCCGTCCGCGAGATCGCGATGTCGGGCGACCGCGCCGTCCTGGTGCACTGCACGGCGGGCAAGGATCGCACCGGCATCGTCGTCGCCCTCGCGCTGCTCGGCGCCGGGGTCGACCGCGAGGCCGTCATCGCCGACTACGTCCTCACCGAGTCCCACCTCGAGGGGGAGTGGCTCGAGGAGATGGTCGCCCTCGTCGGCCGCTACGGCGTTCCGGACACCCCCGAACTGCGCACGCTCATGGGCGGCAGCCCGCGGGAGGCGATCGAGGTCGCGCTCGACGAGGTCGAACGACGCCACGGCACGGCGCGCGAGTACCTGCTCGCCTCGGGCCTGACGCAGGGCGAGCTCGAGGCCCTCGAGGCGCTGCTCATCGAGCGCGGCTGACGCGAGGCTCGCGCGGGAGGCGGCCGACGGCGGTGACCGACGGCGGCGGCCCCGGCGCTACTCGGCGCTGAAGCGCGCGTCGACGGATGCCTCGACCACGAGCTTCGCGGGCGCCATCTCCGGTTCCGGCGCCCCGCCGCCGTCCATCGCCCGCATCAGGACGGCCTTCTGCGCCCGCGGGATCGGCTGCGGCGCCGTCAGCATGCCGCTGTCGGCGAGCTCGATCGCGATGGGCCGGCCGAGCCCCAGCGCGTCGGCGTAGACCGCCGCCTTGCGCATCGCATCGGCGACCGCGGCGCGCTGGGCGGATTCGAGCACGCGGTCGCGCGTGCCATCCGTCAACCGCCAGTCGATGCCGCCGAGCGCGACGTGCGAGGAGCCGGTGACGCGGCCGAGCCACCCGCCGAGGGCGGAGAGATCGCTGAACACGACCTCGACATCGGCATCGGCCTGGTGCACGAGCGGGAGCCGGCGGCCCTCCGCGTTCCACGGGCGATGCGACCAGACGCGAAGCTGCCCGGCCGACCAGGACTCGAGCACGCCCGTCGCCTCGAGCTCGCGCACGTCCTCCAGCAGCCGTGCATGCGCATCGGTGACGTCGCGAAGCAACGGCTCGCGGTCGGCCCCGGACGAGCCGACGGTGAGCGACACCGCCCCGAGCTCGGGTTCGATGCGCACCTCGGCGCGGCCGCTGACGGCGATGACCGTGGACATGCGGGGTCCCTTCGTGACATCCGCTCGGGAATGGCGGAGCGGCCGCGCCTGTTCTAGACTGTAAGGCCGGGTGACAGGCGCTTCAACGCTCCTCCGCCCGGGCATGGCAACTCCACAGCGTGCGATTGACGGCCCGTCAGTCCGACCCCGGTCGGGCGGCGAGACATGGGGATGATCGGTTTCGACATCGCCTGCGAACCCACGAGAAGCGGGCCGAGGATGCAGGGTTATCTCGTAAACGATCTCTGCAAAACAATAACTGCCAATAAGAAGCAGTCTGACTTCGCCCTCGCTGCCTAAGCGAGCCCGATAGTCCGTCAGCCCGGGTGCGTTCCCGACCCGGTCGCTGGCGTCATCTAGGGAACTTGCTGTGCGTCGTCGCCTGAGCGACGTACGGGACTTCACTCAGGCTGGGCCTGTCGACTTGGGTGCCTGTGGCAAAGGTCGGGGCCGAGCAGAACGCTTGCACAGGCTGCGCCCGGAGAAGGCGTGGAATCACAGCGATGGACGGGGGTTCAATTCCCCCCATCTCCACCATCGGCCGTCATCGCACGACGTGGAGTCAGCCGCACGAAGGCCGCCCCTCGGGGCGGCCTTCGTCGTGTCCGCACGACGGATGCCGCGGCATCCGCCGCCCGGACCGGTCAGTCGTCGCGCCGGCCGACCGTCTCGAACGCGCTGCCGGAGCCGCCCGCGAGTCGGCGCTCCATCGAGGCGGCGATGCGGGCAGCCTGGAGCTTGGCCCGTTGCGCGACGGGGCCGGCGAAATGGCGGTCGACCGTCGCCGTCCAGAGCTGCAGCCAGCGGGTGAAGTCGGCGTCCGTGAGCGGGTGCCGTTCGTGCAGCGCGACGTGCACCTGCAGGGCGTTTCTCCGGTACGCGCCGCTGCGGAAGAGCACCGTCTCCCAGAAGTCGCACATGACGGGCAGGTGGGCCGCCAGGTCCATGTGCGCGACGTCGGTGAAGATGGGGCCGATGATCGGGTCGCGGAACGCGGTCTCGTAGAACGCGACGACGAGTCGCTCGACGTCGTCGCGGTTCGCGAGGTCTGCGGGCATGCGTCCACGGTATCCCGGGTCGGGTCGGGGCGGGTCGGGTCGCGGCGCCTGGCGGCGGGCGACCCGCGGGCGGGGGAGGTCACCGGGCGCTTCCGATCTCGTGCCGCACCGGCGAGACTTGGTCCATGCAGAGGCGAGCCGTTCTCCGCCGAGGGTTCCGCGTCTCCGACGAGGCGCATCGCGTCACCACGTTCGAGCTGTTCTTCGACCTCGTGTTCGTGTTCGCCTTCACCCAGGTGTCCGGGTACATGGCCGCGACGCACAGCGCCCTCGGCATCCTGCAGGCCCTCACGATCCTCGGCCTGCTGTGGTGGTCCTGGGTCTCCTACGGGTGGCTCGCGAACCAGACCCACGTCGACGAGGGCGCGGTGCAGTTCGGGCTGTCGGTGGCGATGATGGCGATGTTCGTCGTCGCGCTGGTCATCCCGGAGGCCTACGTCGACCTGGAGGGCGGGCTGTACGGTCCGCTCGTGCTCGTCGTCGCCTACATCGTGGTGCGGGTGGCGCACCTGACGCTGTACTACCTCGCCGCCGCGCAGGACCCCCCGCTGCGTCGGCAGGTCCTGCGCACGTCCTCGGCCATGGTGGTCGGCTCCGCCTTCCTGCTCACCGGGGCGCTCGTCGGCGGGTCGGCGCAGACGTGGCTGTGGCTCGCCGGACTCGGGCTCGACGTGCTGCTGACCTACCTGACGTCGGCCGGGGGGAATTGGCGCGTGCACTCGGCGGGGCACTGGGCGGAGCGGTTCGGCCTCGTCGTGATCCTCGCCCTCGGCGAGTCGATCGTGGCCATCGGGGTCGGGGCGGCACGGCTGCCGGTCAGCACGGCCATCGTCGTCGGCTCGGCACTGGCGGTGTCGCTGTCCATCACGCTGTGGTGGCTGTACTTCGACACGACGGCGCTCGCCGCCGAGCACGAACTCGCTCGCCTGCGCGGCGGCGAGCGGGCCCGGCTCGCGATCGACGGCTACACCTACCTCCACTTCCTCCTCATCGCGGGCATCGTCCTCGCCGCCCTGGGCGTCGAGGAGGTCATCGCCCACGTCGAGGACGCCGAGCCGCTGGGGATGTTCGGCGCCTGGGCGCTCTCCGGCGGCGTCGCCGGGTACGTGGCCGGGGTGGCCTTCTTCTGGCTGCGGGCCTCGGGTCGCGTCAAGTGGCTTCGGTTCGGCGCCGCCGTGCTCCTCGTCGCCTTCGTCCCTGTCGGCGCCGTCCTCCCGCCCCTCGTCGCGCTCGCGGTGGTGCTCGTCGCGTGCGTCGCCCTCATCGTCGTCGAGTCGACGCGATACGCGCAGCACCGACGCGAGATCCGCGCGGCCCACGGGCACGAGGTGGCCGGCGCCGGGGCGTCCGACGAGCCTTCATCGGGCCGGACGGAGCTCAGTCCTGGCGGTTGACATGGCGGAGCGCGGACAGCCGGCCCATCAGGCCGCGCAGGCCGGCGCGGCCCGCGAGGACGGACTCCGCCTCGTTCGGCTCGGGATCGGGTTCACCGGCCTCCGCACGCGCGGCGGCCTCCTCGGCGTCCCGCTGCTCGCGCCACACGAGGTACGCGAGGTACGGGTCGTCCTCAGGACCCAGCGGCCGCTGGTCCTCGATCCGATGACGTCTCCGCCCCACCACCTGGTTCTTCCCCCATCGAGGCCCCCCGGCCCTCACCACAAGGGTACGCTGCCGCGACCGCGTGCGTCACCGCGTGTGACGCGCGGTGGCGGTCAGCGCGCGTGCGGCAGCACTTCGGTGCCGACGAGCTCGAGGTGGTCGAGGTCGCGCACGTCGACGAGCTGCAGGTACACGCGGTCGGCGCCGAGGTCGCGGAGCCGAGCGAGCTTCTCGACGGCGCGCTCCGGGGTGCCCGCGATGTTGACGTCGGCGAAGGTGGCGGGGTCGGCGTGGATCGCGGCGAGCCGCCGGCGGTAGGTCGCGTCATCCGTCGCGATCACGGTCGGCAGGGCGACGCTGAGCCGCAGGGTCGCCGGGTCGCGACCCGCGTCCTCGCAGGCGGCGCGCACGCGCGCGAACGCGGCGGCGATCTCGTCCTCCGAGACGAACCCGCGGTTGTACTCGGTCGCGAAGCGCGCCGCGATCGCGGGCGTGCGCGACGGCCCGCCGCCGCCCACGATGACGGGCACCGGCGACTGGACGGGCTTGGGGAGCGCGGGGGCGGCGTCGAGCTCGTAGTGCCGTCCCGAGAACGAGAAGGCCTCGCCGACGGGCGTCGACCAGAGGCCGGTGACCACCTCGAGCTGCTCCTCGAGCAGGCCGAACCGGCGGTCGGGGAAGGGGATGCCGTACGCGCGGTGCTCCTCGGCGAACCATCCGGTGCCCAGGCCGAACTCGACGCGTCCGCCGGACATGGCGTCGACCTGCGCGACCTGGATCGCCAGCACGCTCGGGTGCCGGAACGTCGCCGACGAGACGAGGGTGCCGAGCCGGATGCGGTCGGTCTCGCGCGCGAGGCCCGCGAGCGTGGTCCATGCGTCGGTGGGGCCGGGGAGCGGCGAGCCGCCGCCCATGCGCAGGTAGTGGTCGCTGCGGAACCACCCGTCGAACCCGAGCCGTTCGGTGGCCTGCGCCTGCGCGAGCTGCTCGTCGTAGCTCATGCCCTGCTGGGGCTCGGTGAAGATGCAGAGTTCCATCGCGGCCTCCGGGGTCGGTCGAGGGGGTCGTGGCGGGGCGACGCGTGCGGGTCAGTCGACGGATGCCGCGCCGCGGGCGAGCACGTCGAGCACCGCATCGTGCAGCCGCCCGTTCGAGGCGAGCACGCTGCCGTCGCCGAGGGCCGTGCCGGCCGTCGAGGTCACGCGCCCGCCCGCCGCCTCGACGATCGGCACCGCCGCGGCGATGTCCCACGGCTTCAGGTCGAATTCCGCGACGACGTCGACCAGGCCTTCGGCGAGCAGGCAGTACGACCAGAGGTCGCCGTACGCGCGGTCGCGCCAGACGCGTTCGCCGAGCGCCAGCAGGTGCTCCAGCCGGCCGGCGTCGCGCCACTGCGCGATGCTCTGGAAGCTCAACGACGCGTCGGCGAGATCGGCGACCTGCGACACCCGGATGGCGCGCGGCTCGGAGCCGGGAGCGTCGGTGGTGAAGGCACCGAGCCCCTGCGCACCCCACCAGCGACGGCCGAGCGCCGGCATCGACGCGACGCCGACCACGGGCACGCCGTCGACCGCCAGGGCGATGAGCGCTCCCCAGACCGGCACGCCGCGGAGGAAGTTCGCGGTGCCGTCGATGGGGTCGACGATCCACTGCCGTGAGCCGGATCCGGCGGTGCCGTACTCCTCGCCGAGCACGCCGTCGGCGGGGCGCCGCTCGGCGACGAGGTCGCGCACGGCGCGTTCGACGGCGAGGTCGGCCTCGGTCACGAACGTCCGGTCGGGCTTCGTGTCCACCCGGAGGTCGACCGCGCGGAAGTGCTCCATCGCGGCGCGATCGGCGAGGTCGGCCAGTTCCAGGGCGAGCGCGAGGTCGTTGTCGAGCGCGGGCGCCTCGAGGTCGGGGTCGAGCGCGTGGGCCGCGGTCTCGTCGGGTTCCGGCGGTGTCGTGGCATCCGTCACCCCGCCAGCCTAATCGCGGCGCCCCGTCGCGAGGCGGATGGTGCGACCCCGCCCGATCGGTCGCGCGCACCCGGCGCGCCGCTCGCCGCCTCGATTTCGCATTGGGGCGACGCACCTGATACCGTTGATCCTCGGTTCGGGGTTGATGCAGATCCCGCCGGAACGCACCTCTAGCTCAATCGGCAGAGCAACTGACTCTTAATCAGTGGGTTCAGGGTTCAAGTCCCTGGGGGTGCACGGATCAGCCCCGGAAACTCTCGCCAGTTTCCGGGGCTTTTTCGCGCGCGGGATCGACCGCCCGTCATGCGTCGTCGTGCTCGCGGTGCCGTCCCGGAGCGCGGGTGCAGGAGGTCGTCCGTCGGAAGGACTCTGGTCGTTCTCTCGGCGCTCGGGTACGAGGAGGTCGCGCGGATCACCGACCACTGGACCGCAGCCGACGACCTCGTGGTCCTCCGCCGCGCGCTCGGGTGACTCAGCCGACCGGAGCGAGCGGCTTGTGGAACACCAGCAGGTCGCATTCGGTCGCGAGCAGCGGGGCGAGGTCGGGGTAGAGCTCGGCGAGGTGCGCGGTGCGCACGACGCGGTAGCCGATGCGCTCGTACCAGGTGCGCAGGAACGCCTTCGACGGGTGGGTCCACGACGTCGGCACGAGCAGTTCGAGCTGCATCGTCCGAGCCCCGCGCTCGGCCGTGAGCGACTCGGCGAACGCCACGAGTTCGCGGCCGATGCCGAGACCTCGCCGTTCGGGGTCTGCGGCGAGCATGCCGAACTCGGCGGTGCCGGCATCGAGTCGGCGGATGCGCACCGACCCCACCACCCGGCCGCCGAGGCGGGCGGTGGCGATCTGGCCGTCGGCGATGAGCTGCGCGATCTCGGCCGGTCGCGTGCGCTCGGCACCCGCGCGCCACAGGCCGGCCTCCGCCTCGTCGTAGACGCGGTTGACGAGGCCCGCCACGGCGGCCACGAGCTCGGCGTCCGTCGCCGACTCGGGCGGCTCGAGGGCGACGCGGAACCCACGAGCCGGCGATGCGTTCATGGCGTCCCTCCGTCGACGACCGCGGGATCCGGGCCCATGAGCGCCATGAGGTCGACCCCGGCGAGCACGAGACCCTCGTGCGCGAATCCCGCGAAGCAGTACAGGGCGAGCCCCGTGCCGAAGAGCGCCTCGCGGTACGACCCGGTGTCGCCGAGCACCGGGAGGGCGACGAACCCGTTCGGCAGCCAGATGCGGTTGATCACGGGCACGGGCCGCAGCTGCTCCGGCGGGCGCAGCACCCACGGCCACAGCACCCCCGGCAGGCCGCCGGTCGTGAGGAGGTCGCCCGCGAGGTGGGCGACGAACCCGACCGTGACCGCGAGCGGGAACCAGCCCACCTGGTCGGGTGCGAACACGACGATGAACGCGCCGAGCAGCGCGCCGAGCACCCACGCGACCGACCATGAGCGCGCGTAGCGTCGAGCCTTGAGCCCGAACGCCGTGAGCGCCGCGGTGCCGATCCCGGCCCCGATCGCCACGGTGCCGAACCGCTCGGTCGACACGGTGAGGAGCGTCAGCGCCCAGGCCGCGACCGCGACGACGGCGATGGCCATGGCCGAATGCGCGCCCTGCCGGTGGCCGCCTGCGAAGACCCCCACGGTGCCGGCTGCGAGCCGCCCGACGAGCGGGACCGACCGCGCGATGGTGGCGCTGTGGTGGTCGGCGTCGGGCAGGAGCGCCGCGCCGGCGCACACGGCCGTGCCCGCGAGCACGCCAACGGGGTCGAGCGGGTACGCCCCGGACGTGATGACGGGCATCGTGCTGGTGATCGCGATCCACGCGGCGGCGCCGCTCGTGGCATGGGTGACACCCATCATGTCGGTGCGGGTCTCCTCGGGAGTCGGCAGGGCGAGCACCAGTCTGGCGGAGACCGGCGACACCCGGCGAACCCGACGTGCGGCGGGGGCGGCGCAGCCGACGGCATCCGTCTCAGTCGTCGATGCCGCGCGCCATGAGCGCGTCGCCGAGGTGATCGGCGGTGCGCAGGGCCCGCACGATCACGGGCACCGCGAACGCGGTCGGCGACCCCTCGGCGCCGCGCGCCCTGCGGGCCTCCATCACCTCGCGCACGAGCTCGGCGAGCAGCGGCACGCAGCGGATGGCGAGCGCGAGCGCGAGCCCGACGCGGTCGGGGTCGATCCACCGACGGAACGGCCGCAGCAGCACCTGCATCGCGTCGAGGGTCGCCGAGACCGGCGTCGTGAGCGTGTAGACGGCGGCCAGCGCGACCGCGAGCACGAGCCGCACGCCCATGGTCGCGGCGGCCTCCCACCCGGCGAAGATCCACTGCACCGGCACCGCGAACGCGAGGATCCAGAGGATCGGAGCGACCTGCCGCCACGCGATGCGGGCCGGCACGCGCGCCAGGCCGAACAGCGCGACCACGACGACGGATGCGGCGCCCAGGGCCGCGAGCGAGGGCAGCACCGCCACGACCGTGACGAGGACCGCGAGCACGCCGAGCTTCGCGAGCGCGGGAGTGCGGTGCACGGGCGAGGTGCCGGGGTGGTACACGCCGATCATCGGAGGCTCACCCGATGAGGGCCCGGTAGGCGTCGAGCGCGGGCCGCGGCTCGTCGTCGGCCACGACCCGTCCGGCCTCCATGACGACGACCCGGTCGAACGACTCGAGCAGCTCGAGCTGGTGGCTGACGACCACGAGCTGCTGGTCCAGCGTCTCGAAGTGCTCGGCGATGCGGCGGGCGTTGCGAGCGTCGAGCAGCGTCGTCGGCTCGTCGGCGACGACGATCGACGGCTCGCCGACGAGCACGGCCGCGAGCGCGAGCAGCTGCTTCTGCCCGCCCGACAGCCGATGCGCGGGCCGGTCGGCCAGGTCGGCGAGCCCGAACCGGTCGAGGGTCGCGTCGACGCGGGCGGCGGCATCCGCGGCATCGAGCCGGTGCCGCCGCAGGGTGAACGCGACGTCCTCGCGGACGGTGGGCATGACGATCTGCGTGTCGGCGTCGGTGAACACGAAGCCGACGCGGCGGCGCACCTCGCGGCCGTGCCGCGCGACGTCGAGGCCGTCGACCTCGACACGTCCCTCGGTGGGCGTCACCAGGCCGTTGATCATGCGCGCGAGGGTCGACTTGCCCGAGCCGTTGGCCCCGACGATCCCGACGCGACGTTCGGTCAGCTCGAGCGTGACGTCGTCGACGACGCGCTCGTCGCCGAAGCGGTGGCCGACGTCCTCGAAGCGGATGCCGCTCATGCCGCCCGCTCCACGACCATCGCGATGCCCTGCCCGCCGCCGATGGAGCACGCGGCGAGTCCAGCCCGGCCGTCGGCATCGTCGGCGAGCATCCGGGCGGCGAGCCGGACGAGCAGGATCGCGCCCGACGCGCCCCACGGGTGGCCGAGCGCGATCGCCCCGCCGTCGCCCGAGATCATCTGCTCGTCGAGGCCCAGCTCGTCGCTCACGGCGAGCAGCTGTGCGGCGAACGCCTCGGTGATCTCGACGAAGCCGAGGTCGGCGACCGTCATCCCGGCCCGGTCGAGCGCGGCGCGGGCGGCGGGCGCGGCGCCGATGCCGGGCAGGGCGGGGTCGCCGGCGGCGACCGCGGCGGCGCGGATCCGGAGCGCCGGGAGGCCCAGCTCGCGCGCCGCGGCGTCGGTCGTGACCGCCATGGCGGCGGCGCCGTCCGAGAAGCCGCACGAGTTCCCGGCGGTGACCGTGCCGCCGGGGCGGGCGCCGTCGCGAGGGTTCGAGGCCCCCGCGGGCGCGAAGGCGGGCGCGAACCGCGCGAGCCGGGCCAGGTCCATCGAGGCGCGCGGCCGGTCGTCCCGGGTGACGCCGTCGACCGGGACGATCTCGGTATCGAAGGAGCCGGCCGCCTGCGCGGCGGCCGCGCGGGCATGGGATCGGGCCGCCCACTCGTCCTGCCGGACGCGCGTGATCCCGCGCGCGCGAGCGAGGTGCTCCGCGGCCGGGCCCATGTCGGGGTCGGGGAACCCGGCGGGCGCGAAGGGCGCGCGCGCATATCGCTCGCCCGTGCCGGGCCAGTGGCGGTGCGGAGCGGTCGAGGCGGATTCGGCGCCGCCCGCGATCACCAGGCCGGCGTCGCCGGCGCGCACGCGGGATGCCGCCTGCATGACGGCGTCGAGACCCGATCCGCACTGCCGGTCGACGGTGACGCCCGGGACCGACGCGCCCAGGCCGGCCCGCAGCGCGGCGACGCGCGCGACATCCCCGCCGGGGCCCATGCAGTTGCCGAGCACGACGTCGTCGACCGGCTGGCCGGCCGCAGCGACGGCGGCGGCGGTCGCCGCGATCACCGGTGCGGCGAGTGCGTCGACGGTGTGCGCGGCGAACGCGCGCCCGGCGGTGCCGATGGCGGTGCGCCGGGCGGCGACGATGACGGGAGTGCGGGCGGCGGCGTTCACGCGACGCCCCCGCGGGCGGCGGTCGACGGATGCGCCGCGCCGAGCGCCCCGGCGGAGAGCGCGTCGCGCAGCAGCCCTCGCGCGACCTTGCCCGAGGCGGTGCGCGGCAGCTCGTGGGCGAACCAGCGTCGCGGCAGTTCGACGGGCGAGAGCTCCCTCCGAGCCGCCGCGACCACGTGCTCGAGTGCGACGCCGGGGTCGAGCTCGAGCACCCCCACGATGCGCTGCCCGAGGAGCTCGTGGGGCTCGCCGATCACGGCGGCGGCTCGAACGCCCGGCAGTGCGCAGAGGCGCGCCTCGAGCGGCTCGGCGGGCACGGTGGCTCCCGCGGTCGTGATGGCGGCGTCGCCGCGGCCGAGGACGCGGATGCCGCCGTCCGCCGTCCGCTCGGCGAGGTCGCCGACCGTGGCGAAGCCCCGAGCGTCGCGCACGAGATCGCCACCGCCCGTCGCGTCGACCGCTCCGAGCGCGAGGTACGGCGATCGCGCCCAGATCTCGTCGCCGGCGGCGCCGGATCGCAGTTCGACCTCCACGCCGGGGAAGGCGGCGAGCGATCCGCCCGATCCGGCGAGCACGAACGACAGCTCGGCTGCGCCGTAGTACTCGGTGAGGCGGATGCCGCGACTCGCCGCCCGCTCCCGGAGCCGATCACCCGTCGCGGCGCCGGCGACGATCGCCGCGGGGGGCGCGTCGCGCTCCTCGACGAGGCGGGCCAGGCGCGTCGGCGTCGCGTGGACGACGGACGCGCCGTCGATGCGGTCGGTCGCGGTCGCGCCGAGCCACAGTGCGTGCAGCACCGCATAGAGGTGCATCGAGACGTGCAGCGGGCCGGTGACCGCCACGCGCTCGCCGGCCCCCAGGTGCGCGAGCTCGGCGAGGGGCTGCGCCGACGCGATCCAGGACGCGCTCGTGCGGGCGACGACGCGGGGCGCGCCGTCCGCGCCCGCGGTCGAGCCCGACGTCGTCAGGGCGAGCTCGGTGCCCCCGGGCAGACGGCGCCCGAGTCGGGCCGCGGCATCGCGGTCGGCGCCGACCGCGACCGCGCGACCGCGCGCGAGGCACGCGAGCACGGTCACGACCAGGTCGACGGGATCGGTGCCGGCGCGGCATCCGACCACCCCGTCGCCCTGCGGGAGGACCGCTGCGTCGACGGCGTGCGCGAGGTCGCCGTAGCGCACGGCGCGATCGCCGAACGCGAGGGCGACGCCGTCGACGCGGCCGCGCAGCCAGTCGCTCATGCCGCCGCGGTCACCACCCCGCGGCGCCACGGCCACGGCGTCGGGTCGATGAGGCCCGGCCAGGCCCGGTGCACGCCCTTCGCGACGAGCACGGTCACGACCACCTTGACGAGGTCGCCCGGGAGGAACACGACCGACCCGGCGATCGCGACGCCCAGGGGCGTGCCCGTGATCGCGGCGAAGACGGGGACGCCCACCAGGTAGATCGCGACGATCCCGCCGAGCGCGGTCGCCCCCAGCGCGGGCAGCACCCGGTACGTCGGCAGGAGCCGGGCGGTGAGCCAACCGATCACCCACGCGCCGAGGACCCACCCGATGAGGTAGCCGACCGACGGGCCGACGAAGACCGCGAGCCCGCCGCGACCGCCCGAGAGCAGCGGCAGGCCGGCCGCGACGAGCGCGAGCAGGAGCACCACGGCGAGCGCGCCCTTGCGTGCCCCGAGGATCGCGCCCGCGAGCATGACGCCGAGCGTCTGGAACGTGATGGGGACCGCCGTGCCGCCGAGGTACAGCGCGCCGGGGAGGCCGAGCGCCGCGATGAGCGCGGCGAACACCGCGATCTGCGCGAGGTCGCGCGACGGGATGCGGGCGCCGCTGCGCTCGGGCGCGGCGGCCGCGGGGGTCTGGGTGTCGGTCATCATGCTCCCGTGCGTCGGCGGCGTGGCGGGCGGTGGGGCCCGGTTCTCACGCTAGGAACGGCGGGGGAGCGGTCGCTCGACGCGGCCGTACAAGAAACGGCGCCCGATTTTGGAGCGCCGTCGTCGATCGCGACGGCCGGCCGGGCCCGGTGCACCCCGTGGGGCCGTCAGGCCGCCTTGGCGGCGTTCTCCGCGCCGACCGGGGCGGATGCCTCGACGAGGGCCTCGTCGGACCCGATCGCGCCCGCGGTCTCCGTCGACGGGGCGTCGTCGAGCGCCGGAGCGCCGGCGATCGGGTCGGCCCACATGACGAGCGGGGCCGGCGACCAGCTGAGGGCGAGGGATGCCTCGTCGGCGGGCACGACCACGGCGACCTGCTCGCGCTCCTCGAGGATCGCGCGGGTCACCTCGGCGGCGACCTGGTGGGTGAGCATCGCCTGGAAGATGTGGTCGGAGTCGCCGGCGGAGCGGCGGACGAGGGCCCAGTCGCCCTCGGGGCCGATGAAGCGGGCGAGGCGCGCGTTGACGAGCTCGAAGATGTGCTCCCCGCGCAGGTCCGCGGCGGTCGCGGCGGGCGACGGGGCGGCGGGTGCGGTGTGGGCGGCGGCTTGTGCGGCGAGCCGCGCGCGGCGCCAGCGGCGGAACATCGGCGTCCTCTCGTCAGGTTCGGGTCGGCGGATCTCGGCGGCGGACTCGGTCGCTTCCAGTGTCCGTCGGCCCGGCGGCATCGTCGCCGGGACACGCCGCCGCACGCCGGAGCCGTTCCCGGCGGACGGCTCGGCGAGGGTGCGGTGCGGCGGGTTACTCCGCCAGCTCGCGGCGCTTCTGCTCGTCGGCGACGGTGCCGATCGCGATGGCGAGCGACGCGGCCCACGAGATCCACATGAGCAGCAGCCTCCAGTCGCGCGGTCCTGCCGTCGTCGCCTTGATGACGCCGACGGCGCCGAAGAGCGAGGTGAGGACGGCTCCGCTGAAGAGGTACTTGCGCATGCCGCAAAACTACCGTTCCGGGATGCGCCGGGCGACCGCTTGACACGGTCTCTGGGAGATCGCACGGAGTCTGACCGATCGTGCAGGATCTGACCGATCGGTCAAGTAGCCTCGTCTGCATGCCCACCGATGCCAAGGCGCCCTCGCGCGCCCGTGCCGCCGACGAGCTGAAGATCGCCGCCCTCGAGCAGTTCGCGAGCGTCGGATTCGCCGGCACGTCGCTGCAGCACATCGCCGATCACGCCGGGTACTCCAAGTCGAGCGTGCTGTACCACTACGCCTCGAAGGAGGCGCTGCTGGAGGCCGCGATCGAACCGGCCGTCACCCAGTTCGAGGAGGTCCTCGAGGACTACCTCGCAGCGCGCGACTCCGAGCGCCGACGGCGTCTGGTGGACCGCGTCATCGACCTCCTGCTCGTGCACCGCGAGGCCGTGCACGTGTTCCTCATCCAGGGCCCCAGCCTCGCCGAGCTGCCGATCATCGCTCGCGCCGACGCCGCGGTGCGCCGGCTCGCGGCCGCGATCTGCGACGAGCGCGAGAGCGTCGAGGACCAGGTGCGGTTCGGCATCGCCCTCGGCGGCGCGGCCTTCCTGCTCACCGCCGGCCGCACATTCGCCGACGACCGCGTCCAGCCGTCCGACGACGAGCTCCGCACGGCCCTCCACGCGGTGCTGCCGGAGCTGCTCGCACCCGAGGCATCCGACCACCCCGCCGCCGCCATCCGCCCGACCACCACCGACTGAAGGACCGCACGTGGCTCTCCTCCTCCACCGCATCGGGCGCGCCGCCTTCCGGCGCGCCTGGCTCGTCGTCATCGCGTGGGCGGTCGCCCTCGTCGCCCTCGTGGGCGGCGGCGTCGCCCTGGGCGGCCAGCTCCAGGAGTCCTACGCCATCCCGGGCACCGAGTCGCAGGACGCGATCGACCAGCTCGCCGCCGTCTTCCCGCAGACGGCGGGCGCGTCGGCCAAGGCCGTGGTCGAGGCGCCCGAGGGCGAATCGGTCGAGGATGCCGCGTACCGGGACGCGATCGCCGACATGGAGCGCGACCTCGAGAGCGTCGACGGCGTCGTCAGCGTGCTCGGCCCGTTCGACCAGTACGCCGGCGAGCAGGTCTCCGACGACGCGCGCACCGCCTACATCCAGGTGCAGTTCGACGGCCAGGTCACGGAGGTCACGCAGGAGTCGATCGACGCCGTCGTCGCGACGGGCGATGCGGGACGGGACGCCGGCCTCCGGGTCGCCTTCGGGGGCGAGGTCTTCCAGGAGACCACGTTCGGCCTGACCATCACCGAGGTCTTCGGCGTCCTCTTCGCCGGCGTCGTGCTGCTCATCACCTTCGGCTCGCTGCTCGCTGCGGGGATGCCACTGCTCACGGCCATCGTCGGGGTCGGGGCGACGTTCGGCGGCATCGCCGTGGTGTCGGCGTTCGCGACGGTCTCGAGCACGGCGCCCATGCTCGCGGTGATGATCGGCCTCGCGGTCGGGATCGACTACGCGCTGTTCATCCTGTCGCGCCATCGCACCCAGCTCGCGCGGGGCATGGACCCCGAGGAGAGCGCCGCCGAGGCCGTCGCGACGGCGGGCGGCGCGGTCGTGTTCGCCGGCCTCACCGTGATCATCGCGCTGCTGGGCCTGCTCGTCGTGGGCATCCCGTTCCTCAGCGTCATGGGCATCGGGGCCGCCTTCGCGGTGCTCATCGCCGTGATCGGCGCCACCACGCTGCTCCCCGCGCTCCTCGGCCTCGCGAAGGGCCGTCTCGCGCCGAAGCCCGGCAGCCGGGCGCACCGCCGTGCCGTCGCCGCCGACGAGGGCGGAAGGCCGACCCTCGGCCGTCGGTGGGTCGACACCGTGCTCAAGGCGCCCATCGTGTTCCTGCTCCTCGTGGTCGGCCTCCTCGGCACCGCGGCGATCCCCGCCGCGAGCCTCGACCTCAACCTCCCCGGCGGCGAGGGCGAGGCCGGATCCAGCCAGCGCGAGGCGTTCGAGATGATCGAGGCCGGGTTCGGTCCGGGCGCGAACGGACCCCTCATCGTGACGGTCGACATCACGCAGACCACCGAGATCCTCGAGGACCTCGACGCGATCGGGGAGCGCCTCGAGGGCGTCGAGGGCGTCGACTACGTGGGCGACGGCCTGCCGAACGAGACGGTCGACACCGCGATCATCCAGGTCATCCCCGAGAGCGGCCCCACCGACCCGGAGACCAAGCAGGTCGTCCAGGACATCCGCGCCCTCGCCGACGACATCGAGGCCGACTTCGGCACGCCCATCGCCGTCACCGGGTACACGGCCGTGTCGATCGACATCTCGCAGCGGCTCACCGACGCGCTCATGCCCTTCGCCCTCATCGTCGTCGGGCTGTCGATCATCCTGCTGCTCATCGTGTTCCGGTCGCTGTTCGTGCCGGTCAAGGCCGCGCTCGGCTTCCTGCTCTCGGCCTTCGGTGCGATCGGGGCGACCGTCGCCGTGTTCCAGTGGGGCTGGTTCGCCGAGTTCATGCACGTCGAACCGGGGCCGATCCTGAGCTTCCTCCCGATCCTGCTCATGGCGGTGCTGTTCGGACTCGCCATGGACTACGAGGTGTTCCTCGTCTCCGGCATGCGCGAGGAGTTCGTGAAGACGCGCGAGCCGCGCTCGTCGATCGTGCACGGCTTCCAGCACGCCGCGCGCGTGGTCACGGCGGCGGCGCTCATCATGTTCTTCGTCTTCTTCGCGTTCGTCCCCGAGGGCACGGGCGTCATCAAGGGCATCGCCTTCGCGCTCGCCATCGGCGTCGCGTTCGACGCCTTCCTGGTCCGGATGACGCTGGTGCCGGCCGCGATGGCCCTCGCCGGTCGCCACGCGTGGTGGCTTCCGCGATGGCTCGCGCGGATCCTGCCCGACGTCGACATCGAGGGCGAGGGCCTGCGCGCCCACCTCGTCGAGTCCGAGTGGGCGGCCGCGCGCGGCGCCGACGTCCTCGCGGACGACCTGCTCGTCGGCGACCCGGCAGCGCCCATCGGCCCGCTGTCGCTCGAGGTTCCGCGCGGCGGCGCGCTGCTCGTGCGCGGCGGCCCCGCCGAACGACGCCTCGTCTCGGCGACGCTCGCCGGGCGCGTGATCCCCGCCGGCGGACGCCTCGCCGTGCTCGGGCTGCCCCTCCCGACCGACGCCAACGCGGTCATGCGCCGCGTCGCGGTGGTCGACACGTCGTCGGATGCGGCACCGACCGCGACCGCGGGCGACCTGGTCTCCGCCCGAGTCGACGCGACCCGCCCCTGGTACCGCCTCGGCTCGACGCGCGACGCCGTCGAGGACGCGCTCGGCGACGCCGCCGTCGCGCGCGCGGTCGCCGAGACGACCGGACGGCGGAACGAGGCGCCGTTCACCGGATCCATCCCGTGGCGCACCACCGCGATCGACCCCGACACCCCGCTCGACGAGCTCGACCGACTCGACCGGGTGCTCATCGCCGCGGCCGCGGCGCTCGCCGAGGGCCCGCGCGCGCTCGTGGTCGACCTCGACGCGGCATCCGCGTCGGACCCCGACACCTGGCTCGCGCTCGCCCATCTCGTGCCGGAGGGGATCGCGCTCCTCGCGACCGTGCCCGCCGACATCGACCCGACCCCCGCCCGCGAGGCGTTCGACGCCCGCGGCATCCGCGAACTCGACCTCGCGACCTGCGCCGAGGAGGCACTCCGATGACCCGAACCGACGTCGCCGCGCTCCGCGGCCCGAGCCCCGCGACGCGGCGCGGCCGCAGCGCCGCCCTGCTCGCCGCGGTGATCGCCGTGCCGCTCGCCGTGGCCGGGCTCGTCGCCGCCGCCGTGGGCGGCGCCGACGACCGCCTCGCCGCCATCCCGGCGATCGTCGTCAACAACGACGAGATGGTCACGATGACCCTGCCCGACGGAGCGGAGCAGCCGGTCCTCGCCGGCCGCCAGCTCGTCACCGAGCTCACGGGCGACGGCGCGACCGGCTTCGACTGGACCATCTCGAACGACGAGGAGGCGGCCGACGCGCTCGCCTCGGGCGACGCCTACGCCGTCCTCACGATCCCGGCCGACTTCTCCGAGTCGGTCACCTCGCTCTCGGGCGAGGCTCCGACGACGGCGGCGCTCGACATCCGGACCGACGACGCGCACGGCTACCTCGCGGGCACGGTCGCGACGACCGTCGGCGACGCGATCGCGAACGCCTTCGGGCAGGAGCTCACGACGCAGTACCTCGAGGGGCTCTACGGCAACCTCGTCCAGGTCGGCGGCGCGTTCGGCGACGCGGCGGACGGCGCGGGGCGGCTCGCCGACGGCGCCGACTCGCTCGCGGGCGGCCTGGACCAGCTGGCCGACGGGGTCGGCTCGGCGGCGTCGGGGTCGTCGGAGGCCGCGGCGGGCGCCTCCGCGTTCGCCTCCGGAGTCGACCGGTACACCTCCGGCGTGGAACAGCTCGCCGGCGGGGTGTCGGCCCTCGAGGGCCGCGCCGGAGCGCTCGACGGACTCACCACCGGGGTGTCGCAGTACGTGGCGGGCGTCGGCCGGGCCGGCGGGGGGATCGACGCGGGCATCGCGGAGTACGCCGGAGGCGTCGACGCCGCCGGCGACGGCATCGACGGCGGGATCGGCGAGTACGTCGGCGGCATCGACGCCGCCGGCGACGGCGTCACGGCCGGCACGGCCGGGTACGTCGACGGCATCGCCCGACTCGCCGACGCCGGCGACCTCCTCGCGGGCTCCATCGCCGACCCCGCCACGAAGGCGGCGGTCGCGGCGTACGTCGCGCAGGTCCGGGCCGCCGCGGACGGCGGCGACGCCCTCGTCGCGGAGACCGGCGGCGCGTTCGACCAGCTCGTCGCCGGCGGCGGCGTGCTCCGCTCGGAGACCGCGAACGGCTTCACGCAGCTCGCCGACGGCGGAGCGGCGCTCCGCCGCGGAGCCGCGGGCGCGTTCGACCAGCTCGCCGCCGGGGGGTCCCAGCTCGTGGCGGGCACCGGCTCCGGGGTCGACGGCCTCCAGTCCGGCATCTCGCAGCTCGCCGACGGCGCGGGTCAGGCGGCCGCCGGTTCCCCTGCGCTGCGCGACGGCGCGTCCGGCCTGGCGTCCGGCGTCGACGGCATCGCGAGCGGCCTCACGCAGCTCTCGTCGGGGGCGACCGCATCGGCCGACGGCGCCTCCGAGCTCGCCGACGGGACGGGCGAGCTCGCCGACGGGCTCGCCGAGGGCGCCGAGGGCTCGTCGGCCCTCACCGACCTCGATCCCGAGGAGACCGCGTCGGTGGTCGCGGAGCCGGTCACCGTCGCGGCCGAGCGCGACAACGCGATCGACTCGCTCGGCGAGGTCATCGCGATGCTCCTCGCCCCCATCGGCCTGTGGCTCGGCGCCATGGCGCTGTTCCTCGTGTTCCGCCCGTTCGGTCGCGACGCCCTGGCGACCACGGCTCCGACGGGACGACTCGTCGCGCGGACGCTCTTCCGCGGATCGCTCGTGGGACTCGCGCAGGCCGTGGCCGTCGTGCTGCTCATGCACACCGCACTCGGCGTGGACTGGGCGCTCCTGCCGCAGACCCTCGCCTTCTCGGCGCTGCTCGCCGTCGCGTTCACCGCGATCCACGCGTTCCTCAGCGCGTGGCTCGGGCGGGCCGGCACGATCCTCTCGCTGGTGCTCGTCGTGCTCCAGCTCGCGGCATCCGGCGGCCTCTACCCGCTCGAGATCGTGAGCGGGCCCTTCCAGGCGGTCAGCCCGTTCCTGCCGCTCACCTGGGCGGTGCAGGGCATGCAGCTCATCGTGAGCGGCGCGGGCGGCGGGGCCGTCCTCGGCGCCGCCGCCGTGGTCGCCCTGTTCGGCCTGCTCGGCGTGATCGGCACGGCGGTCACGGTGGCGCGTCGCCGCGGCATCCGCGCGGTGCGATCGGCCCTGCCCGCCGCAGCCTGACGCGTGCGGCACGACCCGGCGGCACGTGCCCGCCGGGTCGGCGTGTCAGGGCCGGTTGGGCAGGATCGCGTCGATCGCGCGCCGCAGCGGCGACACCGCCGGCTGCCGGGGCTCGGACGCCGAGACCGCCGTGTGCTCGCGCGCGAACGCGAGCGTCTCGCGAAGCAGGTCGAGCCGCTCCTCCTCGGACTTGGCCTTGCGCGTGTTGATCTCGGCGACGACCGAGCCGGTCCACCCTCGGTCGGCGAGCCAGCGCAGCGTCTCGGCGACGGGCTGCGTCCCACGGCCCGGCAGCAGGTGCTCGTCGAAGATCTGGCCCTCGCCGATCGCCCCGGTCCCGTCGCACAGGTGGACGTGGCGGAGCCGGTCGCCGAGGTCCTTCGCGTACTCGAGGCTGTCGACCCCGGAGAGGGACGCGTGCGAGAAGTCGAGCGTGACCGCGTCGCAGTCCATCTCGCGAGGGTCCCATCCCGGCGCGTAGGCCTTCATGTTCCGTCCGGCGGCGCGCCACGGGAACATGTTCTCGACCGCGATCTCGACGCCGTGCGCACCGGAGAACTCGCGCACGGCGGGCAGGAACTCGCGCGCGTACGTCGCCTGCCAGCGGAACGGCGGGTGCACGACGACCGCCTCGGCGCCGACGGCCGCCGCGAGCTCGGCGGTGCGGTCGAGCTTGACCCGCGGATCGCGACCCCACACGAAGTGCGTGAGCAGCAGCACGGGCGCGTGGATCGAGAGGATGGGCAGCTCCCACCGCTCGGACATCTCGTTGAGGCCCTCGGCGACCTGGGTGGTGAGCTCCTGGGTCACCATGATCTCGATGCCGTCGAACCCGGCCTCCTTCGCGTATCGGAAGGCGTGGTCGGGTTCGAGTGGGTACACACAGGTGGTGCTCATACCGATGCGGATCATGAGGATCGCAGTCTAGCCCGGGCGGCTGGACGGAGGGTGAGGACTTCGCCCCCTGTTAGCCTGAGGACCGAGCAGTCCGAGGAGGACCCGACGCCGTGAAGCCCCAGCCGCAGACCGACGACCTGTTCCCCGACGGCGCCTACGACATGGTCGTGGTGTCGAACCGCCTCCCCGTCGACTACGTCGGCGGCGAAGGCGCCGACACGCAGTGGAAGGGGTCGCCCGGAGGGCTGGTGACCGCCCTCGAGCCGGTCATGCGCTCGAACGAGGGGGCCTGGGTCGGCTGGACCGGCGTCGCAGACCGGGAGTTCGACCCGTTCGAGCACGACGGGATCTCGATCATCCCCGTCCCGCTCTCGGCCGACGAGGTCGAGGAGTACTACGAGGGCTTCTCGAACGACACGCTCTGGCCGCTCTACCACGACGTGATCGCGCCGCCGCGGTTCCACCGCGAGTGGTGGGACGCGTACGTCCGGGTCAACCGCCGGTTCGCCGAGGCGGCCGCGCGCGCCGCCGCCGAGGGCGCGGTCGTCTGGGTGCAGGACTACCAGCTGCAGCTCGTGCCGCGCATGCTCCGCGAGGCCCGGCCCGACCTCGTGATCGGCTTCTTCAACCACATCCCGTTCCCGGCCTACGGCATCTACTCGCAGCTGCCGTGGCGTCGCCAGGTGGTCGACGGCCTCCTCGGCGCCGACGTCATCGGCTTCCAGCGCGCGGCGGACGCGGGCAACTTCTCCCGAGCGGTCCGCCGCCTGTACGGCTACCGCACCCGGGGCACGGTCATCGAGGTGCCCGCCCACGACGGCGAGAACCGTCACGTGGTCGCGCGGCACTTCCCGATCTCCATCGACGCGGCCGCGTTCGAGCGCCTGGCCCGCAAGCCCGAGGTCCAGGAGCGGGCGCGCGAGATCCGGCGGAGCCTCGGGGACCCCGACGTCGTCATGCTCGGCGTCGACCGGCTCGACTACACCAAGGGCATCCGCCACCGGATCAAGGCGTTCGGCGAGCTGCTGCGGGACGGCCGGCTCACGGTCGAGCAGGCGACGCTCGTGCAGGTCGCCAGCCCGTCGCGCGAGCGGGTCGACACCTACCGGCAGCTGCGCGACGAGATCGAGCTGCTCGTCGGCCGGCTGAACGGCGACCACTCGACGCTCGGCCACGCGGCGATCTCGTACCTCCACCACGGCTACCCGCGCGAGGAGATGGCGGCGCTCTACCTCGCCGCCGACGTGATGCTCGTGACCGCACTGCGGGACGGGATGAACCTCGTCGCCAAGGAGTACGTCGCGTGCCGGTTCGACGACGACGGGGTGCTGCTCCTCAGCGAGTTCACCGGCGCATCCGACGAGCTGCGCCAGGCGATCCTGGTGAACCCCCACGACATCGAGGGCCTCAAGGATGCGATGGTCGAGGCGACGCAGATGCCCAAGCGCGAGCGCGCGCGGCGCATGCGCGCCCTGCGCAAGCGCGTGAAGGACAACGACGTCGCGAACTGGTCGGCGACCTTCCTCGAGACCCTCACCGGTGCGGGCAAGATCGAGCCGGGCGTGCCCGATGCGCTCCGCAGCGCGGTCGCCCGGATCGCCGGGGTCGAGCGACTGCTCGTCGCGCTCGACTTCGACGGGACCCTCGCGCCGCTCGTCGACCGGCCGGAGGACGCCCGCGCCACCGACCGCGCGCGGGCCGCGATCGAGCGGATGTCGGAGCATGAGGACACGCGCGTCGCGCTCGTCTCCGGTCGCGCCCTCGAGAGCCTCAAGGACGTCGCGTCCCCGCCGGTCGCCGCCCTCCTCAGCGGCTCGCACGGCGTCGAGCTGCAGCTCGACGGCGGCGGCGTCACCATCGACCTGCGCGAGAACGAGCTCACGCGGCTCGAGCAGCTCATCGAGATCGTCGAGCAGGCGGCATCCTCGGCCGACGGCGCCTGGGTCGAGCGCAAGCCGGCCGGCATCGCGCTGCACACGCGCAGGCTCGGGGCGACGGCGGGTGCGGCGCTGCAGCGCGAGGCGCGCGAGGAGGTCGAGCGGGCGCTCCCCGGACTGTCCACGCGCGCGGGCAAGAACGTGCTCGAGTTCGCGGTCCGCGCGAGCGACAAGGGCGAGGCCGTCACGCGACTCCGCCAGCACGCCGGCGCCGACGCGGTGCTCTACGTCGGCGACGACATCACCGACGAGGACGCGTTCGCGACGCTCGAGATCGACGACGTCGGGGTCAAGGTCGGCCAGGGCAAGTCGCTCGCCGCCTACCGGCTCCGCGGCCCCGACGACGTCGCGGAGCTGCTCGAGCTGCTCGCCGAGGCGCGCGACGCCGCTCGCTGATCCGGGGCCGGCGGCATCCGACGGCGCCCTCGACACCGCGGCGAACGGATGCCGCGTCGCGGGCCGTCGACGCGGTGAAACCGGTTCCGGGCGGCATCTAGACTCGACGACATGTCGGAGATCGATCCCAAGCCCCGCAGTCGCGTCGTCACGGATGGCATCGAGGCCACCACGAGCCGGGGCATGCTCCGCGCCGTCGGGATGGGCGACGCCGACTGGGACAAGCCGCAGGTCGGGATCGCGAGCTCCTGGAACGAGATCACGCCGTGCAACCTCTCGCTCGCGCGGCTCGCGCAGGCCGCGAAGGAGGGGGTGCACGCCGGCGGCGGGTACCCGCTGCAGTTCGGCACGGTCTCGGTGTCCGACGGCATCTCGATGGGCCACGAGGGCATGCACTTCTCCCTCGTCTCGCGCGAGGTCATCGCCGACTCGGTCGAGGTCGTCATGCAGGCCGAGCGCCTCGACGGGTCCGTGCTGCTCGCCGGCTGCGACAAGTCGATCCCGGGCATGCTGATGGCCGCGGCCCGACTCGACCTGTCGTCGGTGTTCCTGTACGCGGGCTCGATCGCACCGGGATGGGTGCGCCTCGAGGACGGCACCGAGAAGGACATCACGATCATCGACTCGTTCGAGGCCGTCGGCGCGGTCAAGGCGGGCAGGATGAGCGAGGCCGATGCCAAGCGCATCGAGTGCGCGTTCGCCCCGGGCGAGGGCGCCTGCGGCGGCATGTACACGGCGAACACCATGGCGTCGGTGGCCGAGGCGCTCGGCCTGTCGCTCCCGGGGTCGGCGTCGCCCGCCTCGGCCGACCGTCGCCGCGACTACTACGCGCACCGCTCGGGCGAGGCCGTCGTGAACCTGCTGAAGCAGGGCATCACCGCCCGGCAGATCCTCACGAAGAAGGCGTTCGAGAACGCCATCGCCGTCGGCATGGCGCTCGGCGGCTCGACGAACATCGTGCTGCACCTCCTCGCCATCGCGCGCGAGGCCGAGGTCGAGCTCTCGCTCGACGACTTCAACCGCATCGGCTCGAAGGTGCCGCACATCGGCGACCTCAAGCCGTTCGGCAAGTACGTCATGAACGACGTCGACCGGCGCGGCGGGCTGCCCGTGCTCATGAAGGCGCTCGTCGACGCGGGCCTCATGCACGGCGACGCACTCACGGTCACGGGCAGGACCCTCGCCGAGAACCTCGCCGAGATGGACATCCCGCCGCTCGACGGCGAGGTGCTCCGCACGCTCGACGACCCCATCCACGAGACCGGCGGGCTCACGATCCTCCACGGCTCGCTCGCGCCCGAGGGCGCGGTCGTCAAGACGGCCGGCTTCGACGCCGCGACGTTCGAGGGCCCCGCGCGCGTCTTCGAGCGCGAGCGCGCCGCGATGGACGCGCTGACGGCCGGCGAGATCACGCACGGCGACGTCGTCGTCATCCGCTACGAGGGCCCCAAGGGCGGCCCGGGCATGCGCGAGATGCTCGCGATCACCGCGGCCATCAAGGGCGCTGGGCTCGGAAAAGATGTACTACTCTTGACGGACGGTCGATTCTCAGGCGGCACAACCGGCCTGTGCATCGGCCACATAGCACCCGAGGCGGTCGACGCAGGTCCGATCGCCTTCGTGCGCGATGGTGATCTGATTCGGGTCGATATCGCGGCTCGTTCCATCGACCTACTGGTCGACGGGGCCGAGCTGGCAGCCCGCCGTGAAGGCTGGGCGCCGCTTCCCCCGCGCTACACCCGAGGCGTCCTCGCGAAGTACTCCAAGCTCGTGCGCTCCGCTGCCGAAGGCGCGACGACGGGCTGAGGCTCTCGCCTGTCCCGAACACCACGCACCATGAACAGGAAACGAATGACCACGGAAGCCAGTCCCGTGCCATCGCCCGCCAGCCTGTCGCAGTCGCACAGCGGTCCCGAGATGCTCACCGGAGCCGAAGCCGTCGTGCGCTCGCTGGAGCTGCTCGGCATCACCGACGTCTTCGGGCTGCCCGGTGGCGCCATCCTGCCGGTCTACGACCCGCTGCTCGACAGCCGCAAGCTGCGCCACATCCTCGTCCGGCACGAGCAGGGCGCCGGCCACGCGGCCGAGGGCTACGCGTCGTCGTCGGGCAAGCTGGGCGTCGCGATCGCGACCTCCGGCCCCGGCGCGACGAACCTCGTCACCGCGATCGCCGACGCGCACATGGACTCGGTCCCGCTGCTCGCCATCACCGGCCAGGTCTTCTCCAACCTGATGGGCACCGACGCGTTCCAGGAGGCCGACATCGTCGGCATCACCATGCCCATCACCAAGCACTCCTTCCTCGTGAAGACCGCCCAGGAGATCCCGGCGACCATCGCGGCCGCGGTGCACATCGCGACGACCGGCCGCCCCGGCCCGGTCCTCGTCGACATCACGAAGGACGCCCAGCAGGCCACGTTCCCGTTCCAGTGGCCGCCGAAGCTCGACCTGCCCGGCTACCGCCCGATCACCAAGGCGCACGGCAAGCAGGTGCTCGCCGCCGCCCAGCTCATCGCCGAGGCGAAGCGTCCGGTGCTCTACGTCGGGGGCGGGATCGTCCGTGCCCGCGCATCCGACGAGCTGAAGGCGTTCGCCGAGGCGACGGGCGCTCCCGTGGTGACCACGCTCATGGCGCGGGGCGCGTTCCCCGACTCGCACCCGCAGCATCTCGGCATGCCCGGCATGCACGGCACCGTCCCAGCGGTGCTCGCGCTCCAGGAGTCCGACCTGCTCATCACGCTCGGCGCCCGCTTCGACGACCGGGTCACGGGCAAGGCGGCCCTGTTCGCACCCGAGGCGAAGGTCGTGCACGTCGACATCGACCCGGCCGAGATCGGCAAGATCCGCGCGGCCGACGTGCCGATCGTGGGCGACGCGAAGGACGTGCTCGTCGACCTCCTCGCCGCGTACCGCGAGGTGACCAAGCAGACCGAGCCCGACATCGCCGACTGGTGGTCGACGCTCGACGGCCTCCGCTCCGAGTTCCCGCTCGGCTACACGCAGCCCTCCGACGGCCTCCTCGCACCGCAGTACGTCATCGAGCGCATCGGCGAGCTGACCGGACCCGAGGGCGTCTACGCCGCGGGCGTCGGCCAGCACCAGATGTGGGCCGCCCAGTTCATCAAGTACGAGCGGCCGAACGCGTGGCTCAACTCGGGCGGCGCCGGGACGATGGGCTACGCGGTGCCCGCCGCCATGGGCGCGAAGGTGGCCGAGCCCGAGCGCACGGTGTGGGCCATCGACGGCGACGGCTGCTTCCAGATGACCAACCAGGAGCTCGCGACCTGCACGCTCAACGACATCCCCATCAAGGTCGCGGTCATCAACAACTCCTCGCTCGGCATGGTGCGCCAGTGGCAGACCCTGTTCTACGACGGCCGGTACTCGAACACCGACCTGAACACGGGCCACGACACCGTCCGGGTTCCCGACTTCGTGAAGATGGCCGAGGCGTACGGCGCGCTCGGCATCCGCGTGACGAAGGAGGAGGAGGTCGACGCGGCGATCGCGCTCGCGCTCGAGACGAACGACCGACCCGTGGTGATCGACTTCGTCGTCTCCGCCGACGCCATGGTGTGGCCGATGGTGCCGCAGGGCGTCTCCAACTCCTACATCCAGTACGCCCGCGATCACTCGCCGGCCTTCAGCCAGGAGGACTGAACATGTCGACCCACGTGCTCTCCCTCCTCGTCGAGGACAAGCCCGGCCTGCTGACCCGCGTCGCGGGACTGTTCGCTCGCCGCGGCTTCAACATCGAGTCGCTCGCGGTCGGCCACTCCGAGATCGAGGGACTCTCGCGCATCACGGTCGTCGTCGACGTCGAGGACCTGCCGCTCGAGCAGGTCACCAAGCAGCTCAACAAGCTCGTCAACGTGCTGAAGATCGTCGAGCTCGACCCGGCGCAGTCGGTGCAGCGCGAGCACCTGCTCATCAAGGTGCGCGTCGACAACGCGACGCGCTCGGCCGTGCTCGAGGCGGTCAACCTGTTCCGCGCACGCGTCGTCGACGTCTCGACCGACGCGCTCGTGATCGAGGTGACCGGCGACTCCGGCAAGACCACCGCATTGCTCAGGGTGCTCGAGCCGTACGGCATCAAGGAGATCGCCCAGTCGGGCCTCCTCGCGATCGGCCGCGGCGGCAAGTCCATCACCGAGCGCGTCTACAAGAACTGACCGAACGTGCGGGTCGAGGAGCGCGCGGCGCGTCTCGAGACCCGGCACACCGAACCACCACGAGGAGAAAGACCGCACATGGCTGAGATCTACTACGACAAGGACGCCGACCTCTCGCTCATCCAGGGCAAGAAGGTCGCCGTCATCGGCTACGGCTCGCAGGGCCACGCGCACGCGCAGAACCTCCGCGACTCCGGCGTCGAGGTCGTCATCGGCCTCAAGGAGGGCTCGAAGTCGACCGCGAAGGCCGAGGAGGCCGGCTTCGAGGTCAAGAGCGTCGCCGACGCCTCGGCCTGGGCCGACGTCATCGTGATCCTCGCGCCCGACCAGTTCCAGCGCCACATCTACGCCGAGTCCGTCAAGGACAACCTCGCCGAGGGCAAGACCCTCGTCTTCGGCCACGGATTCAACGTCCGCTTCGGCTACATCACGGCCCCCGACGGCGTCGACGTGATCCTCGTGGCCCCGAAGGCGCCCGGCCACACGGTGCGACGCGAATTCGTCGCCGGCCGCGGCATCCCGGACATCATCGCGGTCGAGCAGGACGCCTCGGGCACTGCGTGGGACCTCGCGAAGTCGTACGCGAAGGCGATCGGCGGCACCCGCGCCGGCGTCATCAGGACGACCTTCACCGAGGAGACCGAGACCGACCTGTTCGGCGAGCAGGCCGTGCTCTGCGGCGGCGTCTCGCAGCTCGTGCAGTACGGCTTCGAGACCCTCACCGAGGCCGGCTACCAGCCCGAGATCGCGTACTTCGAGGTGCTCCACGAACTCAAGCTCATCGTCGACCTGATGTGGGAGGGCGGCATCTCCAAGCAGCGCTGGTCGGTCTCCGACACCGCGGAGTACGGCGACTACGTGTCGGGCCCGCGCGTGATCGACGCGCACGTCAAGGAGAACATGAAGGCGGTCCTCGCCGACATCCAGGACGGCACGTTCGCCAAGCGGTTCATCGACGACCAGGACAACGGCGCCAAGGAGTTCCTCGAGCTCCGCGAGAAGGGCCAGGGCCACCCGATCGAGACCACGGGCCGCGAGCTCCGCAAGCTGTTCGCGTGGACCCAGGTGGACGAGGACGACTACGTGGACGGCGAGGTCGCTCGCTGACGCGAGCCCCGCGCACCTGCACGGCGGGGTCGGCTTGGGCCGGCCCCGCCGTCGGCGTTCAGTCGCCGAATCCGCAGGTGCTCCGCGGCTCGCCGAGCTGCGGCAGATGCCGGCGCCACTCGGCGTCGCTGAGGTCGCGTCCGGCGAGGCGGCAGACGGCGTCGAACTGGCGACCCGGGTCGAGGTCCCAGACCGCCACGCCCTCGCGCGTCGAGACGGCGAGCTCGGCGCCGTCCGGCCGGATCGCCGCCGGCACGACGGCACGTCCGCTGCTGCGGAACGGCTCGCCGATCGCCTCCCCGCTCGCCGTGTCGTACACGATGGACGCCCCGTCGGCGAGGGTGACCACGACGGTGTCGCCGCCCGCGTCGAAGGACGGCGGGTACGGCCCCGTCCCCGCTCCCGAGACGACCACCCCGCGGAGCGAGTCCGGCCGGTAGCGGCCGATGCCCGCGTCGCCGATGCCGACGAGCCCGTCGGCCGGCGTGACGACGTGGGCGCGCAGGGCCAGCGCCTCGTCGGAGCGGACCGCGTGATCCGCGCCCGACACCACCGCGGTGCGGATCGGTCCGCGAGGGAGCGGCTCGTCGGGACCGATCTCGCGGCTCCGCACGTCGGGCAGGTAGCTCACGGCGAGCGGATCCCCGTCCGGCGCCGAGGACACCCACATCGGGAAGCCGTCGACCTCCCACGCCGGGCCGTCCGCCGTCCCGGACTCCGGGTCGATCGCTCGCATCCGGCCGTTGGTGCGCACCGCGAGGAGCGTCTCCCCGCCGTCGATCGGCCAGAGGGACACCACGCCCCACATCTCCTCGCCGACCTGCGCACCCGTGCGCGAGTCGAAGATGCGGAACAGGTCGTCGGCGGCCGAGCGCGCGAAGATGCGACCTCCTCGCACCCAGCCGGTCTCGACCACGCCCTCCTCGAGGCGGTGCACGACCGAGCCGGACCGCGTGTCGAACGCGACCGCGTCGTACTCCGGGTTCCAGAGGTCGCGATCCAGTCGGGCCGGGGTGATGAGCAGCATCGAGTCCTCGAACGAGTACGGACCGAGCACCTCCCAGCCCGGGACGAGCAGCCGGTGACCGGGGCCGTCGCCGTCGATCCGCCACCGGGTGATCACCGGCCGACCGACGCTGATCGCGGTGAGGACGGCGCCGTCCTCGCTCACGGCGAGCGGACCGAAGTCGTCCAGCCCCCGGAACTCCTCGGACGGCAGCGGCAGGCCCGAGTCCAGGTCGAACACGGTGGTCACGCCGAAGCGGCTGCTGCAGAACGCGCGTCCGCGCGGCTCGGACACGGCGATCCAGTTGCACGGCCCGAGGTTCGCGGTCGACAGGTCGGTCGACCACCGCACCTGCCCGGTCGCCGGGTCGAACGCCGTGACGGCCCGTTCGCCCGATGCGACGACGAGCCCCGACGGCGCGATCGCGGCGTCGACGTGAGCCGAGGACGCGGGCACCGGGATGCGCGCGGCGATGGTCGCGCTGCGCGAGTCGATCACGTCGACCCGGTCGTCGAGGCGGCCGACGAACAGCCTGCCCGCGGGATCGAAGACCATCGCGGCGGCGTACGAGTCGCGGTCGAGCGCGGTCGTGCGCTCGTCCTCGATCGGGCGGATCGAGGCGTCCGCGGTCGAGACCAGCGCGACGGCGCCGTCGCGGGCGTCGGCGACCGCGATGACCGACCCGTCGGCGTTGACCGCCAGTGCACCGGTCCCGGCGCCGATGCGAAGCGGCTCGAGGACGCGCTCGCCGCGCTCCAGGTCGAACGCGACGAGCATCGAGGCCGGCGACGTGCCGTACCAGGTCACGCCGGACGATTGCGTCCGCGACGGCCACAGCACCGCGCCGATGCGCCCGTCGGCGCTGACCTCGACGAGCGGCCACGGCCGAGGCGGTCCGGGCTCGAAGCCGAGCTCGAGGGAACGGACCACCTCGCCGGTCACGATGTCGCGCACGGATGCCGCGCCGCCCGACGTCACCACGAGGGCGTGGCCGGTGCCCGGGACGAGCGACCCGAACGCGCTGCCCTCCGTCTCGAGCGTGGACGTGCCGACGAGGCCGCCGGCGGCCTGCAGCACGCTCATCAGGCCCGAACGGGTTCGCGCGTCGTCGGGCCAGCGACGGTACGCCTCGGCCGCGAGCAGCGCGGAGATGTCGCGCTCCGACGTCCGCAGCGCGAGCGCCGTCGCCACCAGGGCCTCGACGGTCGCCGCGTCACGCTGCGCGCCCGCCTCCGCCGAGGTGAGCACCGCGGTCGAGCCGGCTCCGACGAGCGCCAGGATGAGCAGCCCGGCGACGCCGAGGAGGCTGCGGAGCTTCCGGTTCTGGCGCCGGTCGTTGTCGGCGCGCGCACGCAGCTCGATGCGCTCGGCGTCGGCGCGCGCCGCCGAGGCGCCGAGGAAGTCGGACTCGACCCGCGTGAGGTCGCCGGGCGCGGCATCCCGTCGTTCGAGCGCCGACTGGAGCCGCGCGCCGCGGAACAGCTCGTCGTCAGGACGACCGGCCTCGTCCCACGCCTCGGCGGCGGTCGTGATGCCGGCGAGCACGCGCGCGGCATCCGCGTTCTGCTGCAGCCAGTCGTGCAGTCTCGGCCAGGCCACGGCGAGCGACTCGTGCGCGATCGCGACCGATTCGGCTTCCGCGGTGACGAGCCGCGCGTCCGTGAGCCTGGCGAGCACGTTCGCGCGCGTGGCATCCGCTCGCAGCGGCCCGGCGGCGGCGCGTCGCCGCAGCGGTGCGCCGTCGGGGCCGAGTTCGACGAGCCGGAGCATGAGCGATCTGCAGTGCTCGCGTTCGCGGGCGTCGAGCGACTCGTAGAGGTGCTCGGCCGACTGGGCGATCGCGCCGGAGATCCCTCCCGACGCCTCGTATCCGGCGACGGTGAGCGTCGCCCCCTCGCGGCGCGACCAGGTCTCGACGAGCGCGTGCGCGAGGAGGGGCAGGGCTCCGGGGGCGCCGGCGGCGTCGCGGAGCATGAGTTCCGCGAGCCCGGGTTCGAGCCGGAGGCCGGCGCGCCGCGCCGGCTGCTCGATCGCCTCGCGAAGCGCCTCCGGGCCCATGGGGCCGACGAGGTGCACGCCGTCGAGCATGAGCGGGGCCAGGTCGGCGAGTGCGGCGCACCGGTCGAGGAAGTCGGAGCGCACCACGAGGACGACGGTGACGCCGGCGGCCGCCGCGGTCGCGATCGCCGAGGCGGTGCCGTCCGGATCCGCCCCGCGTGCATGGAAGATCTCCTCGAACTGGTCGACCACCAGCACGGTGCCTCCCGTCGCGCCGTCGAGGGCGTCGCGGATGCGGCGTTCGAGGTCCGCGGTGGGCAGCAGGATCACGACGCGGTCGCCGCGCCGATGCAGGACGGGGACGACCCCGGCCAGGACGAGCGAGGACTTGCCGGACCCCGAGGCGCCGGACACCGCGAGGAACGGGCTCCGCGCCAGTCGGCCGAGCGCGGCCCGCACGTCGGCATCGCGCCCGAAGAAGTGCTCCTCGTCCTCCGCGGCGAAGGACCGGAGCCCGGGGTAGGGGCAGTCCGTGCTCGGTGCCGCCACCGTCGCCGCGGGCCTCAGCGACGGGTCATGGCGGAGGATCGCGAGCTCGAGCTCCCTGAGTTCCGCGCCGGGCTCGACCCCGAGCTCCTCGTCGAGGCGCTCCCGCGCGGCGCGCACCGCGGCGAGGGCATCCGCCTGCCGGTCGCTGCGGTAGAGCGCCGTCGCGAGCATGGTCCATCGGCGTTCGCGCAGGGGAGCCTCGAGCACCATGGGCTCCGCGATGGACGCGGCCTCGGCGTTCCGTCCGGTTCGCAGCCACGCGTCGAGGCGCACCTCCTCGACGTCCATGCGGGCCTCGTCGAGACGTGCCGCCTCGCCGGAGGCCGGCAGCCACGCGGCGAGCTCGGCGTACGGGGTGCCCCGCCACAACGCGAGCGCGCGGTCGGCCGCGTCGATGCCGCGGACCGGGTCGCCGGCGTCGAGGTGCGTGCGCGCGGCGTCCGCCAGCCGCTCGAACCGGGCGACGTCGAGCGCGTCCGCATCGACGCGCAGCCGGTAGCCGCCGTCGACCGTCTCGATGGAGGTCCGCCCGACGGCCTTCCGCACCAGCCCGATCGCGGCCTGCACCTGCTTCTGCCACGTGTGCGGCCGGATGTCGCCCCAGACCGCCGACGCGATCTCCTCCGCCGGGACGGGCCGTCCGTTCCGGAGGACGAGCACGGCCAGCACCATGCGTTCCCGCAGGTTGAGCGCCGCGTCGTCGACGCTGAGCGGACCGAGGACCCGGATGCCCATACCCGCAGTGTCCACCCGCGCCGCCGGCCGGTCAATCGGCGCACCGGATGCGGCATACCGCCGGCATACCGCCGCATGACGGGCCGGTACCCGCCGGTCGCACGGTGGTGGCATGGAACACGCACACACCATCGCCCTCCGCCTCGCCGCGTCGACCCTCCTGGTCGGCCTCGCGGCGACGCTCGCCGGCTGCGCGACCCCCGTCGCGTCCACGCTCGGCGAGCAGGCCCGCGCCGGCGGGCCCGCCCGCGTCTCGACCGAGGCGCACCTCGACATGGCTCGCGACTCGGCCGAGCTGTACGTCTCCGGGCTGGTCGCCAACGCCCGCGCGGACGCCGCATCGGATCCGCACCGGCAGCAGCTGCAGGCCCAGGTCGAGCGCTATCTCGCCGATCTCCTCGAGCGCGCGCAGGCCGCCCGAGAGGCGGCCGAGGACGGCGACGACCCGAGTCCGACCCCGCCGCGCTGACCGACGCGCCGCGGCGACGGGCGACGGGCGACGGGGCGATGGGCCCCGTCGCCCGTCGCCGCCGGGAGCGCTTCGTCCCGGCGGCGGCGCGCACCGCAGCGCGCGGCCCGACGATCGATATCGTGATCCCATGGCCCGAAACGACGCCGACGACGAAGACGAGGCCCTCCGCTGGGAGGGCGACGACGACGCGAGCCTCGCACCCGGATGGCGCGCGGTCGGCACGCCGGTGCCCCTGGCCGACGCCGTCTCCGGCGATCGCTCGACGGATGCCGCGGCATCCGTCGACGAGTCGGACGCCGCTGCCGAGGTTGCCGCCCAGCCCGGTTCGGCCGAGCTCGTGCTGCTCGGCGTGTTCGGCGGGGTGTACCTGCTCTACACGCTCGGATGGATCCTCAGCGTGCTCCGCGTGCAGAACCCCGCCGCCGACCCCGTCGGCCAGTCCATGTTCGCGCTCGGCCTGTGGCTCGCGGCGCTCGCGCCCGCACTGTGGTTCGGCGTCGCGTTCGCGCTGACGCGGGGACGACCGAGGGCGCGCCTGGCGTGGATGCTGGCGGGCGCCGTCCTGCTCCTGCCCGTCGCGTTCGTGGCGGGGGTGACCGCATGAGCAGGGCCGAGGTCGCGACGCCGCCGCGCCGCTCGCCGTTCTGGCTCGAGGTCGCACTCGCGATCGCGTTCGGCCTCTTCTTCGCCTACGACGCGTGGGAGGCGGTCGGCAACCTCGTCGGGGTCGCCGATCTCGCGGGGTCGCTCGACACCTCGATCTCCGGGCTCGGATGGATCGTGCTCATCGCCGCCGTCCTCCTGCCGATCCTTCTGTTCGCGTCCGCGTTCCTGCTCGGACGGCGCCGCTCGGCCGTGGTCCAGGCGGCCCTGTACCTGACCGGGCTCGCGGTGTCGGCCGCCCTCTACCTCGACATCCTGCTCATGTTCGGGGTCGGGGCGCTGCTCGCTTGAGCGCGAAGTCGAGCCCTCGGCGCTCGACCGAGCGCGTCATACGATTCGGGGAGGCCGGGGACGCTCAAGTAGCATGAGCGCGTCCCCGCGCCTCCGACGATGCCGGCGCACGCGTGCACGCGCACCCACCGAATCCCGTGAAGGACCCATCGTGTCGAAGCCGGTCGTGCTGATCGCCGAAGAACTCTCGCCCGCCACCGTCGATGCCCTCGGACCCGACTTCGAGATCCGCAACGTCGACGGCACCGACCGTCCCGCGCTGCTCGACGCGATCGCCGACGCGCACGCGATCCTGGTCCGATCGGCGACGAAGGTGGACGCGGAGGCGATCGCGGCGGGTCGCTCGCTCAAGGTCATCGCCCGGGCCGGCGTCGGACTCGACAACGTCGACATCAGGGCCGCGACGACCGCGGGCGTGATGGTCGTGAACGCGCCGACCTCGAACATCATCTCGGCCGCGGAGCTCACGGTCGGGCACATCCTGAGCCTCGCCCGCCACATTCCGGCCGCCCACGCCGCGCTGGCGCAGGGGGAGTGGAAGCGGTCGGCGTACACGGGCGTCGAGCTGTACGAGAAGACCGTCGGCATCATCGGCCTCGGCCGCATCGGCGCGCTCATCGCCGCACGCCTCCAGGCGTTCGGCGTCGAGGTCATCGCCTACGACCCGTACATCACCGCGGCGCGCGCGCAGCAGCTCGGCGTGCAGACCGTCACGCTCGACGAGCTCCTCGAACGCAGCGACTTCATCACCATCCACATGCCGAAGACCCCGGAGACGACGGGGATGATCTCCACCGAGCAGCTCGCGAAGATGAAGCCCACCGCGTTCATCGTGAACGTCGCGCGCGGCGGGCTCATCGACGAGGAGGCGCTGCACGACGCCCTCGTCTCGAAGACGATCGCCGGCGC
Source organism: Agromyces sp. CCNWLW213 (assembly GCF_037199545.1). Lineage (NCBI taxonomy): Bacteria > Bacillati > Actinomycetota > Actinomycetes > Micrococcales > Microbacteriaceae > Agromyces > Agromyces sp. CCNWLW213. Next base: position 699,358 of record NZ_JBBBDX010000001.1, on the reverse strand, counting down.
CGGGCTCGACGTCTTCGTGGAGGAGCCGCCTCGGGAGTCGCCGCTGCTCGCCCTGCCGAACGTGGTCGTGACGCCGCACCTCGGCGCCTCGACCGACGAGGCGCAGGAGAAGGCGGGCGTATCCGTCGCCAGGTCGGTCCGGCTCGCGCTCGCCGGTGAGCTCGTGCCCGACGCGGTCAACGTGGCGGGCGGCGTCATCGACCCGTACGTGCGCCCCGGCATCCCGCTCGTCGAGAAGCTCGGCCAGCTCTTCGCCGGACTCGCGCACGGTCCGCTCACGAGCCTCGACGTCGAGGTGCACGGCGAGCTCGTCGACTACGACGTCAGCGTGCTGAAGCTCGCCGCGCTGAAGGGCGTCTTCACGAACGTCGTGAGCGAGACGGTCTCGTACGTCAACGCGCCGCTGCTCGCCGAGCAGCGCGGCGTGGCGGTGCGCCTGATCGCCGACGCCGACAGCCCCGAGTACCGCAACGTGGTCACCCTGCGGGGCGCGCTCGCCGACGGCACCCAGGTCTCGGTCTCGGGCACGCTCACCGGCACCAAGCAGACCGAGAAGCTCGTGGGCATCAACGGGTACGACATCGAGGTCCCGATCGCCGATCACCACATCGTGATGATCTACACCGACCGTCCCGGCATCGTCGCGGTGTACGGCAGCGAGTTCGGCGAGGCGGGCATCAACATCGCGGGCATGCAGATCGCCCGCCGCGAGGCGGGCGGCCAGGCGCTCTCGGTCCTCACGGTCGACTCGCCCGTCCCGACCGAGGTCATCGAGCGCGTGCGCACCGCGATCGACGCCGACGTGATGGTCGAGATCGACATCACGGAGTCGTAGGTCGCGTCACGGGCGCTCCGCGCCGTCGTCGACCTCGGGGTCCCGGTGCGGGCCGTCCCGGTCCTCGTCGTTCACGCGAGCGGCGCCCGCGAGCCGCTCGAGCAGGTCGACGAGCGCGTCCATGTCGGCGGCCGGCGGCGCGTCGACGCCGAGCTCCGGGTCCTGGCCGTGCAGGGCGGAATCGTAGTAGAGGCCGTCGCCGATGAGCGTGATCGCCAGGGCCACGGTCGGGTCGGCCACGTGCCGGCGCACGGCGTCGAGCCACCGCTCCCGCACCGAGCGGATCGTGCGGGCCGCCGCCTCGTGGCCAGCCTGGGCGAGCCGCGTCGCGGCGACGGCCGCGCGGTCCAGCGGGGATCCGACGGCGACGGACGAGCGCACGTAGTACGCGACGGCTCCCTCGGGCGCACGTTCGAGCACGGCGATGTCGTCGTCGACGAGGCGCGCGAACCGTTCGAGGACCCCGTCGACCAGGGCCTCGCGGTTGGCGAAGTGGTAGAGGAGGCCGCCCTTGGAGACCCCGGCGGCCCTGGCGGTGGCGTCGAGGGTGGCGGCGCGCTCCCCGGCGTCGATGAGGATGCGCTCGAAGGCGTCGAGGACGGCGTCGCGCGCGGCGGGTGGGCGGCTCATGGCTCCGATCGTACCGATCGCGGAGAACGAGCCGCATCTGATACTCTACCGTCCAGACGGTACAGTAATAAGGACGCCACGATGACCTGCGAGAGCACGACCACCCCCACGCGACCCGTGCGAGCGGATGCCGCGGCACCCGCCGTGGCGCCCGCGGACCCCGGTCGGCGCGCACGGGCGACGCGACGGCAGTGGATCGCGCTCGCCGTGCTCATGCTCCCGGTGCTCCTCGTCTCGGTCGACAACACCGTGCTGAGCTTCGCGCTGCCGTCCATCGCGCGCGACCTCGCGCCGACGGGCGCGCAGCAGCTGTGGATCATCGACGCCTACCCGCTCGTGCTCGCGGCGCTCCTCGTGGCGATGGGCAGCGCGGGCGACCGCTTCGGCCGACGGAGGATGCTCCTCATCGGGTCGGTGGGCTTCGCCCTGGTGTCGGTCGGGGCCGCATTCGCGCCCACGGCCGAGGCGCTCATCCTGGCCCGCGCCGCGCTCGGATTCTTCGGGGCCATGCTCATGCCCTCCACCCTGTCGTTGCTCCGCTCGGTCTTCGTCGACCGGGAGCAGCGCCGGCTCGCGATCGCGATCTGGGCCTCCGGGTTCGCCGCGGGCAGCGCCCTCGGCCCCATCGTGGGCGGCGTGCTCCTCGAGCACTTCGCGTGGGGCTCGGTGTTCCTGCTCGCGGTGCCGGTGCTCGTGCCGCTCGTCGTGCTCGTGCCGCTGCTCATCCCCGAGAGCCGCGACCCCGCTCCCGGCCCGATCGACGTGGCGAGCATCCTGCTCTCGTTCGCCGCGATGGGCGCCGCCGTGTACGGCATCAAGCATCTCGCCACCGAGGGCGTCGACCCGGTCGGCGTCGTCGGCGTGCTCGCCGGGCTCGCGCTCGGCGCCGGGTTCGTCCGTCGCCAGCTCCGAGCCGAGACGCCCATGCTCGACGTGCGGCTCTTCCGGCAGGGCTCCTTCGGCGGGGGCGTGCTCGTGAACCTGCTCAGCGTGATCGCGCTCGTCGGGTTCCTCTTCTTCGTGTCGCAGCACCTGCAGCTCATCGTGGGCCTCTCGCCCGTGCAGGCGGGCCTCGCCCTCACGCCGGGCCTCCTCGCGATGATCGCGGCGGGCCTCTCGGTCGTGCCGATCGCCCGGCGCGTCCATCCGCGCGTGCTCGTGCCGTCCGCCGTCGCGCTCTCCGCGACGGGCTACCTCGTGATCGCCCTCACCGCCGGCGACGGCCTCATCGGGGTCGTCCTCGCGTTCGCGCTCCTCGGCATCGGCATCGGCGTCGCCGAGACCGTCTCGAACGAGCTCATCCTCTCGAGTGCGCCGCCCGCGAAGGCCGGCGCCGCGTCGGCGGTGTCCGAGACGGCGTACGAGCTCGGCGCGGTGCTCGGCACGGCCGTGCTCGGCAGCATCCTCGCGGCCTGGTACCGCACCGCGATCGAGGTGCCGTCCGAGCTGTCGGCGGGCCAGGCGGATGACGCGCGCGAGACCCTCGCGGGCGCGATGGCGCTCGCCGAGACGCTGCCCGCGCCGGTCGGCGCGGAACTCGCCGCGTCCGCGTCCGCGGCGTTCGGCGGCGGGGTGACGGTCACCGCGTTCATCGGGGTGCTGCTCATGGTCGCTGCGGGCGTCGTCGCCGCCACGACCCTGAACGAGCCGCGGGGCGCCGCCTCGAGGTGAGGCGGCGCCCCGCGGGCGGTCGATCGACCGTCAGAGCGTGGTGCTGTCGTCGGGACGCGACGACTCGGCGCGCGTGACGCGCTCGCCCGTGGCGGGGTCGACCATCGTGCGCGACGTGGAGACGGAGCTGCGACGACGCGCGAGGAGCACGATGCCGAGGATGATGACGATGGCGCCGGCGATCATGAGGATGTAGCCGACCATCTGCAGGTTGATCCAGTCCACCGCGACGTTCAGCGCGAACGCGAGCACCGCGCCGATGGCGAAGAGGACGATTCCGAGACCGAGACTCATCAGGTAGTGCCTTTCACTCGGGCGGCGGCGAGCGCCGCAAGACGGGCGCGGGATGTGCCGCTCCCTGAGGCCGAGTGTAGTGAGCGGTCCCGTTCGCGGACAGTACTCTGGGAGGGCTGGCGCACGAAGGAGAGTTCATGGTAACCACGGTCAGGCTCGCGGTCATCCCGGGCGACGGCATCGGCCCCGAGGTGGTGGGCGAGGCGCTGAAGGTGCTCGACGCCGTGACCGCCGGGTCGGATGTCGCGTTCGAACGGACGCCGTTCTCGCTGGGTGCGGGGCGGTACCTCGAGACCGGCGACGTGCTGACCGACGACGACCTCGAGTCGATCAAGGGGCATGACGCGATCCTGCTCGGTGCCGTGGGCGGCGCGCCCGGCGACCCGCGCCTCGCGGGGGCGAACATCGAGCGCGGCCTGCTCCTGAGGCTGCGGTTCGAGCTCGACCACTACGTGAACCTGCGGCCGTCCCTCCTCTACGTCGGGGTCGAGAGTCCGCTCGCGAACCCCGGCGACGTCGATTTCGTCGTCGTCCGCGAGGGCACCGAGGGCCCCTACGTCGGCAACGGCGGCGCCATCCGCGTGGGCACGCCCGCCGAGGTCGCCAACGAGGTGTCCGTGAACACCGCCTACGGCGTCGAGCGCGTCGTGCGGTACGCGTTCGCGTCGGCGTCCGCCCGCACGAGGAAGAAGCTCACGCTCGTGCACAAGACGAACGTGCTCGTGTTCGCCGGCTCGCTCTGGAAGCGCACCGTCGACGCGGTCGCGGCCGAGTACCCGGAGGTCTCCGTCGACTACCTGCACGTCGATGCCGCGACGATCTTCCTGGTCACCGACCCTGCTAGATTCGACGTCATCGTCACGGACAACCTCTTCGGCGACATCCTGACCGATCTGGCCGGCGCGATCAGCGGCGGCATCGGACTCGCGGCCTCGGGCAACATCAACCCCGACGGCCGGTTCCCCAGCATGTTCGAGCCCGTGCACGGTTCGGCTCCGGACATCGCAGGGAAGGGCATCGCCGATCCCACCGCCGCGATCCTCTCGGTCGCGCTGCTCCTCGACCACCTCGGTCACGGGGCGGCCGCCGGCCGGGTGCGAGAGGCGGTCGCCGCCGACGTCGCCGAGCGCGGCGAGGCGAGGCGGTCGACGACCGAGATCGGCGACGCCGTCGCCGCACGCATCGGCGCCACCGTGGGCGCCCACTGAACGCTTCGAAGGAGACCACCGTGACCACGACGAACCTCACCCTCCAGACGCCGTCGCCGGCCGGCCTGACCTGGCAGGTCACCCGCAACGAGAACGCGAAGTCCGACATCGAGCGCGAGGCGATCCTCGCCGACCCCGGCTTCGGCAATCACTTCACCGACCACATGGTCGACATCTGCTGGTCCGAGAAGGGCGGATGGCACCGTCCCCGCGTGTCGCCGTACGGGCCCATCCAGCTCGAGCCCTCCGCCGCCGTGCTGCACTACGCGCAGGAGATCTTCGAGGGCCTCAAGGCGTACCGCCACGCCGACGGCTCGGTGTGGTCCTTCCGTCCCTACGAGAACGCCTCGCGCCTGCAGCGCTCGGCGCACCGCCTCGCGCTGCCCGAGCTGCCGACCGAGTACTTCATCGATTCCCTCAAGCAGCTCATCGCGGTGGATGCCGCGTGGGTGCCGTCGGCCCCCGAGACGAGCCTGTACCTGCGACCCTTCATGTTCGCCAAGGAGGCGTTCCTCGGCGTGCGCCCCGCGAAGAAGGTCGCCTACTACCTCATCGCGAGCCCCGCCGGCGCCTACTTCCACGGCGGCGTGAAGCCCGTGTCGATCTGGCTGTCGACCAAGTACGCGCGCGCCGGTAAGGGCGGCACGGGTGCCGCGAAGACGGGCGGCAACTACGCGTCGAGCCTCCTGCCCCAGGCGGAGGCGGCCGAGCACGGCTGCCAGCAGGTGCTGTTCCTCGACGAGGGCACGTACCTCGAGGAGCTCGGCGGCATGAACGTGATCCTCGTGTACCGCGACGGGCGGCTCGTCACCCCCGAGTCCGACTCGATCCTCGAGGGCATCACGCGCGACTCCGTGCTCCAGCTGGCCCGCGACCGGGGTCACGCGGTCGAGAGCCGACGGGTGACGATCGACGAGTGGCGCGAGGGCGCGGCATCCGGCGACATCGTCGGCGCGTTCGCGTGCGGCACTGCGGCGGTCATCACCCCCATCGGCCGCCTGCTCGCCGAGGACTTCGAGATCGTGCACCACGGCCCCGAGGCGTCCGAGCTCGCGATGTCGCTCCGCGACGAGCTCACCGGCATCCAGTACGGGCGCGTCGAGGACCGCCACGGCTGGATGCTGCGGCTCGACGCGTGACGCGCGTCGAGACGGCCGCCCATCGCATCCGGGCGTTCGAGCGCGCCGACACCGAGGCGGTCGTGGCGCTCTGGCGCGCGGCCGGCCTCGTCGTGCCGTGGAACGACCCCTACCGCGACATCGAGCGCAAGCTGACGGTGCAGCCCGACCTGTTCCTCGTCGCCGTGGCGGTGCCGGCGGATGCCGCGGCGCCGGCCCCGGTCGTGGGCACGGCCATGGTCGGCTACGACGGGCACCGCGGATGGGTCAACTACCTCGCGGTCGACGCCGCGCATCGCGGCGGCGGGATCGGCGCCCGGTTCATGGCCGAGGCCGAGCGGCTCCTCGTCGAGCGCGGGTGCCCGAAGCTGAACCTGCAGGTCCGCTCGACGAACACCGCCGTCATCGACTGGTACCGCTCGCTCGGCTACGAGCCGGATCACGCGGTCGGCCTGGGGAAGCGGCTCATTCCCGACGCCGAATAGGCTGGGACGCATGAAGGTCGCGCGCTTCTCCCACGGTGAGTCCATCTCGTTCGGCATCGTCGACGAGGAGGAGCACGAGCTCGTCGTGCTCAAGGCCGACCCGATGTTCGCGGGCTACGACCCCACGGGCGAGCGCGTTCCGCTCGCCGACGCGAAGCTCCTCGCCCCGGTGATCCCGCGGTCGAAGGTCGTCGCGGTGGGCAAGAACTACCGCGACCACGCGGCCGAGATGGGCGGCGACGCACCCGCCGAGCCGCTGCTCTTCCTCAAGCCGAACACGGCGGTCATCGGCCCCGGCGACGCGATCGTCCTGCCGCCCGAGAGCTCGCAGGTCGAGCACGAGGGCGAGCTCGCGGTCGTCATCGGACGCATCGCCCGACGGGTGAGCGAGGCCGATGCGGCGTCCGTCGTCTTCGGCTACACGATCGCGAACGACGTCACGGCACGGGACCTGCAGCGCAGCGACGGCCAGTGGACCCGTGCGAAGGGCTTCGACACCTTCTGCCCGCTCGGCCCGGTGATCGACACCGACGTCGATCTCGAGCGCGGCACGATCGAGACGAGCGTCAACGGCGAACGCCGCCAGGAGGGGCGCCTGGCCGACATGGTGCACTCCGTCCCGGCGATCATCGCCTATGCCTCGAACGTGTTCACGCTGCTGCCGGGCGACGTGATCCTCACGGGAACGCCCGCCGGCGTCGGGCCGATCGTCGCGGGCGACACGGTCGAGGTCAGCGTCTCCGGGCTCGGCACGCTCGCCAACCCGGTGCGCTCCGCCTGACGCGTCAGCGACCGAGCGCGGTCGCCGCGCGGTCGACGTCCTCCTCGTCGTTCCAGAGGTGGAAGGCGACCCGTGCCCGCCCCGCCCGCCCGGATGCGATCAGCCCGGCGGCCGTCAGCGCGGCGAGGTCGCGTCCCTCCGCGTCGGGCCAGCTCACGATCGCGCTCGCGGACGCGGGGAGGCCGAGTCGTTCCCGGAACGCGTCGGCGAGGCCCACGTCGTACCGTCGGACGGCCTCGATGTCGAGGCCGGCGGCGAGCTCGAGGGCCGCCTCCGCACCGGTCCAGGCCTGCCACGCGGGTGACACGTCGAAGCGTCTCGCTCCGGCGGCGAGGTGGAGGTCGGGACCGTAGCACGAGGCCCACGGGTCCTCGCCCGAGTACCAGCCGGCCGTGATCGGCACGAGCTCGGCGAGCGCGCGCTCGCTCACCGCCATGAACGCGGCGCCGCGCGGAGCCGAGAGCCACTTGTAGGCGTGGCAGACGACGAGGTCCGCGTCGAGGCCGGCGGTCGGCATCCAGCCCGTCGCCTGCGTGGTGTCGACGAGCACGAGGGCCCCCGCCTCGCGGGCGGCGGCGATCACCGATGCCGCATCGGCGATCGCGCCGGTCGCGGACTGCACGAGCGAGAACGCGACGAGCCACGTCGACGGGGTGATGGCGTCGGCGAGGCGGTCGAGGGGCGCATGGCGCACGTCGAGGTCGCCCCGCGCCAGGAACGGCGCGACGACCGAGCTGAAGTCGCCGTCCACGCACGCGATGCGGGCGCCGACGGGGGCGGATGCCGCGGCCAGGGCCACGAACGCGGACACCTGCGATCCGACGGCCACGCGATCGGCCGACGTGCCGAGCAGCGTCGCGGCGTGGGCGCGGGCGCGCTCGACGACTCCGGTGTACTCCGCCGCCGAGGTGCGGCCGTCGCGCCAGCGGTCGAGGTCGCGGGAGAGGGCCGTCGACGTCGGCGCGGCCGGGATGCCGAGCGTGCAGGCGGCGAGGTAGCCGCGGCCGGCCGCGAAGCGAGGGTCGGGGAGGCCGAGCGTGCTCGAGCTCGGTGCGAGGTCGGTGGGGATCGCCATGACCCACAGCCTGCTCCGGCGTGACGGATGCGTCGAGAGCAGGTGTTGCATCCGACCCATAACGCATGCTTATGTTCACCCATGGACGAGGTCGCCGGTCCCGGTTCGCGCAGCGCGAGTGCCGACGACGCCGGCGCCTCGGGGCTGCCGAGCACGGTGGACCCCACGAGCCTCCTCGTCCTCAGGACCATCGCCGACCACGGCTCGATCACGGCCGCGGCATCCGCGCTCGGGTTCAGCCAGCCGGCGCTCAGCCAACAGGTGCGTCGCGCCGAGGCACGCGCCGGCACCCCGCTCGTCGAGCGGACCGGTCGCGGCATCCGCCTCACACCCGCCGGGCGCGTGCTCGCGCGCCACGGCGCGGCGGTCGCCACCGCGCTCGAGGCCGCGCGCGGTGAGCTCGCCGACCTCCGCGGGCTCCGCTCGGGTCGAGTGCGCCTGACCGCCTTCCCGTCGGCGTCGCCGACGCTGGTGCCGGCGTTCATGGCCGCGATGGCGGAGCGCCATCCCGGCGTGCGGGTCAGCTTCGTCGAGGCCGAGCCGCCCGAGGCGGTCGCCGCGGTCCGCGAGGACCGGGCCGACCTCGCGCTGACGTTCAGCTACCCCGGCGACCGCAGCGACCCGCATCGGGCGAGTGCGCGGGGCCTGGAGGTCGCGACGATCGGCGGCGACGCCATGCACGTCGTGCTCCCGGCGCGGCATCCGCTCGCCCGGCGCGAGGTCGTCGACCTCGCCGGCCTCTCGCGCGAGGCCTGGATCGCCGGATGCCCGAGGTGCCGAGGGCACCTGCTCGAGCTCTGCGACGCTGCGGGCTTCGCACCGCGCATCGCGGTCGAGACCGACAACTTCGTGGCGGTCGAGGAGATGGTGGCGTCGGGGCTCGGCGTGGCCGTGCTGCCGGGACTCGCCGTGCAGTCCGCGGGCGCGCGCGCCGGCGTCGCCGTGCGACGGACCGCCAACGGCGATCGCCGCACGCTGCACCTCGTCACCGCCAGGGGCGGACTCGGGGTCCCCGCGGTCGCCGTCGCCGCCGACCTCCTCGCGGGCCTCGTCGCCCGACGGGATGCGACGTCCGCGGACCGTAACATTGAGGGCGATGCCTGACACGACCCACCCCACCACGACCGCGACCGGCGCCGACGTCCGTGTCCGGTTCTGCCCGTCGCCCACCGGAACCCCGCACGTCGGCCTTGTGCGCACCGCCCTGTTCAACTGGGCGTACGCGCGGCACACCGGCGGCACCTTCGTCTTCCGCATCGAGGACACCGATGCGGCCCGCGACAGCGAGGAGAGCTATGCGCAGATCCTCGACGCGCTCACCTGGCTCGGCCTCGAGTGGGACGAGGGCATCGACGTCGGGGGTCCGCACGCCCCGTACCGCCAGTCGCAGCGCAGCGACCTCTACGCCGACGTGATCGAGCGCCTGAAGGCCGCCGGCCACGTCTACGAGAGCTACTCGACGGCCGACGAGATCGACGCCCGCAACGAGGCCGCGGGGCGGCCCAGGCAGCTCGGGTACGACAACTTCGACCGCGACCTCACCGAGGAGCAGCGCGCCGCCTTCCGCGCCGAGGGCCGCGAGCCCGCGCTGCGGCTGCGCGTGCCCGACGTGGACCTCGGCTTCGACGACCTCGTGCGCGGCCGCATCGACTTCCCGGCCGGGTCGACCACCGACTTCGTCGTCGTCCGGCCCAACGGGGCGCCGCTGTACACGCTCGTGAATCCCGTCGACGACGCCCTCATGGGCATCACGCACGTGCTCCGCGGCGAGGACCTGCTGAGCTCGACGCCGCGCCAGATCGCGCTGTACCACGCGCTCATCGACATCGGCGTCACGACGTTCGTGCCGCGGTTCGGTCACCTCCCGTACGTCATGGGCGAGGGCAACAAGAAGCTCTCCAAGCGCGACCCGGAGTCGAACCTCTTCCACCACCGCGACCGGGGCTTCATCCCCGAGGGACTCGTGAACTCCCTCGCCCTGCTCGGCTGGGGCTTCTCGGCCGACCGCGACGTGTTCAGCCGCGACGAGCTGGTCGCGCGGTTCGACGTGGCCGACGTGAACCCGAATCCCGCGCGCTTCGACCTCAAGAAGGCCGAGGCGATCAACGGCGACCACCTGCGGCAGCTCGACGTGGCCGACTTCGCCGCGCGCACGGTGCCGTACCTGCAGGCGTCCGGCGTCGTCGAGACGCCCATCACGCCGGCGCAGCAGGCGATCCTCGCCGAGGCCGCACCCCTCGTGCAGGAGCGCATCGGCCTGCTCGGCGAGGCGCCCGGCATGCTCGGCTTCCTGTTCACGGACGCTGCCGAGCTCGAGTACGACGAGTCGGCGGTCGGGTCGCTCCCGGCCGACGCCCCGGCGGCGCTCGCCGCCGCGCGCGAGGCGCTCGAGCGCATCCCGGGGGAGTCGTGGACCCACGCCGAGATCGAGGAGGCGCTGCGCGACGCGCTGGTCGACGGGCTCGGGTTGAAGCCCCGGGTCGCCTTCGGGCCGGTGCGCGTGGCCATGTCGGGCCGACGCGTCTCGCCGCCCCTGTTCGAGTCGATGCAGATCCTCGGCCGGGTCGAATCGATCGAGCGCCTCGACCGGCTGGCGGCCCTCCTGGGCTGAGGGTGCCTCGGTTTGGTGAGCGCCGGGCCGTAGGCTACAGTTACATGTCGGCCCGGGAACCTCGGTTCACCGGCCTTGGGGTATGGTGTAATTGGCAACACGGCTGATTCTGGTTCAGTTGTTCTTGGTTCGAGTCCAGGTACCCCAGCAGTGAGAACCCCCGGTCAACCGGGGGTTTTCGTCTTTCTCCGGCCGCTCGCGGACGAGCTGGCGGATCCCGGCGGACCGATGCCCTGAGCGGCCGCCGACGCCGCCCCCGGTCCCGTTCGGCACCCCTCGATCGGCCGCGACGTATCGTGGGATCGGATGCCCGTCGCCGCGAGGAGGTCGAGGATGAGCGAGGATCCGCAGCGCGCCGCGTCGCAGTACCGGCAGGACCGCCTCGCCCGCGAGGAGGCGCTCGCACGCGGCGAGGAGCCGGAGGCGACCGAAAGCGCCCAGGACGGCGCTCGCCGGTCCACCTCGGCGGAGCGCGCCGCGTACGTCGAGACGCTGATCCAGCAGGCGATTCGTCGCGGCGAGTTCGACGACCTCCCCGGTGCGGGCAGGCCGCTCGAGGGACTGACCGGGCGGTACGACGCCGACTGGTGGATCCGCCGCAAGATCGAGCGCGAGCAACTGACCGGACTCGGGCCGCCCGCCCTGACCCTCCGGGTCGAGGATGCCGAGCTCGAGGCGCGACTGGACCGCTTGCACCGCGAAGGCGAGGTCCGCGAGGCGGTCGAGGATTTCAACCGGCGCGTGATCGAAGCGCGCCGCCAGCTGCTCGGCGGCCCTCCCGTCGTGACCGCCACCCGGGACGCCGACGGCGAGGTCCGCGCCTGGCGCGAGCGGCGGGACGCTCGCCACCGAGCGGCGGCCGAGGAGCGCGAACGCGCCCAGGAGGCGCGACGTGCGCCCCGCCCTCGCTGGTGGCGGCGCGGTCGCGGCTGACGATCATCACGTAATGCCAACGCCGTGGCGGGGGGCCTTTACATCGCGTACCGGCTGAGGTTGCATGGGACGCAGGCCGCTCGGGCCGGTCACCGAACACCGGATCGCCGAGGCGGTCCGCCGGCAGATCGGGGGGTTCATCGGTGGAGCATCGCAACCTGCGCAGCCGCGACTTCGCCGAGACGCGGACGCCGCTCGGCGTCGTGGGCGGCCTCGTCGGGCTCGTGGCGGGCAGCGCTGCGGCCGCCATGCTCATCACGGTCGCGGTGACGCCGGGTCTCGCCGCCGCGGGCGTCGCGGCGTCGAGCACCATCTCGATGTTCGAGAACCTTCCGAGCTACCTCGAGATCGGCGAGCTGAGCGAGAAGAGCAACATCTACGCCAAGCGCTCCAACGGCGACCGGGTGCTGCTCGCGTCGTTCTACGACCAGAACCGCGTCGAGGTCGGCTGGGACCAGGTGAGCCAGTACGTCAAGGACGCCGCGATCGCCGGCGAGGACCCGCGGTTCTACGACCACAACGGCATCGACCTGCAGGGCACCATCCGCGCGGCGGCCACCACGGCGACCGGTCGCGAGACGCAGGGCGGATCCTCGATCGCCCAGCAGTACGTCAAGAACGTGCGCGTGCAGGAATGCGAGCGCCTCGCGGCCGACGAGGCGGAACGCGACGGGTGCTACGACGCGGTCACCGAGACCACGATCGACCGGAAGCTGAAGGAGATGCGCCTCGCGATCGGCGTCGAGAAGCGCTACACGAAGAGCGAGATCCTCCTCGGCTACCTCAACATCGCGGGGTTCGGCGGCACCGTCTACGGCATCGAGGCGGCGGCGAGCTACTACTACGACACGACCGCCGCGAACGTCACGCTCGCGCAGGCGGCCTCCCTCATCGCCATCGTCAACAACCCCGGCAAGTTCCGCCTCGACAAGCCGGAGGACCCGCTGAACGGCGCCGAGAACGGCTACGCGGCCAACACCGGGCGGCGCGACTACATCCTGCGGGCGATGCTCGCCGAGGAGAAGATCACCCAGGCGCAGTACGACGAGGCCGTCGCCACGCCCGTGCAACCGGTCATCACCGAGCCGAGCACCGGATGCCAGACGGCGGGGCCGAACGCCTACTTCTGCGACTACGTGAAGAACATCCTGCTGAACGACCCGACGTTCGGCGAAGACCAGGAGGAGCGCTTCCTCAACTTCCGGCGCGGCGGATACGAGGTCCACACGTCGCTCGACCTCGACCTGCAGGCCGCCGCGGTCAAGGCCGTGACCACGCATGTCCCGCCGACCTTCCCCGGATGGGACGTCGGCGGGGTGATCTCCTCGGTCGAGGTCGGGACGGGCCGCGTGCTCGCCATGGCCCAGAACCGCACCTACAGCCAGGATCCGGCGGTGCTCGCGAAGGGGCCGCAGTACACGAGCATCAACTACAACACGGACTTCGCCTACGGCGGATCCCGCGGCTTCCAGCCCGGGTCGTCGTACAAGGTCTTCACGCTCGCGGAATGGCTGAGCGCGGGGCGCGGCCTGGGGGAGCGGGTCGACTCGAGACGCAAGAGCAACTGGGGCACCTTCCAGGACAGCTGCCTCGGTCCCCACTTCGCCGGCGACTGGAATCCGCGCAACGACCAGAACGAGTCCGGGGCGAACTACAGCGCCATGGAGTCGACGGTCGGATCGATCAACACCGGCTTCATCGGCATGGCGAAGGAGCTCGACCTCTGCGGCATCCGGAAGCGCGCCGAGGCCTTCGGCCTGCACCGCGCCGACGGCGATCCGCTGCAGCAGGGTCCGTCATCGATCATCGGCACGAACGAGGTGGCGCCGCTCAGCATGGCCATCGCCTTCGCCGGCATCGCGAACGACGGCGTGACCTGCTCGCCGATCGCGATCGACCGCATCATCGGACGCGACGGAGAGGACATCCCGCCGCCCGAGTCGGACTGCACCCCGTCGGTCGTCCCCGAGGTGGCCGCGGCGATGCACACGGCGATGGGCGCGGTGATGACCGGCGGAACCGGGAGCATCTCGAATGCGAACACGCAGCCGCCGGTGCCGCTCATCGGCAAGACCGGCACGACGGATGCCGCGAAGGACACCTGGATGATCGGGGCCAGCTCGCGGGTCGCCACCGCGGTGGGCGTCGTCAGCGTGAACGGGCAGGCGAACCAGCGCAACATCTTCTTCGAGACCGGCCAGGCAGCCACGGCTCGTCACCGGATGTGGCCCGAGGTCATGTCGGTGGCATCCGCGAAGTACGGCGGCGAGCCGTTCACGCAGGCCGGAATGGGGCCGGTCGTCCCGCGCGTCGACGTCCCGGGGGTCGAACCGACGCCGTCGGCGCCGGTCGACGACTCCGGCGAGGACGCCAACGCGAATGTCTCGCCGCGACCGCAGCCGGAGCCGGCGCAGTCCGAGCCCGTGCCCGCTCCGGCCCCGGCCGCGCCGGAGCCGGCGCCCGCTCCGGAGCCGGCGCCCGCGCCGGAACCCGAGCCGCCGGCCCGGGGACCGACGGGACCGGACTGGCCGTTCGACCCCGACTCGGGGTGGCCGTTCGACACCGCTCCCGACGGCTGACACCGACCCCGGACGCCGGTCCGCGCCGCCGTGGAACGGCGGCGCGGACGAGCGATCCCGGTCGGCGCCTCAGGCGCTCGCGGGCCGGGGCAGCCGGCTGTGACGGATGCGGTGGCCGATCCAGGCGCCCACGGCGGCGAGCGTCAGGGCGCCGAACACCACCATCCAGGGCAGGAGCGCGCCCGGCGCCACCCCTGCGGTGCCCGCGGCGAGCTGCGCCGAACCGTTCGCGAGGCGGTCGTTGCCGTCCCTGAGGTCGGCGGCGCCGTCGGCGAGGTCGCCCGCGCCCGTGGCGAGGACGATGCTGCCGTCGGCGAGCGTCTGCGTGCCCGAGGCGAGGTCGCCTGCTCCGGTCGCGAGCTCGTCCAGTCCGCCGGAGAGGTCGGCGGCGCCCTGCGAGAGCGTACCCGCACCGGCCGCGAGGTCGCCGGCACCCGTCGACAGGCGCTGCGCCCCGGCGGCGAGTTCGCCCGACTTCGTCGCGAGCTCCTGCGTGCCGCTGACCAGCTCCTCCACGCGCGAGTCGAGCGTCGTCGTCCCGTTCCGCACGGCAGCGGCCCCGGCGCTCACGCGGGCAGCGGCGCTCGACACCTGGGCTGCGCCGTCGGCGACGCGGCTCGTGCCGTCGGCGAGCTGGGCGTTCGCGACCGCGAGCTGCCCCGCGCCGCCGGCGACCTGCTTCGCACCGTCCGCGAGCTTCGTCGAGCCGGTCGACAGCTCGGCGGCGCCTCGCGCCAGAGCGGCCGTGCCGTCGGCGAGCGAGGCCGAGCCGGCGGCGGCGGCGTCGATTCCGCCTGCGAGCTGCGCCGTGCCCGCGCGGGTCGACTCGGCGCCGTCAGCGACCGCCGCTGCGCCGGCCGCGGTCTCGGCGGCGCCGTTCGACACGGCCTGCGCCGCGTCACGGAGGGCCTGCGCCTGGGCGATCAGCTCGGGGCTCGCTCCGCCGGCCGCCAGCGCGGCGCGGAACGCCTCGAGGCCCGACGCGAGCTGCGCGCTGCCTCCGGCGACCTTCGCCGCGCCGCCGTCGACCGCTGCGGCGCCCGCGGAGAGCTGCGCGGTGCCCGCGACGAGGTCCTGCGCCCCGGCGTCGGCCGTTGCGAGCCCGGCCGCGAGGGCCGCGGCGCCCGCGTCGACATCGGCCGCACCCGCGGCCACGCCCCTCGCGCCGGCGGCCAGGCCGTCGGCGCCGGCCGCGGCGGCCGAGGCGGCGTCGCGGACCTTCGCGGCCCCGCCCGCGGTGGCCGCCGCGCCGCCCGCGACGCTGGCGGCGCCGCCGGCCACGGTGGTCGCGCCCGAGGACGTGCGCCCGGCACCGTCCGCGACCGCGGTCGCGCCGTCGTTCGCGCGCCCGATGCCGTCGGCCAGCGCACCCGTTCCGCCGGCGATCCGCTCCGCGCCGGCCGAGAGCCGACCGGACCCGTCCGCCGCCCTGGCAGCGCCGTCCGAGACCTCGAGCGCGCCGGCGGCGGCCTTCGCCGCCCCGGCCTCGACCCGATCGGCGCCCGCCGCAGCGGAGGCGGCGCCCGCCGCGACCTTGCCGGCGCCCTCGGCGGCGTCGCCGGCTCCCGCGCTGAGCTCGCCCGAGCCGTCCGAGAGCCGCTCGGCTCCGGCTGCGAGCTCCGCCGAGCCCTCGTCGGCGAGTCCGGCCCCGTCCGACAGGCGCGCGGCGCCCGCCGAGATGGTGCTGGTCGTGAGCAGGAAGAACGCCGCGAGGCCGATGAGGGCCACCGTCACGGCGACGGCGGCGATGCGGACGCCGATGCCGTGGCGGTGCGCGGCAGGGTCGATTCTCGTCATTGAGGCTCCTGTGTGTCCGGGCGCGCCGAAGCGCGGCGGTTCGGGTGCGGTGCAGGGCGACGGCGCGCCGAGGGTGCGAGGGAGCGGCGCCGGCTCGGCGCGGCACCCGCGGGAGACCGCACCGTCGCGGCTCCGGCGCGTGGTCGCGTCGAGAGTGGCATGAATCTCTCAGGGAGCCTGCCGATCCGTCAACGGAGTCCGGCGAAGTCGAGAGCTTCCCTCCAAGCATCGGCGCGTCGCGTCCGCGCCGCGTTGTCGGTCATCGACATGCGGCACGCGACGACGGGAACGCGTCCCGGTGCTTCCGCCCGGTGAGGCGGGCGGCCGCCGCGAGATCCGCCGTCAGAGGTCGAAGGAATCGCCCGGTTCGAGCGGGAGGTACTCGCCGCCGCCCTGCTCGGTCGCCCACTCGAGCCGGGCGTTCGACAGGTCCTTGCCCGCCCGGGAGAGCACCATCTCGTGCGTCGGGAAGGCGCGCCGCGGGCGGACGGCGACCACGTAGTCCATCGATTCGGCGATCTTCATCCACGGCGCCCCGGCCGGCGCGGCGAGCACGTCGACGTCGACGCCCTCGGGCACGGCGAACGAGTCGCCCGCGTAGTACAGGGAGTCGTTCACGAGCACGCCGACGTTGTCGATCACGGGGATGGAGGAGTGGATCACCGCGTGGCGGCCGCCGAAGAAGCGCAGCCGGAACGGTCCCACCTCGACCTCGTCGCCCGGTGCGACCCGCTCCACCTCGATCCCCGCCTCGGCCGCCGCGGCGACCACGCCGTCGGGGCCGAGGATGCGCACGTCGGGGCTGCGGTCGCGGATCCGTCCGAGCTGTTCCGGCGTCCAGTGGTCGTCGTGCCGGTGCGTGATCACGACCGCGCGCGCCCCCGAGGCCTCGGTGATCGGCGTCGTGAACTTGCCCGGATCGACGAACAGCCGAGCGCCGGAATGCTCGATGACGAGGGCGGCATGTTCCAGCTTCGTGACGCGCATGCTCCGAGCCAACACCGTGTGCGCACGTCATGCAACCGGGTGTGCTGCCACAATCGCAGCATGGGTCCCCGTTCCCCCCGGCGACTGCTCCTGGCAGTGAACCCCTCCGCGTCCTTCGGACGGAATCGCGTGGTCGGCCCGGTCGCCGCGCGCCGGCTCGCCGACGCCGGCTACGACGTGACCCTGCTGCGCGAGGACAACTTCGAGCTCCTGCGGCGCGAGACGCAGTCGGCGTTCGAGCAGGGCACCGACGGCCTGGTCGTCGTCGGCGGCGACGGGATGGTCTCGCTCGGCGTGAACATCGTGGCGCGCACGGGCGTGCCGCTCGGGATCATCGCGGCCGGCACGGGCAACGACCTCGCCCGGGCGCTCGGCCTCCCGCACGACGATCCCGACGCGGCCGTCGACGCGCTGATCGAGGCGCTCACGCGGCCCCCGCAGGTCATCGACCTCGGCCTCGCGCACCACGGCGAACTCGGCACGTGGTTCGCGTGCGTGCTCTCCGCCGGGTTCGACGCGGTCGTCAACGAGCGGGCCAACCGGATGTCGCGACCCCGGGGCCCGAGCCGGTACACGCTCGCGCTCCTCCGCGAGCTCGCCACGTTCCGCCCCCTGCGCTATCGGCTCACGCTCGACGGATCGGTCCGCGAGCATGCTGCGATGCTGGTCTCGGTCGCCAACACGCCCTCGCTCGGGGGCGGCATGCGGATCGTCCCCCACGCCGACCTGTCGGACGGCACGCTCGACGTCTTCATCGTGCACCCCCTGTCCCGGGTGGGCCTGCTGAGCGTGTTCCCGCGGGTGTTCGCGGGCGAGCACGTCAACCACCCCGCTGTCGAGTTCGCTCCCGTGCGGCGCGCGCGCCTGGAGGGCGACGGCATCGTCGCGTACGCCGACGGCGAACGCCTGGGGTCGTTGCCGGTCGACGTCGAGGCCGTGCCGGGGGCGCTCGCGGTCTTCGTCTGAGCGTCTCGACGCCCGTCCCGGGCCGATTTGGAATGGGCTCGAGTCGTGTGGCATACTCTTCAAGTCGTCAACGAGGCCCCATCGTTTAGCGGCCTAGGACGCCGCCCTCTCACGGCGGTAGCGCGGGTTCAAATCCCGCTGGGGTCACCACACGACAGGCGAACGCCCCCGCATCATGCGGGGGCGTTCGTCGTTTCCGCGGATGCCGCATCCCGGACGCCGTCCCCGGGATCCCGTGATGCGGGCGCGCGCCGGCTCCCTCGGCCGCTAGACTCGTCCGAGCGAAGGGGAGTATCCCACCGAGGTCCAGCGCCTCGGGCCACGATCGTCAATACGAGCGCCGTCGACGCCGCTCCGGGCGTGGCGGCGCACGCATGTGCGGCCGGGAGAGACTTTCGGTCCTCCGTACGCAATCGCACACACCCGGAAAGGCGTCACGTGACCGCACTGCCCGTCTGGTTCGAAGTCGGCTCGCTCGTCGTGCTGACCCTCATCCTGGTCGCCGACCTGCTGCTGGTCATCAAGCGCCCGCACGTCCCGTCGTTCCGCGAGTCGACGCTGTGGGTGGTGTTCTACATCGTGCTCGCGCTGATCTTCGCCGGCCTCATGTTCACCATCGGCGACGCCGAGCACGGCGCCCAGTTCCTCGCCGGATGGCTGACCGAGTACAGCCTGTCGATCGACAACCTGTTCGTGTTCGTGATCATCATGGCGCGGTTCGCGGTGCCCAGGAAGTACCAGCAGGAGGTGCTCATGGTGGGCATCATCCTCGCGCTGATCCTGCGCGGCATCTTCATCCTGCTCGGCGCGCAGCTGATCGCGAACTTCAGCTGGATCTTCTACATCTTCGGCGCCTTCCTGCTCTGGACGGCCTTCAACCAGGCCTTCGGCAACCACGAGGACGACGGCGGGGACTCCGCGCTGATCCGCCTGCTGCGTCGCCGGCTCGCGATCACGAACGACTACGACGGCATCAAGCTGCGCACCGTGATCGACGGGCGCCGCTTCTTCACCCCGATGCTCATCGTGTTCGTCGCGATCGGCACGACCGACCTCATCTTCGCGCTCGACTCGATCCCCGCGATCTTCGGCATCACCGAGAGCCCGTTCATCGTGTTCACCGCGAACGTGTTCGCGCTCATGGGCCTGCGCCAGCTCTACTTCCTGCTCGGCGGCCTGCTCGAGCGACTCGAGTACCTCAAGTACGGCATCGCGTTCATCCTCGCCTTCATCGGCGTGAAGCTCGTGCTGCACGCGATGCACGAGAACGAGCTGCCGTTCATCAACGGCGGCGAGCACATCGAGTGGGCCCCCGACATCTCCACCTGGACCTCGCTCGCCGTGATCCTCGGAGCGATGCTCGTGGCGACCGTCGCGAGCCTCGTCAAGGCGAACCTCGACGCGCGCCGCCGCGGCCACACGCTCGGCGAGGAGATCCCGCACTTCACCGACGAGGGCGACCGCGCGGAGCGCGACGAGTCGCGCGTCGAGCGCTGATCGCGCCCCGTCGACGCCGGTCCGGCGCGGCGACCCCGCCGTCGGCTTGCTAGCGTTGAGCCACTGCGCCTCCGCGCCGCCCCTACCCCGCAGAGAGGACCCCAGCCAGTGACGTCCGATGGCAGTGGTGTCGTCGCGATCCCCAGTGGGTCCGCGCGCATCGCGCACAGTGCACGAACGCACGTCGGCCGCGTCCGGTCGGTGAACGAGGACGCGCTCCTCGCCCACGCGCCCGTGTACGTCGTCGCCGACGGAATGGGCGGCCACGCCCGCGGCGACGCCGCGAGCCGGGCCGTCGTCGACACCTTCCGCCGGCACCTCGACACGGGGGCGCCATCGCGCCCCGAGCAGGTGCTCGATGCGATCCACAGCTCGAACGAGGTGGTCCGGGCGCTCTCGACCGAGGGCGACGAGGGCACCGCGGTCGCCGGCACCACGGTCGCGGGAATCGCGCTGGTCGACGCGGGCGACGGGCGAGGCGTGCACTGGATGGTGTTCAACGTCGGAGACTCGCGGGTCTACCTGTGGGACGGACGGCGCCTCGACCAGGTGACGGTCGACCACTCCGCCGTGCAGGAGATGGTCGATGCGGGCCTGCTCCACGCCGACGACGCGGAGCGGCATCCCGACCGGAACGTGATCACGCGAGCGGTCGGCGCCGACGAGGTGGTCGAGCCCGACGTGTGGCTCATCCCGGCGCACGGTCGCCAGGTGTTCCTCATCTGCTCCGACGGGCTGTCGAAGGAGGTCGGCGACGAGGCGATCGCCGGCATCCTCGCCGGAGCGTCCTCGCACGCGGCCGGGCTCGCGGGCGAGCTCGTCGAGGCCGCGCTCGCAGCCGGCGCGCGCGACAACGTCACCGCGGTCGTGGTCGAGTCCGACCTGGGCGGCGAGCACGTCGACGGCGACGAGGCCACGCGCGACCGCGACGACGCGCTGCCGCCCGAGGCGGAGCAGACCTGGCCGAGGGGAGCGGGGGAGCAGGGTGGCGGACTACCGACCTGATCCCGGCGGCGGATGGCTCGCCGCACTCCGCCCCCGCGTCCTCCTCGTGCTGCCGGCCGAGCGCGCGGGCGAGGTCGCCGCGCTGTGGCCCGCACTGGGCACGGCGGATGCCGCCGCGGCGGTCGTCGACCGGCTGACCGCCGGCGGGGTGACGTCCGCCCCCGGCTTCGCACTGGTCGTGCGCGAGCCCGGTTCGGTGCGGGTCCTCGCGCGGGGTCCGCTCACGGTGCGGGTGGGCGAGGACGCCGTGTCCGGCGCGGGCGTCTCGACGTGGAGCGAGCGCGCCTTCGACGGGTCGCCCGAAGTCCGGGTGAGCGTCGACCGCGGGGCCGAGGCGGCGGACGCCTCCGGGCCCGCCCTGCCGATCGTCGAGGGCGTCGTCGCGGCGTCCGTCGTCGACTGGAGGGGCGTCGAGGCCGCCGGGCCCACGTCCGAGTCCTCGACGCCCGACTCCTCGGCGTCCGCGCCGGCAGCGGTCGTGCCCGGTCCGGCCGACTCGCGCCCGGAACCCCCCACCGCCGAGGCGGCCCGGCCCGTCGTGACCGCCGCCGCGCCCGAGGCAGAACGCCACGGGCCGCCGGACGAACGCACGATGGTGCCCGACGAGGACACCGTCGTCGGGTTCTCGCGGACCGAGCGCCCGCGCATCGACGTGCCCGACGGCCAGGCGACCATCGTCCCGCCGCCCGGCCTCGGCGACCCGCGCGTGCTCGGGGACCACGACGGGCTCACCGTGGCGGCCGCCGACATCCGACGTCTGCGCGAGGCGCGCGACGCCGGGCCCGCGGCGGCGGAGCCGGGTCGCTCCGCCGACGGCGCCGACCACCGGCTCGCACTGCGGATGCCCGACGGGTCGTTCGAACCCATCACGGGCGAGCTGCTCCTCGGTCGCGCCCCCGCCATCGGCCGGGTGACGGGCTCGCGCGTGCCGCGACCGGTCGTGATCGGCGCGGGGGACCCGGACATCTCCCGGACCCACCTGAAGGTGGCGGTGGAGGGCGGCACCGCCGTCGTGACCG
Source organism: Agromyces sp. CCNWLW213 (assembly GCF_037199545.1). Lineage (NCBI taxonomy): Bacteria > Bacillati > Actinomycetota > Actinomycetes > Micrococcales > Microbacteriaceae > Agromyces > Agromyces sp. CCNWLW213. The sequence continues at coordinate 677,867 of NZ_JBBBDX010000001.1, read as the reverse complement.
ACCTCGAGTCGCGCAACGGGACCCACGTGGTCGCGCCCGGCCAGGCGCCGATGCGCCTCCGGCCCTCGGAGCCCACGCCCGTCCTCCCGGAGACCGTCATCGACCTCGGCGGCGGATGGTCGATCCAGGTGGTGACGCGCTGATGCGTCGCGCGCCGTCGTCGCCGCCCGACCTGCCCGGGTACACGCCGCTCGGACTCCTGGGCTCCGGCGGGTTCGCCGACGTCTTCCTGTACGAGCAGCGCCTGCCGAGGCGCAAGGTCGCCGTGAAGGTCCTGCTCGCCGACGACATCGACCAGGGCACGCGTGCGCAGTTCGTCGCCGAGGCGAACCTCATGGCGCGCCTGTCGGCGCACCCGTTCATCGTGACGATCTTCCACGCCGACGTGTCGGCCGACGGACGGCCCTACTTCGTCATGGAGTACTGCTCGGGGCCGAGCCTGTCCGAGCGGTACAAGCGGCAGCCGCTCACCGTCGAGGATGCCCTCCGCACCGGGATCCGGCTCTCGGGAGCGGTCGCGACCGCGCATGCGGCGGGCATCCTGCACCGCGACATCAAGCCCGCGAACGTGCTCACCAACGACTACGGATGGCCGGCGCTCAGCGACTTCGGGATCTCCTCCGACCTCGAGGGCGAGCTGCCGGTGCACACCATGTCGTTCACGGGCGATCCCGCGGCGACGGGCTCGGGCACGGGATCCGACCGGGCCGCCGTGGGGATGAGCGTGCCCTGGTCGCCGCCCGAGCTGTTCGAGGACGACCCGCGTCCCGACACCCGGAGCGACGTGTTCGCGCTCGCGGCGACGGTGCACACGCTGCTGGCCGGGCGCACGCCGTTCGAGGTGCCGGGGCGCTCCAACGGCCCGCTCGACCTGATCGGCCGGATCGAGCGCGGCCGCATCACGCCGATCGATCGCGACGACGTGCCGGCGAGCCTCCAGGCCGTGCTCGCGACCGGGATGGCCCCGCGCCGGGAGGACCGATACCAGAGCGCCGTCGAGTTCGGTCGCGCCCTCCAGCGCATCGAGCTCGAGCTCGGCTACTCGGTCACGGGCATCGAGGTGCCGGCGATCCCCGCGGCGACGCCGTCGGACGCCGGGGCGACGGATGCCGCGAGCGAGGCCGCCCCCGCGCCGGAGGACGAGGACGCGACCCGCGCCCGCTCGGTGAGGGTCGTGCGGCCCGAGGGGCCGGTCGGACCGGCTGGCCCGTGGTCGGCCGACGCGCCCCGACCGGTCCGTGGTACGGCGCCCGACGGCGACGACGACGACGCGACCCGAGCCAGGGGCGTGCGCGAGGTGCGCGCGCAGGCGCCGCGGTCCGCGCCCGCCTCCGACCTCGTCGACGACGGGACCGTGCTGCGCGGCGCCTCGCCCGCGGCACGCGGCGGCGTCCTCGCAGCGGCGGGCGGGGAAGCCACGTCGGTCGCGGCTCCGGCCGCCGACGAGGCTGCGGTCCCCATCGACCCGCCCCGGCCGGGCGCCGGGCGGCGACGCGCGATCGCCGTCGCCATCGGCGCCGCGGCATCCGTCGCCCTCGTCGCGGCAGCCGGCGCCGCCATCGTGCTCGGCGGCTCGCTCGGCGGCCCGACCGGGGACCGGGAGGCGACGCCCGACCCCGCCGAGGACGCGGTCGTGGCCGCGACGGTGCCCGCCCCCGAGATCGAGCCGGGGCAGGCATCCGGCGACGGGAGCGTCGTCTTCGCGGTGTCCCACGACGACCCGGAGGAGGGCGACCGGTACCGCTGGCGCAACGCCGACGGGTCCGGCGGCACGGCGATCGCCGAGGGGCCGCAGATCGTCGTCCAGGGGGTGCCCGCCGGGCGCACGGTCTGCATCGAGGTGCAGGTGCAGCGCGGGAGCAAGACGTCCGAGCCGGTCACGGGGTGCACCGCATGAGGCCGCTGCGGGTCGAGTACTGCGGTGAGTGGTACACCGTCGAGTCGGGCCGGACCTTCGGCATCGGCCGGGACTCCGACCTCACCATCGACGACAACCCGTACCTGCACCGGACCTTCCTGACCCTGTCGAGCGAGTTCGGGCTGTGGTGGCTGTCGAACGTCGGCCAGCTGCTGTCGGCGACGGTGTCGGATGCCACGGGGAGCGTCCAGGCGTGGGTCGCCCCCGGTGCCAAGCTCCCGCTCGTCTTCCAGACGGTGCACGTGATGTTCAGCGCGGGAGCGACGACCTACGACTTCACGGTGCACGCCGAGGAGGACTTCTACAACACCTCGCTCACCGCGAGGCCCGACGACGGAGGCACCACGATCCTCCCCGTCACCCTCACGAGCAGCCAGCGGCTGCTCGTCGTCGCGCTCGCCGAGCACGTGCTCGCCCAGCCCTCCGCGGGCCGCGCCACGGTCCCGAGCTCGGCCGAGGCGGCAGCCCGGCTGGGCTGGAGCATGACCACGTTCAACCGCAAGCTCGACAACGTGTGCGAGAAGCTCGACAAGATCGGCGTCGACGGGCTCCGGGGCGGACGGGGGAGGCTCGCGACCAATCGGCGCGCTCGGCTGGTCGAGTACGCGGTCGCGACGCGGCTGGTCAGCGCGGAGGACCTGGCGCTCCTCGACCGGACCGCCGACGAGCGCGCCGAATCCCCGTCCTGACGACGCCCGGAGCCCCGGAGACCCCTCTCCGGTTGATGCGTCCGAATGGGCAGCGCTCCCCATTCGGCGGCTCGCGGGGACCGTGTTAGCGTGATGCCCGGCCCGCCGGTCTCCGGCGGCGGAATCCGACGCCCTACCGACGGAACGCACGCGGGGAGACGAGCTTGGTCACGTTGAGGTCCTGGGTGCGCACGCGTCGCCGGACGGCGTCCGTGGTCGCGCTCGCCGTGCTGGCCGGCGTGCCCGTCGGGATCGCCGCGCTGCATCAGGGCTTCCCCGTCACCGATCCCGACCTGCGCGCCCGCGAGGTGTGGGTGACCAACGCCGAGGAGCTCCTCGCGGGCCGGCTCAACCGGCAGATCGAGGAGCTCGACGCGTCGGTCGCGACCGCGACCGACGAGGTCGACGTGTTCCAGCACGGCGACGACGCGTTCCTCTACGACCCGAGCGTCGGCTCGGTCGAGCGCATCGACCCCGCGTTCACGACGCTCGTGCAGCGCATCGACGTTCCGCCCGCCTCGCAGCTGGCCTACGGCGGCGACGTCATCGCCGTGCTCTCGCCCGAGGGCGAGCTGTGGCGCGTGCCCGCCGCCGCCGACCTCTCCTTCGACTTCCGCGGCACCGACCCGGTCGCCGAGCTCGGCGACGACGCGCGTGTGGCCGTGAGCGGGGACGGCACGATCTTCGCCACCTCGCCCGGCGATCGCGAGCTCGTGAGCCTCGCACGCGACGCCGACGAGCCCCGGCGCGCCGAGCTCCCGCGGATCGGCCGTCACCAGCTGGCGGCCGTCGGCGAGCGCCCGGTCGTCCTCGACGTCGAGGCCGAGGCCGTGGTCGTCGAGGGCCGCCGGATCGAGCTGCCCGAACCCGCATTGCGGATCCAGCAGTCCGGGCCCGAGCGCGACCGGGTCGCGCTCGCCACGGCCACCGGGCTCCTCGACGTGCCGCTCGGCGGGGGCGACATCCGCTCGATCGACAGCGGCGCCGAGGTGCCGTCGGCGAACGCCGACGAGGTCGCCGCGCCGGTCCGCCTCGGGTCGTGCGTGCACGGCGCCTGGGCGCCCGGCCAGCGGTACCTCGCCGCGTGCGACGGCGCCGAGGCCGAGCGCGTGCCGATCGAGCAGCAGACCGCCGGGTCGCGCCTCGAGTTCCGCGTCAACCGGGACGTCATCGCGCTGAACGACCTCGGGAACGGCAACGCGTGGCTGGTCGACTCCGACCTGCGGCTGGTCGACAACTGGGAGGAGGTCACGCCGCCCGAGGAGTCCGACGAGCTCGAGGGCGACGAGAAGTCCTCGCAGCAGACGTTCGAGGACACGCTCGCGGAGCGCACGGACGTGAACCGACCGCCGGTCGCCCGGGACGACGACTACGGGGTCCGGCCCGCGCGCACGACCATCCTCGAGGTGCTCGAGAACGACACCGACCCGGACGGCGACGTGCTGACCATCGCGTCGACGTCGGAGGTGCCGGACGCGGCGGGCCGGCTCGAGCTCATCGACGGCGGTCGCGCGCTGCAGTTCTCGCCGGCCGAGGGTGCTGCGGGCAGCGTGTCGTTCCGGTACGGCGTCGACGACGGCCGCGGCGGCGTGTCCGAGGCATCCGTGAACGTCCGCATCGTGCCGGAGAGCGAGAACGCCGCGCCGACGTCGATGCGCAGCGGCGCGATCAGCGTCGAGCAGGGTCAGCAGCTCTCGTACAACGTGCTCGCCGACTGGAACGACCCCGACGGCGACGACCTCTACCTCGTCAACGCGTCGCCGACCGGAGGCGACACGGTGCGGTCGAGCCCGGACGGCTTCGTCACCTTCGAGCACCGCTCCGCCGAGCTCGGCACGAAGGAGGTCCAGTTCACGGTCTCCGACGGCCAGACCACGGCGGCGGGCACGCTCGTCGTCGAGGTGAAGCCGACCGGCACGCTCAACCCGATCGGCACGCCCGACTTCGCGCAGGCGTTCGTCGGCGAGACCCAGCTCGTCGAGCCGCTCGTCAACGACCTCTCGCCGTCCGGTGCGGGGCTGGAGCTGCTCGGGGTGGCCGAGGCCCCCGGCGGCGCGACCGTGACGCCGAACGTCGAACGCGGCACCATCGCCTTCTCGGCGAACGAGCCGGGCGAGTACGTCTTCCTCTACGACGTCGGCGCGGGCGCCGCCGTGAGCAAGGGCCTCGTGCGCGTGCAGGTCGTCGAGCCGCCCGGTGAGGCTCCGCCGCCCATCGCGGTGAAGGACACGGCCTACCTCCGCGCGGGCGAGCCGCTCACCGTGCCGGTGCTCGCCAACGACGTCTCGCCGTCGGGTCGCGTGCTCGCGGTGCAGACCGTCGACGACTCGGCGGCCGAGGGGCTGGTCTCGGTCGAGATCCTCACCAACACCGTGCTGCGCGTCACGGCGTCGCAGGCCCTCGACCGCCAGCTCCAGGTCGCGTACACCGTCTCCGACGGCGTGAACGCGTCGACGGCGACCGTCACCGTCGTGCCCGTGCCGCCGCTCGTGAAGCACCAGCCCCCGGTGGCCGTCGACGACGGCGCGATCGTGCGCGCGGGCGACATCGTCACCGTGCCGGTGCTCGAGAACGACTACCACCCGGACGCCGCGACGCTGCACGTCGAGCCCGAGCTGCTCGACGTCGAGGTGGGCGAGGGCCTCGCCTTCGTCGACGGCGACACGGTCCGCCTGCAGGCGCCCGAGGAGCCGGGGGCGTACAGCGCCGTGTACACGATCGGCGACGACCACGACCAGACCGCCCGCGCGACCGTGCGCTTCACCGTCGTGCCGCGCGACGCCGGCGAGAATCGCGAGCCCCTCCCGACGCCGCTCACCTCGCGCACCTTCGCCGGGTCGGCGGTCACGGTCGACGTGCCGCTCGACCAGCTCGACCCGGACGGCGACTCCGTGACGCTCACCGGCATCGGCTCCGCGCCGACCCTCGGGCGCATCGTGGAGCGCACGAGCACCTCGTTCACCTACGAGGCGCTGTCCGGCTCGGCGGGCACCGACACCTTCACGTACGAGGTGCGCGACACGTTGGGCGCGACGGCCGAGGGCACGATCCGCATCGGCGTCGTCCCCCGCCCGGCGGTGCAGCTCCCGCCCAAGGCGGTCGACGACACGATCGAGATGAAGCCGGGCCGCACCGCCTCGGTCGAGGTGCTCCTCAACGACTCCGACCCGAGCGGCTACCGCCTGCGGGTCGTCGACCTCCCGGAGGTCGACGACGGAATCGACGCGGAGATCCGCGACCGGCGCCGCATCGTCGTGACCGCGCCGCAGCAGGAGGCGGCGTACACCATCCGCTACGAGATCTCGAACGGCCGCGGCGGCGCCGACACGGCCTTCCTCCAGGTGGCGGTGACGGATGACGCGGTGATCGAGCCGCCCACCGCGGAAGACCAGGTCATCGAGCCCGAGCAGGTCGTCGACGGCGAATCGGTGACCGTCGACCCGCTGGCCGACGCCACCAACCCGGGCGGCCTCGTCGAGGACCTCGAGGTGACGCTCGAGGGACCCAACGCCGGGCGCGCCCGGATCGCCTCCGACGGCACGATCGACGTGGAGCCCGGTCGCGAGCGCTTCGCCGTCGCCTACCGCCTCACGAACACCCTCGACGACCTCTCGGCGACGGCCTTCGTCATCGTGCCGCCCGTGCCGTCCGGTGACGACACGGTCGAGGAGACCCAGCGCCCCAAGACGCCCGAGGAGTTGCTCGCCGAGGAGAAGGCGAAGTTCCCGGCGCCGTACCTCAAGGAGCTCGGCGAGATCATCGTGCCGATGAACGGCCGGATCAGCTGGAACGTCGACGACCTCGTCGTCGTGCCCTCGGGCGAGCCGGCGCTCATCCTGTCCGCCTCCGCCACGAACTCCGGCGAGGCGCCGTTCGTGAGCGGCACCGCGCTGCAGTTCGTGCCCGCGCCCGACTACCGCGGGCCGGCATCCGTCACCTTCGAGGTGACCGACGGCACGGGCCCGGAGGACCCCGTCGGGCGCAACGCGATCCTGACGATCCCGATCACGGTCGGCGACCCGGACTTCAACGACGCGCCGCCCGCCTTCACGCCGCGCAGCGAGACGATCGAGGCCGGCGAGGCGCCGCTCACGGTCGACCTGCGTTCGTCGACGGACCACCCGAACCCCGACAACATCGAGCGCGTCACCTACCAGAACCTCTCGGGCGCGAACGCCGACATCCGCGCCGAGCTCGTCGAGGGATCGATGCTGCGGCTGTCGTCACCGCTCGGGGTGCAGCCGGGCACCAAGGCCCGCATCTCGTTCGACGTCGTCTTCAACGAGTTCCGCGTGCCGGGCTACGTCGACGTGGCCGTGGTCTCGTCGACGCGCGCGATGCCGAAGGCGAACGACGACGGGCCCATCGAGATGGTCCGCAGCGGCACCCAGCGGGTCGACGTGCTGGCCAACGACTTCAACCCGTTCGCGCCCGACTCGCCGCTGCGCATCGTGTCGGCGCAGATCGACCAGGCGGACGTCGGCGCGAGCGCCTCCGTCAGCCACACCGAGTCCGACCTCACGGTGCGCACCGGAGCGGCCTTCACCGGCACGCTGAGCGTGATCTACCGGATCCAGGACGGCACGCGCGACCCGGCGCGCGAGACCCAGGGTCGTGTCACCGTCGTGGTGCGCGACGCCCCCGACAAGCCCGCGGCGCCCGCGATCGTGAACTCCGGCGACCGCACGGTGACGATCCGCTGGGCGGCGCCCGCGAACAACAACTCGCCGATCGACGCCTACCAGGTGAGCGTGAACGGGGCGTCCCGCGACTTCCCGGCCGGCGCGGCGGGCGTGAACCAGCAGATCGGCAACCTCGCCAACGGCACGGCCTACCAGTTCGCGGTGCGCGCCAGGAACGGGATCGGCTGGGGCGAGTGGTCGCCGCTGTCGGCGTCGGCGACCCCGTACGGCACCCCGAGCGCCCCCGAGAACGTCCGGGCGCAGCCGAACGGGTACGCACCCACGAGCGTCGACGTGACGTGGGGCGAGCCGTCGAACACCGGCGGCGGAGCAGTGCGGTACGAGGTCCGGATCGACGGCGGCGGATGGCAGAACTCCGGCCAGGACCGGAGCCACCGGTTCACCGGCGTCGGCGCGGGTTCCCACACCGTCCAGGTGCGTGCGGTGAACCTCGGGAGCGGGAACCCCGGCAACGCGGCATCCGACTCGTTCGGCGTGCAGAACGAACCCAAGACCGTGACCCTGCGGAAGGGCGCGACGCTCGGTCCCTACAACGGGCAGTACGGCTACTGCAACAACACGTGCTGGCACTACAACGTGACCGTGTCGGGCTTCCCCGACGGGGTGGCCTCCGGATACGCGTACTGCAGCGGCACCCGCCTGTCGACGAACATCCGCATCGACGTCCGGAACGGCACGGGCAGCTACTCGGGCCGCTTCCCCGACTCGTGGTGCGGCAACCCCGACGCGTGGGTCGTCATCGACGGCATCCGAAGCAACGACTGGTGAGCCGCGGACGCCACCGCGACGAATCGACAGAGGAAGAGACGAACGAGCAATGACCGTGACCCAAGACCAGGCCCTGTGGTTCCAGGACGCCTTCTCGAAGCTGGTCGACAACGTCGACCGCGCGATCCTCGGCAAGCGCCACGTCATCGAGCTCGTCGTGACGGCGATGCTCTCCGACGGGCACGTGCTGCTCGAGGACTTCCCGGGCACCGGCAAGACCGTGCTCGCGAAGGCGCTCGCCAACACGCTCGACGGCACGCACTCGCGCATCCAGTTCACGCCCGACCTGCTCCCGTCGGATGTCACGGGGGTGACGATCTACGACCAGGGCAAGGGGCACTTCGAGTTCCACCGCGGTCCGATCTTCGCGTCGATCGTGCTCGCCGACGAGATCAACCGCGCGAGCCCGAAGACGCAGTCGGCGCTCCTCGAGGTCATGGAGGAGGGGCGGGTCACCGTCGACGGCGTGAGCTACGAGGTCGGCAGCCCGTTCATGGTCATCGCGACCCAGAATCCCGTCGAGCAGGCCGGCACCTACTCGCTGCCCGAGGCGCAGCTCGACCGGTTCCTCGTCAAGACCTCGCTCGGCTACCCCGACCACGACACCGCCGTGACGCTGCTCCTCGACTCCGCGAACCGGGCCCGCGCGTCGAAGGTGTCGCCGATCATCGCGTCGAGCTCGGTCACGACCATGGCCCACCTCGCCTCCGAGGTCCACGTCGACGCCGCCGTGCTGTCCTACCTGAACCACATCGTGTCCGCCACACGCGAGCACGCCGACTCGGCGCTCGGCGTCAGCATGCGCGGCGCGCTCGCGCTGGCGCGCACGGCGAAGACCTGGGCGATCTCCCGGGGGCGCACGTACGTCACGCCCGACGACGTGCGCGAGCTCGCGGTGCCCGTGCTCGCCCACCGCATCATCGTCGACCCCGAGTCGGAGTTCGCCGGCGTCACCGCAGAGGACATCGTCACGCGCGTGGTCGCCGACGTCGCGCCCCCGGCGTACCGGGCGGCATGACGGGCGGGTCCAGCGCGCCGCCGGAATCGCGGGTCCCGTCGCAGGCGCGCCTCGCACTGCGCTCGGTGCGGCGCTCGGCCGCGGCATCCGTCGCCCGCGCGGCAGCGCGACTGCGTCACGCCGCCGCCCGCGTGGCGGCCTTCGCCGCGCCCGTCACGGACGTGGTCTCCCCGGTCGGCCGGCTCGTGATCGTCGTCGCCGCGACGTCGTTCGCCATCGCCTGGGGCCTGGGCTGGATCGAGCTCGCCTTCGTCGGCGCGACGCTGCTCGCGGCGCTGCTCATCGCGATCCCCTTCGTGTTCGGCCGGGTGCGGTATCGCGTCGGGATCGAGCTGCAGCCGCGTCGGGTCGTCGCGGGCGAGCGGGCGCTCGGGCGCCTCGTGGTCGAGAACGTCGGCGACGCGCCATCGGTGCCGTCGCAGCTCGAGCTGCCGGTCGGCGCGGGCCTGGCCGAGTTCGTGGTCCCCGCCATCGCGCCCGGCGACGAGCACGAGGAGCTGTTCGCGGTGCCCACCCAGCGGCGGGCGGTGATCGTCGCCGGCCCCGCGGCATCCGTTCGCGGCGATCAGCTCGGGCTGCTGCGCCGCGAGGTGCGCTGGACCGACCCCGTCGAGCTGTTCGTGCACCCCGTCACGGCCCGGCTGGCGCCGTCGGCCGCGGGCCTCGTGCGCGACCTCGAGGGCGAGGTCACCAGGACGATCACCAACAACGACATCTCGTTCCACGCCCTGCGCGCCTACGAGCCGGGCGACGCCCTGCGCAACGTGCACTGGCGCACGTCGGCGCGCACGGGGCAGCTCATGGTCCGCCAGTACGAGGAGACGCGACGCTCGCAGCTGCTGCTCGTCCAGGCCACGCGCGCCGACCACTACGCCTCCGAGGAGGAGTTCGAGCTCGCGGTGTCGGTGCTCGCCTCGCTCGGCGTGCAGGTCATCCGCGACGCCACGAGGTTCGCCCTCGCGACGGACGGTCGCACGCTCAACACGGCCACGCCGATCGCGCTGCTCGACGACACGAGCCGCATCGAGCCGGCCGGAGCGGCGGCCGACCCCGCGGGATCGCGCTCACGAGACCTCGGCGGAGCGACCGCCGCGCCCGCGGCATCCGTTCGCGACCTCGTGCGGGAGGCGGCCCGGCGCGTGCCGGTGCCGAGCGTCGTGATCGTCGTGGGCGGCTCGCACGCGCCGCTCGCGGAGTTCCGCGCCGTCGAGACCGTGTTCGCGTCCGACACGCAGGTCATCGCGTTCCGCGCCGAGCTCGGAGCGACCTCGCGCATCACGCGCGTGGGGGAGTCGACCGTGGTCACCGTCGGCGCGCTCGACGAGCTCTCCCGGCTCGTGCGGAGGGTGCGTCCGTGAACCGTCCGCCCCGTTCCGCCCTGATCGACCTCGGCGTCCTGTCGCTGCTGTCGCTGCTCGGCGTCGCCGGGTACGAGACGAGCTTCGGCGGTCTCGACTTCCTGGCCGCCGCCGTCGCGGGCATCGCGGTCGGGACGGCCGCCGCCGTCGCCGGCACGATGCTGCGCCTCGACGTGCTCACGACCGTGCTCCTCGGCATCGTGCTGTACTTCCTCGTCGGCACGCCGTTCGTGATGCCGGATGCCGCCCTGCTCGTCGTCCTGCCGACCCTCACGTCGCTCGCCGGGCTCGCCGTGGGCGCGGTGCACGGCTGGGCGGACATCCTCACCATCCAGGCGCCCGTCGAGGCGCCCGCCTACGTCGCGGCCGTGCCGTACGCCGCGGCGACCGTGGTCTCGCTCGTGGGCGGCCTGCTCGTGCTGCGGTGGCTCCCCGCGAGGCGAACGCCGCTCCGGGCCGCCGTGGTCCTCGTCGGGCCGGTGCTCCTGCTGCTCTCGGGGATCCTGCTCGGCACCGACGAGGCGTTCCTGGCGGCCGTGCGCGGCGTGGCCTTCGCCGCGATCGGACTCACCTGGATCGCCTGGCGACGGGGTGCGACCGTCGAGGCCTCCGGCGAGGGCGCGGCGCGACTGCGTCGCCGTCGGCTGACCGGGGCGACCGCCGTGGTCGCCGGCGCGGTCGCCGTCGGCGCCGTGGCCGGACTCGCGCTCGCCCCGATCGCCCCCGACCGGTTCGTGCTCCGCGAGCGCGTCGTGCCGCCGTTCGACCCGCTGGAGTTCCCCAGCCCGCTCTCGGGCTTCCGCACGTACACGAAGGACCTCGCCGAGGAGCCGCTCTTCCGCGTCGCCGGCCTCCAGCCGGGCGACACGCTCCGCCTGGCCGCGATGGACTCGTACTCCGGCCGGCTCTGGAACGTCGCCGGCCCCGAGGAGGCCGCCGCCGACGGGGGCTACTCCATCGTCGGTCGCACGCTGCCGCCCCCGGCGCTCGCCGACCTCGGCAGCGCTCGTGCCGTGGAGCTCGAGGTGCTCGGCTACGACGACGTGTGGCTGCCCACCGTCGGCTACGGTTCGGAGCTCGAGCTGCGAGGAAAGGCCGCGACCGCGAGCGGGGGCGACCTCCGCTACAACGCCGACGCCGGGACGGCGGTGCTGACGAGCGGGGTCGGGCCGGGGATCGCCTACCGCCTCGAGTCACGCATCCAGCGCGAACCGGAGGACGCGGCCCTCGCCGACGTGCCGGTCGCGCAGCTCGCGCTTCCGCCGGTCGACAACCTCCCCGACGTCGTGGCCGCGAAGGCCGAGGAGTACGCGGGCGATGCCACGAGCCCGGTCGACCAGCTGCGCGCGATCGAGCGCGGACTCAAGACGAACGGATTCCTCAGCCACGGCCTGGCCAGCGATGCGGTGCCCTCGCGCGCGGGTCACGGCGCCGACCGCCTCATCGAGCTCTTCACGCGGACGCAGATGGTCGGCGACGAGGAGCAGTACGCGGCGGCCATGGCGCTCATGGCGCGCCACCTGGGGTACCCGTCGCGCGTCGTGATGGGCTACGCGCCCGAGGTGGGCGAGGGCGACGACGAGGTCGAGGTCGTCGGTTCCGACGTGACCGCGTGGGTCGAGGTGCCGTTCGAGGGCGTCGGCTGGGTGTCCTTCCGCCCCACGCCCGACAACATCGACGTGCCGCAGGAGCAGACGCCGAAGCCGAAGACCGAGCCGCAGCCCCAGGTGCGCCAGCCGCCGCGTGCCGAGCAGGCCGAGGACGAGCTGCTCACGACGGTCGAGATCGACGACACCGACGACGAGGACCGGGACCGTCCGTTCCAGCTGCCGGCCTGGGCGTGGATCCTCATCGCGAGCATCGGCATCCCGGCTGCGGCGCTGCTGCTGCCGATGCTGTTCGCGATGCTCGCCCGGCGCCGACGCCGGAGCCTCCGGCGGCGCGGTCCGGCCGATCGCCAGGCGGCGGGCGCGTGGGAGGAGCTCGTCGACCGCTACGCGGAACTCGGCTTCGAGCCGCCCGAGCGGGCGTCCCGGCTGCAGACCGCGCGCGATCTCGAGCGCCAGCTCGACGAGCAGGGCCTGGGCGAGGTGCGGCGAGCCGACGGCGGCGTGCGGCTCACGTCGCTCGCGGCGACCGTCGACCGCGACGTCTTCGGCGGCGGCGACGTCGAGGCGGGCGCGGTCGAGCGGCGGTGGTCCGAAGCGGATGCCGCGGCGGCGGCGGTCTCCGCGGCGGCGGGTCGGCTGCGGCGCCTGGTCGCGCGCTACCGGGTGCGCCGACGGCGCTGAGCGCGGTTAAGGTGGGGGCGTGAGCGACTTCATCGTGCCTCCGCCGGGCCTCGTGCCCGACGCGCCGGCGCCGGCCGAGCCCGAGCGCACGGTGCGGGTGCCCGATCGGGTCCCGGCGTTCCGCCCGGTCGCGCCCGGACTCCCACCCGTGCCTCGGCCCGGCCCGCGCACCGCGTGGCGGCTTCGCGCCGACGGCGGCGGTGACGGCGTCACCGTGACGGGGCGCGTGGTGGTCGGCCGCGATCCGCGCGCCACGGATGCCGCGGCCGGCGCCGACCCGGTCGCGATCGACGACCCCGCGCGCTCCCTCTCCAAGACGCACGCGCTGCTCGAGGTCGTCGACGATCGGCTGCTCGTCACCGACCTCGGCTCCACGAACGGCGTCCGCATCTGGCCGGACGGCGAGGAGGCGATCGAGCTCGAGTCCGGTCGGCCGACCTCGGTGCCCGCGGGAGCGGTGCTGCTGCTCGGGGATGTCGCGTTCCTCGTGGACCGGGCCCCTGATGGGACGGTGTAACCTGAGGATCGTGCGCGTGCCGTTCCTCCTTCTCCTTCGGTGCCGCGACGGGGCCTAGTTCGTCCGGCCGCCCCCGTCGCGGAGTCCGTCGTCGGCTGACCCCCACGATCCGAGAGAGACGTTCATCGATGAATCCGCCCACTGAGCCGCAGGCCCGCCCGCGCACCCTCGCCGAGAAGGTCTGGGAGGCGCACCTCGTCAAGAAGGGCGAGGACGGCACGCCCGACCTGATCTACATCGACCTGCACCTCGTGCACGAGGTCACGAGCCCGCAGGCCTTCGACGGCCTGCGCCTGGCCGGCCGTCCCGTCCGACGGCCCGACCTCACGATCGCGACCGAGGACCACAACACCCCGACGCTCAACATCGACCGGCCGATCGCCGACCCGACGAGCCGCACGCAGATCGAGACGCTCCGCCGCAACGCGGCGGAGTTCGGCATCCGCCTGCACTCGCTCGGCGACGTCGAGCAGGGCATCGTGCACGTCGTGGGCCCGCAGCTCGGACTCACCATGCCCGGCATCACGGTCGTCTGCGGCGACAGCCACACCTCGACGCATGGCGCGTTCGGCGCCATGGCGTTCGGCATCGGCACGAGCGAGGTCGAGCATGTGCTCGCGACCCAGACGCTGCCGCTGAAGCCGTTCAAGACCATGGCGATCAACGTCGAGGGCACGCTCCGTCCGGGCGTCACCGCGAAGGACATCATCCTCGCCGTCATCGCGAAGATCGGCACGGGCGGCGGACAGGGCTACGTCCTCGAGTACCGGGGCAGCGCCATCCGCTCGCTGTCGATGGACGGCCGCATGACGATCTGCAACATGTCGATCGAGGCGGGCGCGCGCGCCGGCATGGTGGCCCCCGACGAGACGACGTTCGCGTACCTGAAGGGCCGCCCGCATGCTCCGCGCGGCGCGGACTGGGACGAGGCCGTCGCCTACTGGAAGACCCTCCCCACCGACGAGGGCGCGACGTTCGACGCCGAGGTGTCCATCGACGCCGACACGCTCGAGCCGTTCGTCACCTGGGGCACGAATCCGGGCCAGGGCGTCTCCCTCAGCGACGTCGTACCGGATCCCGCGCTGATCGACGATCAGCACGAGCGCGCCGCCGCCGAGCGCGCCCTCGAGTACATGGACCTCGAGCCCGGGACGCCGCTGAAGCAGATCCCGGTCGACGCGGTGTTCATGGGCTCGTGCACCAACAGCCGCATCGAAGACCTCCGGGCGTTCGCCTCGATCGTCAAGGGCCGGAAGAAGGCCGACGGCGTGCGGGTGATGGTCGTGCCGGGCTCGGCGCGCGTGCGGCTCGAGGCCGAGGCCGAGGGCCTCGACAAGGTGTTCGAGGAGTTCGGCGCCGAGTGGCGCTTCGCGGGCTGCTCGATGTGCCTCGGCATGAACCCCGACCAGCTCGCGCCGGGGGAGCGCTGCGCGTCGACCTCGAACCGCAACTTCGAGGGCAGGCAGGGCAAGGGCGGGCGCACCCACCTGGTCTCCCCGCTCGTGGCCGCCGCGACGGCGGTGCGCGGCACGCTGTCGGGCCCGTGGGATCTCGAGCGGAACGACGGTCTCGAGACGCCCGCTTCGCGAGCTCCTCGACCCGCACGCACCGAGGAGGTCTCGGCCTGATGGAGAAGATCAGCACCGTCACGGGCGTCGCAGCCCCCCTGCGCCGTTCGAACGTCGACACCGACCAGATCATCCCGGCCGTCTTCCTGAAGCGCGTCACCAAGACGGGCTTCGACGACGCGCTGTTCCACGCCTGGCGCCAGGATCCCGAGTTCGTGCTCAACGAACCCGCCTTCGCGGGCGCGAAGATCCTCATCACGGGCCCCGACTTCGGCACGGGATCCAGCCGCGAGCACGCGGTCTGGGCGCTGCGCGACTACGGCTTCGACGTCGTGATCTCCAGCCGGTTCGGCGACATCTTCCGCGGCAACGCCGGCAAGCAGGGCCTGCTCGCCGCCCAGGTCGCGTACGAGGACGTCGAGCGGCTCTGGGCAGCGATCGAGGCGCAGCCGGGAATAGCGGCGACCGTCGATCTGGTTGAGCGTACGGTGAGCATCGGCTCGCTCACAGTTCCGTTCGACATCGATGACTACACTCGCTGGAGGCTTCTCGAGGGGCTCGACGACATCGGGCTCACCCTTCGGGACGAGCAGGCCATCTCCGACCACGAGTCGACTCGAGCGGCGTGGCGGCCGACCACGCTCCCCATCCGGGAGCCGGCAGAGACAGGGAACTGAGTGAACACTCTCGTGGATGACGCGAAGCAGCACGGCACGGCGGTCGGCCTCGAGGTCGACCGCATCACGATCGACGGGGGCAAGCCGCTTCGGGGTCGGATCGAGCTGAAGGGCGCGAAGAACCTCGTGACCAAGGCGATGGTCGCGGCGATCCTCGGCGACACGCCGAGCGTCCTGAAGGACGTGCCCAACATCAGCGACGTGCGCATCGTGCGCGGGCTGCTCGAGGTGCACGGGGTGACCGTGACCGAGGGCGCCGACGAGGGCGACCTCGTGCTCGACCCGTCCGCGGTCGAGACCGCGCACATGGCCGAGGTCGACGCGCACGCGGGTTCGAGCCGCATCCCGATCCTGTTCTGCGGCCCGCTGCTGCACCGGCTCGGCGAGGCGTTCATCCCCGACCTCGGCGGCTGCCGCATCGGCGACCGTCCGATCGACTACCACCTCGAGGTGCTGCGCAACTTCGGCGCCATCGTCGAGAAGCTCCCGAGCGGCATCCGGATGTCGGCCCCGAACGGGCTGCACGGGGCCAAGGTGTCGCTGCCGTACCCGAGCGTGGGCGCGACCGAGCAGGTGCTGCTCACCGCGGTGCTCGCCGACGGCATCACCGAGCTGTCGGGGGCGGCGATCGAGCCCGAGATCATGGATCTCATCAACATCCTGCAGAAGATGGGCGCCATCATCTCGGTCGACACCGACCGCGTGATCCGCATCGAGGGCGTCGAGAAGCTGCAGGGCTACACCCACCGCGCGCTCTTCGACCGGAACGAGGCCGCCAGCTGGGCTGCCGCGGCGCTCGCGACCGAGGGCGACATCTTCGTCGGCGGCGCCCGCCAGGCCGAGATGCTCATGTTCCTCAACGTCTTCCGCAAGGTCGGCGGCGCGTTCGAGATCCACGAGGACGGCATCCGCTTCTACCACCCCGGCGGCGAGCTCAAGCCGGTCATCATCGAGACCGACGTGCACCCCGGGTTCATGACCGACTGGCAGCAGCCGCTCGTGGTCGCGCTGACCAAGGCCAAGGGCGTGTCGATCGTGCACGAGACGGTGTACGAGCAGCGCTTCGGCTTCGTGGACGCGCTCGTCGAGATGGGCGCGTCCATCGAGGTGCACAAGGAGTGCCTCGGCGGCCGGCCGTGCCGGTTCGGCCAGCGCAACTTCAAGCACTCGGCCGTGATCTCGGGTCCGTCGCAACTGCACGGCGCCGACATCGAGGTGCCCGACCTGCGCGGCGGGTTCAGCCACCTCATCGCGGCGCTGACCGCCGAGGGCCGCTCGACGGTGTCGAACGTCGGCATCATCGCGCGCGGCTACGAGAACTTCATCACCAAGCTCGAGCTGCTCGGGGCGGACTTCACGCTCGAAGGATAATGGGTCAGTGCCACACCGAGACCCGTCATCCGCGCCGGCTGCGAAGCCCGGTTCCGAGAAGCGCCGACCTTCCTTCTTCTGGTTCCTCGCCGTCCTCGTGCTCCCGCTGTGGAGCCTCGGGGTGAAGTACCGCTTCCACCACGGCGAGCGGATGCCGCAGGCGGGCGCGCTCGTGCTGTCCCCGAACCACTACAGCGAGGTCGACCCGCTCGTGATGGGCGTCGCGGCATGGCACCTCGGCCGCGCGCCGCGGTTCCTCGCGAAGGCGTCGCTGTTCAAGAACCCGGTGCTCGGGTGGCTGCTCCGCACGTCGGGCCAGATCCCGGTCGAGCGCGCGGGCAGCCAGAGCCACGCGGCGATCCGCGCGGCCGAGCAGCTCGTCGAGAAGGGGCGCATGGTCATCGTGTACCCCGAGGGCTCGCTGACGCGCGACCCCGACCTGTGGCCCATGCGCGGCAAGACGGGCGCGGTGCGCATCGCGCTCGAGCGCGGCATCCCGCTCGTGCCCGCCGCCCACTGGGGCACGCAGGCGATCCTGCCGCGGTACGGCAAGAAGCTGAGCCTCTTCCCGCGCAAGACCGTCGACGTGATCATCGGCGAGCCGCTCGACCTCTCGGCGTACCGCGACAAGCCGCTCGACACGGCGAACCTCACCGCAGCGACGAACGAGCTCATGAACGCCATCTCGGCGCTCCTCGGCGAGCTCCGCGGCGAGACTCCGCCTGCCGAACGATGGGACCCGGCCAAGCACGGCCAGAAGGAGACGGGACGCCTTGAAGGCTAGGACGCCGCGCCGCGGCCCGGGCAAGCGCGTGGCCGTGCTCGGCGCCGGCAGCTGGGGCACCACGTTCGCCAAGATCCTCGCCGACGGGGGCGCCGACGTCGTCCTGTGGGCGCGCCGGCCGGAGCTCGCGCGCGAGATCCAGGAGGGCAAGCGCAACAGCGACTACCTGCCCGGCGTGAACCTGCCGATCGGGCTGCGGTCGACGAGCCGGCTCGACCTCGCGCTGGCGGGCGCCGAGCAGGTGTACGTGTGCGTGCCGAGCCAGACGCTGCGGCAGAACCTCATCGCCGCCGAGCCGCACCTGCATGCCGAGGCCATCGTCGTCTCGCTCATGAAGGGCGTCGAGAAGTCGACCGGGCACCGGATGAGCGAGGTCATCGCCGAGGTGCTCCCGATCGCCGAATCCAAGATCGCCGTGATCTCGGGGCCCAACCTCGCGCTCGAGATCGCGAAGGAGCAGCCGACGGCCGCGGTCGTGTCCTCGACCAGCCTCGAGACGGCGCAGGCCGTGGCATCCGTCGCCCGCAACTCGTACTTCCACTCGTTCGTCAACACGGATGTCATCGGCACCGAGTTCGGCGGCGTGCTGAAGAACCTCATCGCCGTCGCCATCGGCATCGTCGACGGCGCCGGCTACGGCGAGAACACCAAGGCCTCGATCATCACGCGCGGCCTGGTCGAGATGACCGACTTCGCGGTCGCGCACGGCGCCCACCCCGACACGCTGTCGGGGCTCGCGGGCCTCGGCGACCTGATCGCGACGTGCCAGTCGCCGCTCTCGCGGAACAACACCGCCGGGCGCCTGCTCGGCCAGGGCTACAAGCTGCCCGAGGTCGTGAACCAGATGCAGCAGACCACCGAGGGTCTCGCGTCGGTCGGGCCGATCCTCGAGCTCGCGCGGGCGAAGGGCGTCGAGATGCCCATCGTCGAGCAGGTCCGGCAGGTGCTCGCCGGCACGCTCGCGCCGAAGGACATCGCGCCGCACCTCACGACCGACGACGAGCCCCAGGGCGAAAGGACGATGGATGGACAAGGTCAGGGTGGTTCTGCTCTTCGGCGGGCGCTCCAGCGAGCACTCGATCAGCTGCGCAACGGCGGCCGGAGTGCTCCAGGCGATCGACCGTGACCGCTACGAGCTGATCCCGGTCGGCATCACGCGCGACGGCGCGTTCGTGCTCGAGGCCGACGATCCCGCCCGCTTCGCACTCGATCCCGACCGGCTGCCCGAGGTGCACGACAACGGCACTCGCGTGCGCTGGCCCGACGGCTCGACGTCGCGCGAGCTGCGCGTGACCACCGCGAGCGGCGAGGAGTCGTCGCTCGGCGACGTCGACCTCGTGTTCCCGATCCTGCACGGCCCGTTCGGCGAGGACGGCACCATCCAGGGCCTCTTCGAGCTGATCGGCCTGCCGTACGTCGGCTCGGGCGTGCTCGCGAGCGCGCTCGGCATGCACAAGCACTTCACGAAGACGGCGCTCGAGGCCGCCGGCATCCCCGTCGCGCCGTGGCGCACGGTCACCGCGCGCGAGTGGGCCGGCGATCCGGCACGCGTCCGCGCCGACGCCGCCGGGCTCGGCCTTCCGCAGTTCGTGAAGCCCGCGCGCGCGGGTTCGAGCGTCGGCGTCAGCAAGCTCTCAGCGGCGGCCGAGCTCGACCACGCGCTCGAGGTCGCGTTCGCCGAGGACGACACGGTGCTCATCGAAGCGGCGATCGTGGGCCGGGAGGTCGAGATCGGCGTGCTCGGCGGCGCCCCGGGCGAGCCGCCGCGCGCGTCGGTGGCCGGCGAGATCGTGCTCACGGGCGACGGCTTCTACGACTTCGCGGCGAAGTACCTCGACGCGCCGGGCGTCGACCTGGTGTGCCCGGCCGACCTCGGCGACGGGCGGCTCGACGAGATGCGCGACCTCGCGATCCGCGCCTTCGAGGCGATCGGTGCCGAGGGCCTCGCGCGCGTCGACTTCTTCCTCACCGACGACGGGTTCGTGGTGAACGAGCTCAACACCATGCCGGGCTTCACGCCCATCTCGATGTTCCCCCGCTGCTGGCAGGAGACCGGCGTGGCCTACCCCGAGCTGATCGACGAGCTCATCCGCGTCGGCCTCGCCCGCGGCGTCCGGCTCGGCTGAGCACGCGACCGGGCTGCGGGCGCGGGCGCGCCCGCGGGTCAGCCCTCCTGCGGGGCGACGTCTTCGAGGTCGGTGCACCCGCCGTCGGCCTCGATGACCGCGACGGCGGCCGAGACGTCGGCGATGGCCGTCGTGCCGGCCACGACGTCGTTGTCGACCACGACCTCGACGGCGGGCGTGCGCCCATAGGTCGTGAACCGATACCGCGGCGCGTCGGACTCGTCGATGATCCAGTCGACCTCGTCGACGCTCACGCAGCGCAGCGTGGTGGGGCCGGGCGGCTCGACGCCGCACCGCAGGAGCACCGACGCGGGCGTGCCCCACGCACCGGTGCCCTGGGCATCGGTCTCGCGCGCCTCCTGGCCTGCGACGACGTCGGGCAGGCGCACGACCACGGCGGCGCAGTCGGGGTCGGCGGCGTCCGCGGCCGCCTCGAACGGCACGGGCCGGGCGCACGACGCGAGCAGGGGCACGGCGACGACGGCGACGGAGACCGCGGCGACGAGCCGCGGCAGGGTGCGCCTCGGGCGGCGGGGGCGGGGATCGGGCATCGCCATCAGGCTACCGTGGGAGCCATGGAGCCCCCTGCACGCGAGCCCGCTGCCGCGATCGGCGACCTCGGCGAGTCGGCGGTGCTCGCGCGGATCCTGCCCCGCCTCGCGCCCGGCGACGCAGCGCACCTCGGTGCGGGCGACGACGCCGCGGTCGTCGCCGCGCCCGACGGCCGGTTCGTCGTGACGACCGACCTGATGGTCCACGGCCCGGACTTCCGGCTCGCGTGGTCGACGCCGTTCGACCTCGGGTGGAAGGCCGCCGCGACGAACCTCACGGACGTCGCCGCGATGGGTGCCAGGCCGACCGCGCTCGTCGTCGCGATCGCGGCCCCGCCGACGCTCGGCGTCGGGACGCTCGAGGGCATCGCCGACGGCCTGCGCGAGGGGCTCGCCGCGCTCGCGCCGGGCGCCGGTGTGGTCGGCGGAGACCTGTCGGCGTCGCCCGTGCTGATGATCTCCGTCACCGCGTTCGGCGACCTCGAGGGGCGGGCGCCGGTGCTCCGCTCGGGGGCGCGCGCCGGCGACGTGATCGCGCATGCCGGGTCCCGCGGCGACGCCGCACGCGGGCTCGCGCTGCTCTTCGCGCGCGCGCGCGACGAGCGTGGCGAACCGGATGCCGCGGCCGCGGCCGTCCTCCGCCGAGAGCATCCGCGACTCGTCGCCGCACAGCTCGCGCCGACCCCGCCGGTCTCCGCCGGCGTCGTCGCGGCCGTCGCCGGGGCGAGCGCGATGCTCGACGTGAGCGACGGGCTCGCCCGCGACGCCCGCCGGATCGCCGAGGCGAGCGGCGTGGGCATCGACTTCCGGTCCGATGCGCTGGGTCCCGATGCGATGACCGCCCTCGCGGGCGCCGAGGACCATGGGCTGCTCGCCGCCTTCCCGCCGGACGTCGCGCCGCCGCATCCGTTCGAGGCCATCGGCATGGTCACGCCCCACGCGGGCGTGCTCACGCTCGACGGCGAGCCGGTCGACACGAGCGGCTGGGATCCCTACGCGGGCTGGGACGGCGCCGGCGGCTGATGGGCCTCGGGCGCCGGCTCGCCCGACGCGCTCGCCCACCACAGCGTGGTCTCGCCGTAGTCGCGACGTCGTTCGGCCTCGATCCCGGCGGGCCAGGACGGCTCGGGCGACCGCGAGCTGCGCTCGACCACGACCGTCGCGTCGGGGGAGAGGCGCGCGGCGAGCAGTTCGAGGTCGCGCGCGAGCTCGCGTTCGCCGAGGTCGTACGGCGGATCGACGAAGGCCAGGTCGACGCCGCCGGGCGCCGTCTCGAGGTACGTCGCGACATTCCGGGCCTCGACGCGGATGCGAGGCGCCGAGCCGCGCGCCGCTCCCGCGACGGCCGCCGCGTTGCGCCGGCAGACATCGGCCGCCGGCTTCGCCCGCTCGACGAGCACCACCTCGCTGGCGCCGCGGCTCGCCGCCTCGAGGCCCAGCGCACCCGAGCCGGCGTACAGGTCGAGCACGACGGCGCCGTCGACCGCATCGCGCGCCTCGAGCGCGGAGAAGATCGCCTCGCGCACCCGGTCGCTCGTCGGCCGCGTGCCGGACCTGGGCACGGCGAGCGTGAGCGAGCCGGCGAAACCGGCGATGATGCGCGTCATGTCTCGGGAGCATAACGGCCGCCTCCCGCGCGCTGCCATGATGGAGGGGTGGAAGACACGACCGACGCCCTGCACGCCGATCCGTCCCGCCACCGGGGAGACGAACAGCAGACCATCGACCGGCTCTGGGACTTCGCCGACCCCGCCACGAGCGAGGAGCGGTTCCGCACGGCCGCCGACCACGAGAGCCGACCGGCCCACGAGCGCGCCGTGATGACGACGCAGCTCGCGCGCGCCATCGGCATCCAGCACCGCGACGACGAGGCGCTCGCCCTGCTCGACGACCTCGAGGCCGCCGAACGGCCCGACGAGTCGTCCGAGGAGGCGGCCGAGGTGCGCGCGCGCATCGCGCTCGAGCGCGGGCGCATCGCCGCGACCGCCGAGCGGTTCGACCAGGCGGTGCCGCTGTTCACCAAGGCGGTGCGCGAGGCGGCACTGTCCGGCTCGACGTTCCTCGTGCTCGACGCGCTGCACATGCTCGCGCTGAACGACTCGGGCCACGAGGAGGAATGGGCGACCGAGGGGTTCGACCTGCTCGACGGCGTACGCGACCCGCGCCTGAAGCGGTGGGGGGTCGCGCTCCACAACAACCTCGGCTGGACCAAGCACGACTCGGGCGACGCCGTCGCCGCGCTGCACCACTTCGAGCGCGCGGTGGAGGCCGCCGACCGGTACGGCACCGCGGGCCAGCAGCACGTCGCCCGATGGTCGGTCGGTCGCGCCCTCCGCACGCTGGGCCGCACCGACGAGGCGCTCGAGCTGCAGCGCGAGCTCGCGCTCGCCCGCCCCGACGACACGTACGTGCAGGCCGAGATCGAGGCGCTCACGGCCGCGGCGACGGAGGCGGAGCCTACGATCGAGCCATGACGGCCGATCGTGCGGTCGAGGGCACCACGACCCTCGACACCAAGCTGTCGGGCGTGCTCGGGGGTCGCACCGCGCAGGCGCTGCAGCGCGCGTTCGGCCACGCGACCGTCGGCGACCTGCTCGCGCACTACCCGCGCCGGTACCAGGCGCGGGGCGAGCTCACCGCGCTCGACCGGCTTCCGCTCGACGAGAACGTCACGATCGTCGCCGACGTGCTCGAGGTGCGCGAGCGCACCATGCGATCGCGCCGCGGGTCGATCCTCGAGGCGAAGATCTCCGACGGCACCGGCATCCTCACCCTGACGTTCTTCAACCAGGCATGGCGGGCCCGCGACCTGAAGCCCGGCGTGCGCGGAATGTTCGCGGGCAAGGTCTCCGACTACCGCGGCGCACGCCAGCTCGCGCATCCCGCCTACGAGCTGTTCGACGAGGCCGCCGGGCACGACGCCGGCACGGATGCCGCGGCCGAGCGCTGGGCGACCGAGCCGATCCCGATCTACCCCGCGACCGCGACGCTGTCGAGCTGGGACCTGCAGAAGCTCATGGCGATCGTCCTCGAGGTGCTCGGGCCCGTGCCCGACCCGCTGCCCGACGACGTGCGGCGCGCGCGCGGACTCATCGCGCATCGCGAGGCGCTGCAACTCGTGCACCGGCCCGAACGCGAGTCCGACTGGAAGGCCGCGCGGCGCACGCTCCGATTCACCGAGGCGTTCGTCCTGCAGGCCGTGCTGCTGGAACGGCGGGCGGCGGCGCGCGCCCACGAGGCCGTCCGGCGCACTCCGGCGCCGGGCGGGCTCCACGAACGCTTCGAGTCGTCGCTGCCGTTCCAGCTCACCGCCGACCAGCGCACCGTCGGCGACGAGATCCTCGGCGACCTCGCCCAGCCCGTGCCGATGAACCGGCTCGTGCAGGGCGAGGTGGGCTCGGGCAAGACCGTCGTCGCGCTGCGGGCCATGCTCGCCGTGGCCGAGTCGGGCGGCCAGGCCGCGCTCCTCGCACCGACCGAGGTGCTCGCCGCACAGCACCTGCGCTCCATCGCGAAGATGCTCGGGCCCGAGCTCGTCGCCGAGACGATGCCCACGCTCGTGACCGGCCAGCTGCCGGCGGCCGACCGGCGGCGCGCGGCCCTGCGCGTGGCAGCGGGCCAGGCGCGCATCGTGGTCGGCACCCACGCGCTCCTCGGCGACACGACCTCGTTCGCCGATCTCGGGCTCGTCGTCGTCGACGAGCAGCACCGCTTCGGCGTCGAGCAGCGCGAGGCGCTCCGGCTCAAGGGGCGTCATCCGCACGTGCTCGTGCTGACCGCCACGCCGATCCCCAGGACCGTCGCGATGACCGTGTTCGGCGACCTCGACGTGTCCACGATCCGGCAGCTGCCGGCCGGCCGAGCGGGCATCGAGTCCCACGTGGTCCCGCTCGCCGAGCGTCCCGGGTGGCGGGCCCGCGTGTGGGAACGGCTCGCCGAGGAGCTCGAGCAGGGGCGGCAGGCGTTCGTCGTGTGCCCCGCGATCGAGCCCAAGGTCGCAGAGGACGACGGCGAACCGGTCGAGGCCGAGGGCACGGTCGACGCCGGGGCCGCGGCATCCGTCGCCTCGGTGCTCGCCGAGCTGCGCGCGCACCCGCGGCTGGCCGACCTGCGCATCGCCCCGCTGCACGGGCGGATGGGCGCCGACGAGAAGGACGAGACCATGCGGGCCTTCGCCGGCGGCGATCTCGACGTGCTCGTCGCCACCACCGTAATCGAGGTCGGCGTCGACGTGCCGAACGCGAGCACCATGGTCGTCGTCGACGCCGACCGCTTCGGCGTCTCGCAGCTCCACCAGCTGCGAGGCCGGGTCGGCCGAGGCAGCGTGCCCGGGCTCTGCCTGCTCGTCACGCGGGCGGAGGCCGGGAGCGTCGCGCGACAGCGCCTCGACGCGGTCGCCGGCACGCTCGACGGCTTCGAGCTCGCGCGCGTCGACCTCGAGCTCCGCCAGGAGGGCGACGTGCTCGGGGCGACCCAGTCGGGCCGCCGATCGTCCCTCAAGCTGCTCCGCGTCACGCGCGACGGCGACCTCATCGCCGACGCGCGCGAGGCGGCGGCCGGGGTGCTCGCGGTCGACCCGAGGCTCGCCGCCCACCCCGCGCTCGCGAGCGCCGTCCGCCGTGCGCTCGACGATGAATCGAGCGAGTACCTGAGCAGGGGCTGAGACTCCGACGCAGCGGTCCACCGCGCCGGATCCCGCACTACGCTGGCACGTATGCAGCGGATCGCCGTCGTTCCCGGATCGTTCGACCCCGTCACCAAGGGGCATCTCGACGTGATCGGCCGCGCTGCCGGGCTGTACGACCAGTTGCACGTCGTCGTGGTGCACAACCCCGACAAGTCCGCACTCCTGCCCATCGCGCAGCGGGTCTCGCTCATCGAGCAGTCCGTGGAGGAGGCCGGCGTCGCCGGCGACGTCGTCGTCGCGTCGTGGAGCATGGGACTGCTCGTCGACTACTGCACCGACGTGGGGGCGACCGTGCTGGTCAAGGGCATCCGATCACAGCTGGACGTCGCCTACGAGACCCCGATGGCGATCGTGAACCGGCACCTCGCCGGCGTCGAGACGGTGTTCCTGCTCCCCGACCCGGCGAACGCGCACGTGTCGAGTTCGCTCGTGCGGCAGGTGTCGGCACTCGGCGGCGACGTGAGCCCGTACGTGCCGGGGCCCGTGGCGCAGTACCTGCAGGGGGCGATGACGTCATGAGCGAGGCCACGGCGCCCCGCCTGGACGCGCTGCAGCAACCGGTGATGGGGATCGACGAGGTCGGCGCGGGCGCCGCGCGGATCGTCCGCAACGTCGAGGCGGTGATCAGCGGCAAGCGCGAGGCGGTGACGGCCGCGCTCACGGTCCTCCTCGCCGAGGGCCACCTGCTCATCGAGGACGTCCCGGGCGTCGGCAAGACGATGCTCGCGAAGGCGCTGGCGCGGTCCGTCGACTGCACGGTCAGCCGCATCCAGTTCACTCCCGACCTGCTGCCGAGCGACGTGACGGGCGTCTCGGTCTTCGACCAGGCGTCGCGCCGCTTCGAGTTCAAGCACGGGCCGGTGTTCGCCAACATCGTCATCGGCGATGAGATCAACCGCGCCAGCCCCAAGACGCAGTCGGCACTGCTGGAGTGCATGGAGGAGCGGCAGGTCACCGCCGACGGCACCACGTACCGCCTCGAGCAGCCGTTCACCGTGATCGCGACGCAGAACCCGGTCGAGATGGAGGGCACCTACCCGCTCCCCGAGGCGCAGCGCGACCGCTTCATGGCCCGCATCTCGATGGGCTACCCGGCGCCCGGCGACGAGCTCGCGATGCTCGCCCAGCGCGAGACCGCGAGCCCCCTCGACACGCTCGAGCCGGTCGTGCCCATCGACGAGCTGCGGGGGATGATCGCCGCGGTGCATCACGTCTACACCTCGCAGGCGGTCAAGGAGTACGCGGTCGAGCTCGCACGCGCCACGCGCGACGACCGGCAGCTGCGACTCGGCGCGAGCCCGCGTGCGACGCTGCAGCTCATCCGCGCCGCCAAGGCCCACGCCGCGATGCACGGCCGCGACTTCGTGCTGCCCGACGACGTCGACGCCCTCGCCGTGCCGGTGCTCGCACACCGGCTCGTGCCCACGAGCCGAGCCGTCGGCGGTCACGACCGCGACGGCGGCCCGCTCATCGATGCGATCGTGCGACGCGTCGTCGCCGAGACGCCCGTCCCGGTCGGCAGCGCACGGAGGGAGTGAGCACGATGTCGCGGTCCCGCGCCGTACGCGTTCCGGCGCGTCCCCGCCTCACGGGGCGCGGTGTGGCGCTGGTCGCGGCCGGAGCGGTGCTGTTCCTCGTCGCCGTGTGGTTCGACCTCCGCGACATCATGCTGCTCGCGGCCGTCGGGCTCGCGATGCCCGTCGCCGCACTCGGATTCCTCGCGGTGCGCGCCCCGCGGCTCGCGGTCACGCGCGCGTTCGAGCCGCACGTGGTGCGGGCCGGCGAATCGGCGGCCGTGCGGCTTCGCGTGCAGAACCAGGACCGGCGGGCGTTCGACGGCGCGCACTGGCGCGACCTCGCGCACCCGGCGCTGCACCCGCCCGGCGAGGCGGTGCTCCCGGCCGTCGGTCGGCACGAGAGCGCGATGCCGTCGGGCGACGACACGGTCGGACTCGAGTACCGCCTCCGCACGCCGCGCCGCGGCGTGTTCGAGGTCGGGCCGCTGCGCGTGTCGGTGACCGACCCGTTCGGACTGGCCCGCATGGACCGGGCGGCGGGCCTCGCGCGCGAGCTCGTGGTGACCCCGCGGGTCACTCCGCTCGAAGCGGCGGCCGGCGTGGTGGCCAGCGTCGACGGCGCGGTCCACGCCCTGCAGCGGCGCACCCACCCGAACAGCGACGAGCTCATCGCGCGCGAGTACCGGTACGGCGATCCGCTGCGCCGGGTGCACTGGGCGGCCACGGCGCGGCGCGGCGAGCTCATGGTGCGCGAGGAGGAGCAGCGGGGCGACCCCGAGGTCCGCATCCTGCTCGACACGGCGCTCGGCGCACGGGCGCACCACCCGTCTGCTGCCGCGCGCGACGCGGCCTCGACGCTCGATCCGGCGTTCGAGCTCGGCGTCGAGCTCGCGGCGTCGATCGGCGTGCACCTCCTCGACCTCGGGTTCCGGGTCCGGGTCGAACCGGTCGAGGATCCGGACGACCCGGCGACCCCGATCGCATCCGAGCCGGGCGGGTACCGCGCCGCCGGCGGCGAGCCGCAGCTGCTCGAGGACCTCGCTCGCCTCGAGCCGCCCCGTCGCGACGGTCCGATGACCGCCGCCCGGGAGCGCCCGGCCGACGACTCGCGCAGCGCCGCGCCGCCCGCGGTGCGGCGTGACACGCGCATGCCCGGCATCGCCGTGCTCGTCGCGCCGTCGCACGCGGCCGTCGACGCGCTCGTCGCGCTGCGCCCGGTCCTCGAGCCGGCGATCGCGTTCGTCGCCGACGGCATGGCCGCGCACGCCGTCGAGCGGCTCGAGCACGCCGACTGGAGGGTGGTCCACGTCCGGCGCGCCGCCGACCTCCCCTCGGCCTGGGCCGACGCCTGGCGATCCGCCCGCGAGTCCGCCCGGACGGGAGCGCCCGATGCGACCTGAACGGATGCCGCTGAGCACGCCGCAGAGCATGGCGCTCTCGGCCGCGACGCTGCTGCTGCTCCTGGTGGCGACCACCGCGCTGGGCCCGCTCATCGCCGGCAGCGCGTGGTGGTGGGCCGCGGCGTTCACGGGCGCGGCCGTGCTCGCCGCCGGCGCCGGCCTGCGCGCCCTGCGGACTCCGCCGTCGCTCGTGCCCCCGCTCGAGATCGTCGCGCTCCTCCTCGTGCTCACGCTGCTGTTCGGGGGCGCGACGAGCTTCGCGCTCGTCATCCCCACGCTCGACACCTTCGACGAGTTCCTCGGCCTGGCCGAGGGGGCCGTGCGCACGATCGAGCAGCAGTCGGTGCCGGCCATCCCCGTTCCCGCCCTCGTCTTCGCGCTCGCGGTCGGCGTGGGCGTGGTGGCCGTGCTCCTCGACGTGATCGTGCAGACCGTGCGCCTCCCCGCGCTCGCCGCGGTCCCCGTGCTGGTCCCGGTGCTCGTGCCCGGGTTGTTCGTGGAACCCGGGGCCGACGGCATCACGCTCGTCCTCACGGCTGCGACGTACCTGCTGCTCCTGCGGATCGACGTCAGGGTGCGCCGGAGCGCCGAGCTCGCCCAGGAGGACGACCGGCCCGATTCGGCTCTCGTCACGGCGCCGCGCCACCGGCCGATCGTCTCGACGGCGGGAGCGTCGCTCGGGCTGGCGGCGATCGGCCTCGTGGCGGCATCCGTCGTCACGGCGGCCACGCCGAGCGTGTCCACGAGCTTCCTGCTCGGGGCGGGCGGGCCCGGCACGATGTTCGCGCGGGGCGTGAGCCCATACGTGGAGCTCGGGCGCGACCTGCGCCGTCCCGACCCGGTGCCCGCGTTCAGCTACGTCTCGCCCGACGCCGACCGCCCCTACTTCACGCTGCTCAACGTCGAGCGGCTCGAGGGCGACCTGTGGACGGCCGAGGAGCGCGCGGTCGACGGGGACCACACCATCGACACCCTTCCCCGGCCGGACGGGCTGGCGGAGGACGTGCTCGTCGAGAACCGCGAGCTGACGGTGCAGATCGGCCAGGTGCGCACGGCGTGGCTGCCGCTCCCGTACCCGGCCGCCGAGGTGCGCGGGCTGCGCGGCTCGTGGTTCTGGGACGACGGGTCGCTCACCGTGCGCAGCGTCGACGCGACGACGCTCGGGCAGCGTTACGAGGTCACGCGGCTGGCGGTGCAGCCCACCGTCGAGCAGCTGCGCGGCGCGGGCGAACCGCCCGCGGGCTCGGTGGCGATCGCGACCCGCGAGCTCCCCGACGACCTCCCGGCGGTCATCGGCGAGACGGCCGCGTCGGTCACGCAGGGTGCGCGCAGCCGGTACGACGCCGCGGTGGCGATCCAGGCGTTCCTCCGCAGCTCCGAGTTCGAGTACTCCGAGGAGGCGCCCGTCGACGACGGCTACGACGGCGGCGGGTTCGACGTCATCGCGGAGTTCCTCGAGCGCCGCGCCGGCTACTGCGTGCACTTCTCGTCGACGATGGCGGTCATGGCGCGCGAGGTCGGGATCCCGTCGCGCATCGCGGTGGGCTACACGGCGGGCACGCCGAGCAACCAGCGCATCGAGGGGATGGTCCGCGTCGACGTCGACTCGCACGACCTGCACGCGTGGCCCGAGCTGTACTTCGAGGGCGTCGGGTGGGTGCCGTTCGAGCCCACGCCGGGTCGCGGCACGGTGCCCGCGTACTCGCGTCCGAACGCGGGGGAGGAGTCGCCCGGCGTCGTGCCCACCGCACCGGCGGCCACGCCCGAGGCGACGGGCCGTCCCGAGGGCGACCCGGACCGACTGCTCGCGGACCAGGGCGGCGGCGCCGCGGGCATCGGCACCGGATGGCTCGGCGGGGCGGGTCTCGCGGCGCTGGCCGTGCTGGTCGTGCTGCTGCCCGCGGGCATCCGGGCGGGGCAGCGCGCGGCGCGCCGGCGCGGCATCCGATCGGGGGCGTCACCGGCGGATGCCGCGTGGCGCGAGCTCACGGCGACCGCGCTCGACTTCGGCGTCGAGGTCGACGAGCGCCGCACCGCGCGCGCCCTCGCGGCGCAACTCGCCGAGCGGCCGGGCTTCGCGGCGTCGGACGGCGACGGCGCGGCGGCGCTGCTGCGGCTCCGCGACGCCGTCGAGCGCGAGCGCTACGGGCGTGTGCTGCGGTCCTCCGCCACAGAGCCGACAGCGGGCGGACCCGTCGTCGGCGTCTCCCGCGACGCGCTGGCCGAGGACCTCGCCACGGCGCGCTCGGCTCTCGCCGCCGACGCTCCGGCCGCGCGCCGGGTCGAGGCCGTGCTGCTGCCGAGGTCGCTGCGCGCCGCCGGGCGGGCCCTCCTCGGCCGGTCGATGCCGCGCGGCGCGTAGAATCGTCGATCGTGGCCGTCCAGCAGTCTCCCTTCAGCGTGAACGTGCGCGATCTCGTCAACCGTCCCGGCGAGATGCGCGAGCATCGACTCGACCTCCCCGCGCCCGAGCAGTACGGCGAGGGGCTCGTCGCCGTGCGTGAGGGGTCCGAGGTCTCGATCGACGTCCGCGTCGAGTCGGTGCACGAGGGCGTCCTCGTCACCGCCGAGGTCGATGCGACCGCCGAAGGCGAGTGCGGGCGATGCCTCACCGACATCGCCGTGCCCGTCGAAGTCGAGTTCCAGGAGCTTTTCGCGTATCATTCCGGAGAAGCTTTCGAGTATGAGGTTCAAGACGACCACGTGGATCTTGAACCGCTCATCCGAGATGCGGTGGTGCTGGCACTGCCGTTCCAGCCGGTGTGCCGGCCGGATTGCCCGGGTCTCGACCCCGAGACCGGGCTGCGTCTGGCTGATCATCCGGAACTCGTCACCCCTGAGCAGACCGACCCGCGTTGGGCTGCGCTCGCGGGGTTCACGGCTTCCGAGGACGAGGGCACGGTGCCGTCCGCATCCGATGCCGACCAGAAGAGAGATTGAGAGAGAGTCATGGCTGTTCCCAAGCGGAAGAAGTCACGCGCCAACACCCACGCGCGCCGTTCGCAGTGGAAGGCCGAGGTGCCCACGCTCGTCAAGACGGTCGAGAACGGCAAGGTCACCTACAGCCTCCCGCACCGCGCGCGCGTGGTCGAGGACTCGGCGGGCACCCCGCTGTTCCTCGAGTACAAGGGCCGCAAGGTCGCCGACGTCTAGTCGGCACGAGACTCCCGAACGACCGGTCGTGAGGCGCGTCGAGCAGACGGACACCGGGGCCCCCGAGCTGGCCGAGCTGCAGCGGATGCTGCGGGTCGAGCTCGATCCCGAGCTGCTGCTCCTCGCCCTCACGCACCGGTCGTTCGCGTACGAGAACGGCGGCATCCCGACCAACGAGCGCCTCGAGTTCCTCGGCGACTCGATCCTCGGGCAGGCCGTCACGGTCCGGCTCTTCACCGACCACCCCGAGCTCGACGAGGGCGAGCTGGCCAAGCGTCGCGCGAGCCTCGTCTCGAGTGCCGCGCTGGCCGAGGTCGCGCGCGCGGTGGGGCTCGGCCGGTTCATCCGTCTGGGCCGCGGCGAGACGATGACCGGCGGCGCCGACAAGCCGTCGATCCTCGCCGACACGGTCGAGGCGATCATCGGCGCCGTCTACCTCGACCGCGGCGGCGACGTCGCGACCGAGTTCGTGCTGCGCCTCGTCGGGCCGCTCATGGCCGACACCGAGCGCTTCGGCGCGGCGATGGATCCGAAGACGAGCCTGCAGGAGATCGCCGCCCGCCGCGGCGCGACCGCGCCCGTCTACGTGGTCGCCGAGAGCGGACCCGACCACAACAAGCACTTCGTCGCCACGGTCACCGTCGGCGACCTCGTGAGCGCGTCGGGCGAGGGCTCGAGCAAGAAGCAGGCCGAGATGGCGGCTGCCCTCGAGGCGTGGACCGCCCTGAACGACCGCTGACGTGCCCGAGCTCCCCGAGGTCGAGGTCGTGCGCGCGGGGCTCGCGCCCGCCGTGACCGGGGCCCGCATCGCGGGCGTCGAGGTGCTCGACGCTCGGTCGCTGAAGCGCCACGAGACGGCAACCGGCGACTTCGAGGCCCTGCTCGCCGGCGAGCGCATCGAGGCGGCCGTGCGCCGGGGCAAGTTCCTGTGGATGCCGCTCGCGAGCGGCACGGCACTGGTCGGCCACCTCGGCATGAGCGGGCAGCTGCTGCTGCGCACGCCCGACCACCCCGGCGACGACCGGCACGCCCGCATCCGGCTGCACCTCGAGCACCCGGATCACGGCGAGCTGCGCGTCGACTTCGTCGACCAGCGCATCTTCGGGTCGATGGCCGTCGACCGGATGGTGCCGACGGACGACGGCGAGGTCGCAGGGTTCTCGGCCGGCGTCACGGGTCCGTGGGCCCGGTCCATCCCGTCCCAGGTGGCGCACATCGCGCGCGACCCGCTCGACCCCGCGTTCGACGACGACGGGTTCGTCCGAGCGGTCCGGCGCCGCGCCTCGGCGATCAAGCGGATCCTGCTCGACCAGGGGCTCGTCTCGGGCGTCGGCAACATCTACGCCGACGAGGCCCTGTGGGCGGTCCGATCGCACGGCGAGCAGCCGGGCGACACGCTGAGCCCGCGGCGCGTCCGCGAGCTGCTGCTGGCGGTGCGCGAGGTGCTGCAGAAGGCGCTCGCCGAGGGCGGCACGAGCTTCGACACCCAGTACGTCAACGTCAACGGGGCCTCCGGCTACTTCTCGCACTCGCTCAACGCGTACGGTCGGACGGGCCGGCCGTGCCCGCGGTGCGGCACGCCGATCGTGCGCGAGGCGTTCATGAACCGGTCGTCGCACCGGTGCCCGCGCTGCCAGCGGCTCCGGACTCCCCGCTCGCCGCGTCCGGTGCCGGACGCTGCCACGCCGATTCGAGCGCGAACGGACGGAACCCGAGCGCCGCGTTGATGGCGAGCATGTGGGCGTTCTCGTCGGCGTTCCAGGTGAAGACGCGGTCGCGCGACGGGTCCGCGTCGGCGAGGGCGACGAGGTTCGCGAGCTTCATCCGGAGGCCGAGCCGGTGGCCGCGGTGGGGTCCGAGCACGATGGTGTCCCACTGCTCGACGGCGGGCGAGCCGGGCAGGAGCGACAGCTCGGTGAACCCGACGACCGCTCCGTCGGGGGCGAGCGCCGCGACGACGAGGTTGGAGCGGCCCGCCGCGATCGCCCGGTCCTCGACCTCGCGCACCCGCGCGGCATCCCACGGTTCGAGCTCGTACGAGATGGCGCCGCTCGGCGCATCGACGGTCATGCGCTCGTGCGCGATCGCGAGCGAGTCGAGGAGCTCGACCGGGGCTCGTTCCCGCCAGCCGACCAACCGGTATCCGCCTGATGCCGCGTCGACGGCTGAAGCCAGCCGCGCACGGAACTCCTCGCCGCGTCCGCCGACCTCGAGCGCGCTCACGCGGGAGAGCTGGCCGAGCTCGTACCCGTGCGCTCGAGCGAACGCCGCCGCCGGTGCGTCGGCGGGGATGCTCGCGTCGCCCTGCGGTGCATGGAGGCGCGCGACCGCCGGGTCGCCGGCGTCGACGAGATGGTCGGCCCACAGCACCGTCGTGTGGCGTCCGGCGGATCGTGCGGCATCCTCGACGGCGGCGAGGAGGGCCGACCCGATCCCGCTGCGTCGCCGGGCGGGATCGACGCCGACCGTCGGGACGTACGCCGTGGTCGCGTCCCGGTCCCGCTCCCACTGCACCTCGGCGATGCCGACGAGCGCGCCGGCGTCGAACGCGCCGATCGCGGTGCGCGCGGTGTTCTCGGTCTGGCGGAGGTCGTGCCGCAGTTCTCGCGGCCGGCGGCTCAGGTCGGCCGTGCCGAGCGCCTCGACGTCGAGGCGCCCGAGGAGTTCGGCGACGGCGGCCAGTTCGGCACCGCCGTCGCCGTCGAGGCGCTCGGGAAGGCGGACGGGTCGGATCTCGATGGTCACGCAGTCCTCCTCGCACCGGACGGCAGCCCGCCAGATTACGACGGAGGCGGTCATCGCGGCAACGGCCGATCGCGCCCCCCGCGGCGAGCGCGACGGTCGGGCGGCCGTTCGTCGGTTACCGTAGTCCGCAGCGCTCGGCAGTCGGAAGGGTGGTCGTGTACCTCAAGAGCCTCACCCTCAAGGGCTTCAAGTCCTTCGCGCAGCCGACCACCTTCGCGTTCGAACCCGGCGTCACGTGCATCGTCGGACCGAACGGCTCCGGCAAGTCCAACGTCGTCGACGCGCTCGCCTGGGTGATGGGGGAGCAGGGCGCGAAGACCCTCCGCGGCGGCAAGATGGAGGACGTCATCTTCGCGGGCACCTCCACGCGCGGCCCGCTCGGGCGTGCCGAGGTGAGCCTCACCATCGACAACTCGGATGGCGCGCTGCCCATCGAGTACACCGAGGTGACCATCTCGCGCACGCTGTTCCGCAACGGCGGCAGCGAGTACGCCATCAACGGCGAGCAGTGCCGCCTGCTCGACGTGCAGGAGCTGCTCAGCGACTCGGGCCTGGGGCGCGAGATGCACGTCATCGTCGGGCAGGGGCAACTCGACCAGGTGCTCCACGCGAGTCCCGAGGACCGCCGGGGCTTCATCGAGGAGGCCGCCGGCATCCTGAAGCACCGACGTCGGAAAGAGAAGACGCTCCGCAAGCTCGACGCGATGCAGGCGAACCTCACGCGCCTCACCGACCTCGCGGCCGAGCTGCGCCGCCAGCTCAAGCCGCTCGGCCGGCAGGCGGAGGTCGCCCGCGAGGCCGCCGGCATCGCGGCGGTGGTCCGCGACGCCAGGGCGCGCCTCGTCGCCGACGAGGTGGTCGAGCTCCGTCGCGCGCTCGAGGCCGCCGGACGGACCGAGCACGAGCGGCACGCCGAGCGGCTCGTGCTCCAGCAGGAGCTCGAACGACACCAGGCCCACATCGCCCGCCTCGAGGAGGCCTCGGGCGGCGACGAGGTCGACCGCGCCCGAGCGGTGAGCTTCGCGCTCGAGCAGTCCGAGGCCCGCCTGCGCTCGCTCGACTCGCTCGCGAGGCAGCGCATCGCCCTGCTCTCGGCGGCCGACGAGGGCACGGAGGCCTCACCGTCCGTGACCCGCGCCGACATCGACGGCGCGCGCGACGAGCTCGACGGCATCCGCGGCGCCGTGGGCGACGCGGCCGCCGGGCTCGAGCAGGCGGCGTCGACGACGCGCGAGGCCCGTACGGCGCTCGATGCCATCGACGAGGAGATCGCCGCGCAGGCGGCCCGGGTGAGCGAGTACGACCTGCGGGCGTCGCAGCTCGCGGGCCGTGCGGACGCGGCCGCGTCGAAGCTCGCGGCCGTGCGCGGCGAGGTCCTGCGCCATCGCAACGCCCTCGACGCGGCCCGGGCCCGCCGCGAGTCCGCGGTGGCCGAGGTCTCGCGCGTCGAGGCCGAGGCCGACGCCGATCCGTCGGCCGAGACCGACCTCGACGAGGCCTACGAGCTCGCCCAGGCGGCGGTGTTCGACGCCGAGGGCGAGATCGAGCGCCTCCGAGAGGCGCTGCACGACCGCGAGCGCGAGCGCGATGCGCTCGGCGCCCGCGTCGGCGCGCTCTCGCTCGCGCTCGACCAGAAGGACGGCTCGGCCGCCCTCGCCGCCTCGGGCACGGCGGGCGTGCGCGGCCTGCTGGCCGAGCACCTCCGCGTGGAGCCGGGATACGAGGCGGCGGTCGCCGCCGCCCTCGGCTCGCTCGCCGAGTCGGTGCTCGTCGACGACCGAGCGGCCGCGCTGCGGGCGCTCGCGGCCGCAGCCGACGACGACCTCGGACGCGTCGCGCTCACCATCGCCGAGCCGGGTCCAGCCCCCACGTCACCGCTCACCGTGCCCGGGCTCGTCACCGCCGGGGAGGTCGTGACCGCCCCGCCCGGCGTGCTCGCGCTGCTCGGCGAGGTGCTCGTCGCCGTCGACCTCGATGCGGTCCGGGCCGCGGAGGGGGCCCTCGCAGCCCTGGATCGACCGGCGACCGTCATCACGCGCGACGGCACCGTCGTCGGCCGGTACGTCGTGCGCGGCGGCTCGGGCCGCACCCAGAGCCGCATCGAGCTGCTCGCCGAGCGCGACCGCGCCGAGGCCCGGCTGGAGGAGGTGCGGGCCGACATCGAGCGGGCCCGCTTCGACCTGGACGAGCAGCGCGGCATCGCCGAGCACGCCAAGGCGCAGTCCAAGCTCGCGCTCGCGGCGCTCCGCGACTTCGACGCGAAGCTCGCCCAGCGCACCGAGGCGCTGAACCGCGCGCGGGTGCAGGCGGAAGCCGCCGAGGCCGAGACCGAGCGACTCGCGGAGGCGCTCCGCACCGCCGAGGAGCGCATCGCCGAGGCCGAGCAGGCCGCGACCGACGCGAAGGCCGAGCTCGAGGCGGCGCGCGCCGAGCCGCGCCCGGTCCTGGACGCCGACCGACGCGACGGCGCGCTCGCCGCGCTCGAGCGCGCTCGGGAGGGCGAGGTCGAGGCGCGCCTGCGGCTCGAGACCGCTCGCGAGCGCGTCCGCGCCGAGGAGGCGCGCATCGCCGCCATGGAGCGCCAGCACGACGCCGAGCGCCGTGCCGCCGAGGAGGCGGCCCGCCGCGCGGTCGTGCGTCGCGCCCAGCTCGAGGCGGCGAGCCGGGTCGCCGAGGCGCTGCCGCCGGTGCTGGCCTCCGTCGGCGCGTCGGTGGCCGAGGCGCGCGTCGCGCTCGCGGCCGCGGAGGCCGACCGGGCGAGCCGCAACGAGGAGGTGCACGCGGCACGCCGCGCCGAGGCATCCGTTCGCGAGCGCCTGCACGCGGTCACCGAGGACGTGCACGGCCTCGAGCTGCGCATCTACGAGAAGAAGCTGCACGTCGCCTCGCTCGTCGAGCGCGCCGAGGGCGAGCTCGGCCTCGGCGAGGCGGTGCTCGTCGCCGAGTACGGCCCCGACCAGCCCATCCCCCTCGACGGCGATCCCGAGGCGGAGCCGCGCGCGTTCGACCGGGCCGAGCAGCAGAAGCGCCTGCAGGCCGCCGAGCGCAAGCTCGCGCAACTGGGGCGCGTGAACCCGCTCGCGCTCGAGGAGTTCGCCGCACTCGAGCAGCGCCACCGGTTCCTCACGGAGCAGCTCACCGATCTCGCCAACACGCGCAAGGACCTCCTGACGATCATCGAGGAGATCGACGGCCGCATGGAGTCGATCTTCCGCTCGGCCTTCGAGGACACGCGCGAGGCGTTCGCCGAGGTGTTCCCGATCCTGTTCCCGGGCGGCGAGGGGCGCATCGCCCTGACGAACCCCGACGACCTGCTCACGACCGGCATCGAGGTCAGCGTGAAGCCCGCCGGCAAGAAGATCGAGCGGCTGTCGCTGCTCTCGGGCGGGGAGCGCTCGCTCGCCGCGGTCGCGTTGCTGCTCGCGATCTTCAAGGCCCGGCCGAGCCCGTTCTACATCATGGACGAGGTCGAGGCGGCGCTCGACGACGCCAACCTCGGACGCCTCCTCACGACCTTCGAGGACCTGCGGGAGTCGAGCCAGCTCATCGTCATCACGCACCAGAAGCGGACCATGGAGATCGCCGACGCCCTCTACGGCGTGTCGATGCGCCAGGACGGCGTCTCGGCGGTCGTCGGCCAGCGGGTGCGCGACGAGGTCGAGGCCAAGGCGAGCTGAGGGCGCCGCCCTAGGTGAGGCGCCGGTCGCCCGGTGCGAGGATCCTGAACCACCGGTAGCCGTACGCGTCGAGCTGGACCTCGACCCGGCCCCGCTCGTCGATGTCGGCGACGCCCGTCTCGAACAGGTCCGACAGGATGGCGCCCTCGGGCAGGTCGCCGAGCTCGAGCGTCACCGTGACGGGCCTCGGCGCGAAGTTGTGCACCGCGGCGAAGCGCAGGTGGTCCTCGGTGATCCGGTGCGCGATCACCGCCGGCTCGCCGGCGTCGAGCAGCTCGAACCGCCCCCAGCCGATCTCGGGCGAGGCGCGGTACCGCTCGATGAGCCCCCGCATAATGGCGAGCAACGAGTCGGGGTCATGCATCTGGGCCTCGACGTTGACGTGCTCGGGCGCGTAGCCGTCCGAGGGCGGGGTCGCGACGAGACGGCCCTTCGCGGCGCGGGAGAAGCCGCCGTGCTTCTCGGCGTTCCACTGCATCGGCGTGCGCACCGCCTGGCGCTTCTCCTGCTCCCCGTTCTCGCCCATGCCGATCTCCTCGCCGTAGAACAGCACGGGGGTCCCCGGCAGGGAGAACATGAGGCTGTAGACCATGCGGATGCGGCGCGGGTCGCCCTCGAGCATCGGGGGGAGGCGACGGACGATGCCGCGCCCGTAGACCCGCATCCAGTCCTCGGGTGCGAAGGCGGTGAACACCTCCTCGCGCTCGGGGTCGCTGAGCTTGTCGAGCGTCAGCTCGTCGTGGTTCCGCACGAAGTTGGCCCACTGCTTCTCGGGCGCGAGCTGCGGGCGTCGCGCGAGCGTCTCGACGAGCGGCGTCGCATCCTGTCGGGCGAGCGCGAGGTAGAGCCGCTGCATGGCCTCGAAGTCGAACTGGAGCGTGAGCTCCTCCGGATCGCCGTCGCGCCCGAAGTAGTCGAGCTGCTGCTCGTAAGGCAGGTTGACCTCGCCGAGCAGGATCGCCTCGCTCGCGCGTCGCTGCAGGTAGCGGCGGAGATCGCGCATGAGCTCGTGCGGGTCGCCGACGTCCTCGCCCGCGGGCGGCTCGATCAGGAACGGCACGGCGTCGACGCGGAACCCGGAGATGCCGAGCTGCAGCCAGAACCCGACGGTCTTGGCGATCTCGTCGCGCACGACTGGGTTGGCGATGTTCAGGTCGGGCTGGTGCTTGTAGAACGAGTGCAGGTAGTACTGGCCCGTGGGCTCGTGCCACTCCCACACGCCGTCCTCCTCGCCGGGGAAGACGCTCGCCGGGGGGTTCGGGGGCACCTCGTCGCGCCACACGTAGTAGTCGCGATGCGGCGAGTTCCGGCTGCGCTTGGCCGACAGGAACCACGGATGCCGCTCCGACGTGTGGTTCATGACCAGGTCCATGATCACCCGGATGCCGCGGTCGCGCGCCGCGTGGATGACGGCGACGACGTCGCCCAGGGTGCCGAAGCGGGGATCGACGCCCATGAAGTCGACGATGTCGTAGCCGTCGTCGAGGTCGGGCGAGGGCTGGAACGGCATGAGCCAGATGCAGGTCACGCCGAGCCCGGCGAGGTGGTCGAGTCGTTGGGCGAGCCCGTCGAAGTCGCCGCACCCGTCGTCGTTCCAGTCCATGAACGTCTCGACGTCGAGGCAGTAGACGACGGCCGTCTTCCACCACAGGTCGCCGCGGTCCGTGGCACGCACGACTCAGCCCACCGCGCCGGAGGCGACGCCGGCCTTCGACAGCTCGGGCAGCACGTGTTCGCCGAAGGCGTCGATGAACCCGCGCTGCTCCTGGCCGACGTGGTGCAGGTAGATGCGGTCGACCCCGAGCTCGGCGAGCTCGAGCAGCGCGTCGAGGTGCCGCGACGTGTCGGCCGAGGCCAGCAGGGTCTTCGCGACGTCGTCGACGGTCGCGTCGGCCGTGCGCTCGTCGAACTCCTCGGGCTGCTCGATCTCCCACGCGAGGTGCGCGGGCACGAGCGATTGCCGCCACTGGTCGTGCGCGATGGCGCGGGCCTCGTCGTCGGTCGGCGCCCAGCTCAGGTGCACCTGCACGCAGACCGGTCCGCGCCCGCCCGCTTCGCGGTAGGCCTGCATGAAATCGCGGAGCGCCGAGGCGTCCTGGTCGACGGTGATCACCCCGTCGGCCCACTCCGCCGTCTCGGCCGCCGTCTCGGGGCTCACGGCGGCGGCGAGCAGCGCGGGCGTCGTCTCCGGCAGGCTCCACAGGCGTGCGCGGTGGACCGTCACGAGGCCGTCCTGGTCGACCTCCTCTCCCGCGAGCAGGCGTCGCATGACATCGATCGTCTCGGCGAGCTTCGCATCGCGCACCTCCTTGTCGGGCCAGCCCTCGCCCGTGACGTGCTCGTTC
The DNA here is from genome assembly GCF_037199545.1 of Agromyces sp. CCNWLW213. NCBI lineage: Bacteria > Bacillati > Actinomycetota > Actinomycetes > Micrococcales > Microbacteriaceae > Agromyces > Agromyces sp. CCNWLW213. The sequence goes on along the minus strand of NZ_JBBBDX010000001.1, from coordinate 638,004 downwards.
ATGCGCTCGCCGCTGCCGATCGCGGCCCAGAACCGGCCCGGGAACATCTCCCCGAGGGTCGCGATCTTCTGGGCGGCGATCACCGGGTGGTAGCGCTGCCCGGGCGCCGTGACGACGCCGAGCGAGAACGAGGTGGCCTGGAGCGCCGCGCCGAGCCACGACCACGCGTAGCCGGAGTGCCCCTGGCGCAGGCTCCACGGGGCGAGGTGGTCGCTGCACATGGCGGCACCGAAGCCGGCCTGCTCGGCGCGCACGACCGCCTCGAGGAGGGCACTCGGCGGCAGCTGTTCGTGGGAGGCGTGGAATCCGACGAGGGGCATGGGGGTTCTCCTTCCGCGTGGCTCCGATGCTTCCCCAGGCGCGGCGGCCCGGCAAGGCCTTGCGGGGGCGGATGCACCCCGGTAACGCGGGCGCGGGCGGATGCGGCGGCCCCCGGGCGGACGCCGCGACGCGAGCCGCGGCATCCGCTCGCCCCTAGGCTGGTGGTCATGGCAGAACGCGCATCGTGGTCGCTCGGGTCGGCCCTCCGCAACGTGTTCGGCGCGAAGACGATCGACGAGGACACCTGGGACGACCTCGAGTCCGCCCTCATCCGCGCCGACTTCGGCCCGGCGGTGACCGAGGAGATCGTCGACCGCATCAAGGCGCAGGTCGACCGCTACCGCACGACCGACCCTCGGGACGTGCAGCGGATGCTGCGCGAGCTCGTCGAGGAGCGGCTGTCGAAGTACGACCCCACGCTGAAGCTGACCGAGCGACCCGCCGTCGTGCTCGTCGTCGGCGTGAACGGCGTCGGCAAGACCACCACGATCGGCAAGTTCGCGAAGTTCCTCCGCAACTACGGCCGGAGCGTCGTCGTGGGCGCGGCGGACACCTTCCGCGCCGCCGCGGTGGACCAGCTCGCCACTTGGGCCAGCCGCGCGGGGGCGGAGGTCGTCCGGCCCGAGCGCGAGGGCCAGGACCCCGCCTCGGTCGCGTTCCAGACCGTCGAGTACGCCAAGCGGACCGGCACCGAGATGGTGATCATCGACACCGCCGGCCGGCTCCACACCAAGGGCGGGCTCATGGACGAGCTCGGCAAGATCAGGCGCGTGGTCGAGAAGCAGGCGCCCATCAGCGAGGTGCTGCTCGTGCTCGACGCGACGACCGGGCAGAACGGACTCGCGCAGGCCGAGGCGTTCATCCAGCACGGCGGCGTCACGGGCCTCGTGCTCACCAAGCTCGACGGATCGGCCAAGGGCGGATTCGTCATCGCCGTGCAGGAGAAGACGGGCCTGCCGATCAAGCTGATCGGACAGGGCGAGGGCATCGGCGACCTCACGGGGTTCACGCCCCACGTGTTCGCACAGCAGCTCGTCGGTTGAGAAGGGAACCGGACTCGATGGAACACGACTACTTCGGACTGATCGGCGACTACTGGTCGGAGGACGTGGAGTACGGCGACCAGCGCGTCGAGGTCGTCCTCGACGCCGAGGACGGCGCGGTCTCGACGGCGTCCCTCGATGCCGCGGCGACCCTCGTCGGCGAGCTCGAGCTCCTCGACGACGAGCTCCGGGGCGCCTTCGTGACCCAGCTCGACTCGTCGTCGTCGCCCGTGGTGCGCTTCCTCGCCGCGATGCTCGATCCCGATCTCGAGCAGGCCGACGAGGTCGAGGCCGCCATCGGGCGCGACTCCGGCGACCGGCAGATCGACGCGCTGCGCTCGATGTCGCTCACGCGGGTCGACCTCCGCCCGGACGCCGACAGCCCGGGCGAGACGTTCGCCGAGTTCGAGTACGGGCTCGCGCCCGAGGACACGGACGAGCGCCTGGTCGCCTCCATCGACATCGAGCGCGAGATCGTCGACGTGCGCCTCGAGGGCTGAGCCCCGCGGCATCCGCGCTCGCACCCCGTGAGCCGCGACCCGGCGGGGCCCATCTAGACTGGGGCGCATCATGGCTACGTTCGGCACCCTCTCCGACCGTCTCACCGAGACGTTCAAGAACCTCCGCACCAAGGGCAAGCTCTCCGCTGCCGACGTCGACGGCACCGTCCGCGAGATCCGTCGCGCACTCCTCGACGCCGACGTCTCGCTCGACGTCGTGAAGGCGTTCACCGCGACCGTGCGCGAGCGCGCGCTCGGCGACGAGGTGAACCGGGCCCTCAACCCCGCGCAGCAGGTCGTGCAGATCGTCAACGAGGAGCTCGTCGGGATCCTCGGCGGCCAGCAGCGCCGCCTGCAGTTCGCCAAGAACCCGCCGACCGTGATCATGCTCGCGGGCCTCCAGGGCGCCGGCAAGACCACGCTCGCGGGCAAGCTCGCGAAGTGGCTCAAGAAGGACGGCCACACCCCTCTGCTCGTCGCCGCCGACCTGCAGCGCCCCAATGCCGTGAACCAGCTCCAGGTGGTCGGCGAGCAGGCCGGCGTGCAGGTGTTCGCGCCCGAGCCCGGCAACGGCGTGGGCGACCCCGTCCGGGTCGCGAAGGACGCGGTCGCGCACGCGCAGCGCGCGCAGCACGACGTGGTCGTCATCGACACCGCGGGCCGCCTCGGCGTCGACGCCGAGATGATGAAGCAGGCCGCGAACATCCGCAGGGCCACGAACCCCGACGAGGTCCTCTTCGTCATCGACGCCATGATCGGCCAGGACGCGGTCGCGACCGCCAAGGCCTTCCAGGAGGGCGTCGACTTCACGGGCGTCGTGCTGTCGAAGCTCGACGGCGACGCGCGCGGCGGCGCCGCGCTGTCCGTTGCCTCCGTCACCGGGCGCCCCATCATCTTCGCGTCGACCGGTGAGACGCTCGACGACTTCGAGCCGTTCCACCCCGACCGCATGGCGAGCCGCATCCTCGACCTCGGCGACATCCTCACCCTCATCGAGCAGGCCCAGCAGGCCTTCGACGAGGAGGAGGCGCTGAAGGTCGCCGAGAAGCTCGCGACCGAGACCTTCACGCTCGAGGACTTCCTCAAGCAGATGCAGCAGCTGCGCGGCGCCGGCTCGATCAAGAAGATGCTCGGCATGCTGCCGGGCGCGGGCGGCATGAAGCAGCAGCTCGAGAACTTCGACGAGCGCGAGATCGTGCGCACCGAGGCGATCATCCAGTCGATGACCCCCGCCGAGCGCCGCAACCCGAAGCTCCTCAACGGCTCGCGCCGGCTGCGCATCGCCAAGGGCTCGGGCATGACCGTCACCGACGTCAACCAGCTCGTGCAGCGCTTCGAGCAGGCCGCCAAGATGATGAAGACCGTCGCGCGCGGCGGCGTGCCCCAGGTGCCCGGCATGGGGTCGATCCCGGGCGCCGGCGGCTACGGCGGCGGCAAGCGCCAGGCGGCCAAGGGCAAGAAGAAGTCCTCGGGCTCCCGGTCGGGCAACCCCGCCAAGCGCGCGGCCGAGAACGCGGCGATCGCCTCCGGCGTCACCCCCGCGGGCCAGGGCGCCGCGGCGGGATCGGGCTTCGGCCTCGGCGGGGCCGGCGGTGCCGAGGCGAAGGGCGCTCCGAGCGAGGAGGAGCTCGCCGCCCTCCAGAAGTTCCTCGGCCGCTGACCCGTCTCCCGCGTCCCGCACGCCGCACTAGGGTGAATCCGTGGCACGGCGGATGCCGCATCCGATCGATCGCACCAGGGGGACGACCATGACCACGGGCAACGCCGACTACCGCGACGCGGGCCTCGAGTTCGCCCCCGACTTCCTGCTCGGGTCGGCCACCGCGTCGTACCAGATCGAGGGAGCGGTCGCCGAGGACGGTCGCGGCCCCTCCATCTGGGACACGTTCAGCCACACGCCGGGCAAGGTCTGGAACGACGACACCGGCGACGTCGCGTGCGACCACTACCACCGGTGGGAGGCCGACCTCGACCTCATGGCCGAGCTCGGACTCGAGGCGTACCGGTTCTCGATCGCGTGGCCGCGCATCCAGCCGACCGGGCGCGGCCCGGCGAACGAGGCGGGGCTCGCGTTCTACGAGCGGCTCGTCGACGGGCTCATCGCCCGCGGCATCCGGCCCATCGCGACGCTCTACCACTGGGACCTGCCCCAGGCGCTCGAGGACGAGGGCGGCTGGACGAACCGCGCCACGGCCGAGGCCTTCGCCGACTACGCGCGCCTCGTGGGGGAGCGCCTCGGCGACCGCGTCGCCGTCTGGACCACGCTCAACGAGCCGTGGTGCTCGGCCTACCTCGGGTACGGCTCGGGCGCGCACGCGCCGGGCCTCCTCGACGGCGCGAAGGCGTTCGCGGCGGTGCACCACCTGAACCTGGCGCACGGACTCGCGGTGCGCGCGCTCCGCGACGTCGTCACCAACGACCCGGGGTTCTCGATCACCCTGAACCTGCACGTGGTCCGGCCGTCCGGCGAGACCGGACACGAGGCCGCCCGCCGCATCGACGGGCTCGCGAACCGCGTGTTCCTCGGCCCGCTCTTCGGCGACGGCTACCCGACGGATGTCATCGAGGACACCGCCGCCGTCACCGACTGGTCGTTCGTCAAGCCCGGCGACACCGATCTCATCGCCCAGCCCATCGACCTGCTCGGCGTGAACTACTACTCGACCGTGACGGTGCGGATGTGGGACGGCGTGTCGCCGCGCGTGAACGCCGACGGCCACAAGGACATGGGCGGCACGCCCTGGCCGGGATCCGAGCACGTCGAGTTCCTGGAGCAGCCCGGACCCTACACGGCCATGGGCTGGAACATCGACCCGTCGGGCCTCGAGGACCTGCTGGTCGCCCTGCACGGCGCCTACCCCGAGGTGCCGCTCATGATCACCGAGAACGGCGCCGCGTTCGACGACGTCGTGACCGAGGGTCCCGACGGGCCGATGGTCGACGACCGGGACCGGATCGACTACCTGCGCCGGCACTTCACGGCCGCGCACCGCGCCATGGCGCGCGGCGTCGACCTGCGCGGCTACCAGGTCTGGTCGCTCCTCGACAACTTCGAGTGGGGCTACGGGTACTCGAAGCGGTTCGGCATCGTGCGGGTCGACTACGACACGCTCGAGCGGCTGCCGAAGGCGAGCGCGCGCTGGTTCGCGGAGCTCATCCGCACGCGACGGATCCCGGCGTAGCCGGTCTCGTCCCCGGTCTCGTGGCTACCCGGCCGCCGGGGGCACCGTGCCCTCGCGAAGCTCGCGGGCGAGGTGGGCGACCACGGCGGTGAGCTCGCCGCCGTGCGCCTCGGCCACCCGGAGCTGGCGCTGGTAGCTCGCGCCGTCGTCGAGCGTCCGGCGGATCCGCTGCAGCTCCTCGGCGCAGCCCAGGCGCTCGGCGTAGGGGGCGAGCGTCACGAGCAGGTCGCGCACGTCGTCGGCGACGTGGCGCTCGGTGCCTGCGACATCCGTGATCACCTCGGCGTCCATGCCGTAGCGTGCGGCGCGCCACTTGTTCTCGCGCACGTACCAGGGCTGGAGCACCGTCAGGTGCTCGCCCCGGTCGAGGCGGTCCGACATCCACTCGACGAGGCACTGGATGAGTGCGGCGATCGCGCCGATCTCGGCGGCCGACGAGACGCCGTCGCACACGCGCACCTCGACGGTGCCCCAGCGCGGCGACGGGCGGATGTCCCAGCGGACCTCGGTGTGGTCCTCGATCACGCCCGTGCGGACGAGGTCGTCGACGTAGCGCTCGTACGAACCCCAGTCGGGCAGCGGGTACGGCAGGCCGGCGGTCGGCAGCTGCTGGAACATGAGCGCGCGGTTCGAGGCGTACCCGGTCTCGACGCCCGCCCAGAACGGGCTCGAGGCCGAGAGCGCCTGCAGGTGGGGCACGTACGCGAGCATGCCGTCGAGGATCGGCAGCGCCTTGCCGCGCTCCTCGATGCCCACGTGCACGTGGATGCCCCAGATCATCATGTTGCGACCCCACCAGCGGGTGCGCTCGATGAGCTTGTGGTAGCGCGGCTTGTCGGTGAGCCGCTGGTCGTACCACTGGCTGAACGGATGGGAGCCGCTGCAGATCAGCTCGTACTCGCCGAGCCCGTCGAGCACGGCGCGCACCTCGGCGACCTGGCCGGTGAGGTCGTCGACCGCGCCCGCGACGCGGTCGTGCACCCCGCTGACGAGTTCGACCGTGTTGGTCAGCAGTTCCGACGTGATGAACGGATGCGGCGCGCCATCCGCCCCGCCGAGCTCGGCGAGCACGCGGTCGCCCACCGACGCCAGCTCGCCGCTCCCGCGCTCGACGATCGCGAGCTCCCATTCGATGCCGACGGAGGATCGCCCGGACTTCGCGAACTCGATCCGCATGGGAGCCCCCTGTCGTCCCCTGCCGCGGGTGCGGCGTGGGCTCATCTTGCCACGCACCGACGCGATTATCGTCGCGCGACGAAATCTGCAAGAATGGTCAGTCGAGTTCTGTGCCGCCCGACCCTCTATCCGGCGGCCCGGAACACCTTTGAGCTTCCGCCGGGTGTGCACCCCACGCTCACGGCTGTCAGTTCGCCTACCTCACAACATCTCAGGAGAATCGTGGCTGTCAAGATCCGCCTCAAGCGGCTCGGCAAGATCCGTGCCCCGTACTACCGCATCGTCGTCGCCGACTCGCGCACCAAGCGCGACGGTCGCGTGATCGAGGAGATCGGCAAGTACCACCCCACCGAGGAGCCCTCGTTCATCGAGGTCGACTCCGACCGCGCCCAGTACTGGCTCGGCGTCGGCGCGCAGCCGACCGAGCAGGTCATGGCGATCCTCAAGCTGACCGGCGACTGGGGCAGGTTCAAGGGCGACAAGAACGCCAAGAGCACCGTCCGCACCGCCGAGCCCAAGGCCGAGTACCAGGTCGACGACGCCAAGAAGTCGGTCGTGAAGCCGAAGGCCGAGAAGCCGGCCAAGGCCGAGGAGCCCGCCGAGGCCGCTGACGAGACCGCGTCGGACGAGGCGTAGGCCTTGCTCGCTTCCGCGCTCGAACATCTCGTCAAGGGGATCGTCGATCACCCCGGCGACGTGAAGGTCACCTCCGCGTCGAGCGCACGCGGCGAGGTCCTCGAGGTGCACGTGCACCCCGAGGACCTCGGCCGCGTCATCGGTCGCGCGGGCCGCACCGCCAAGGCGCTGCGCACCGTCGTGACCGCACTCGCCGACGGCCGCCGGGTCCGTGTCGACGTCGTCGACACCGACGACTGACGTGTCTGCGGCACCCCGCTCCCAGCAGCTGCGCGTCGGTCGTCTCACGAAGGCGCACGGCCTCAAGGGCGCCATCAAGCTCGAGCTCTACACCGACGACCCCGAGCGCCGGTTCGTCCCCGGAGCCGAGTTCTCGCTCCAGGTCCCCGAGTCCTCGCCGTGGCACGGCCGGCACCTGACGCTCCGCGAGCTCCGCTGGTACAACGGCCACCCCGTCGGCTTCTTCGAGGGCGTCGACGACCGCACCGCCGCCGAGGGCCTCGTCAAGGCGATCCTCTGGGTCGACCAGCCCGCCGACGAGGAGTCCGAGCCCGACGCCTGGTACGACCACCAGCTGGTCGGTCTCGCCGTGCTCCGCGACGGCGAGAAGGTGGGCGAGGTCGTGCACGTCGACCACCTTCCCGCGCAGGACCTCCTGGTCGTGAAGACCGGCGGCCGCGAGGTCATGGTGCCGTTCGTCTCGGCCATCGTGCCCGAGGTCGACCTCGAGGCCGGCACCATCACCGTCACGCCTCCCGCGGGCCTGTTCGAGGAGCTGCCGGAGGCGGACGACGCCGACGCGTCCGGGGCGGGCGCCGAGTCGCAGTCCGAGGCGGGCGCCGCGGCATCCGCTCGCGTCGACCGCGACGCCGACTCCGAGTAGGCGTCGGCGATGCGCATCGACATCGTCACGATCTTCCCGTCGTTCTTCGACGTGCTCGACCTGTCGCTGCTCGGCAAGGCCCGCCAATCGGGGCTCATCGACGTGCGCACCCACGACCTGCGCGACTTCGCCCACGACCGCCACCGCACCGTCGACGACACCCCGTACGGCGGCGGAGCGGGCATGGTCATGAAGCCGGAGCCGTGGGGCGAGGCGCTCGACGCGATCGTCGGCGACGCGACATCCGACGCCCTGCTCGTCGTGCCGTCGCCCGCGGGCGAGCCGTTCACCCAGGGGGTCGCTCGCGAGCTCGCCGCAGAAGCGCATCTCGTGTTCGCGTGCGGGCGCTACGAGGGCATCGACCAGCGCGTCGTGGACCACTACGCGGACCGCATGCGAGTGCGGCTCATCAGCCTCGGCGACTACGTCCTGAACGGCGGCGAGGTCGCCGTGATGGCGATGATCGAGGCTGCCGGCCGCCTCGTGCCGGGCGTCGTCGGCAACCCGGAGAGCCTCGTCGAGGAATCCCACGAGGACGGCCTCCTCGAGTACCCGAGCTACACGAAGCCCGCCCTCTGGCGCGGACTCGAGGTGCCACCGGTGCTGCTGTCCGGCCATCACGGCCGGGTCGCCGAGTGGCGGCGCGCACAGCAGGTCGAGCGCACCCGCCGCGTGCGCCCGGAGCTGCTGCCCGACGAGGACGACGGCGCCGACCACGCGTCCTGATCCCGCGCCCGGGCCGCGGTGTGAGGCGTTCTTCACGCGCCGGAAACACGCGGGTCCGCTCCGCGAAACACGTGCTGCATACCGTCGGAAACGGCGGGCGGCATCGGATCCCGCCGGGAAGCGGGGTCGTCGGATGGTTCGGTCGGATGGCTCGGCAGCTCCCGACGGGAGCCGTGCGGCGCCGCCGCTGCGTCTGGTCGCCGTGACGCACGGCGCCCCCTCCGCCGCCAACCGGCAGGCGGTCATCCGGCTCGTGGACGGCGTCGCGACGGCCCGGCCCGAACTCGACGTCTCGATCACGTTCGTCGACGCTCGGAACGCCGACGTCGGCGCCTCGCTCGAGGCGGCGGCCGCCCCGCGCACCGTCATCGTGCCCCTCGTGCTCTCGGCCGGCTTCCACGTGCGCACCGGGCTCGCCCTCGGGCTCGACCGCCTCGGCGGCGACGTCGGACTCGCCTCCGAACTCGGCCCGGACGACCGGATCGTCGACGTGCTGGCCACGCGCCTCGCCGAGCTGGGACTGCGGGACGGCGATGCGGTCCTGCTCGCGGCGGCGGGATCCAACGACCCGCGCGCCGTACGCGAGTGCTTCGAGACGTCCCGGCGACTCGGCCAGCGACTCGGCAGGCCGGTGACGGCGGGGTTCATCGCGGCCGCCATCCCGCGCCTTCCGGATGCGATCGAGATGCTCCGCGAGGTGCATCCGGGCTCGCGCATCGTCGTCTGCCCCTACCTGCTCGCGCCGGGCACCTTCTACGACCAGGCGAAGGCGTCGGGTGCGGATGTCGTCGGCGACCCGCTCCTGCTCCCGGACCGCGCCGCGCCCGAGCCGCTCGTCGACCTCGTGATCGACCGTTACGCGACGGCCGTCGTCCCGTCGGAACGGCGCGAGCGGGCCTGACTCCGGCGCGAGCGCGCCGGGACGTCAGCCGGTCACGGGGTCAGGGCGCCGTCGGCCTCAGCGGCGCGGGCGAGCACCTCGGCGATCCGGCCGCGGCATCCGCCGCACCCGGTGCCGGCGCGCGTGTCGCGGCCGACGCACTCGACGGTCGTGTTGCCGCACGCGTGCGACGCCTCGATCCGGGCGACCGTGACGCCGTTGCACCAGCAGACGGTCGACTCGGGCGCGAACGCGTCCGCGTCGGTCCCGGGGTCGTGGTCGGGCCCGTCGAAGCGGAGCAGCAGCGACCGGTCCGCAGGCAGCTCGCCGCCCCGGTCGTACAGCAGGGTGAGCTCGGCGGCGGTCCGCGGCATCCCGACGCACACGAATCCCGTGAGCACGCCGTCCTCGGTCACCATCTTCACGTACCTGAGGTGCTCGGGGTCCGCCCATTGCGCGACCCGACGGCGCGGGCTGAGCGCATCGTCGTCCCATGGATCGGCGGCCACCTCGCCGACCGCGACGACGTCGACGTGCTCGGCCTTGAGCATCACGATCGCATCGCGCTCCGTGGGCAGGGGCTCGGCGGCGACCTCCGAGTCGGCGCCCGCGCTCCGGATCGCGGCGGCCTCGGCGGCGAGCGCGGCCGCGAGCCAGGAGGCCTGCCGCCATCCCGGGGCCACGAGCCCCGCCGGTGCGCCGGGCAGGTCGCGGCGACCCGCGGTCTCGGGCGTGCGCTCGACGACCTGCGCGCAGTCGCCGACCGCGTACACGTCGGGATCGGTCCAGCTGCGAAGGTCGGGCCCGACCACCACGCCCACCGCCGTCCGGAGGCCCGCCAGCACCGCGAGCTCGGTGCGCGGGCTCACACCGCACGAGAGCACGAGCAGGTCGCCCCGCAACTGCTTCCCGTCGGCGGTGACGAGCAGGTCGAAGCGGCGCGTGCCGTCGGCATCCGTCCGGTACCCCACGGCCTCGGCGCGGCTGTGCGCCACGACGGTGACGCCGGTCCGGCGCAGTGCCGAGCGCAGCACGTGCCCGCCGCCGCGGTCGAGGTTGCGCGGCATCGGGATCGGTCCGTGGTGGACGACGCACACCTGCGCGCCGGCATGGGCGGCGGCGAGGGCGAGTTCGAGTCCGAGGACGCCCGCGCCGAGCACGATGATGCGTCGCCGTCCGCGAACCGCCGCGAGCACGCGCCGGGCGTCGTCGAGGTCGCGGAGCGCGGTCACGCCCTCGGGCAGCACGTCGTCGCGCGCCACGAGCGACGCGGCGTGCTTGCCGAGCGAGGCGAGGTCGCGGCGCGGACGCTCGACGCCGTCGAGGGTCGGCGTGTTCGCGCGCGCGCCGGTCGCGAGCACCACGCGGTCGTACGGGATCCCGTCGCCGTCCGAGCACCGAACGACTCGTGCGTCGCGGTCGATCGCGGTCGCGGCCACGCCGAGCAGCACGCGGACCCCGGCGGCCTCCGCCGACGCCCGATCGCCGACGAGCATCGCATCGAGGTCGGTGTTGCCCACAGCGAGCTCCGCGACGAGCACCCGGTTGTACGACTCGACCGGCTCGCCGCCGACGACCGTGAGGGCGATGCGGCCCGCGGCCACCTCGGGCAGCAGCTCCTCGACGAAGCGGGCGCCGACGAGCCCGTAGCCGATGAGGACGATCCTGAGCGGTGAGCTCATGCGAGGGCTCCGGCTTTCGCGAGGCGCGCGATGCGCACGAGGTTGGTCTTGAACTCGGGCATGGACGAGATCGGGTCGACGGCGTCGGAGGTCAGCAGGTTGGCCGCCTGCTCGTCGCCGTAGTGGAAGGGCAGGAAGACCGCATCCGGTCGGATGTCGACGGTGACCCGGGCGCGCCCGTGCACCGTGCCGCGGCGGTTCGAGATGACGACGGGATCGCCGTCGCCGATGCCGAGGCGCTCGGCGGTTGCGGGATGCAGCGAGGCACGCAGCTCGGGCTGCGCCTCGAGCAGCTCGGGCACCCGGCGCGTCTGCGCGCCGCTCTGGTAGTGCTCGAGCAGGCGACCCGTCACGAGCGTGACCTCGCCGGGACCGGGCGCGGGGTGCGCTGCCGGACGCACCGAGACGGCGACGAGCCGGGCGCGCCCGTCTGGGTGCGCGAAGCGTTCCGCGAAGAGCCGCGGCGTGCCGGCCCCACCGCGGGGGTACGGCCAGTACGCCTCGGCGCCGGAGTCCAGGAGGGCGTAGTCGATGCCCGAGTAGTCGGCGATCCCACCCTCGGACGCGAGACGCAGCTCCTCGAAGACCGCTTCGGGGTCCGTGTCGAATCGGGCGGGCGAGCCGAGCCGTCGCGCGAGCTCGTGGAGGATCCAGAGCTCGTCCCGGGCGCCGGCAGGCGGCTCGAGGGCACGGCGGCGACGGATGACGCGACCCTCGAGGTTCGTCATCGTCCCCTCCTCCTCGGCCCACTGGAGGACCGGAAGCACGACGTCGGCGAGCGCGGCCGTCTCCGAGAGCACGAAGTCGCACACCACGAGGAGCTCGAGCGCGCCGAGGCTCCGCCGCACCGCTGCGGCGTCGGGGGCCGAGACGACGACGTTCGACCCGTGCACGAGCATGGCGCGGACGCCGTCCGGACGGCCGAGCGAGGCGAGCAGCTCGATCGCGGGCACGCCGGGTCCGGGGATCTCGGCGGGGTCGACGCCCCAGACGCGCGCGACGTGCGCTCGGGCATCCGGGTCGGTGATCCTGCGGTAGCCCGGCAGCTGATCGCACTTCTGCCCGTGCTCGCGGCCGCCCTGCCCGTTGCCCTGGCCGGTCAGCGTGCCGTAGCCGCTGCCCGGGCGCCCGGGCAGCCCGAGCAGCAGCGCGAGGTTGATCGCGGCCGTCGCGGTGTCGGTCCCGTCGACGTGCTGCTCGACCCCGCGGCCCGTGAGGATGAACGTGTTGCCGCCGGCCGCGAGCCGACGCGCGAGGCGACGCAGCGTCGGCGCGGCGACGCCGGTGACGGCCTGCACGCGCTCGGGCCACCACGTGGCGACGCTGCGGCGGAGGTCGGCGTCGCCGCTCGTCCGCGCGGCGACGTACTCGGCGTCGACGAGGCGCTCGGCGATCACGATGTGCGTGAGACCCAGCAGCAGGGCGAGGTCGGTGCCCGGGGCGGGCTGCACGTGCAGGCCCCGCCCGTCGTCGGCGAGCCTGGCCGTGGCCGTGCGACGAGGGTCGACGACCACGAGCCCGCCCGCGGCCTGCGCGCCCGCGAGGTGCCCGATGAAGGGCGGCATGGTCTCGGCGACGTTGGTGCCGAGCAGCAGGATCGTCTCGGCATCGTCGAGGTCGGCCAGCGGGAAGGGCAGCCCGCGGTCGACGCCGAACGCCCGGTTGCCGGCCGCGGCGGCCGACGACATGCAGAAGCGCCCGTTGTAGTCGATGCGGCTCGTGCCGAGGGCCAGCCGGGCGAACTTGCCGAGCAGGTACGCCTTCTCGTTCGTGAGGCCTCCGCCGCCGAACACGCCGACCGCGTCGGCGCCGTGCTGCGAGCGGATGTCGCGCAGGCGCCCGGCGACGAGGTCGAGCGCCTCGTCCCAGCTCGCCTCCCGGAGCACGCCGTCGGCGCCCCGCACGAGCGGGACGCCGAGGCGCGAGGGTGCGCGCAGCAGCTCCGCCGACGTCCAGCCCTTCTTGCACAGCCCGCCGCGGTTGGTGGGGAAGTCGCGGCCGGCGACGGTCACCGGCGTGGTCGCGGCCTCCGCGGCATCCGTCGGCGTGAGGGTCATCGCGCACTGCAGGGCGCAGTACGGGCAGTGCGTGGGGGCGGGGGCGTCGGGCATGGTGCTCGATTCAGATCTTCTGCTCGCGGAGGTGGCGCGGACGGACGTACACCGCCCAGGTGAGGGCGAGGAGCACCACGTACCCGGCGATGAAGCCCATGAAGGCGGCTGCGTAGTCGCCGGTCGTCTGGAAGGACAGGTTCAGCGCCTGGGGGATGAGGAAGCCGCCGAAGGCGCCGATCGCCGAGATCAGGCCGAGGGCGGCCGCGGCCTTGCGCTGCGTCGAGACGTCGCCCGCGCCGCCGTGAGCGGAGCGCATCGCGAACACGATCGGCACCATCCGGTAGGTCGAGCCGTTGCCGATGCCCGCCGTGGCGAACAGCAGCAGGAACAGGCCGAGGAACAGCCAGAAGCTGCCGAGCGGGAGGGTCGCGAGCACCGCGACCGTGATCGCCGCCATCGCCGCGAACGCGACCATCGTGATGCGAGCACCGCCGAACCGGTCGGAGAGCCGACCGCCGTAGGGTCGGGCGAGCGAGCCGACGAGTGCGCCGAGGAACGCGAGCGAGACGGTGGCGCCGAGCACGCCGATCGTCGAGAACTCGGGGAACTGGTCGGCGATCAGCTTGGGGAAGACGCTGGCGAAGCCGATGAACGAGCCGAACGTGCCGATGTAGAGCAGCGACAGCAGCCATAGGTGCGGCTCCTTGAGCGCCGCGGCCGAGCCCGAGAGGTCGGCCTTGGCGTTGGAGAGGTTGTCCATGGACTTCCACGCGCCGAACATCGCGATCAGGATGAACGGGATCCAGATCAGGCCCGCGATCGGCAGGTTCAGCGTCGCGCCCGCGCCGATCGTGATGACGATCGGCACCGTGAACTGCGCGACCGCCGCCCCGAGGTTGCCACCGGCGGCGTTCAGGCCGAGCGCCCAGCCCTTCTCGCGCTGCGGGTAGAAGAACGTGATGTTCGACATCGAGCTGGCGAAGTTGCCGCCGCCGAAGCCCGCGAGCGCCGCGGCGAACAGCAGCACGCCGAACGGCGTTCCGGGGTTGGACACGCAGATCGCGAGCGCGATGGTCGGTGCCAGCAGCAGCGCCGCCGAGACGATCGTCCAGTTGCGGCCGCCGAAGATCGGCACGAGGAACGAGTAGGGGATGCGCAGCGTGGCGCCGACGAGGCTCGGGATGGAGATGAGCCAGAACAGTTCACCCGTCGATAGCTGGAAGCCGGCCGCGGGCAGCGCCACGGCGACGATGCTCCACAGCTGCCAGACGACGAACCCGAGGAACTCGGCGAAGATCGACCAGTTGAGGTTGCGGCGGGCGATGCGCCGCCCCTCGCGTTCCCACTGGACGGGGTGCTCCGCGTCCCAGCCGTCGATCCAGCGGCCCGGGCGCAGGGTGAGGGCGCCGGTCGCCGCGGCGGGCGGCGCGACCGGGTCGGACGGCGCGGCGGGTGCGGTGCTCGGGGGAGGGGTCTGCATGGTCTCGGTCATCGGTGCCTCCGGGGGGTGTCGGTCACGGGGTCGAGCTGGTGCGACCGACGCTATGCGCGGCGTGTTTCCCGGGTTCGCGCGGACGGTGAACTCTGGGTCTCCACCTGCTCACCCGTCGCGGACGGCGATGTGAGGTCGTCGTCACACATCGATCCGGTACCCGCGCTTGACCACCGTCGCGATGAGCCCGGGCACGCCGATCGCCTGGCGGAGGCGGCTGAGCGCGACCTCGAGCGCGTGCTCGTCGCCGGCCCCGGGCATGCCCGCGACGAGGCGGTCCCGGGCGACCACCGAGCCGCGTGCGGAGACGAGCGGGCGCAGGATCGAGAGCGCGACGGGTGCGAGCGGGATGCGGCGCTCGCCGACTTCGACGACGGACCCGCGCAGCGCGAGCGGTCCGTGCTGCGTCTCGACCCGGATGACGCGCGCCGACTCGAGGTGCTCGCACACCTGCCGGATCATGGCGCCCATCCGGTACCGCTCCGGCTGGAGGGCGTCGATGCCGGCCGCGGCCAGCGGCGCGGCGGTGACGGGTCCGACGGCGGCGGCGACCACGGGTCCGCGCATCGCGTCGACGAGGTCGTCGTGGCGGCCGCGCGCCTCCGCCGCCATCAGCAGGGCGTGCACCGCGGGTGCGCTCGTGAAGGTGATGCAGTCGAGTCCGCCGGTGCAGGCGGCCTCGATCAGGCGTTCGACGCGCTCATCGGCGAGATCCGGATCGATCCAGCGGTACGGCTCGACGGTGAGCACCCGGTCGTGCGCCTCGCGCAGCCGGTCGAGCGCCGACGGCGGCAGGTAGCCGTGCAGCTGCACGGCGACGGTCAGGCCCCGCGGGTACGTCGCGAGCACCTCGTCGATGAGCGACTCCGTGGTCTCCTCGGCGCTCATCCCCACGTCGTCGAGCCCGGCGGCACGGATGCCGCCGCGCGCCTTCGGCCCGCGCACGAGGATCGCGGTGTCGCGGAGCGCGTCGAGGAGCTCGTCGCCGAGCCCCGCGGCATCCGCCACCTCGAACCAGCGGCGCACGCCGTAGGCGGTCGTGGCGAGCAGGACGTCGGGCCGCGCCGAGATGATGGCGCGCGTGTCGGCGATCACCGGCTCGTCGGAGCTCGCGTTCGCCATCCGGATCGTCGGGGCGTGGATCACCTGGGCGCCGCGGCGCACGAGCGCGTCGATGAGGTCGCCCGATCGGCGGTCGCTCGTCACTCCGATCCGGAAGCCCTCGAGCTGATCGGGCCGGAACCCGATCGCGCAGTCAGCCCGGTCGGTCATGCGGCGGCTCCCGCGAGTCCGGTCGCGCGCTCCATGAGCTGCACGGCGTCGGCGTCGCCGTCGTGCGCGAGCCGCACGACTTCGCCGACGACGATCACCGCGGGCGAGCTCGCACCGGCGAGGCCGGCCGCGGTCACGATCCCGCCGAGGTCGGCGATCGTCGTGCGCTGGTCGCACCGGAACCCGCGCTCGACGATCGCGACCGGCATCGAGGCGCGCATGCCGTGGCGCGCGAGCCCGGCCGCGAGCATCGGGAGCGTGTTGACGCCCATGAGCACGACGATCGTGCCGCCGAGGCCCGCCAGGTGACGGAGTTCGTCGTCGGTGAGCGGCGCGTGCCCCGAGACCACGGTGAACAGGCGGCTGACACCGCGGTGCGTCAGCGGGATCCCGGCGGCGCCGGGCACCGCGACCGCGCTCGTGACGCCCGGGATCACCTCGACCGGAACTCCGGCGCGGTGGCACGCGAGCACCTCCTCGCCGCCCCGGCCGAACACGTACGGGTCGCCGCCCTTGAGTCGCACCGCGTGCCGCCCCGCGAGCGCGTGGGCGACGAGCAGCTCCTCGATCTCGGGCTGCGGCAGCGCGTGGTGCCCCGGGCGCTTGCCGACGTCGACGAGTTCGGCGTCGGGAGCGAGCTCGGCCAGGCGGCCGTGCGGGGCGAGCCGATCGTAGAGCACGACATCCGCCGCGCCGAGCGCCCGCACCGCCGCGACCGTGAGCAGCTCCTCCTGACCGGGTCCGCCGCCGACGAGGCTCACGCGGCCGGTCATGCGCCGGCTCCGCGCGTGGGGATGGTGGGCCCGGACACGAGCACGGCCTCGCCGCGCGCGAGTTCCTCGGGTGTCGCGGGCCGGTACTGGCCGCGTTCCTCGACCCGGGCGAGCGTCTGCGCCGCCGCCTCGGGGGCGTTGACGAACGAGCGGAAGCGGCGCAGCCGGTCGGGGTCGGCGAGCGTGGCCGCCCACTCGTCCTCGTACGAGTCGACATGCCGGGCCATCGCCGCCTCGAGGTCGTCGGCGAGGCCGAGCGAGTCGCGCACGACCACGTCGCGCACGTGGTCGAGTCCGCCCTCGAGGTCCTCGATCCAGCGCGCGGTGCGCTGCAGCCGGTCGGCCGTCCGGACGTAGTACATGATGTAGCGGTCGATGTACCGCAGCAACGTCTCGTCGTCGAGGTCGCTCGCGAGCAGTTGCGCGTGGGCCGGCTGGAAGCCGCCGTTGCCGCCGACGTAGAGGTTCCACCCCTGGTCGGTCGCGATGACGCCGACGTCCTTGCCGCGGGCCTCGGCGCACTCGCGCGCGCAGCCCGAGACGCCGAACTTCAGCTTGTGCGGCGAGCGGAGCCCGCGGTAGCGCAGCTCGAGGCGGATCGCCATCGCGACGGAGTCCTGCACGCCGTACCTGCACCACGTCGAACCGACGCAGCTCTTGACGTTCCGCAGCGCCTTGCCGTACGCCTGGCCGGACTCGAAGCCGGCGTCGACGAGCCGCTTCCAGATCTCGGGCAGCTGGTCGAGCCGCGCGCCGAAGAGGTCGATGCGCTGGCCGCCCGTGATCTTGGTGTAGAGCCCGAAGTCGGTGGCGACCTGGGCGATGACCGCGAGCTTCTGCGGCGTGATCTCGCCGGCGGGGATGCGCGGCACGACCGAGTACGTGCCGTCCTTCTGCATGTTCGCCATGGCGCGGTCGTTGGTGTCCTGGAGGCCGCCGCGGCCGCCGTCGAGGATGTACGAGCCGTGCTGGGCGGCGAGGATCGACGCGACGACGGGCTTGCAGACGTCGCATCCGCGCCCGGTGCCGAGCCGCGCGACGATCTCCTCGAACGAGGCGAGCTCGAGCACGCGGATCGACTCGAACAGCTCCTGCCGCGAGATGGCGAAGTGCTCGCAGAGCGCGCGCGAGATCGGCTGCCCCGTCTTCCTCAGCTCCGCCTCGAGCAGCTTCTTCACGAGCGGCACGCACGACCCGCACTGGGTGCCGGCGCGCGTGCAGGCCTTCAGCGGGCCGAGCTCGGCGCAGCCCTCCCGATGGCCGTCGTGCGGCCCGTTCACCGCGTCGCGGATGGCGCCGGCGGCCACGTTGTTGCACGCGCAGACGAGGGCGGATGCCGGGAGCTCGTCACCCTCGGGCGCCTCCATGCCCGACGCCGAGAGGTATGCGGCGGGCTCGCCCGCGAGCTCGGTGCCGAGCAACGGCCGCAGCGACGCGTACGGCGATGCGTCGCCCACGAAGACGCCGCCGAGGAGCGTCTTCGCGTCGTCCGTCACGACCAGCTTCTGGTACAGCCCACGGGCCGGATCGGCGTAGACGATCTCGAGCGCCTGCTCCGTGCGGGCGAGCGCGTCGCCGAAGCTCGCGACGTCGACGCCGGCGAGCTTCAGCTTGGTCGCGTCGTCGACGGTCGTGAACTCGGCCGCTCCGCCGAGCAGGCGGTCGGCGACGACCTCGGCCATGGCGTTCGCGGGCGCGACGAGGCCCGTGCACCGGCCCTCGAAGCTCGCGACCTCGCCGATCGCCCAGACGTTCGGCACGGATGCCGCGCACGCCGTGTCGATCGCGACGCCCCCGCGCGGGCCGAGCTCGAGCCCCATCGCCCGAGCCAGCTCGTCGCGCGGCGTGATCCCGATCGCGAACACGACCAGGTCGGCGTCGACGCGGCGGTCGTCGGTGAGCTCCACCCCCACGACGCCGCCGCTGCTGGTGAGCACCCTCGCGGGGCGGACCCCGAGGTGCAGGTCGATGCCCTGGCCGGCGATGATGCGCCCGAGCGCGCGCCCGGCGCCCTCGTCGAGCTGGGCCGACATGAGCCAGCGGCCCGAGTGCACGATCGCGGCATCCGCCCCCAGCCTCGCGAGGCCCCCGGCGGCCTCGAGCCCGAGCAGGCCGCCGCCCGCGACGACCACGCGCGGCGCGCGGCCGAGGCGCTCGCCGAGCGTGCGGGTCTCCGCCACCAGGGCGTCGACGTCGTCGATCGTGCGGTACACCCGGGCGTGCTCGCTGCCGGGGATGTCGGGGACGGGCGCGGTCGACCCGGTCGCGAGCACGAGGTCGTCCCACCGCAGCTCGAGCCCGCTCGCGGTGGTGGCGACGCGGTCCGCGCGGCTGACCTCAACGACGCGCTCGCCCGTCAGGAGCCGGACGTGTCCGTCGTCCCACGGGGTGTCGGGCAGTTCGAGGTCGGCGTCGCCGTCGGCGAGGCGCGAGCTGAGCGCGACGCGGTCGTACGGCGCCCACGCCTCCTCGCCGACGACCGTGACGCGGAGGCGTCGTCCGGCGTCGCGGGCGTGCAGGCTGTCCGCGAGTCGATGCGCCGCCGGGCCGGCGCCGACGACGACGACGTGACGTGCGCCGGCCGCGGCGTTCGCGGTCTCGTTCATGCTGGCCTCCCGGTCTCAGGTGTCGGCGAGCGTACGGCGGGGCCGTTTCCGTCCTGTTTCGCGGTCGTAACGCAACCGCTCCGGGACCTTGCGGCCGTCCGTCGGCGATGTGAGGCCGGTTTCACCCGCCGGAAACACGGCGGACGCGACTGGGGAAACATGCCCGGCCTAGCGTCGGGTGCACACCGAGACGGAAGGAGCCGGAGATGACGTCGACCATCGAGCTGGCCACCACGTGGGTCCGCGCGTGCGCGGTGTCCGACCTCGAGCCGGGGTGGGGCGAGGTCGCACTCCTCGCTGAGCGCCAGGTGGCGATCGTCCGCATCGCCGGCGAGGAGGTGTACGCGGTGGACCACCACGACCCGCACACGGGAGCGCCCGTGATGGCGCGCGGCATCGCCGGCTCGCGCGGCGACCGCCCGACCATCGCGTCACCGCTGCACAAGGAGGTCTACGACCTGGGCACCGGCGAGTGCTTCACCGACCCGTCGCTGTCGCTGCGCACGTACCGCACGCGCGTCGTGGGCGGCATGATCGAGATCGAGCTCGACGGATGACGCGAGCTCATGCGGGCGGCCGTGCTCCGGGTCGCTGCCGGGCCGGCCTCAGCCGCGCTGCGTGAGGACGATCGGGTCGCCCTCGGTCACCGCGATCGTGTGCTCGGAGTGGGCGCCCCGCGAGCCGTCGACGCTGCGCAGGGTCCACCCGTCGGGGTCGGTGAAGATGCGGTCGGTCGTCTGCAGGAACCACGGCTCGATCGCCACCACCAGGCCGGGCTTCAGCGGCAGGCCGCGGCCCGGACGGCCGTTGTTCGGGATGTGCGGATCGCCGTGCATGGTGCGACCGACGCCGTGTCCGCCGAAGTCGGTGTTGATCGAGAGGCCCTCGGCCCTCGCGACGTCGGCGATCGCGCGCGAGATGTCGCCGATGCGGTTGCCGGGGCGCGCGGCGGCGATGCCGGCGTCGAGGGCGCGCCGGGTCGTGTCGATGAGGCGCAGGTCCTCGTCGCGGGGCGTGCCCACGACGATCGAGATCGCCGAGTCGGCGACCCAGCCGTCGACCGAGGCCGCGAAGTCCAGGCTCAGCAGGTCACCGTCCTTCAGCGCGTAGTCGTGGGGGAGGCCGTGCAGGACCGCGTCGTTGACCGACGTGCAGATCACCTTGCCGAACGGGCTGGCGCCGAACGACGGGTGGTAGTCGATGTAGCAGCTCGTGGCGCCCGCCGCGCGGATCATGTCGTGCGCGAGCGCGTCCAGCTCGAGCAGGTTGACGCCGGGCGCCGCGGCCTTCGACGTCGCCTCCAGCACGCTCGCCACGAATCGGCCGGCCGGCCGCATCTGCTCGATCTCCGCAGGGGTCCTCAGTTCGATCACGCCTCCCATTCTGTCGGGTCCGCCCTGAGTGAACACCCGGGGACCGCCCGGGCGGGCGCGGGTACGCTGGCCGCATGCTGATCCGTCGCGCCTTCTACCGCTGGCAGTTCATCGCCGCGGTCGTCCTGCCGGTGTGGCTGCTGATCGGCTACGCGATCTTCGGTTCGAGCGGGTGGGGCGTCATCGGCCTCATGTTCGCCGCTCCCATCGCCTTCGTGACGCTGGGCGTCGTGGCCCTCCTCGTGGCCGCCCGGCCCGACGTGCGTCGCGACAAGGCGGTCGACTGGGCGGATGTCGCGGTGCTCGGCACCTGGCACCTGCTCGTCGTCGCGGCCGGGGTGTACGGACCGACCGGCATCACGTTCGCGATCCTCGCCATGGTCGGCGCCATCGCGGCGTTCTGGTACGCGGTGTGGCGGCTGCTCAGCGACGGGGCGCGACGCGTACGGGCGACGATGGAGGAGTACGAACGGATCGCGTACTCGCGAGAGCCCGGGGCCGGGCTCCCCGGCGAGCGCAGCGAGACCCGACCCGCCGACGGCGGCGAGGTCATCGTCATCCGCGAGGAGCGCAGCTGGGACGAGCGGCGCGACTGACGCCCATCGGGTCCGCCGTGGCATCCGTCACCCGTTTTTGGCCGCAGGGGCACTGATCTGGCAGAATGGACGATCGTGCCGCCGCATGGCTCTGCCTCCGGGGAACTCGCACGGCGCGACCTGCGGTCGCGCGAAGCGGCACCACACACTTCCATCCATGATCCGCGTTCGACCGGTGGCGGGCGCAGAGAGCGAACCATCATGCACATCCTCGACCACGTCGACGCCGCGAGCCTCCGCTCGGACGTCCCGGACTTCCGCCCCGGCGACACCGTCAAGGTCCACGTCAACATCGTCGAAGGCAACCGCTCGCGCATCCAGGTCTTCCAGGGCGTCGTCATCGGCCGCCAGGGCGAGGGCGTCCGCGAGACCTTCACCGTCCGCAAGATCAGCTTCCAGGTCGGCGTCGAGCGCAAGTTCCCGGTGCACTCCCCGGTGATCGACCGCATCGAGGTCGTCACCCGCGGTGACGTCCGTCGCGCCAAGCTGTACTACCTGCGCGAGCTGCGCGGCAAGAAGGCCAAGATCAAGGAGAAGCGCGACAGCTGATCGGCTTCCCGCCGACACCGCGTCATCCGCTCGAGCTCCTCGCCCCTAGACTGGGTCGGGGAGCTCGAGCCATTTCATGACTGAAGACACACGCACCACGCGCGACGAACGCGCCGCCTCCGATGCGCCATCGCGCCGACGGAGCCTCCTGTTGTTCCTGCGCGACCTCGTCGTGATCTTCCTGGTCGCGGTCCTGGTCTCCTTCCTCATCAAGACCTTCCTCATCCGGTCCTTCTTCATCCCGTCGCAGTCGATGGAGCAGACCCTGGTGCAGGACGACCGCATCATCGTCAACCAGCTCGTGCCCGAGCTCGCGGCGATCGAGCGCGGCGACGTCGTCGTCTTCAAGGATCCGGGCGGGTGGCTTCCCGCTCGCGTCGAGGAGGAGCAGCCGCCGGTGCTCGCCGCCATCGACTGGTTCCTCGCGTTCGTCGGGCTCTCGGCGCCCGACTCGAACGACCATCTCGTCAAGCGCGTCGTCGGCCTGCCCGGCGACACCGTCGTGTGCTGCAACGCGCTCGGGCAGATGACCGTGAACGGCGTGCCGCTCGACGAGCCGTACGTGGCGCTCCCGCCCGGCGAGACCAAGGTCTCGCGCGACGACTTCGACGTCGTCGTGCCCGAGGGGTCGCTGTGGGTCATGGGCGACAACCGGTACAACTCCAAGGACTCGCGCTACAACACCGAGACGCCGCTCGAGGGCTTCGTCCCGATCGACAACGTGGTCGGGCGCGCGGTGGTCGTGAGCTGGCCGATCTCCCACTGGACCTTCCTCGACAACTACCCCGAGGTGTTCGCCGGCGTCGACGAGGGAGCCGGGTGAGGTGAGCCCCGCCGGCGTGCCGTCCCTGAAGATCGAGCGCGAACTGCTGGCCGGGGGAGCGCCCGTGGTCCTCGCCTGCGACGAGGTGGGTCGCGGCGCGCTCGCCGGTCCCGTCGCGGTCGGCATGGTCGTCATCGACGCCTCCGTCCGGCGGATGCCCGCGGGCCTGCGCGACTCCAAGCTCCTCCCCGAGCCGAAGCGCCGGATCCTCGCGCCGCGTGCGGCCTCATGGGTGCTCGCCTCGGCCGTCGGCGAGGCGAGCGCCGACGAGATCGACCGGCTCGGGATCATGGCGTGCCTCGGCCTCGCCGGCGCTCGCGCGTTCGCCGCGCTCGGCATCGATCGCGGCCTCGTGACGGGAGCGCCGCTCCT
The DNA here is from genome assembly GCF_037199545.1 of Agromyces sp. CCNWLW213. NCBI lineage: Bacteria > Bacillati > Actinomycetota > Actinomycetes > Micrococcales > Microbacteriaceae > Agromyces > Agromyces sp. CCNWLW213. Next base: position 615,065 of record NZ_JBBBDX010000001.1, on the reverse strand, counting down.
GCTCGACGGCAACGTCGACTGGCTCAGCCAGTCCATCGAGCACCGCGCGCAGGTCATCACGCGCATCAAGGCGGACCGCGACTGCGCGTCGGTGTCGGCGGCATCCGTCATCGCCAAGGTGCACCGCGACACCGGCATGCGGCGCGCGCACGACCACACCCCGCTGTACCACTGGCACGAGAACAAGGGCTACTCGAGCCCCGCGCACTTCGCCGCGATCGCCGAGCACGGGCCGAGCGGCATGCACCGGCGCACATGGCTGCACGAGCGGCCTGCCGAAGCGGCGCCGTCGCTGTTCGACCTCGAAGTAGGATGAGCAGCGATGGATGAGGACGAGTTCGAAGACTACGACCGTGAAGTGGAGCTCGCGCTCTACCGCGAATACCGCGACATCGTCTCGCAGTTCAAGTACGTGGTCGAGACCGAGCGTCGCTTCTACCTTGCGAACGAGGTCGAACTGGTGCGCCGCGACACCGAGCACGATTTCTACTTCGAGCTGTCGATGAAGGACGTGTGGGTGTGGGACGTCTACCGCGCCGACCGGTTCGTGAAGGCGGTGCGCGTGCTGACCTTCAAGGACGTGAACGTCGAGGAGCTGGCGACGCGCGAGTTCGAGCTGCCGAAGGACCTGGCGCTCGAGGAGTAGTCGGGGCGCGCCCGAGCGGTTCGCTGCGTCCTGAGGTGGTCTGAGCGGTCCTCCACAGGGGTCGCGTCGGGGGAGTCGTCCGCCGCCGTCGGCGATCGGCGCGGTGCGGGCCGTGCCGGCCGCGACTCTGGCCACATGGCCCACAACACCGAACTCGGTCGACACGGCGAACAGGTCGCCGCCGACCATCTCCAGGCGCGCGGCATGCGCGTCATCGACCGCAACTGGCGGTGCTCGCAGGGCGAGCTCGACCTCGTGCTCCGCGACGGCGACGAGACGGTCTTCGTCGAGGTGAAGACCCGCGCCGGCCACGGCTACGGGCACCCGTTCGAGGCGATCACGGCACGCAAGCTCGCCCGGCTGCGGCGTCTCGCGCTCGCATGGTGCGAGGCGCGCGAGGTCCCCACCGCGCGCATCCGCATCGACGCGGTCGCCGTGTTCGCCCCGTCGACGGCGCCGGCCATCGTCGAGCACCTCGAGCGGATCGCGTGATGCCCGTCGCACGCACGCGCTCCATCGCGCTCGTCGGGCTGACCGGCTCGGTCGTCGAGGTCGAGGCCGACCTGTCGAGCCAGCTGCCGGCGCTCGTCATCATCGGGTTGCCGGATGCCGCACTCGGCGAGGCGCGCGAGCGCGTCCGGTCGGCCGCGACCAACGCGGGCTGCCCGCTGCCCTCGCGGCGGCTCACCGTGAACCTGTCGCCGGCATCGCTGCCCAAGCACGGGTCGGGATTCGACCTGGCGATCGCGCTCGCCTGCCTCGCGGCGGCCGGCTCGGTCGAGCGCGAGTCGGTCGAGCGCTTCGTCCACCTGGGCGAGCTCGGGCTCGACGGACGCCTGCGGCCGACGCACGGCATCCTGCCCGCGGTGCTCGCGGCGGCGCGCGCCGGGCACGAGCGCGTCATGGTGCCGCTGGCGAACGCGGACGAGGCCAGGCTGGTGCCCGGTGTCGAGGTCGTGGCGGTCGCCTCGCTCCTCGAGGCGGCGGTGCGGCACGGCGGAGCGTTCGACGCAACCGCGGACGACGGGTCGAGGCCCGCGCGGGTCGACCCGGCGGCGGACGAGCCGGCTGCGCCGGCCCCCGGCGGCGACCTCGCCGACGTGGTGGGCAACCCCGACGCCGTCGACGCCCTGCTCATCGCCGCCGCCGGAGGCCACCACCTGCTGATGGCGGGACCGCCGGGCGCGGGCAAGACCATGCTCGCCTCGCGGCTTCCGGGCATCCTCCCCGACCTCACCCCCGACGCCGCGCTCGAGGTGGCATCGCTCCGTTCCCTCGCGGGTGAGCGGATCGGCGGCACGCTGTCGGTCCGCCCGCCGTTCGAGGCGCCGCACCACACCGCGAGTGCGGCCGCCATGGTCGGCGGGGGCAGTCGCGGCATCCGGCCCGGCGCCGCCGCCCGCGCGTCGCACGGCGTGCTCTTCCTCGACGAGGCGCCCGAATTCCCCGCCTCGGTGCTCGACGCGCTCCGTCAGCCGCTCGAATCGGGCGAGATCACCATCCACCGGGCGAGCGCGGTCGCGACGTTCCCCGCCCGATTCCAGCTCGTGCTCGCGGCGAACCCCTGCCCGTGCGGCGGGGGCGAGACCGTCGCGGACGCGTGCGCCTGCCCGGCCGCGGTGAAGCGACGCTACTTCGCGCGCATCTCGGGCCCGCTGCTCGATCGCGTCGACCTGCGGCTCCAGGTCAACCGGCTGACGCCCGCGATGCTCCGCATGGACGCCGGCGCCCCCGGCGGCCCCGCGATGACGACCGAGGTGGCCCGCGAGCGCGTGCGTCATGCGCAGGAGGCCGCGGCCGAGCGCTACTCCGGTACCCCGTGGCGCACGAACGCGCAGGTGCCCGGGCCGTGGCTCCGGGGTGACGGACGCATGCACCCGGGTTCCGCGGCCACCCGTGCGCTCGACTACGCGCTCGAGCGCGGACACGTGACGATGCGCGGGTACGACCGGGTGCTCAAGGTCGCGTGGACCGTCGCCGACCTCGAGGGCGCCGCGCGGCCGAACTCGCAGCACGTCGGGCGGGCGCTCAAGCTCCGCTCGGGGCTCGCGGCATGAGCGCCCTGGAACGCACCGTCGCGGCCTCGGCCGTCGATCTCGCGGCCGTGCGCTCCGCCGCAGCGGAGGTCCCGCCGCAGGAGGTCGCCGCGGCGGCGACGCTCGGGTTCGTGTCCGAGCCGGGCGACGGCGTGCTCGGTCGCCTCGTCGCCGCCCTCGGTCCCGTGCGGACGGCCGAGCGGCTCCTCGCCGAGGTCCCGAGCGGCGAGCTCGCTGCCGAAGCGGCCGCACACGGCGCGGCCGTCTCGGCCCAGGAGGTTGCGGCGGGCCTCCAGCGCTGGCGACCGCGACTCGACCACGCCGCCTTCGCCCGCGGGCTCGCGCAGGCCGCCCGCGTGGGGGCTCGCCTCCTCCTGCCCGACGACGAGGAGTGGCCCGACGGCATGCGCGACCTCGACGCGCACGCGCCGCTCACGCTCTGGGTCCGAGGCCGAGTCGCCGCCCTCCGAGAGACCCCGTCGATCGCCCTCGTCGGCGCCCGGGCCGCGACGGGCTACGGCGAGCACGTCGCGATCGAATCGGCCGCCGGGCTGGTGGATCGCGGGTTCGCCGTCGTCTCCGGCGGGGCCTACGGCATCGACGGCACCGCCCACCGTTCGGCCCTCTCCGGCGGCGGCACCACCGTCGCGTTCCTGGCTGGGGGCGTCGACCGCTTCTACCCGGTCGGTCATGAGGCGCTGCTCGCCCGCATCGCGGAGGCCGGGGCGGTCGTGTCCGAGATGCCGTGCGGCGCGGCGCCGACTCGTTGGAGGTTCCTCCAGCGCAATCGGCTCATCGCCGCGGCGGCGCAGGCGACCGTCGTGCTCGAGGCCGGCATGCGCTCCGGATCGCTCAACACGGCGGGCCACGCGGCCGCGCTCGGGCGCCCCCTCGGCGCGGTGCCCGGGCCTGTCACCAGTCCCGCGTCCGCAGGCTGCCACCGCCTGCTCCGCGAATTCGACGCCGTCTGCGTGACGGATGCCGCGCAGATGGCCGAACTCGTCGGCCTTCGCACAGCCGACGGGGGCGCCGTCCCGGGGGCGGTCGCGGGCGTCGACCGGGCGCTCGACGTGCTCGGACCCGACGAGCGGCGAGTGCTCGATGCCCTCGGCGTCCGACGCGCACGCACCGTCGCCGAACTCGCTCGGCGCAGCGGTCTCGGCACCGGTGCCGTCCTCGGAGCGCTCGGCGCGCTCGATGCGACCGGGCTCGCGCGACTCGTCGAGGAGGGATGGGTTCGCCGTCGATCGGCGTGACACCGCGCGCCGGGGCGGTAGGTGGTCCTAGGCTGGCGGCGGAGGCAGCGATGGATCATCCTCGATTCGGCAGGTACCCGGCGGCGCGTCACGTGATCGCCCACCTGAGCGATACCCACTTCCTCGCAGGGGGCGCCCCGCTCGGCGGCACTGCCGACACCGTGGCGCACCTCGACCAGGCCGTCCGGCAACTGGAACGACTCGCCGGGTCGCTCGACGCGATCCTGGTGACCGGAGACGTCACCGACCTCGGGGAGCGCGACGCGTACCTCCGCATCCGCGACGCGCTCGAGCCCCTCGCCGAGGCGACCGGCGCCAGGCTCGTCTGGGTGATGGGCAACCACGACGAACGCGTCCCGTTCGCCGAGATCCTCCTGCGCGAGCCGGAACCGCCCGAGGGTCCCGTCAACCGGGTCGTCGACCTCGACGGACTGCGGCTGATCCTGCTCGACACGAGCGTCCCCGGATACCACCACGGCATCCTCGAGCCGGAGACGCTTCCATGGCTCGACGAACAGCTGCGCCACCCCGCGCCGCACGGCACCGTGCTGGCTATGCACCACGCCCCGATCGCGACGCCGCTCGCGCTCATGGACGTGCTCGAGCTGCGTGGACAGGACGCGCTCGCGGAGGTGGTCCGGGGCACCGACGTCCGCGTCATTCTGGGCGGGCACCTGCACTACCCCACGCAGGGCACGTTCGCGGGCATCCCCGTGTCGGTCGCGGGCGCGCTCGCGTACACCATGGACCTCTCCGCCCCGCCGCGCGAGCTCGTCGGGATCGATGGCGGCCACTCGGTGTCGCTCGTGCACCTGTTCGACGAGGGGGTCGTCACGTCGGTCGTGCCGGTCGGCGACCACCAGGAGGTCACGAGCTTCGGCGAGCAGTTCCTGCAGGAGCTCGAGGAGCTCGACGACGACGGCCGGCTCGAGCGCTTCTCGCGCAAGCGCGGGCCGTCCGATGCCTGATCGACGACTCGACGCCGCCGTGGACGACTACCTCGGCCACGTGCGGCACGAGCGGGGGTACTCGGAGCACACCGTCGACGCCTACGCCTCCGACCTGGCCGACCTCGCCCGCTTCGCCGCCGACCGGCAGGTCGACGACGTCGGACGCGTCGACCTCGACCTGCTCCGCGACTGGCTGTGGTTGGCCACCGAGCGCGGGCTCGCGCGCGCGACCATCGCCCGGCGTGCGGCATCCGCACGCGGCTTCGGGGCCTGGCTGCAACGGACGGGTGCGGTCGAATCGGATCCGGCCGTGCGGCTGCGCGCACCCCGCGCGAAGCGCCCGCTTCCCCGGGTCGTGACCGCGCCGGCCGTCGCGGCGCTCCTCGAGGGGTTGCAGCTGGCCGCCGTCGACGGCGGTCCCGTGACGGTGCGCGACCTCGCCATCGTCGAGCTGCTGTACGCATGCGGGCTGCGCGTCTCGGAGCTCGTCGGCCTCGACGTCGACGACGTGGACCGGGGCAGCCGCACCGTCCGCGTCACGGGCAAGGGATCGAAGGAACGCGTCGTCCCGTACGGCGCCCCCGCCGCCGCCGCGCTCGATCGATACCTCGAGCAGGCGCGCCCGGCGCTCATCGCGTCGGCGGCGAGCAGGACCGGCGAGGCCGGCCGCGCCGTGTTCCTCGGGATCCGCGGCGGTCGCCTGGGCGTGCGGGCCGTGCACCGCCTCGTGGCGGGTCTCCTCGCCGACCTGCCGGGTTCCGGGCCCGCCGGTCCGCACGCGTTCCGGCACAGTGCCGCCACGCACCTGCTCGACGGCGGCGCCGACCTGCGCGCCGTGCAGGAGTACCTCGGCCACGCCAGCCTCGGCACCACGCAGATCTACACGCACGTCTCGGCCGAGCGGCTCAAGCAGACCTACGCGACCGCGCACCCTCGCGCCTGATCAGCCCCGCGGCGGAAGCAGCACCGCGCGAGGCAGGCCGCCGAGGAACCACAGGGGCGACACGTACTCGCCGTGCACGCGGACGCCGAAGTGCGCGCACACCTCGCCGCAATGTCCGCCCGCCGTCGTTGCGCCGACCGGCTGCCCCGCCGTCACGCGCTCGCCGACGGGGACGGATGCGGCGACCGGCTCGATCGCGCTGACGATCCCGTCGCCGTGGTCGATCGAGAGCACGCCGCGCCCGGCGACGGGGCCGGCGAACGCGACGACGCCGTCGGACGCGGCGCGCACCGCCGTTCCGGGAGCGGCCGCCAGGTCGATGCCGCGGTGGCCGGCCGCATAGGGAGTCGGCGGCGCCCGGAACGGGGCGATCACGCGCACGGGGGGTTCGATCGGCCACTCCCAGCGCCCGCCGTCGGCGGAGGCCCGGTGGACCGGCGCGGTCGGGGTCGCATCGTGCGCCGCCGGGCGCGACGCCGCGGGACCGGCCGCCGCAGGCGGCACGACGACCAGGAGGAGGGCCGCGGCGACGCCGACGACCAGGGCGAGGGTGCGGGGCGCGGAGGTCATGCCGACGAGCGTGCCGCCCGTGACATCCGCTCGGAACGCGTGGGCCCGAGCGGGGTCCCGCGGGCTCGCCGTGGGCGCTGTGGAGGACCGGTCGGGCCCGGCCTGCGTGATAGTATCTCCGGAGCGCCCCGCCTGTCGGGGCGACTACGCGTGCCCATTCGGCCACCGACTCCACTCAGTCCCGCTCGTGCTCTCGGAGCGCGGGCCGGCGGAGCCGTGCCGGGCACCAGGGCTCCCGGCCGCCGGCCGGGGCGACAACTGAGAACAGAAGGAGTACGGCCATGGCCGTCGTCACCATCCGCCAGCTGCTCGACAGCGGCGTGCACTTCGGGCACCAGACCCGCCGTTGGAACCCGAAGATGAAGCGCTTCATCTTCACCGAGCGTTCCGGCATCTACATCATCGACCTGCAGCAGTCGCTCGCCTACATCGACAAGGCGTACGACTTCGTCAAGGAGACGGTCGCCCACGGCGGCACCATCCTCTTCGTCGGCACCAAGAAGCAGGCGCAGGAGTCCATCGCCGAGCAGGCGACCCGCGTCGGCCAGCCCTACGTCAACCAGCGCTGGCTCGGCGGCCTCCTCACCAACTTCACCACGGTCTCCAAGCGCCTCGCGCGCATGAAGGAGCTCGAGGAGCTCGACTTCGAGGGCACCACCTCGGGCTTCACCAAGAAGGAGCTGCTGCTCAAGAAGCGCGAGCTCGACAAGCTGCACAAGTCGCTCGGCGGCATCCGCAACCTCTCGAAGACGCCGTCGGCGCTCTGGGTCGTGGACACCAAGAAGGAGCACCTCGCGATCGACGAGGCCAAGAAGCTCGGCATCCCCGTCATCGGCATCCTCGACACCAACTGCGACCCCGACGAGGTCCAGTACCCGATCCCGGGCAACGACGACGCGATCCGCTCCGTGAGCCTGCTCACCCGCATCATCGCCGACGCCGCCGCCGAGGGCCTCATCCAGCGCCACCAGAAGCCGGAGGAGGGCCAGGAGGCCGAGCCGCTCGCCGAGTGGGAGCAGGAGCTCCTCCAGGCCGGCGCCGCCGAGACCCCCGCGCAGTCGTCGGCCGAGACCGAGCAGGTCGCGGGCACCGAGGCCGCTGCCGAGGCGGAGGCCGCCGAGGTCGTCGCCGGCGAGCCGGAGGCCGACGCCGCCGAGGCCGAGCCGGCCGAGGCCGCCGAGGCCGAGCCGACCGAGGCCGAGGCCGCACCGGCCGACGCCGAGTCCAAGTAAGACCACGAGTCCAGGAGACTGCCTGATATGGCCAACTTCACCCTCGAAGACGTCAAGAACCTGCGCGAGCGCCTCGGCACCGGCATGGTCGACACGAAGAACGCGCTCGTGGAGGCCGACGGTGACATCGAGAAGGCCGTCGAGATCCTCCGCCTGAAGGGCGCGAAGGGCAACGCGAAGCGTGCCGACCGCTCCACCGCCGAGGGCCTCGTCGCCGCCGTCGAGAACGGCGACGGCACCGCCACGCTGATCGAGCTCGCGTGCGAGACCGACTTCGTCGCCAAGGGCGACAAGTTCGTCGCGCTCGCCGACCGCGTGCTCGCCGCCGTGGCGGCCGCACGCGCCGAGACCGTCGAGGCCGCCCTGGCCGCGCCGGCCGACGGCAAGACCGTCGCCGACGTGATCAACGAGGAGGCCGCGATCCTCGGCGAGAAGGTCGAGCTGCGTCGCATCCGCCTCGTCAAGGGCGAGAGCTTCTCGATCTACCTGCACAAGACGTCGAAGGACCTGCCCCCGCAGGTCGGCGTGGTGCTCGGCTACGCCGGCTCCGACGCCGAGACCGCTCGCTCGGTCGCCCAGCACATCTCGTTCGCGGCTCCCGAGTACCTCACGCGCGAGGACGTCCCGGCCGAGGCCGTCGACAAGGAGCGCACGATCGTCGAGCAGATCACGCGTGAGGAGGGCAAGCCCGAGGCCGCGCTGCCGAAGATCGTCGAGGGTCGTCTCGGCGCCTACTTCAAGCAGGTCGCGCTCCTCGAGCAGGACTACGCCAAGGACAACAAGCTGTCCGTCGGCAAGGTCCTCTCGGACGCCGGCATCACGGTGACCGACTTCGCCCGCTTCAAGGTCGGCGCCTAGGTCGCGACAGGGAGCCCGGATCGCCTCGGCGATCCGGGCTCCTTTCCTGTGTCCGGATCCCGTCGCACGGCGGCATCCGGACACGATCCGGACCGGCACTGCGCCGGACCGGGCGAACCAGTAGTTTTGACTCCCAAGGGGAAGGATCGGTCGCGGATGACGCAACGCAAGCGCAGGGTCATGCTCAAGCTCTCGGGGGAGGCGTTCGGCGCCGGATCGCTCGGGGTGAACCCCGACGTCGTCAGCGCGATGGCGCGTGAGATCGCGGATGCCGCACGCACGGTCGAGGTCGCGATCGTCGTCGGCGGCGGCAACTTCTTCCGCGGCGCCGAGCTGTCCGAGCGCGGGATGGACCGCGGCCGGGCCGACTACATGGGCATGCTCGGCACGGTGATGAACTCGCTCGCCCTGCAGGACTTCCTCGAGCAGGCCGGGGCCGAGACTCGCGTCCAGTCGGCGATCTCGATGACCCAGGTCGCCGAGCCGTACATCCCGCGTCGGGCCGAGCGGCATCTCGAGAAGGGCCGCGTCGTCATCTTCGGCGCCGGCGCCGGGCTGCCGTACTTCTCGACCGACACGGTCGCCGCCCAGCGCGCGCTCGAGATCGATGCCGACGTGGTGCTCGTCGCGAAGAACGGCGTGGACGGCGTCTACTCCGACGACCCGCGCACGAACCCCGACGCGCACAAGATCGACCGCATCAGCTACCAGGAGGCGTTGCAGCGCGGGCTCAAGGTCGTCGACTCGACCGCATTCAGCCTGTGCATGGACAACGGCATGCCGATGGTCGTGTTCGGCATGCAGCCGGCCGGGAACGTCACCAAGGCGATCCTCGGCGAGGAGATCGGCACCGTCGTGAGCAACGGCGAGCCGGCCGTCGCTCGATAGACTGACCCGAGCCCGAGAGAAGGAGTTCCCGTGATCGCGGATGTTCTGTCCGAAGCAAGTGCACGCATGCAGAAGGCCGTCGAGGTCGCGAAGGACGACTTCGCGTCGGTCCGCACCGGGCGCGCCAACCCGCAGCTCTTCCAGAAGATCATGGTGAGCTACTACGGCACGCCCACGCCGCTGTCGCAGCTGGCCTCGCTCAACAACCCCGAGGCGCGCACGCTCGTCGTCACCCCCTACGACAAGAGCGCCCTGAAGGACATCGAGCAGGCGATCCGCGACACCCCCAACCTGGGCGCGAACCCGAGCAACGACGGCAACATCGTCCGGGTGACGCTGCCCGAGCTCACCGAGGAGCGCCGCAAGGAGTTCGTGAAGATCGTGCGGTCGAAGGCGGAGGACGCGCGCGTATCGGTGCGCAACATCCGTCGCAAGACCAAGGACGACCTCGACTCCCTGAAGGGCGAGGTGGGCGACGACGAGGTGGCGCGCGCCGAGAAGGAGCTCGAGCACATCACCAAGTCGCACGTCGACCAGATCGACGAGGCGCTCAAGCGCAAGGAAGCCGAGCTCCTCGAGGTCTGAGGCCGAACATGACAGGCGTCCCTGAGGGGGAGCGTCCGGACGCCGGCGACCACGAGCACTCGTCGCGGGCGGAGTTCCGCGCGCAGATGCACCAGCGGCGCGTCGAACTCGAGCGGCAGCTCGAGGCCTCGCGCGCGCAGTTCGACCAGGCGCAGGAACGGATCAACGCCCGGACCGGGCGCAACCTCTTCCTCGCCGTGGGCATCGGCCTGGCGTTCGGCGGCACGCTGCTGCTCAGCCTGCTCGTCATCAAGGAGCTCTTCATGGTCTTCGCGGTCGTCCTGGCCGCGTTCTCGAGCTCCGAACTCGCGGCGGCGCTCCGCAACGGCGGGTACCGCGTGCCGCGCGTGCCGACGGTGGCCGTGGCCGTCGTCGCGATCCCCGTCGCCTACTACGGCGGGGCGCCGGGCCAGCTCGCCGCGGTGCTCGGCGGCATGCTCCTCGTGGTGGTTTGGCGGCTCGCCGAGCAGGCCTCCCCGGCCGTGCGGTCCGGCTCGAACGGCGTCGTGCGCGACCTCGGCGCGGCGCTGCTCGTGCAGGCGTACGTCGTGTTCCTGGCGACCTTCACGGTGGTCCTCACCGCCGCGGAGGGCGGCCAGTGGTGGACCCTCGCCTTCATCATCATCGCCGTGGTCGCCGACACCGGCGCCTACGCCTCGGGGCTCATGTTCGGCAAGCACCCCATGGCGCCCGTCATCAGCCCCAAGAAGACCTGGGAGGGATTCGCCGGCGGCGCGCTCGCGAGCCTCATCGCTGGCGTGCTCCTCTCGGTCTTCATGCTCGGCAACACGTGGTGGTTCGGGCTGATCTTCGGCGCGGCGATCTTCCTCACGGCCACGCTCGGCGACCTTGCGGAGTCGCTCATCAAGCGCGACCTCGGCATCAAGGACATGAGCTCGTGGCTTCCCGGCCACGGCGGCTTCCTCGACCGGCTCGACTCGATCCTGCCGTCGGCCGCGGTGGCCTACGTGGCGTTCCGGGTGTTCGGGTGACGGTGCGCGATACTGGTGCGGTGGATGCCACGTTCCCTCGCGCGCGCAAGAACCAGCTGGGCTACAAGACGTCCGAGGTCGAGGAGTTCCTGCAGCGCGCGCGGCGGGCGTACGACGGACGATCGCTGCCCGACGACGCGCCGCTGGACTCCGAGCGCATCCGCCTCACGGCCTTCGCGATGCAGAAGGGCGGCTACTCCACCGCGCACGTCGACGCGGCGATGGAGCGACTCGAGGACGCGTTCGCGTTCCAGGAGCGGCAGATCGCCTCGCGGCTGCACGGCGACGAGGCCTGGCTGAGCGAGGCCCGCACGACCGCCCAGGTCGTCGCGAACCGGCTCGCACGTCCCGAGGGCGAGCGGTTCGACCGGGTCAGCCGTCTCGCGCTGGGCTACAACATCCGCGAGGTCGACCGGTTCGCGGACCGCCTCACGCGGTACTTCCGCGACGGATGGCCCATCGCGATCGACGACGTCCGCGGGGTCGTCTTCTCGGCGCAGCGCGGCGGCTATCGCGAATCGCAGGTCGACCTCGTGCTCGACGCGGTCGTCGACGTCATGCTCGCCGTCCGGTGAACGGGGACCGTTTCGCCGAGCCGCGTCGGCTCCGATACACTCATCGAATCGTGGGCAGGCATTCGGGTGATGACGGCGGGACGCCGATCGAGTTCGTCGGCGAGCGTCGGTCCCGGGGGACAATGCCGAACCCCCCGATGGCGGGTCGCACGAGCGCCGCGCCGTCCGCCCGCGTCGCCACCGCACCGGCGCGCTCGCGCGTCACGAGCCCGGCCAAGCAGGCGGCGACGGTGGTCTTCGCCTTCGTCGCCTCGGTGGGCTTCCTGATGGTCAACGTGGTCGATCCCTACTCGGGCGCGACCGCCTCGGCCACGTACGTCCCGGTCGACCGGTTCGCCGGGGAGTCGGCGCAGGAGGTCGAGGTCGACGGCGAGTACGCGGTGTCCGTGGCATCCGAGGGCTACCTCGTCGAGAAGTACGTCGAGCCCGAGCCCGAGCCCGACCCCGCGTCGGCCGGTTGGGCACCGCCCGCGGTCGTGCCCGATCCCGGGTCGGCGCAGGCCTATGCGGCCGGGGCCGTGGCGGCCCGTGGCTGGGGGAGCGGCGAGTTCGACTGCCTCGTCGCGCTCTGGAACAAGGAGTCCGGCTGGCGCGTCAACGCCATGAACCCGTCGAGCGGCGCCTACGGCATCCCGCAGGCCCTCCCGGGCTCGAAGATGGCCACGGCCGGCGCCGACTGGGCCACCAACGCGGCCACGCAGGTCGAGTGGGGCCTGGGCTACATCACCGACCGGTACGGCACGCCCTGCGGCGCCTGGGCGCACTCGCAGAGCGTCGGCTGGTACTGAGCCCGGCCGGTCGCCGGGGCGACCATAGACTGGATCGATGGCCCGCTCGAACCGTTCCCGCGCCCGTCGGGCCGCGCGCGCCCGCGAGGCGCATCCCGAACTCGACGTCGAGCGGCTCACAGCGGGATGGCGGCGCACGGAGGTTCGTGCCGGCCGCGAATGGAACGTGCAGCCCGTGAGCGAGGCGCAGGCCGTCAAGGCCTACGTCTGCCCCGGCTGCGGGCTCGACGTCGAACCCGGGACCGCCCATCTGGTCGCCTGGCGCGCCGACGGCGTGCTCGGCGACGCCGCCGACCTCGCGTCGAGGCGGCACTGGCACACCCACTGCTGGAGGATCGGACCGAAGTGAACGAGCAGGCCATGACCGAGATCCGCGCGGGCGTCGAGCTTCCCGCCGAGCGCGAGGAGATCGAGTTGCGCACCGACGACGGGCTCCGCCTCGTGGGCGAGCTCGCGATGCCGCTCGGCCGCACGCCGGCGGCGACGCTCGTGACCCTGCACCCGCTCCCGACCGCGGGCGGGTTCATGGATTCGCACGTGCTCCGCAAGGCGGCCGCCCGGCTCCCCGCGCTGGCCGACCTCGCGGTGCTGCGCTTCAACACGCGGGGCACGTCGTCGCCGCGCGGCACCAGCGAGGGCCGCTTCGGCGAGGGCGTGACCGAGCGCGACGACGTGGCCGCCGCCATGCGCTTCGTGCAGGAGCGGGGGCTGCCCCGCCCGTGGCTCGTGGGCTGGTCGTTCGGCACCGAGCTCGCGCTGAAGTACGGTCTCGAGCACGGCATCGCGGGTGCCATCCTGCTGTCGCCGCCGCTGCATCGCACGACGGATGCCGAGCTCTCGCGCTGGAAGGACTCGGGGGTGCCGCTCGTGGCGCTGATCCCCGAGCACGACGACTACCTCACGCCGGCCGAGGCCGCCGAGCGGTTCGCCGAACTCCCGCATCTCACGCGGATCGACGTCGCGGGCGGCAAGCACCTCTGGGTGGGGGAGTCGCAGACGCGTCGCGTGCTCGAGGAGATCGTGCGGGCGGTGAACCCGGCGGCGCTGCCCCTGCCGACCGAGTGGCCTGCGGCCTCCGTCGGCGACGCGCGCGAATAGGGGGCGGGGTCAGCGCTCGTTCTGGCGCGGGATCACGACCTGCTTGATGATGAGCAGGATCGCGGCGGCGATCGGGATCGCGACGAGGGCTCCGAGGATTCCGAGGAGCGCCCCGCCCGCGAGTGCGGCGACCACGACCAGGGCGCCCGGCACGCGCACCGCGCGGCTCATGATGCGCGGGGCGAGCACGTACGCCTCGACCTGCATGTACACGAGGTAGTAGATCGCTGCGACGAGCGCCGTGAGCGGCGACCCGACGCCGGGGATGAGGCACGCCAGGACGATGATGATCGAGCCCGTGAGCGTGCCCACGAGGGGGACGAGCGAGAACAGGAACGCGACGAACGCCAGCACCGCGGGGAACGGCGCCTGGATGATCGAGAGGAAGGCGAAGCTCAGCAGGCCGTTCACGGCCGCCAGCGAGACCTGGCCGATCACGTAGCGCCCGACGGACTGCGTGATCTGCTCGGTCAGGTCGGCGAAGCGCGCCCGCCGCGACGCGGGGACGAGCTGGTAGGTCGCGCGCTTCATGGCGTCGAGCGACGCCGTGAAGTAGACGGTGAGGACGGCCACGACGATGACCGCGAACACGCCGCTGCCGATCGCGATCGCGACCTGCCACACGCCGCCGAGCAGCTCGCTGAGCTTGTCGGGGTTGGTGAAGAAGTCGGTCAGGGCGGCGGCGGCCTGTTCGCTGATCTCGTCGATCTTCAGCAGGGGGAACTGCTCCTGCAGCCACTCGATCCAGTCGACGCGGTTGAGCTGCGTGATGATCACCGGGATGAGCGCGATGAGCTCGCCCACCTGCTCGACGATGATCGGGATGACGGTGAGGAGGAGCGCCGCGACGAGCGCCGCGACGCCGAGCACCACGAGCAGGATGGCCGCCCAGCGCGGGAGCCCTCGGCGCTCGAGCCCGCTGATCGCGGGCTCGAGGCCGAGGGCGAGGAAGAGCGCCACGCCGACGTACGTGAGGATCGTCGACAGGCTCGACACCGCCGACAGGATCAGCAGGCCCGCGCCGACGCCCAGGGTGCCGACGAGGGCGAGCCTGAACGCGTTCTGGATCCTCACCGACGCGCCCTGTCCGCAGCCCGCGTTACTTCTTGTTGGCGACCTGCTCGGCCTGCGTGAGCACGCCGCGCAGGCTCTCGAAGTAGCCGGCGACCGCGTCGCGCTCGATCTTGATCTGGGCCAGTCGGTCCTCCGCGTCGGAGACGAGGGCGCGCGTGCGCTCCTCGGCGTCGGCGATGAGCTTGCGGGCCTGCGCGTGGGCCGCGGCGACGCGCTCGCGCGCCTCCTCGTCGGCCTTGTCGCGGGCCGCGGCGATCTCGCCGCGCACCTCGGTCTCGAGGCGCTCGGCCTCGGCGCGGGCCTCGTTCGTGCGGGCGACCGCCTCGGCGAGCTCGGCGTTGGCGTCGTCCAGGAACTTCTTGGTCTGCTCGGACGCCTCCTGCTGCGCCGTCAGGAGCTCCTGCTCGGCCTCGTCGCGCTTGGTGGCGAGCTCGGAGTCGAGGTCCATCCGTGCGCGCTCGATCTCGCGGCGCATCCGGTTGACCTCGTGCGTGGTCTTCTTGCGCAGCGACGTGAGCTGGTTGTCGAGGTCGATCCGGGCCTGCTCGGCCTCGGCCTCGAAGTCGGCGCGGGCCTGCTCCTGCTCGAGGGCGAGGTCGGCGCGCATCTGCTCGAGCTCCGCGGCGTGCTTCGCGCGGATCCGGTCGAGCTCGTGCTGCAGCTTGAGCTGCGCCGTCTCCGCCTCGCGCTCGAGGTCGACGGCGGTCTGCTCGCGCTGCTGGGCGAGCTTGGCGCGCTCCGCCTCGAGCTCGCGGGCCAGGTCGGTGCGGGCCTGCTCGAGCTCGTGCTCGAGGGTCGCGCGACGCTCCTCGATCTCGGCATCGATCGCGGCGCGGGCCTCGGCGGTCTCGCGCTCGAGGTCGATGCGCGCCTGCTCGGTCTCGCGGGCGAGGTCGATGCGGGCCTGCTCGGTCTCCTTCGCGAGCTCGGCGCGCTTCTGGTCGAGTTCGATCGCGACCTCGGCGCGGGTCTGCTCGGTCTCCTCCTGCAGTCCGGCGGCGGCGGCGCGGGCCTCGTTGGCCTCGGTGTTCGCGGCGACGAGCATCTCGGCGGCCTTGCGCTCCGCCTCGGCGACCAGTGCGGCGGCCTCGCGCTTGGCGATCGCCCGCGCCTCGGCGGCCTCGGTGCTCGCAGCGCCCCGGATCGCGGCCGCGTCGCGGTTCGCGTCGTCGCGGAACTGCTCGCTCGCCTCCTGCGCGCGGGCGACCATGTCGTCGGCCTCCGCTCGCGCGTTCTCGAGCAGGCGGTTGGCCTGGGCGCGCGCCTCCGAGAGAGTGCGCTCGGCCAGTTCGTGCGCGTCGGAGCGCATGAGGTGCGCCTCGTCCTCTGCGGCGCGGCGCAGCTTCTCGGCGTCGATGTCGGCCTGGGCGATGAGGCGGGTCGACTGCTCCTCGGCGACGCGGAGCGTGTTCTCGAGCTTCGTGCCGAGTCCGGAGAACGTCGGGCTCCCGACCTCTTCGAGTTCCGCGGTCAGTTCCTCGATCCGCGCGTTGAGGCGCTTGTTCTCCTTCTGGATGTCGGCCGAGGCGTTGTTCGCTGCGATGATCTCGCGGCGGAGCGCGTTGATGCTCCGGTCGACCTCATCCTTGTCGTATCCGCGGAATACCTGCGTGAACTCGGTCTCTTCGACGGCCAATTCTTCCTCCGGGGTCCGTGGCCCGCGTTGTGGGGGAGTGTGGGGGGCGCGGGTCGCCTCCGATCATACGGCGCGACGCGTGCGCTGTGGCGCGCCGTTTCGGGGCGCGTGCTTCCAGTCTCCCGTTAGGAGACTCCCAGACTGCGCCGCTAGTCTTGGGTGTCTTTGTCGGATGCCGCTTCAGTGCGGCCTGGAGGTAACTGCGTGCGATTCGTTCTCGCGATCCTGGCGTTCGCCGCCGCCGCCGTCATGGTCGGCTTCGGCATCGCCCAACGGACCGTCTTCCTCGAGCCGGACAAGGTGAGCCTCGGAACAGTCGTCGAGAACCAGGCGGAGTACATCGTCATCCAGCCCGAGGCGCTGGCGGCGCACGAGGGCAAGCAGACGATCACCGTCTCGGGCGGCGAGACCGTGTTCCTCTCGTACGGGCGCACCGACGACGTCGTGTCGTGGATCGGCGAGGAGCCGTGGGTGAGCGTGGGCTACGACGCCGAGGCGGGCGAGTTCACGAGCGAGGTCGTCGTGGCCGAGCCGGTCGACGACACCAACGCGACGCCGCCGGCCGAGGCGCCGGCCGAAGAGGCGCCCGCCGAACCGGAGGCCGAGGACGCCGAGCCCGTCGTGGTGCCCGCCGGCAGCGACCTGTGGCTCGACGAGTTCACCGGCGACCGCACCGTGAACACGACCGTCGACGTGCCCGAGGGGATCGCCGTCCTCCTCGCCTCGAGCGAGGGCGAGCCCGCTCCCGGCCGCATCACCGTCACCTGGCCGCTCGACAACTCGACCCCCTGGGCCGGGCCCCTCATCGCGGGCGGCGCGCTGCTGTTCCTCGTCGGCGCCCTGCTCGTCGTGTGGGGGGTGATCGGCCACCGCCGGTCGCGCGGTCCGCGCCGCAACCTGCCCAAGGGCCCCAGGGGCAGGCTCATGCGGGCGCCCCGCCCCTCGCGCGCCTCGCGCGGACTGCCCTCGGGCTCGAACGGCCACCGCCGACTCGGGCAGGCGCGACGCGTGGCGCTGCTGCCCGTGCTCCTCGTCCCGGCGCTCGCGCTCTCGGCGTGCTCCTCGGACTACTGGCCCGACCTGTCGGCGCCCCAGGAGACGGCGGCGGCCACGACGCCGCCCGCCACCCCGGGCGCCGAGGACGGCGAGGACGCCGCGGCATCCGGCGACGACGCACCCGCCGTCACGCCCGCCGTCACCGTGCCCCAGATGGAGCGCATCATGCGACGCGTCGCGGTCTTCACGACCGAGGTCGACGATTCGCGCGACACCGAACGACTCGAGGAGCGGTTCACCGGCCCCGCCCTCGAGGCGCGCCAGGCGAACTACAAGATCCGCGGCGCGCTCCCGGATCACCCCGAGCTGCCGGCCATCCCCGCCTCGCCGCTCACGTTGACCCTGCCGCAGCAGGCGTCGGGCTGGCCCCGGACGGTACTCACCATCGCGCAGAACAGCGACGACGAGACCGTGGCGCCGACCGCGCTGGTCCTCCAGCAGGAGACGCCCCGCGACAACTACAAGGTCCTGTACGCGACGGCGCTCGTGCCCGACGCCGACGTGCCCGAGGTCGCTCCCGCGTCGATCGGCGCTCCGCCCATCAACCCGGAGTTCAAGGGCCTCGTGATGCCGACCGGGCAGGTCGCGACGGCGTACGCCGACGTGCTGCTGAAGGGCCCGGAGTCGGAGTACGCGCAGTTCTTCGACACCGAGAACGACCCGATCCTGGCGCAGCTCGGCGTCGAGGGGCAGCAGGCCATCGCGGCCGACCTTCCCGACACCGCGGACATCGCGTTCAGCAACGCGGTCGGCGACAGCCCGACGGTGGCCCTGGCGACGAACGACTCGGGTGCGCTCGTGACCGTCTCGCTCACGCAGACCGAGAAGGTGACGCCGAACGACGGCGGCACGATCGGCTTCGAGGCGGGCGCGCCCGGCGCCGCCCTCTCCGGCTTCGACGAGAAGAGCGCCAAGGGCGTCCAGCGAGAGATCGGCATCCAGCTGATGTTCTACGTCCCCGCGATCGGGTCGGACGAGCAGATCCGCCTGCTCGGCTGGTCCGAGAGCCTGATCGGAGCCTCGGAGGTCCCGTGACGAACGCCGTCCCACCGCAGCTTCCCGCCAACCTGCGCGGCGCGGTCGACCTGTCCTCGCTCGTCCACCGCGACGAGCGGCGTGCAGCGGATGCCGCGCGCGGGTCCGGCGCGCCGTCCCCGTCCGCCGACGACCTGGTCGTCGCGACCGACGACCAGTCGTTCGGCCAGGTGCTCGAGCTCTCGCGGAGCGTGCCCGTGGTGGTCGTGCTGTGGGCGACGTGGAGCGAGCAGTCCGTGCAGCTCGTGTCGTCCCTCGAGGCACTCGTGCGCGCCCGCGCAGGCCGGCTCGTGCTCGCCACGGTCGACGCCGACCGCAGCCCCCAGCTCGTGCAGGCCCTGCAGGCGCAGGCGGTGCCGACCGTGGTCGCCCTCGTCGGCGGCCAGCCCGTGCCGCTCTTCCAGGGCGCGCAGCCCGACGAGGTCGTCGAGGACGTCTTCGACCAGCTGCTCGAACTCGCCGCGCAGCACGGCGTGACCGGGCAGGTGCCGGTCGGCGATGGCGGGGACGAGGCGGGGGAGTCCGACGAGCCCGCGGAGGCGCCCCTGCCGCCGCTCCACCAGGAGGCGTTCGACGCGATCACGCGCGGCGACTATGCGGCGGCGGCGGCCGCCTACACGACGGCGATCTCCCAGGACCCGCGCGACGACCTCGCGGTGGCCGGCCTGGCCCAGGCGAACCTGCTGGGCCGCCTGCAGGGCAGGACCCTCGACGAGATCCGCAATCGCGCGGCCGCGGCGCCGGGCGATCTCGACGCTCAGCTCGATGTCGCCGACCTCGACCTCTCGGGCGGGCACGTCGAGGATGCGTTCACGCGCCTGCTCGACCTGTTCCCGACGCTCGACGCCGCCGGGAAGGACGCGGTGCGCGAACGCCTGCTCGAGCTGTTCCAGGTCGTCGGCGTCGAGGATCCGCGCGTGGCGGCGGCGCGACGCCGCCTCGCGATGCTGCTGTACTGAGTCCCGAGGCGGTCTCGAGACGCATCTGCTCCGCCGGGTGCGGCTCGACCGCCGGAGTCCCGAGGCGGCCGTGAACGGCCCTCCTCGCCGCAGGGCTACTCGGGCTGGAACCACACCGCCGCGAGCGGCGGGAGGGTGAACGACGCCGACGCGGGCCGGCCGGCCCACGGGGCGGCGGTCGCCTCGACCCCGCCGAGGTTGCCGACGCCCGAACCGCCGTACTCCGCGGCATCCGTGTTCAACACCTCGCGCCAGCGGCCCGCGAACGGCAGCCCGAGGCGCACCTCCTCGTGCGGACGCCCCGCGAAGTTCACGACGCACAGCAGGGGCCGGCGTTCGCGGTCGTACCGGAGGAACGCGATGACGTTGAGCTCGGCCGCGCCGCCCTCGACCCACTCGAACCCGGCCGAGTCGTCGTCGAGCTGCCACAGCGCGGGGGTCTCCCGGTAGCGGCGATTGAGCTGGCCGACGAGCTCCGCGAGCTGCCGGTGGCTCGGCTGGTCGAGGATCCACCAGTCCAGGCCGCGCTCCTCGCTCCACTCCGAGAGCTGCCCGAACTCCTGCCCCATGAACAGCAGCTGCTTGCCGGGGTGCGCCCACATGAAGGCGAGGTACGCGCGCGTGTTGGCGAGCTGCTGCCAGTGGTCGCCCGGCATCTTGCGCACGAGCGAGCCCTTCCCGTGCACGACCTCGTCGTGGCTGATCGGCAGGATGAAGTGCTCGCTGAACGCGTAGAGGAACGAGAACGTCAGCTCACCGTGGTGGTGCGCCCGGTACATGGGATCGCGCTGGATGTACTGCAGGGTGTCGTGCATCCACCCCATGTTCCACTTGTACCCGAAGCCGAGCCCGCCCGACGAGGTCGTCGCCGTGACGCCCGGCCATGAGGTCGATTCCTCGGCGATCATCACGATGCCGGGGTTGCGCTTGTAGGCGGTGGCCGTCGCCTCCTGGAGGAAGCCGATCGCCTCGAGGTGCTCGCGGCCGCCGTACCAGTTCGGCAGCCACTCGCCCTCCTCGCGCGAGTAGTCGAGGTACAGCATCGACGCGACCGCGTCGACGCGCAGGCCGTCGACGTGCATCTCCTCGAGCCAGAACAGGGCGTTGGCGACGAGGAAGTTGCGCACGCGCGGGTTGCCGTAGTCGAAGACGAGCGTGCCCCAGTCCTTCTGCTCGCCGCGCCGCGGGTCGGGGTGCTCGTAGAGCGCCTCGCCGTCGAAGCGGGCGAGCGCCCACTCGTCCTTGGGGAAGTGCCCGGGGACCCAGTCCATGATCACGCCGATGCCCGCCTGGTGCAGGCGGTCGATGAGGTACTTGAGGTCGTCGGTGCTGCCGAAGCGCGAGGTGATCGCGAAGTATCCCGTGACCTGGTACCCCCACGAGCCGCCGAACGGATGCTCCGCCAGGGGCATGAACTCCACGTGGGTGTACCCGAGCCAGTCCAGGTACTCGATGAGCTCGTCCGCGACGTCGCGGTAGCCCCTGCCGGGCCGCCACGAGCCGAGGTGGAGCTCGTAGACGCTCATGGGCAGCTCGTGGGGGTTCGACTGCGCGCGTCGCGACATCCACTCGCCGTCGGCCCACTCATGGGTGGAGGTCGCGACGACCGAGCCGGTCGCGGGCGCGATCTCGGCGCGTCGGGCCATCGGGTCGGCCTTCATGCTCCAGTGACCGGCCTGCGTGAGGATCTCGAACTTGTACGTCGCGCCCGGCTCGACGTCGGGCACGAAGAGCTCCCAGACCCCCGAGGCGCCCATGTTGCGCATCGCGTGCCCGGTGCCGTCCCAGTCGTTGAAGTCCCCGACCACCCGGACGGCGCGGGCGCGCGGCGCCCAGACGCTGAACGACACGCCCCGCAGCGCGCCGACCGGGGAGTCGTACACGCGGTGGTGGGCGCCGAGCACCGTCCAGAGCTCCTCGTGGCGCCCCTCGGCGATCAGGTGCAGGTCGAGCTCGCCGATCGTCGGCGCGTAGCGATACGGGTCGTCGGCGATCCACTCGCCGCCGCCGTCGTATCGCGCGCGCACGCGGTAGCCCATCGCGCCGAATGCTCCCGCGCCGGCCCAGATCCCGTGCGCGACGTGCGCGAGCGGCACCACGCCGCCGTCGTCGAGCAGCGCGTCGACGGATTCCGCGAGCGGCCGCCGGACGCGGATCGCGGTGTGGGATCCGCCTTCGCCGGGGATGTCGAAGCCGTGGGCCCCGAGCACCGAGTGAGGGTCGTGGTGGCGGCCCTCGGCGACGGCGAGCAGCAGCCCGTCGTCGACGGGCGGCGGCGGGACGGTGGCGGTCTCAGGCATCCGTGCCTCGAATCACTCGGAGGATGTGGGCGGGTTGGGTGAACGCGTCGAGCCGCACGTAGTCGTGCCCGCCCCAGGCCCAGCGATCGCCGGTCACGAGGTCCTCGACCTGGAAGGGCGAGCCGGGTGCGAGGTCGATCGCCTCGAGGTCGAGGTGCACGGTCGTCTCGCGCACCGAGTGCGGGTCGACGTTGGCGACGACGATGATCGTGTCGTGGTCGGTGTCGGCGCGGCCGTCGATGAAGCGTCCCTCGAGGTGCTTCGAGTAGACCAGCACCGAGTCGTCGTCACTGCGGTGGAACCGGATGTTGCGGAGCTGGCCGAGCGCGGGGTGCTCGGCGCGGATGCGGTTCAGGATGCCGAGGTAGAGCGCGAGCGACCTGCCCTCCGCCTCGGCCCCGGCGAAGTCGCGCGGCTTGTACTCGTACTTCTCGTTGTCGATCGCCTCCTCGGCGCCCGGGCGGGCGACCGACTCGAACAGCTCGAAGCCCGAGTAGACGCCCCAGGTCGGCGCGGCGGTCGCGGCGATGGTGGCCCGGACGGTGAACGCGGCGGGCCCGCCGAACTGCAGGTACTCGGTGAGGATGTCGGGCGTGTTCACGAACAGGTTGGGCCGCATGAAGTCGGCGGTCTCCTGCGAGACGCTCGTCAGGAACTCCTCGAGCTCCTGCTTCGTGTTCCGCCACGTGAAGTACGAGTACGACTGCTGGAACCCGACCATCGCGAGGGCCTGCATCATCGCGGGCCGCGTGAACGCCTCGGCGAGGAAGACCACGTCGGGGTCGGTCGCGTTGATGTCGCCGATGAGCCGCTCCCAGAACGCGAGCGGCTTGGTGTGCGGGTTGTCGACGCGGAAGATCCGCACGCCCTGCTTCATCCAGTGGCGGACGATGCGGGTGACCTCGACGACGAGGCCCTCGAAGTCGTCGTCGAAGTTGATCGGGTAGATGTCCTGGTACTTCTTCGGCGGGTTCTCGGCGTACGCGATCGTGCCGTCGGGCAGGGTCGTGAACCACTCGGGATGCTCGGCGACCCACGGGTGGTCGGGCGAGGCCTGCAGCGCGAGGTCGAGCGCGATCTCGATGCCGAGCGCGGCCGCACGCCGCACGAACGCGCGGAAGTCGGCGAGGCTGCCGAGGTCGGGGTGCACGGCGTCGTGCCCGCCCGCGGCGCCGCCGATCGCCCACGGCGAGCCGGGGTCGTGCGGGCCCGGGTTCAGCGTGTTGTTGGGGCCCTTGCGGAACGCGACCCCGATGGGATGGATCGGCGGCAGGTACACCACGTCGAAGCCCATCGCGGCGACCCCGTCCAGGCGCTTCTGCGCCGTGCGGAACGTGCCGGACTTCCACGAGCCGTTCTTGAACTGCCGCGCGCCCTCGGAGCGGGGGAAGAACTCGTACCATGACCCGACCCCGGCCCGACGGCGCTCCACGAGGATCCGGTGCTCCTCGGAGTCCGTCGAGAACCGGGCGAGGGGGCGCTGGTCGAACTCGGCGAGCATCGGGCTCTCGAGCAGGGCACGCCGCTCGGATGCCGCGGCATCCGTGTCACGCAGGGACGCCGCGTACGCCCTCAGCAGCTTGCGCACCGACGCGGGCCGGGCGGCGTCGGCGGCCGCGCGCTCCGCCAGGCGCGCGCCGATCTCGTACATGAGCTCGACGTCGACGCCCGCATCGATCTTGAGCTCGGCGTCGTGGATCCATGTGCCGACCTCATCGCCGAAGCCGGTCACGTGCCAGCGCCACGTGCCCTCCTCGTCGAGGCGCACCCGCGCCTCCCACCGGTCGGTGCCGGGTGCGCCGGCGCGCATGCGATGGCGCTGCTCCGCTCCGGAGGGGCTCGTGAGGACGAGCATCGCGCCGACCAGGTCGTGCCCCTCGCGGAACACCGTGGCGCCGAACGGGACCACCTCCCCGGCGAACGCCTTCGGGTTCCAACGCGGATCGGGCAGGGAGGGCGTGAGCCGGGTCACGGGGATCCGGCCGGCGAGCACGGTGCGGCTGGTCACGTGTCGACCGTAGCGCGGATGGATGGGGAACGGCAGGCCGGGTTGCGGGGTTGCGGGCTGCGTGCCATCCGTTCACCTCACGGTCGCCCGCGCCCGCTTAGGGTTGTCCCGTGAAGCCGATCCGCAAGTTCACCGTCCGGGCCGTCGTGCCGCCGCAACTGGGTGCGCTCGAGGAGCTCGCCGCGAACCTCCGGTGGTCGTGGCACGAACCGACCAAGCGCCTGTTCGAGCACATCGACCCGGTGGGCTGGCAGCGCGCGGGGCGCGACCCCATCGCGTTCCTCGGCGACGTCGACGCACGCCGCCTCGACGAGCTCGCCGCCGACGACGGATTCGTCGGCTGGGCCGAGCGCGAACGGGCGGCGCTCCGCGGCTACCTCGATGCTCCGCGCTGGTTCCAGTCGCTTGGCGCCGAGACGCCGAGGACCATCGCGTACTTCTCGCCCGAGTTCGGCATCACCGCCGCGCTGCCGCAGTACTCGGGCGGACTCGGCATCCTCGCGGGCGATCACCTCAAGGCGGCATCCGATCTGGGCGTGCCGCTCGTCGCGGTCGGCCTCTTCTACAAGGCCGGCTACTTCTCGCAGGCCATCGCACCCGACGGATGGCAGCAGGAGCGCTACCCGGCCCTCGACCCCGACGGGCTGCCGCTCTCGGTGCTGCGGCGAGCGGACGGCACGCCCGTGCAGGTCACCCTCGCCGTCCCCGAGGGACGCAGCCTGCACGCCCGGGTCTGGCAGGCGTCCGTCGGCCGCGTCCCGCTTCTGCTGCTCGACACCGACATCCCCGCGAACGACGACGACCTGCGCCAGGTCACCGACCGGCTCTACGGCGGCGGAGGCGAGCACCGGCTCCAGCAGGAGCTGCTGCTCGGCATCGGAGGCGTCCGCGCGCTGCGCGCCTGGAGCGAGGTGACGGGCCGCCACTTCCCCGACGTGTTCCACATGAACGAGGGCCACGCGGGCTTCCTCGGCCTCGAGCGCATCTCCGCATGCATCCGCGACGGCCTGAGCTTCGGCGAGGCGCTGCAGCTCGTCCGCGCGGGCACGGTGTTCACGACGCACACGCCCGTCCCCGCGGGCATCGACCGGTTCGACCGCGCGCTGGTCGCCCGCTACCTCGAGTCCGGCCTGCTGCCGGGCATCGATCCCGCCGACGCGCTCCCGCTCGGCCTCGAGCCGGGCGCGCATCCCGACGAGTCGGCGTTCAACATGGCGTTCATGGGACTGCGTCTGGCGCAGCGCGCCAACGGCGTCTCGAAGCTGCACGGCGAGGTCAGCCGCTCGATGTTCTCCGACCTGTGGCCCGGCTTCGACGCCGACGAGGTGCCGATCACCTCGGTGACGAACGGCGTGCACGCCCCGACGTGGACCGACCCGGCGCTGATCGCGCTCGCCGAGACGAACCTCGGCACCGACGACACCGAGCACGCCGACTGGCTGAGCCCCGCGGTGAGCGATGCGGAGCTGTGGAGCGTCAAGCGCGGCATGCGCCTGCAGCTCGTCGAGGACGCCCGGCGCCGGCTCGCCGCGGCGTGGGCCGACCAGCACGCGGGCGCGGTCGCCCCCGACTGGGTGCGTCGCGTGCTCGACCCCGACGTGCTCACGATCGGATTCGCCCGCCGCGTGCCCACCTACAAGCGGCTGACGCTCATGCTGCAGGACCCCGAGCGCCTCGCGGCGATCCTCGCGGACCCGGACCGTCCCGTGCAGTTCGTCATCGCCGGCAAGGCGCACCCCGCCGACGAGGAGGGCAAGCGCCTGATCCAGCGCCTCGTGCAGTTCGCGCAGCGCCCGGAGCTCCGCGAGCGCATCGTCTTCCTCCCGGACTACGACATGGGCATGGCCGAGAAGCTCTACCCCGGGTGCGACGTCTGGATGAACAACCCGCTGCGGCCGCTCGAGGCGTGCGGCACGTCCGGCATGAAGGCCGCGATGAACGGCGCGCTCAACCTGTCGATCCTCGACGGCTGGTGGGCCGAGTACGCGGGTGACGACCACGGGTGGGTCATCCCCACCGCCGATGCCGCGCCCGACCCCGAGGAGCGGGACCGGCTCGAGGCATCCGCCCTCTACGACCTGCTCGAGCACCGCATCACGCGCCTGTTCTACGACCGCGACCACGACGGCGTGCCCACCGAGTGGATGTCACGCGTGCGCCGGACGCTGGCGAACCTGTCGCCCGAGCTCGGCGCCGACCGCATGGTGCGCGAGTACGTCGAGCGCCTGTACCGGCCCGCGGCCGAGCACGCCGCGGTGGTCGGGGCGAACGGCGCGAAACCCGCACGCGAGCTCGCCGAGTGGGTGGCGGGCGTCCGCGCCGCGTGGGAGGGCGTCCAGGTCTCGCACGTGGAGTCCGGTGGGCTCGACGCGACCCCGCACGTCGGCGACGAGCTGCACCTCCGGGCGCACGTCGCGCTCGGCTGGCTCTCGCCGGACGACGTCTCCGTCGAGGTGGTCTACGGCCGCTCGCACGGGGACGACCGCATCGAGAACGCACGGGTCGCCGTGCTCGAGCCCGACGGCACGTCGACGACGGATGCCGCGACGCGCGTGTACGTCGGCACCGTCACGCTCGACCGGGCCGGCGCCTTCGGCTACACCGTGCGAGTGGTGCCGCGGCATCCGCTGCTGCGCTCGTCGGCGGAGCTCGGCCTGGTCGCCGCCGCCGGCTGAGACCTCGGCGCGCCCGCACGCGCGCCTCGTCGACCCGCGCGCGCGGCGATCAGCGGGGGCGCGCGATCGGGGCGTAGCGGCCGTTCGTCACGGCGAGGAGGTCGTCGGGCGCGAGCTCGAGGTCGAGCCCGCGCCGGCCCCCGGAGACGAGGATCGTCTCGTGCAGGATCGCGGTCTCGTCGAGCACGGTCGGCAGCGCGACCTTCTGCCCGATCGGGCTGATGCCGCCGACGACGTACCCCGTCCTCCGCTCCGCGAGCGCGGGGTCGGCCATCTCGGCGCGCTTGCCGCCGACCGCTGCGGCGAGCGCCTTCAGGTCGAGCTGCTCGGCGACCGGCACGATGCCCACCGCGAGCGCGCCGTCGACGCTCGCGAGCAGCGTCTTGAACACCCGCTCGGGCTCGATGCCGAGCTTCTCGGCGGCCTCGAGGCCGTAGGCGGCGGTGCGCGGGTCGTGCTCGTAGGCGAGCGCGGTGAATCGGATGCCGGCGCGCGTCAGCGCGACCGTCGCGGGCGTGCCGGCCGTGGCATCCGACCTCTTCGCCATCAGCCGGCCCGCCCCACCTCGTCGGCGGCCTCGTCGGCAGCGGCGTCGACCAGCACGGGTGCGGGATCACCGTGCGCGCGGAACAGCCGCATGGACTGCGGGGCGACCTCGAGGCGGTCGCCGGGAGCATGCCGGGCGCCGAGGTCGTCGTCGGGCTCCTCGCGGGCCGAGTCCCAGAGCAGCTCGTAGGCCTCAACCCCCGGATGCGCAGGCAGCAGCACCTGGGTATCGGACTCCGAAGCGTGCACGACGAGCAGGATGCGGTTGAACTCCTCGAACTCCGGCGTCGACGCCGCGAGGAACTGCAGCGTGCGCTGCGACGGATCGTTCCAATGCTCGATCGTCATGGTCTCGCCGCGGGCGTTGTACCAGTCCATCTGCGACGCACTCGGCACGCGCTCGCCGAAGCGGCCGTACCACGCGGGTCGGAGGGCGGGGTTGTCGCGGCGCAGGCGAAGCAGGTGCCGCGCGGTCGCCTCGATCGCGCCGTCGCGCCCGACGGGGTCCCACGCGAGCCAGGTCAGCTCGGAGTCGTGGCAGTAGGCGTTGTTGTTGCCGCGCTGGCTCCGCCCGTACTCGTCGCCCGCGGTCAGCATCGGCACTCCCGCCGAGAGCAGCAGGGTGCCGAGCAGGTTCCGGATGCTGCGTCGCCGGGCCGCCGTGACGTCCGCGTCATCCGTCGGCCCCTCGACGCCGTGGTTGTACGAGTTGTTGTGGTCGGACCCGTCGCGATTGTGCTCGCCGTTGCCGAGGTTGTGCTTGACGTCGTACGCGGTGAGGTCGGCGAGCGTGAACCCGTCGTGCGCGGTGATGAAGTTCAGGCTCGCGAGCGGGCCGCGCTCGTGCGCGAACGTGTTGGCGGAGCCGGCGAGCCGCGTGGCGAACCGGCCGATGCCGCTCCCGGCCTCGCCGTGGCGCTCGCGGCGGAGGTCGCCGAGCCAGAAGTCGCGCATGCGGTCGCGGTAGCGGTCGTTCCACTCGCTGAAGCCGGGCGCGAAGTTGCCGGTCTGCCAGCCGAACGGCCCGACGTCCCACGGCTCGGCGATGAGCTTGCCCGCGCCGAGCACCGGGTCGGCGAGGATCGCGCGAAGCAGCGGATGGTCGGGGGAGTACGCTCCGAGCGCGTCGCGCCCGAGCGTCGCCGCGAGGTCGAGGCGGAAACCGTCGACCTGCAGTTCGTCGGCCCAGTACCGCATCGAGTCGAGCACCAGGCGCATCGCGGCATCCGTGCCGAAGTCGAGCGTGTTGCCGCAGCCGGTCGTGTCGACGTAGCGCCCGTGCACGTCGTGCCGGTAGTAGGCGGCGTTGTCGATGCCGCGGAAGCTGTACGTCGGGCCCTGCCGGCCCTCTTCGGCGGTGTGGTTGTAGACGACGTCGAGCACGACCTCGAGTCCCGCCTCGTGCAGGCGCTTGACCATGCCGGCGAACTCGCGGCGCACCGCCGCCGGACCGCCCGCCTGCGCGGCCGGGCTCGCGTACGGCGCATGCGGCGCGAAGAAGCCGAGCGTGTTGTAGCCCCAGTAGTTGACCTGTCCCTGCCGGACCAGGCGCTCCTCGGGCACGAACGCCTGCACCGGCAGCAGCTCGACGGTCGTCACGCCCAGCCCGGTGAGGTACTCGAGCGAGGCGTCGTGGGCGAGCCCGGCGTACGTGCCGCGGAGCCGGTCGGGGATGCGCTCGTTGAGCCGGCTGAAGCCCTTGAGGTGCGTCTCGTAGACCACCGTGTGGTCGAGCGGCACGCGCGGCTTGCCCGCCCCGCCCCAGTCGAAGCCCTCGGCGGCGAGCGAGTCGAGCGCGACCCCGCGCCACGAGCCGTCGGCGGCCGCCTGCAGCCCGCGCGCATACGGGTCGAGCAGGGTGTGCACCGGGTTGAACGCGTGCTCGACGCCCACGGGTCCGTCGACGCGGAGCCCGTATCGGGCGCCCGCGAGGAGAGCCGCGGACGACGCCTCCCACACGCCGTGCTCGTCGCGCCGGAGGGGCACGCGGACGGTGGCCCAATCGAGGTCGTCGGGGTCGAACACGACCAGCTCGATCGAGGCGGCATGCGCCGACCAGACGCGGATCGTGCCGCCCTCCGGTCCGGTCCGGACGCCGAGGTCGCGGAACGGATCGGCGGGAGACATGCGCTCTAGAGTAGTTCGTAGGGAACCGGTTCCCGTTCAGGAGGTGCACGATGCTCCGCCGCGACCCCGTCTACCTCGACCATGCGGCGACCACGCCCCTGCGTCCCGAGGCGATCGACGCGGTCACGCGGGCGCTCCGCGTGGTCGGCAATCCGTCCTCGATCCACTCGGCCGGCCAGGAGGCGAAGCGCCTGCTCGAGGAGTCGCGCGAGGAGATCGCGGCGACCGTCGGCGCGGATCCCATCGAGGTCGTCCTGACGGGCGGCGGCACCGAGGCCGTGAACCTCGCCGTGAAGGGGCTGTTCTGGCGACGTGCCGCCGAGGCGGGCGTCCGGCGCATCCTCGTTCCCGGCGGCGAGCACCACGCGACCATCGACGCGCTCGACTGGCTCGCGGGCGTCGACGGCGCCGAGGTCGTCGAGCTGCCGCTCGACGAGGCGGGACGCCTGCGGGTCGACGCGCTCGCCGCGGAGCTCGCGCGCGACGCGGCATCCGTCGCGCTCGTCACGATGCTGCAGGCGAACAACGAGGTCGGCACGATCGAACCGGTCGCCGAGGTCGCCGAGCTCTGCGCGCGGGCCGGAGTGCCGCTCCACGTCGACGCGATCGCGGCGTACGGGCACGTGCCGATCGACCTCCACGGCGTGCGGCGCGTGACGCGCGCCCCCGACGGGGCAGGGCTCGTCGCGATCAGCCTCTCGGCGCACAAGGTCGGCGGACCGGTCGGCATCGGCGCGCTCGTGCTCGACCGGTCGACGCGCATCGAGCCGCTGCTGCACGGCGGCGGCCAGCAGCGCCGCATCCGCTCGGGCACGCAGGACGTCGCTGCGGCGGCCGGGTTCGCGGCGGCGGCGCGCGCGACGTTCGACCGCTTCGAGCACGAGAACGAGCGGATGGCGCGCCTGCGTGACCGGCTCGTGGCGGGCGTCGCGGCATCCGTGCCGCCCGCGCGGCTCTCGGGCGATCCCGACCCGATGGGCCGGCTGCCCGGCAACGCGCACTTCTCGTTCCCCGGCTGCGAGGGCGATTCGCTGCTGTTCCTGCTGGATGCCGCGGGTGTGGCCGTCTCGACCGGTTCGGCCTGCCAGGCGGGCGTGCCCGAACCGTCGCACGTGCTGCTCGCGATGGGCCGCACCGAGGAGGAGGCGCGCGGCGCGCTGCGCATCACGCTGGGATGGACGACGACGGAGGCCGACGTCGACGCGTTCCTCGCCGCGCTTCCCGCCGCGGTCGAACGCGCGACGCGGGCGGGCATGGCGGCGCGGGCGACGAGCTTCGACCGCTGAGGCGGGCCCGGTGGTCAGTCGTGCGGCGGGCGACGCAGTCGCTTGACCTCGGTGCGCCGCTTCTTGGCCTCCAGCCGCCGTTCCCTGGATCCGCGGCTCGGACGGGTCGGCCGCCGTGAGGGCGACGGCGGCCGGAGCGCGTCGGCCACGACGGCGGCGAGCCGAACACGCGCCGCGCTCCGGTTCTGCAGCTGCGCGCGGTGCTCGGATGCGGTGATCGTGAGCACTCCGTCGACGAGGCGTCCGCCGAGGCGCTCGAGGAGGCGCTCGCGCTGGGGCGGAGTGAGCGCGTCGGAGCCGGTCACGCTCCACGCGAGCTCCACTCGCGAGTCGGCGGTGTTCACGCCCTGGCCGCCCGGACCGGACGAGCGCGAGAACCGCCAGGCGAGCTCGGACTCGGGGATCGTGAGTCCTGCGTCGACCCGGAGTCCGGGACGGTGGGCGGCGGGCATGGACCCATCATCCTCCGCCCTCGCGATGCGCGCGCATTCGGGTCCTCTCCCGATCCCCGAGTCGCACCGCCGCTGCCGCGAGTCGCCGGGAATCGCCCGAAACCCCTCCGCATGGGTCGATTCCCGGCGACTCGGTGGCGTGGGTGCGCGGGCGGGACGGCGTACGGGCCCGACGGGGGCGGCGGGCGCGTCGGACGGTGGCAGCCGCCCGCGGCATCCGCTCAGCCCCGGGTTCGTAGACTGGAACCCATGCGAGTCCTGGCAGCGATGAGCGGCGGCGTCGACAGCGCCGTCGCAGCGGCGCGCGCCGTCGACGCCGGGCACGACGTGGTCGGCGTGCACCTCGCGCTCAGCCGCATGCCCGGCACGCTCCGCACCGGCAGCCGCGGGTGCTGCACGATCGAGGACTCGATGGACGCCCAGCGCGCCGCGAACGTGCTCGGAATCCCGTATTACGTGTGGGATTTCTCCGAGCGCTTCAAGGCCGACGTCGTCGACGACTTCATCGCCGAGTACTCCGCGGGCCGCACACCGAACCCGTGCATGCGCTGCAACGAACGCATCAAGTTCGCCGCCCTGCTCGAGAAGGCCCTCGCGCTCGGCTTCGACGCCGTCTGCACGGGCCACTACGCGACGATCGTGACGGATGCCGCGGGCCACCGCGAGCTGCACCGCGCGAGCGCGTGGGCGAAGGACCAGTCGTACGTGCTCGGCGTGCTCACGGCCGAGCAGCTCGCGCACGCGTACTTCCCGCTCGGCGACACCCCCTCGAAGCAGCTCGTGCGCGAGGAGGCCGCTCGCCGCGGCCTCAGCGTCGCGCAGAAGCCCGACTCGCACGACATCTGCTTCATCCCCGACGGCGACACGCGCGGCTGGCTCGCCGACAAGGTCGGCACGGCGACGGGCGACATCGTCGACCGCACCGGCGAGGTCGTCGGCTCGCACGAGGGTGCGCACGCCTACACCGTGGGACAGCGCCGCGGTCTCCGGCTCGGCACGCCCGCGCCCGACGGCAGGCCGCGCTTCGTGCTCGAGGTGCGCCCGAAGGAGAACACCGTCGTGGTCGGGCCCAAGGAGGCCCTCGCGATCGCCGAGCTCGCCGGCGCCCGCTTCACCTGGGCGGGCCCGCCGCCCGCCGACCCGGCCGAGCCGTTCGCGTGCGAGGTGCAGATCCGCGCGCACGCCGACCCCGTCCCCGCGGTGGCGAAGGTGGCGACGGACGGCGCCGGCACGGCCGAGCTCGTCATCACGCCCGAGGAGCCGCTCGGCGGCGTCGCGCCCGGCCAGACGGCGGTGGTCTACGTCGGCACGCGCGTGCTCGGGCAGTGCACCATCGACCGCACCGTGAGCGCGGTGCCCGCCGACGCCTGATCCCGGTGTACCCCTTTCGGGGGTCGATCGCGTAGATTCGGCTGGGTCGGCGCGGGGTACCCCGGCCTCGCGCGAATGACGAGGAGCTGTCGTGTCCTACCCGATCTACCCCGCAGATCCGAACCGAGACCCCGCCGAACCGTTCCGCAGGCTCGACACGGCGCCGACGGCGGTGATGACGTCCTCCGCCCCGAGGCACGACCCGTGGGACGACGTCGTCGAGCCCCAGGTCGTGAGTCCGGAGGAGCTCGCCGAACGCCAGCGCCAGGCGTTCGGCGGACCGAAGATCGGGGCCGCGTTCTTCGGCTGGCTCGTCTCGTTCGCCACGGCCGCGACCCTGACGGGCCTCGTCGTCGGAGCGGATCTCGTTCTCGGGTTCGACGTGGTCCCCGACCCCTGGGCGTCGAGGGGGATCGGGCCGCTGGACGCCCTGACCGTCGGCTGGGTCGTCGTCGGAGCGATGCTCGCGATCGTGCTCGTCTCCTTCTACTGCGGCGGGTACGTGGCGGGTCGGATGGCGCGATTCAGCGGCGCAGCCCAGGGCGTCGTGGTCTGGGTGTGGGCGGCGGTGGTCGCCGGCGGAGCGGTGTTCGCGGCCGCGCTCCTCGGCGATCGAGCAGGACTCGTCGGGCTCGCCGGGGAGGTGCTCGCGCGGGTTCCGATCGACGCCGAGCTGCGCGCGGTCGCCGGCATCGTCGCCGCGGCGGCGACGCTCGTGGTCACCCTGGGCGGCGCCGTGCTCGGCGGGGTCGTCGGAGTTCGCTACCACCGCCGCGTGGACCGCGCGGGGCTCGTCGACTGACGG
The DNA here is from genome assembly GCF_037199545.1 of Agromyces sp. CCNWLW213. NCBI lineage: Bacteria > Bacillati > Actinomycetota > Actinomycetes > Micrococcales > Microbacteriaceae > Agromyces > Agromyces sp. CCNWLW213. The sequence continues at coordinate 582,318 of NZ_JBBBDX010000001.1, read as the reverse complement.
GCGCCCCCTCGAATCCGTCGTGTCGGAGCGATGCGGACGCGGCCCATGATCGAGGTCGCTTCCCGGACTGTCAAGCCTCCTGCGCCGGGAGAGGCGGCCACGTAGATTGGCCGTTCCACGTCGGCGCACTGCGAGTGTCGGGCGAGACATCGCCGGCCGCAGGCACCGGAACGTGACGGGATCCGGAACCGGATCCCGTGACGATCGGCGCGTTCGGGAGACCGGACGGGTGATGCGCCGGCGCGCCCGAGGGCGCGCGACGCACGGCGAGGAAACACGAAGGGAAGCATCATGATCGACACGAACACGATCGACCGTGCCATCGGCTCGACGGTCTACGACCGCGACGGCGACAAGATCGGCAAGGTCAACCAGGTCTACGTCGACGACCAGACGGGCCGCCCGCTCTGGGCGAGCGTGCACACCGGGCTCTTCGGGACCTCCGAGACGGTCGTGCCCCTGGAGGACGCGCGCTGGGACGGCGACGACCTCCGCATCGCGTACGACAAGGACCGCGTCAAGGACGCGCCCCGGGTCGAGACCGACGCGCACATCAGCGAGTCCGAGCAGGACGAGCTCTTCCGCTACTACGGCCTCGGCTCCGGAGCCGGGACGACGGACCGCGAGCGGACCGTCGGGCACGACACCTCCGGCCCGAACACGGACACGGCGATGACCCGTTCCGAGGAGCAGCTCAACGTCGGCACCGAGAAGGTGCAGACGGGTCGGGCGCGCCTGCGGAAGCACGTGGTCACGGAGAACCGGACGGTCACCGTCCCCGTCACCCGCGAGGAGGTCCGGGTCGAGCGCGAGCCCATCACGGACGCCAACGCGGCCCAGGCGCGATCCGGTCCCGACCTCAGCGAGGAGGAGCACGAGGTCGTCCTGACCGAGGAGCGCCCCGTCGTCCAGAAGGAGACGGTCCCCGTCGAGCGCGTGCGCCTCGACAAGGAGACCGTGACCGAGAACGAGAGCGTCTCGGAGGACGTCCGCAAGGAGCAGATCGAGTACCGCGAGGACTGATCCACCGGCTCGCGAGCACGCGAAGGACGCACCCGGCCACCGTCGGGTGCGTCCTTCCGCGTCCGGTCCCTGAGCGTCGCCCGAGCGTTCGCTGCGCATTCGGGACCCGCGGGACCGACCGTGTCAAGGCCCCTGCGGCGAGGCGGCTCCGGCCGTATCGTCGGAGTGGCGCCGCAGGCACCACACGTGTGCGGCGCACCACGAGAGGGGACCTGTCATGAGCACCTCATCCGATCGACCCGGGCGCGATCCGTACGCGCCCACTCCCGCCGACCGCGATGCGGACGGCATCAGGGACGACCGCGAGTACCGCGACCGCGACGGCGACGGCGTCCGGGACGACCGCGAGCACGGCGCGCACCGCGCAGACCGCGATCGCGACGGCGACGGGGTCGCCGACGACCGGGAGCGACGCGTCGTGCGCGACGACCGCCCCGTCGCGGACCCCGCAGTCCGCGCGGCAGTGGTCGACCGCGAACGGGAACGGTTCGGCGGGATGAAGTTCGGCGCGGCCTTCTTCGGATGGCTCACCGCCGTCGGCCTCGTCGTGCTGCTCACCGCACTGCTCACCGCTGCCGGAGCCGCGCTCGGACTCGGCACCCTCGGCGCCGCCGCCGACGAGGCGGCAGAGCAGAACGTCGAGACCATCGGCATCGTCGGCCTCATCGCGCTCGCCGTGATCCTCTTCGTGGCGTACTTCGCCGGCGGCTACGTCGCCGGGCGCATGGCGCGCTTCAACGGCATGAAGCAGGGCATCGCCGTCTGGCTGTGGGCCATCCTCGTCGCGGTCGTCGCGGCGGTCGTCGCCGCGATCGCGGGCAGCCAGTTCGACATCTTCGCCAACCTCAACGCCTTCCCCCGGATCCCGGTGACCGAGGGCCAGCTGACGCTCACGGGCATCATCGCCCTGGTGATCGTCATCCTCGCCAGCCTCGGCGGAGCGATCCTCGGAGGGAAGGCCGGTACGCGCTACCACCGGAAGGTGGACGCCGCCGGCTTCGGCGCCTAGCGCTGGGGGGCGCGGCGCCGGAGAGGGGTGCGCGGTGGGGGCCGCGCATCCCGCTTCCGCGCCGGCACCGCCGCGTGCTCGGCGTCGGTGGCCGTGGTTAGGCTGGCTCACGTGGCATCCGTCGACGAGACCGCACCTGCGGCCCCTTCCCGCGAGGAGGCGGCCGACGAGGTCGCCGACCTCACCATCCGCATCAACGAGGCGCGCGACGCGTACTACGAGCGCGACACGGTGATCATCAGCGACGCCGAGTACGACGAGCTGATGCGCCGCCTCGAGGCGCTCGAGCGGCTGCACCCCGAGCTCCAGAGCCAGGACAGCCCGACGCTCACCGTCGGCGGCCGAGGCGAGACGACGCTGTTCGCCCCGGTCGAGCACGCCGAGCGCATGCTGAGCCTCGACAACGTGTTCTCGGCCGACGAACTGGCGGAGTGGGCTTCACGGGCCCACGCCGCGGCCGGGCGTCCCGTGCACTGGCTCTGCGAGTTGAAGATCGACGGGCTCGCCCTGAACCTCAGGTACCGGCGGGGCCGACTCGTCTCCGCGGCCACGCGGGGCGACGGGCGCGTCGGTGAAGACGTCACCGAGAACGTGCGATACGTCCCCGGCATCCCGCTCCAGCTCGAGGGCGCGGGCCATCCCGAGCTCGTCGAGGTGCGCGGCGAGGTGTTCTTCCCCACGGCGGCGTTCGACGCGCTCAACGCCCGGCAGGCCGAGTCCGGCGAACGCGAGTTCGCCAACCCCCGCAACGCCGCGAGCGGATCGCTCCGGCAGAAGGCCGAGGGCAAGAACGCGGCGCAGCTCGAGCTCATGCATCGTCGCCTCTCGGGGCTCCAGATGCTCGTCCACGGCGTCGGCGCGTGGCCCGACCCGCCCGTCGAAGCCCAGTCCGAGGTGTACGAGCTGCTCGCAGGGTGGGGCCTGCCGACCTCGACGAGGTACCGCGTCGTCGACTCGGTCGAGGGCGTGCAGGAGTTCGTCGCCTACTACGGCGAGCACCGGCACTCCGTCGAGCACGAGATCGACGGCGTCGTCGTCAAGGTCGACGAGCTGGCGCTGCACGCCGAGCTCGGCGCCACGAGCCGGGCCCCGCGCTGGGCGATCGCCTACAAGTATCCGCCCGAGCAGGTCAACACGAAGCTGCTCGACATCGTCGTGAGCGTCGGCCGAACGGGCCGCGCCACGCCGTACGCGGTCATGGAGCCCGTGCGCGTGGCCGGCTCCGTCGTCCGTCAGGCGACCCTGCACAACCAGGAGGTCGTGAAGGCCAAGGGCGTGCTCATCGGCGACACGGTCGTGCTCCGCAAGGCCGGCGACGTCATCCCCGAGGTGCTCGGGCCCGTCGTCGAGCTCCGCGACGGCTCCGAGCGCGAGTTCGTCATGCCCGCCGAGTGCCCGGAATGCGGCACCCCGCTGCGCCCCATGAAGGAGGGCGACATCGACCTCCGCTGCCCGAACGCGCGGACGTGCCCGGCCCAGGTGCGCGGCCGCGTCGAGCACATCGGCTCGCGCGGCGCGCTCGACATCGAGGCGCTCGGCGAGGTCTCCGCGGCGGCCCTCACCCAGCCGCGCGTGCCCGCCGCGCCGCCGCTGCCCACCGAGGCGGGGCTCTTCGAGCTGACCGTCGACGACCTCACGCCGATCGAGGTCGTCGTGCGCGATGCCGAGACGGGGCTCGAGAAGCTCGAGGCCGACGGATCGGCCCGCGTGCGTGCGCCGTTCCGCCGCAACCCGACCAGCGCCGAGCGCAAGGCCGGACGAGAGGGGCCGCAGCCCTCGGCGTCCGCGATCAAGCTCATCGACGAGATCCGGAAGGCGAAGACCAAGCCGCTGTGGCGCATCCTCGTCTCGCTCAACATCCGCCACGTCGGGCCGGTCGCCGCCAGGGCGCTCGCGGAGCACTTCGGCTCGCTCGACGCGATCCGCGCGGCGAGCCGCGAGGAGCTCGCGCAGGTCGAGGGCGTCGGCTCGATCATCGCCGACTCGCTCATCGACTGGTTCGACGTCGACTGGCACCGCGAGATCGTCGAGCGGTGGGAGGCGGCGGGCGTGCAGTTCGGCACGCCGGGCCACCCCGGCCCCGGCCGCGCGGCCGACGGCGGCGGCGTCCTCTCCGGGCTCACGGTCGTGGCCACCGGGGCGCTCGAGGGCTTCACGCGCGAGGGCGCGCAGGAGGCCATCATCGCCGCCGGCGGCAAGGCGGCCTCGAGCGTGTCGAAGAAGACCGACTTCGTGGCCGCGGGCCCGGGCGCCGGGTCGAAGCTCGCCAAGGCGGAGGAACTCGGCATCCGCGTCATCGACGCCGCCCAGTTCGCGATCCTCGTCACCGAGGGCCCCGCGGCGCTCGACTGATCGGTCCGGCCCGGAGGGCGGAATCCCTCCCCGATAGAATCGCTGCATCCCATCCCCACACGACGGAGCAGCATGTCTGAAATCAGCGCCGAGCAGGTCGCGCACCTCGCGAACCTCGCACGCATCGCGCTCACCGACGAAGAGATCGAGCACCTCACCGCCGAGCTCGGCCAGATCATGCAGGCGGTCGAGAAGGTGAGCGAGGTCGCCACGCCCGACGTGCCGTCGACGAGCCACCCGATCCCGCTGCACACTCCGCTGCGCGTCGACGAGGTCGGCGACGTCCTCACCATCGACGAGGCCCTCGAGGGCGCGCCGGAGCACGACGGCTCGCGCTTCGTGGTCTCCGCGATCCTGGGGGAGGAGCAGTGAGCGACCTCATCCGCCTGACCGCGGCCGAGCTCGGCGAGCGGCTCGCCGCCCGCGAGGTCACCTCCGTCGAGGCGACGCGCGCGCACCTGGACCGCATCGCCGCCGTCGACGGCGCCGTGCACGCGTTCCTCCATGTCGACGCCGAGCGCGCGCTCGACACCGCGGCCGAGATCGACCGCCGTCGCCACATCGGCGAGGAGCTGGGGCCCCTCGCGGGCGTGCCGATCGCGATCAAGGACGTGCTCGTCACCAAGGGCATGCCGTCGACCGCCGGCTCCCGGATCCTCGAGGGCTGGATCCCGCCGTACGATGCGACGCCCGTCCGCAAGGTCCGGGACGCCGGCATGGTGCCCCTCGGCAAGACCAACATGGACGAGTTCGCGATGGGCTCGTCGACCGAGCACTCCGCGTACGGCCCGACCCACAACCCCTGGGACCTCGAGCGCATCCCCGGCGGTTCGGGCGGCGGGTCCGCGGCAGCGGTCGCCGCGTTCGAGGCGCCGCTCGCGCTCGGCAGCGACACCGGCGGCTCGATCCGCCAGCCCGCCCACGTGACCGGCACGGTCGGCGTCAAGCCGACGTACGGCGGGGTGAGCCGCTACGGTTCGATCGCGCTGGCGTCCTCGCTCGACCAGATCGGTCCCGTCAGCCGCACCGTGCTCGACTCGGCCCTGCTCCACGACGTGATCGCCGGCTTCGACCCGCATGACGCGACGTCGATCCCCGACCCGTGGCCGTCGATGGCCGAGGCGGTCCGGCGAGCGGATGTCTCGGGCCTTCGCATCGGCGTGGTCAAGGAGCTCGACTCCGACGGATTCCAGGCGGGCGTCCGCCAGCGCTTCCACGAGGCGCTCGAGCTGCTCGAGCAGCACGGCGCCGAGATCGTCGAGGTGAGCGCGCCGAACTTCGAGTACTCGATCGCCGCGTACTACCTGATCCTCCCCGCCGAGGCGTCGTCGAACCTCGCGAAGTTCGACTCCGTGCGCTTCGGCCTGCGCGTGACGCCCGAGGGCGGCGGCACGGTCGAGCAGGTCATGGCGGCCACGCGCGAGGCGGGCTTCGGCCCCGAGGTCAAGCGCCGCATCATCCTCGGCACCTACGCCCTGTCCGCCGGCTACTACGACGCCTACTACGGCAGCGCGCAGAAGGTGCGCACGCTCGTCCAGCGCGACTTCGACGCCGCCTTCGCCGCGGTGGACGTGCTCGCGACGCCGACCGCGCCGACCACGGCGTTCCGGCTCGGCGAGAAGCTCGACGACCCTCTGGCGATGTACCTCAACGACGTCGCGACCATCCCCGCGAACCTCGCGGGCGTCCCGGGGATCTCGGTGCCCACGGGCCTCGCGCCGGAGGACGGGCTGCCGGTCGGCATCCAGTTCCTCGCACCGGCGCGCGAGGACGCGCGTCTCTACAACGTCGGCGGCGCCCTCGAGGCGCTGCTGCTCGACCGGTGGGGCGGCCCGCTGCTCCAGCAGGCGCCCGACCTGTCCACCCACGAACTCATGGCGACCGAGGAGGGCGTGGTCTGATGGCGCGCGCAGCACTGATGGACTTCGACGAGGCCCTCGAGCGCTTCGAGCCGGTCATCGGCCTCGAGGTGCACGTCGAGCTCAACACGAAGACGAAGATGTTCTCGCCGGCGCCCAACCCGGCGCACGCCGAGTTCCACGGCGCCGAGCCGAACACGCTCGTCGCTCCCGTCGACCTCGGCCTGCCCGGCTCGCTCCCGGTCGTGAACGGCACCGCGGTGCGGTACTCGATCTCGCTCGGCCTCGCGCTCGGATGCTCGATCGCCGGGTCGAGCCGGTTCGCCCGGAAGAACTACTTCTACCCCGATCTCGCGAAGAACTACCAGATCTCGCAGTACGACGAGCCCATCGCCTACGAGGGCTCGGTCGAGGTCGAGCTCGAGAACGGCCGGGTCTTCCAGGTGGCCATCGAGCGCGCCCACATGGAGGAGGACGCCGGCAAGCTCACGCACGTCGGCGGCGCGACCGGTCGCATCCAGGGCGCGGAGTACTCGCTCGTCGACTACAACCGCGCGGGCGTCCCGCTCGTCGAGATCGTCACGAAGCCGATCGTCGGTGCGGGTGCGGATGCTCCCGCGCTGGCGCGCGCCTACGTCGCGACGATCCGCGACATCGTGCTCGCACTCGGCGTGTCCGAGGCGCGCATGGAGCGAGGCAACCTGCGCTGCGACGCCAACGTCTCGCTGCGCCCGCGTGGCCAGGAGCAGTTCGGCACGCGCACCGAGACCAAGAACGTCAACTCGATGCGGTCGATCGAGCGCGCGGTGCGCTACGAGATCCAGCGGCAGGCGGCGATCCTCGCCGAGGGCGGCACCATCATCCAGGAGACCCGCCACTGGCACGAGGACACGGGCACGACCAGCCCCGGGCGTCCGAAATCCGACGCCGACGACTACCGCTACTTCCCGGAGCCCGACCTGCTCCCGGTCGTGCCCGAGCCCGCCCTCATCGAGGAGCTCCGGGCCGCCCTGCCCGAGCCGCCCGCGGCGCGTCGCCGTCGTCTCAAGGCCGAGTGGGGCTTCACCGACCTCGACTTCCAGGGCGTCGTGAACGCCGGGCTGCTCGCCGAGGTCACCGCGACCGTCGCGGCGGGCGCCTCGCCCGCGGCGGCGCGCAAGTGGTGGACCGGCGAGCTCACCCGCATCGCGAACGCCCGAGGCGAGGACCCGGCGGCGCTCGCCGAGCCCGCGCAGGTCGCCGAGCTCGCGGCGCTCGTCGACGAGGGGATCCTCACCGACCGGCTCGCCCGGCAGGTGCTCGAGGGCGTCATCGCCGGCGAGGGCTCGCCGCGCGAGATCGTCGACGCCCGCGGCCTCGCGGTGGTCTCGGACGACGGCGCGCTCGTCGCGGCGATCGACCAGGCGCTCGCATCGCAGCCCGACGTCCTCGCGAAGATCCGCGACGGCAAGGTGCAGGCCGCGGGCGCGGTGATCGGCGCGGTCATGAAGGCGATGCAGGGCAAGGCCGATGCGGCGCGCGTCCGCGAGCTCGTGCTCGAGCGCGCGACCGGCGGCGACGGGTAGCACCTCGAGGCGAGCACGGATGCCGCGGCGCGGTCGACGCGCCGCGGCATCCGTCGTCTCACAGCCCGCTCTTGGCCGCCGCCGCTACGCTGGCGGCCCGACGACAGTGAGGACGATCATGGGATTCCTGGACCGGCTCTTCGGCGGCGGCGATCGCGACCGCCGGCCGGCGCCGCCGGTGCCGGAGGCGCCGCACGGCGGCCCGCCGGCGCCGCAGCGGCAGCAGCTCACCGATGACGAGCTCGCGATCGAGCGCTACCGCTACCTGCTGCGCACCGCACCGCCCGAGTCGATCGAGGCCGTGCACGCCGAGGCGTTCGCCAAGCTCACGCCCGAGCAGCGGCAGCAGGTCTACCGGTCGCTCGCCGAGCAGGCGCCGACCGGCGAGCGGATCGCCGGCGACGACCCGCAGTCGCTCGCGCGCGCGGCGACGCGGCAGGAGCTCCGCCAGCCCGGCTCGATGGAGCGCGCCTTCGCGGGCTCCCATGGAGGGGGCGCGTACGGCCGCCAGGGCGGGCCGTCGTTCGGCTCGATGGTCGGCGGCTCGCTGCTCGGCACCGTCGCGGGCGTGGTGATCGGCTCGGCGATCGCCCAGGCGTTCCTGCCCGACCCGACCGGCTTCGACGCCGCGGGCTCCGAGGGTGCGGGCGACCCGGGCGCCGGCGAGAACGGCGCCGGCGATGCGGGCGCGGCCGATGCGGGCGCGGCCGACGCGGGCGGCGGCGACTGGGGCGGCGACTTCGGCGGCGGCGGCAATTTCGGCGGTGGCGACTTCGGCGGCGACTTCGGCTTCTGACCGGCCGGCGGGCCGCACTCCCGGCTCCGGGACGGCGGCGGACGTTAGGGTCGCAGCATGAGCAAGCAGGACGGCTCGTCACGGCAGATCACCACGGGGCCCGTCGACGACTCGGCGACCCCGATCCTACACGTCGACATGGATGCGTTCTTCGTCTCGGTCGAGCTGCTGCGCCGCCCCGAGTTGCGCGGTCGACCCGTGCTCGTCGGCGGTACCGCGGGCCGCGGCGTGGTCGCCGCGGCGAGTTACGAGGCCCGCCGGTACGGCGTGAACTCCGCGATGCCGATGTCGGTCGCGCTGCAGCGCTGCCCCGACGCCGTGGTGCTCCGCGGCGACTACGCCCGGTACGCCGAGTACTCCGAGCGCGTCATTTCGATCTTCCGAAGCCTGACCCCGCTCGTCGAGCCGCTCTCGATCGACGAGGCCTTCCTCGACGTGTCGGGCGCGCGGCGGCTGCACGGCACCCCGGCCGAGATCGCCTGGACGATCCGCCGCCGCGTGCGCGACGAGACGGGGCTGACGTGCTCGGTGGGCGTGGCCGCGAGCAAGTACGTCGCGAAGGTCGCGTCGGGCCGGGCCAAGCCCGACGGCATGCTCGTGGTGCCCGCGACCGAGACGACGGAGTTCCTGCACCCGCTGCCCGTCTCCGCGCTGTGGGGCGTGGGGCGGGTGACCGAGGAGTCGCTCCTGAGGCTCGGGCTCCGCACGGTCGGCGACGTGGCCGGGATGCCCGTCGAAGCGCTCGAGCGAGCGGTGGGTCCGGCCCTCGCCGCGCGGCTCACGCAGCTCGCGAACGGCATCGACCCGCGCGACGTCGAGACCCGCCGCGTCGAGAAGAGCATCGGGCACGAGACGACCTTCGACCACGACCTGGTCGATCGCGACGACATCGCGCGCGAGCTGCTGCGATTGGCCACCGACGTGGGCGTGCGCCTCCGCCGGGCGGACGTCGTCGCCCGCACGGTCACGCTGAAGCTGCGGTACGGCGACTTCACGACCGTCACGCGCTCGCGCACCCTCGCCGAGCCGACGGATGTCGCGCGCCGCATCTACGACGAGGCGCTCGTCCTGCTCGGCGAGCTGGTCGGAGACGGGAGGCGGGTCCGGCTGGTCGGGGTGCGGGCCGAGCAGCTGCGCCCCGCCGGCTCGGGCGCACCGCTGTGGGACCCCGACGAGGAGTGGCGCGACGCCGAGCGGACCATCGACGCGGTCGCGCGGCGCTTCGGTCGGGGCGCGGTGCGCCCGGCCGCGCTCGTGCGACGCGGCGCGCCCGGGCCGCTCCCGACCTCCGGCGCTGGATGGGAACGGGAGGAGCCGGCCGACAGGGCCGATCCCGGCGAACCGCTGCCGCCCGGACCACGCGCGCTCCCGTGACGCGCCACTCCGCGTCATCCGTCAAGGCCTTTCGACGGCGCACGGGCGCGAGTACCGTGGCCGCATGGCTGATTTCGTGCTCGAACTCGCAGACAAGGTCGCCGGAGTCGGCGTCCGCACTTCCTACGCGGACAAGGTCCAGGTGGGCGGTGCCGAGATCGTGCCCGTCGCGCTCGGGGCCTACGGCTTCGGCGGTGGGTCCGGCAAGGACGACCAGCAGGGGGAGGGCTCCGGCGGGGGCGGCGGCGGCTGGTCCGTGCCGCTCGGCGCCTACATCAGCCGGGGCGGCGACGTGCGGTTCGAGCCGAACCTGCTCGGACTGCTGATCGTCGCGATCCCGCTCGTCGCGGCCACGGGCAAGGCGCTGAAGCTCGTCATCCGCGCGCTCAAGCGCTGATCGCGTCGACCCGACGCCCGCCGACCCACGGTCGTCGGCGGGCGTATACTCGTGCTCGAACACGGGAGTCCGGTGAGCCGGGCTGAGAGGAAGGTTCTCAACCTTCGACCGTCGAACCTGATCTGGGTCATGCCAGCGCAGGGAGGGCAGAGATTCTCATCTCCCGTGCCGCTTTCCACGAGACGAAAGGGCACGACAGTGCACGAGACATCCATCGGAACCGAGACCGCCGGGCAGGGCGACGCCGAGATCCACGCGGCTGAGGGCGCCGCGGGCGCGAGCGCTCGCCGCACGCGCTGGCGCGTGGTCGACATCGTCGTCGCGAGCGTCATCGGCGTCGCGACCGGACTGGTGTTCCTGATCTGGAACAACGTCGGGTACGCGTGGTTCAGCGCCGCCGACGCGCTCACGCCCGGCCTCGGCGGCATCGCGGTCGGGATCTGGTTGATCGGCGGCGTGCTCGGCGGGCTCATCATCCGCAAGCCCGGCGCCGCGCTGTACGTCGAGCTGCTCGCCGCGATGGTGTCCGCGCTCATCGGCAACCAGTGGGGCGTCGAGACGCTCTACTCGGGCCTCGCGCAGGGGCTCGGCGCCGAACTCGTCTTCCTCGCCACGGGATACCGCCGGTTCGGCGTCGTGACGGCGATGCTCGCCGGCGCGGCCGCCGGGCTCGGCGCCTGGGCCCTCGAGCTGCTCACCTCGGGCAACCTGCAGAAGTCGGCCGAGTTCCTCTTCCTCTACCTCGGCACGCTCGTCGTGTCGGGCGCGCTCCTCGCCGGCCTCCTCGGCTGGCTGGTCGTGCGGGCCCTCGCCGCGACCGGCGCCCTGCACCGGTTCGGCGCCGGACGGGACGTCGCGGAACGGGTCTGACGAGTGCGCCACCTCGATGCCGGCGCCGGCCCCGCCCGGGTGGATGCCACCGGGTGGGGCTGGCGCCACGCCGGTCGCCGGCGCGCGGCGCTGGACGGACTGGACCTGCGGATCCACGCGGGCGAGCGCGTGCTGCTGCTCGGGCCGTCCGGCTCGGGCAAGTCCACGCTGCTCCACGCCCTCGCCGGGGTCCTCGGCGGCGACGACGAGGGCGAGCAGTGGGGCGAGCTGCGCATCGACGGGCGCCGGGCACCCGACGCCCGGGGCAGGGCCGGGCTGGTGCTGCAGGATCCGGACTCGCAGGTCATCCTCGCCCGGGTCGGCGACGACGTCGCGTTCGGTTGCGAGAACCTCGGCGTTCCTCGCGATGAGACGTGGCGCCGGGTCGCCGCAGCGCTCGAGGCCGTGGGCCTCGACCTGCCGCTCGACCACCCGACCTCGCGGCTCTCGGGCGGGCAGAAGCAGCGGCTCGCGCTCGCGGGCGCCATCGCGATGCGGCCGGGCCTGCTGCTCCTCGACGAGCCCACGGCGAACCTCGACCCCGACGGCGTCGCGGAGGTGCGCGAGGCGGTCGGCCGCGTGCTCGAGCGCACGGGCTCCACGCTCGTCGTCGTGGAGCACCGGGTCGACGTCTGGCTCGACCTCGTCGACCGCGTCGTCGTACTGGGCCGCGACGGACGGCTCCTCGCGGACGGCGACTCCGACGAGGTGCTGGCGGAACGCCGTGCGGAGCTCGCGGCCGCAGGCGTCTGGGTCCCGGGCGTCCCGCTCGACGTCCCGGATGCACCGGATGCCGTGAGCGAGGGGACGGCTCCGATCCTCTTCGCCCGCGACCTCGCCATCGGCCGACCGCGCACGCCCGTGCTGCACGCCGGGCTGGATGTCGACCTGCCCGCCGCATCCTCGACCGTGCTCACGGGCCCGAACGGGGCCGGCAAGTCGACGCTCGCGCTCACGCTGGGCGGCCTCCTGCCGCCGCGCGGCGGCGCGGTGGTGGCGACGGCGCCGCTGGCCCGCGGCGTCGCCGACGCCCCGGTGCGGTGGCGTTCGCGCGACCTGCTCACGCGGATCGGCACGGTCTTCCAGGAGCCCGAACACCAGTTCGTCGCGGCCACGGTCCGGGACGAGCTCGCGGTGGGTCCCCGCGCACTGGGCCTCGCCGACGCCGAGGCGGCGGCGCGCGTGGACGAGATCATGCAGCGACTGCGGCTCGACCACCTAGCCGCGGCGAATCCGTTCACGCTCTCGGGCGGTGAGGCGCGACGGCTGTCCGTCGGCGCCGTCCTCGCGACGCGCCCTGACCTCGTGATCCTCGACGAGCCGACCTTCGGACAGGATCGGCTGGGTTGGATCGAGCTCGTGCGCCTGCTGCACGAACTCGTCGACGCCGGTACGACGCTGCTGTCGGTCACGCACGACGCGGCGTTCCGGGCGGCGCTCGGCGCGCGTCGCATCGAGCTCGGGCTCGCACGGCCCCGGGTGGAGAGCCTGCCGTGAACGCCGTCGACCCGGCGTCGGACCGGCCGGTGCCCCGGCTCCGATTCATCGACCGCACCAATCCCGCGACGCGGCTGGCGGCGGCGATGGTGCTCACGACACCCCTGCTCGTGACGGTCGACTGGGTGAGCGCCGCGATCGCACTGGTCATCGAGGTGGTGCTGTTCGCCGCGGCCGGGGTCACGCCCGCCCTGCTCGTACGACGCACCTGGCCCATCCTGCTGGCCGCGCCGGTCGCCGGACTCAGCATGCTGCTCTACGGCCGGCCCGAGGGGACCGTGTACTGGGAGTTCTGGCTGGCCCGCGTCTCGGACGGCTCGATCGAGCTCGCGATCGCCGTCTCGGTGCGGGTCCTCGCGATCGGCCTTCCCGCTGCGCTGCTCTTCCTGCGCGTCGATCCGACCGATCTCGCCGACGGCCTCGCGCAGGTCTGGCGGTTGCCGGCCCGCTTCGTGCTGGGCGCGCTCGCGGCCACTCGCCTCGTGGGGCTCTTCATCGACGACTGGCGCGCGATGGCGCTCTCGCGTCGCGCGCGCGGCATCGGCGACCACGGCGCCGTTCGGCGTGCCGCGACGATGGCGTTCGCCCTGCTCGTGCTCGCCATCCGACGCGGGTCGAAGCTGGCGACGGCGATGGAGGCGCGCGGGTTCGGCGCCGACGGCACCCGCACCTGGGCCCGGCCCTCGCGCGTCGGGGCACGGGACGCGCTCCTCGTGGCGATCGCCGCGGCGATCGCGGCGGTCGCGATCGCCGGGTCCGTGTGGGCCGGCGCGTTCCATCCGGTGTGGGCGTGAGGGCGGCGCGGGCGGTCTCGCTCGATCCTGCCGTCGAGGCCGTGCGCCGCGCCGCGGCCAGGTCGCGGCATCCGCTCGTGCTCGTCGACGGGCCGAGCGGCGCCGGAAAGACGACGTTCGCCGAGGCGCTGCAACGCGCGTGGCCCGGCCGCCCGCCGCGACTCGTGCGCGTCGACGAGGCCGTCCCCGGATGGCGCGGGCTGCATCGCGGCGCGCTCGAGGTCGGGCGATCGCTCCTCGTCGCGCACGCACGCGGCGCGTCCGGGGTCGTGCACCGGTGGGACTGGGACGCGGACGGACCCGGGGCGGTCGTGCGGATGCCACCCGGCCGGCCGCTGATCGTGGAGGGCTGCGGCGCGTTCCTCGCGGGTCTCGGCCGGCCCGACGCGGTCCGCGTCTGGATGGATGCGCCGTACGCCGTCCGTCGTCGCCGTGCGCTCGACCGCGACCGTGGCGCCTTCGATCCGCACTGGGACGGCTGGGAGGCCGACTGGCGCCGCCATCTCGGCCGGAGCGGGATCGGCCGGCCGGCCGGCCTCGTGGTGCGGCTCGGCGATCGCGCCGGCGCGCACCCGAGGACCGGCGCCGCGCGCCGGGATGACCGAGCGCCGCTCGCCGACTACGGTGGGGACATGGCAGATGCAGCGGCCGCGACCTACGTGGCGGAGTTCATCGACGGGCCCCTCGAGGGCGACTTCGAGCAGCGTTCACTCGTGCAGGGCGAGCCGGAGAAGCGCGTCGGCATGGTCGCCGCGGTCGACGGTCTCGAGTCCCTGTTCTGGTACGACGCGGTCGACCAGCGCGAGGTGAACGGCCAGGTCCGGGTGCGCTTCCGCTTCGACGCCGACGATTCGGACCCGGTCGAGCACGACGACGAGAACGACTGACGTCGCGGGCGATCAGTCCGCGAGGAACGCCCCGACGATCGCGGCGGGATTGGCCAGGCGCCAGAGCGGGCCGGGGTCGGTGATCGGCTCGGCGAGCTCGAGCACCGAGCTGACCTCGCGATCGCCGATCCGGACGGTCACCTCGCCGACCTCGCGCCCGGCGGGCGCGGTGGTGAACGGCGTCACGTCGACGGACGCCGCCTCCGGGACGGCGCCCCACGCGGCATCCGTGCGCCCGGCGACCGCGACGAGCTCGGCGCGATCGCCCCACGCGGAAACCGCCTCGCCGTAGCTCGCGCCCACGGGGATCACCTCGATGGGCGTCGACGCGGCCTGCATGCCCTCGACCGCCGCCAGGACGGCCGGATCGAGCGTCTCGTACGAATCGATCCCCGTCATCGCCCCGACCATGCGCGCCGGCGCGTCGCCCGCGAGCTCGCTGGTGAACACGAACGACAGCAGCGCCTGATCGGTGTAGCTGCGCGTGATCGAGCGGATGCCGTCGCCCTCGAGGTGCGCGACGACGTCGGGCACCCGACGATCGGTCGTCGCCGACGGGCCTCCACCCTCGAGCAGGGGGCCGAGCGTCGGCTCCGCCATGGTGAGCGCGGCGAGCCTCGTGAGCTCGGTCGCCGTGCCCACGTTGTCGCCGGAGAGCCCGGTCGCGTCCGTCACGCGGAGCGTCTCGAATCCCTGGGCCTCGAGCCAGGCGTTCGCCTCGACCACGTAGTTCTCGAGGTTGCCGAAGGCCCAGCGCGCGAGCGTGTCGGCGTGGTTGTTGCTCGACGCGAGCAGGACCGCGCGCACCACGTCGCGCTGGCTCCAGCTCTCACCCGGGGAGACGGGAAGCGCCCGCGAGCCCTCCTCGGCGTACCGCAGGTAGTCGGTGTAGTCCTCGGGCCCGATCCGGATGGCCGGACCGCGTTCGCCCTCGGCGATGGGAAGTGCGTCGAGCGTCGCCAGCACGGTCACGAGCTTCGCGGCGCCGCCGATCGGCGCCGGGCCCTCATCAGCGGATGCCGCGACGAGCTCGGCCTCGCCGTCGTCGCCGACGAGCGCCACGGCCGACGCACCCGCCTCGAGGAGCGTGACGGGTGCGGCCGCGGGCTCGGCGGGTGCGGCCTCGGCGGTGCGGATCTCGACCTCGGGGAGCGGCCCGAGCAGCATCGCGGGCGCGTAGACGCCGACGGCGAGGATCGCGAGCGTGCCGAGCGCGATGCCGACGCCGCGGGCGGGGGAGGGGCTCATGCGGAACAGGCTAACGCGGCGGCGGTCACGCCCAGCCCAGCTCGTGCAGCCGGTCGTCGTCGATGCCGTAGTAGTGCGCGATCTCGTGCACGAGCGTGACGTGGATCTCGTCCCGGAGCTGCTCCTCGTCGTCGGCGACGGCGAGGAGCGGTTCGCGGTAGAGCACGATGCGGTCGGGCATCTCGCCGAACCCGTAGCGGTCCCGCTCGGTCAGCGCGGTGCCCTCGTAGAGCCCGAGCAGGTCGAGCGAGCCGTCCTCGGGCCGGTCCTCGACCACGAACACGACGTTGTCGAGCCCGTCGACCATGTCGTCCGGGAGCCGGTCGAGCTCATCGACGACGAGCTTCTCGAAGGCCTCGGCGTCGAGATCCACGGCGACTCCGATCGGGAGGTGCTTGGGGTGAGTAACGGGGCTTGAACCCGCGACCTCCTGGACCACAACCAGGCGCTCTACCGACTGAGCTATACCCACCATGTGCGACCGCTTGCGCGATTGCAACCATACGAGGTTACACCACGTCGGGGGTGGTCGATGACACCTCGGCCGCCGCGGGGGCACCGACGGGAGCCGGCGGCGCGGCGTCGGCGAGGATCTCGGCGGCGATCGCCTGCAGCTCGGGGCTCGACGGTCCGGGGTCGGCCACGAAGACCGCCCGACGGTAGTACTGGAGTTCGCGGATCGACTCGAGGATGTCGGCCAGCGCGCGGTGCCCGCCATCCTTCGCCGGCGCGTTGAAGTAGGCGCGGGGGTACCAGCGCTTGGCCAGCTCCTTGATGGACGAGACGTCGACGTTGCGGTAGTGCAGGTGCGCGTCGAGCCTCGGCATGAACTTCGAGATGAACGCGCGGTCGGTGCCGATCGAGTTGCCGGCGAGCGGGGCCTTCTGCTCGTCGGGTACATGCTTCAGCACGTACTCGAGCACCTCGTATTCCGCCTCGGCGACCGAGACGCCGTTCGGGATCTCCTCGATCAGGCCGGAGTCGGTGTGCATCGCGCGGACGAAGTCGCCCATCGACTCGAGCGCGCTCGCGTCGGGCCTGATCACGATGTCGAGCCCGGCGTCGACGGGGTTCAGGTCGTAGTCGGTGATGACCACCGCGATCTCGACGAGCTCGTCGACCTCGAGGTCGAGCCCGGTCATCTCGCAGTCGATCCAGACCAGTCGGTCGCTCG
This sequence comes from Agromyces sp. CCNWLW213, assembly GCF_037199545.1. Classification (NCBI taxonomy): domain Bacteria; kingdom Bacillati; phylum Actinomycetota; class Actinomycetes; order Micrococcales; family Microbacteriaceae; genus Agromyces; species Agromyces sp. CCNWLW213. The sequence goes on along the minus strand of NZ_JBBBDX010000001.1, from coordinate 565,473 downwards.
AGGATGCCATGCCGCGAGTCTAACCGCGTGCTCCGACACCGACCCGTCCACCGCGCGGCGGCGGTGGCGTGCCTCGCCGGCGAGGGGCTCCGCGACGCGCTGCGGTATCGTGGTGGCGATCGGCCCTCGTAGCTCAGCGGATAGAGCAGGAGCCTTCTAATCTCTTGGTCGCAGGTTCGATTCCTGCCGAGGGCGCCGAGGATTCCCCGTCCCGACGCTGAGTGCGACGAGCGGATAGAGCAGCACCGACAGCAGCCCGGCTCCGACGAGCGCGGCGGCCATGCCGGAGTCCAGGTCGCCGGCGTCGACGCCCAGGGCCGTCACGGCCACGATGATCGGCAGTCCCGTGGCCGCGAAGAAGCCCGTCGCGACCCGCTCGCGCGGGCTCGAGCCCCGCGGGGCGAAGAGGGCCGCGGGAACGCCTCGGGTGACGAGCAGCAGGATCGTGAAGATGGGCAGGAGCACGAGGGTCCGCACGTCGGAGGCGAGCGATGCGAGGTCGAACGTGATGCCGGTGTTGATGAAGAAGACGGGGACCAGCAGGCCGAACCCCACCGCCTCGATCTTCGCCTCCGTGATCTCGGCCTCGCGCTCGGATGCGCCCTGGAGGAGGAGCTTCCCGAGCACTCCCGCGGCGAATGCCCCGAGGAGCATGTCGACCCCGAGGAAGATCGACAGTGCGACCAGCCCGAGGAGCACGAACATCACCAGTCGCACCACGAACTGGCCGCTCGTGTGCAGGCTCGCCTCGATCGCACGATGCAGCCGCACGCCGTCGCCACGTGCCGCGAAGAACATGAGCACGCCGGCCACGACGGCGAAGGCGAGCAGCACCAGTGCGGCGTGCAGCGGAGTCCGGCCGCTGAGGAACAGCGAGATCGCGAGCAGGGGCCCGAACTCGCCGACGGCGCCCACGGCGAGGATCGACACGCCGAACCGGGTCCCCAGCATGCCGGAGTCCCGGAGGATCGGGAGCAGCGCGCCGAGCGCGGTCGACGCCAGGGCCACGCCCACGAAGACGGCGCCTGCTCCGGGCTCGATGAGGACGCCCAGGGCCAGGCCGAGTGCGATCGAGACCGCCCATCCGACGCCGGCTCGGATGATCGGCGTGCCGCGGATCGCCTGGAAGTCGATCTCGCGGCCGGCCAGGTAGAAGAGCATCGCGAGGCCGAAGTCCGCGAACAGGGCGATGAAGTCGTCCTCGCGGACCCAGCCGAGGACCGCCGGGCCGAGCAGGAGCCCGAGGAGGATCTCGAAGACCACGAGCGGGACGGCGAGCCACCGGCCCACGGCCCGGGCCGTGAGCGGTGCCAGCGCGGCGATCGCCGGCACGAGGACCAGGGTCGGCACGTCGACCTCCACGCGGAGCCCCCTTCGTCGCGTGCTCGAATGGTATCGGGAAGCGGACCCTCGCGGCCGGTTCCCAGCGCCGCGTCATCCGCTCGTCGCATGCGTGTCGTAGTGTCGTGGCATGCGCGACCTCCAGGCCCGGATCATCGAAGAACTGCACGTCGAGCCCGCGATCGACCCGGCCGAGCAGGTGCGGCGGCGGATCGACTTCCTGAAGCGCTACCTCGTGGCATCCGGTGCCGCGGGCCTCGTCCTCGGCATCAGCGGCGGACAGGACTCGAGCCTCGCCGGCCGGCTCTGCCAGCTCGCGGTCGACGAACTCGCCGCCGAGGGCCGACCCGCCCGGTTCGTCGCCGTCCGCCTGCCCTACGGCGTCCAGCGCGATGAGGACGACGCCCGTTTGGCGCTCGAGTTCATCCGCCCCGCCGAGGTGATCGACTTCGACATCAAGGGCGGCGTCGACGGCCTCGCGACCGACTTCGCCGACGCCGTGGGCACGCCGATCAGCGATTTCGGCAAGGGCAACGTCAAGGCGCGCATGCGCATGATCGCCCAGTACGCGCTGGCGGGCGAGGGCGGCCTGCTCGTCGTGGGCACCGACCACGCCGCCGAGGCGGTGACGGGGTTCTTCACCAAGTTCGGCGACGGCGGGGCCGACCTGCTGCCCCTCTCGGGCCTCACGAAGCGCCAGGGCCGCGCGCTCATGCGGCACCTCGGCGCGCCCGAGCGGTTGTACACCAAGGTGCCGACGGCCGACCTGCTCGATCACGACCCCGGCCAGGCCGACGAGGCGAACCTCGGGCTCGCCTACGCCGACATCGACGCGTTCCTCGAGGGCGACGAGATCGACGCCGAGGTCGCCGAGCGCATCGAGGCGCGGTTCCTGCAGACGCGTCACAAGCGCGCCGAACCCGTGACGCCGTTCGACGGATGGTGGCAGGGCGCCTGACGCCAGGCGCCGGATCAGCGGCGGGCTTCGGTGCCCTCGGCGTCGGAACCGCCCTCGGCGTTCACCGCGAACGGCGACGGGCCCGGGTTCGTGTCCGCATCGGCCTCGGACGGCGCCGCCTCGCTCGGCCGCTCGATCAGGGGCGACGGCACGTACCGCTCGTGGTGCTGCTCGGCCACCCAGGAGTCCTGCTGGGCGACGACGGCCTGATCGGGGTCGTTGCGCTGCGCACGCCAGCGGTCGAGGTCGTTCCTGAAGTCGCGTCGGGTTCGTGACGGATGACGCTGCCACTCCAGCAGCCGCTCGCGGAACTCGACGACGGCGGGGTCGAGCTGGTAGCCGAACGTCGCCGAGGCGCGCTTGAGCTCGTGCAGCTGGTGGGACGCCCAGTCGGCCGCGACATCGGCGCCGCGGATCGGAAGCAGCCGGACCTGGATGTCCGCCTGGCCCACGGCCCGGTCGGAGAGCACCTGCTCCTGCGGGGTCAGCGAGTTCCACACGGACGCCTCGGTGGCCGCGTCGATGAGCGCGGCGACCGCCGAGTTGCGCAGTTCGCGATCGCGCTGGCGGACGAGCCCGCGCACCGCGCGCCGGGCGATCCATGCCGACAGGAGCCCGGCCGCGATGACCGCGACGAACAGGACGGCGGCCGTGAACAGCCACGGGCGAGCGGCGTCCGAGATGAGCCAGGCGACGAAGTCATTCCACCACTGCATGAGCGCAGGCTAGCCCCGGCGATCGGTCGCCGACGGCAGGCGCGACGGCGTGCCTCACCGCGAGTCGGCCGCGGTGGCCGCGAGGCGCTGACCGGCGAGGTCGGCGTCCATCGCGGCATCCGATCGCGCCGTCTGCGCCAGGATGATCGCCGCCAGCACGACGCACGCGCCCGCGAACTGGAACGGATCGAGCGCCTGCCCGAGCCACGCCCACGCGAAGGCGAAGGCGAAGACGACCTCGGACGACGCCGCGATGCCGACCGCGGTCGCCGACAGGCGACGGAGCGCGAGGAACGACAGCAGGAACGGCGCGAACGAGCCGAGCACGGCGTTCCACGCGATGAGGATCCACAGCGGCACCGACACGGCCTCGAGTGCGCCGTCGAGCGACGTCGTCGCACCGAGCAGGACGGGATCGAGCCGCCACCATCCGCTGAACAGGGCCCAGAAGAGGGTGGCGAACCCCATCGACCAGAAGGCGACGGCCATGGGCGAGGTCGTGGCGACCTGCCGCTCGCCGACGAGGAAGTAGACCGTGAGCGTCGCCGCCGCCGCGAGCCCGAACAGCACGCCGACCGGATCGAGCTCGGTACCGCCGGGCCGCGCCACGAGGGCGAGTCCCGCGAGGACGAGTCCGATCGCGATCCACAGCCGCCCCTTGACGCGCTCGCCGAAGAACGCCCGCGCGATCACCGCGACGGCGAGCACGGCGAGGTATTCGAGCAGCAGCGCGATGCCCACCGGCAGCAGCTTGATGGCCATGGCATAGGTCCACTGGAGCAGTGCCACGCCGGCGACGCCGAGCACGGCCATGACGCCGAGCTGGCGTCGCGTGATCCGGAAGGCGGCGCGATCGGTCGCCGCGAGCCAGGCGCCGGCGATGAGGCAGACCGACAGGACGCGGATGAACGTCAGCTGCGCCGGATCCACGCCCGCGTCGACGATCACTCGCGTGACACTGCCGTTGAGACCGAACAGCAGCGCGGCGGTCAGGGCGTGGACGTACCCCATCTCAGCCGAGCACGGTGCCGTGCGCGGCGTGCGGCTCGATGGCCTCGATCTCGTCGTCGGTGAGCGGCGCGGCGTCGAGCGCCGCGACGTTCTGCTCGAGCTGGGCGACGCTCGACGCGCCGATGAGCGCGCTCGCGACCTGGGGCACGCGCAGCACCCACGACAGGGCGAGCTGGGCGAGCGACTGTCCGCGCGCGGCGGCGACCTCGTTCAACGCGCGGGCGCGCGCGAGGTAGTCCTCGCTGATGCGGTCGGCCGGGAGGAAGTGGCTCGTCGCGGCACGCGAGCCCGCGGGCACGTCGCCGGCCAGGTAGCGGTCGGTGAGCAGCCCCTGCGCGAGCGGCGAGAAGACGATGGCCGAGGCGCCGACCTCGTCGAGCGCGGGGAACAGGCCGTCCTCGATGGTCCGGTCGAACATCGAGTACCGCGGCTGGTGGATCGTGAGCGGCACGCCCTCGGCGGCCAGCGCCGCGGCGGCCGCGCGCGTCTGGTCGGGCGAGTAGTTCGAGATGCCCGCGTAGAGCGCCTTGCCCTGCCGCACCGCGTGGGCGAGGGCCCCCATGGTCTCCTCGATCGGCGTCTCGGGGTCGGGGCGGTGGGAGTAGAAGACGTCGACGTAGTCGAGCCCGAGCCGGCCGAGGCTCCGGTCGAGCGAGGCGAGGAGGTTCTTGCGCGACCCCCACTCGCCGTACGGGCCGTCCCACATCAGGTAGCCGGCCTTCGACGACACGATGAGCTCGTCGCGGTAGGGCTTCAGGTCGGTGGCCAGCAGGCGGCCGAAGTTCTCCTCGGCGCTGCCGGGAGGGGGACCGTAGTTGTTCGCCAGGTCGAAGTGCGTGATGCCGAGGTCGAACGCCCGGCGGACGATCGCACGCTGCGTGTCGAGCGGACGGTGGTGGCCGAAGTTGTGCCAGAGGCCCAGCGAGAGCGCAGGGAGCTTGAGTCCGCTGCGCCCGATCCGGTTGTAGGTCATGCGGTCGTAGCGGTCTGCGGCGGCGACGAAGGTCATGCGGTTAGCCTATGGCGATGGAGAGCTTCGTTCTGGCCGGCGGCTGCTTCTGGTGCCTCGATGCCGTCTACCGCACGCTCCGGGGCGTGCACGACGTGGTGTCCGGATACACCGGCGGCTCGCTGCCGAATCCTTCGTACGAGTTGGTCTGCACGGGGGCCACGGGCCATGCCGAGGCGGTCCGCGTCGAGTTCGACCCCGACGTGGTCCCGCGCGAGGTGATCCTCGACGTGTTCTTCACGCTGCACGACCCGACCCAGCTGAACCGGCAGGGGGCGGATGTCGGCACGCAGTACCGTTCCGCGATGTTCTTCCAGGGCGACCGGCAGCGCGAGCTCTTCGAGCAGGCGCGCGACCGGGCCGCCGACTGGTGGCCGGGCGACGTCGTCACCACGATCGAGCCCCTCGGCGAGTTCTTCCGCGCCGAGGAGTACCACCAGGACTTCTTCGCCAAGAACCCCGGCCAGGGCTACTGCCTCGCCGTCGCGCTGCCCAAGGTGAACAAGATCCGCCGTTCGTACGCCGACTACATCGTGGCCTGACCGCTCCTCCCCAACCGCCTCCGCTGATCGCGTCGGCACCGTGTTCGGCCACGCCCGACGGAGGCCGCGTCGTCCGCGCCACGCTGTCGTCAGCGGCATCCGGGGTCGTTCCGGCACGAGGGCCCCGGATGCCGCGAGCCGCCGATTCGCGGCGGCGTCGACCGTGAGGAGCACCGACATGACCGACCTCGTGACCGTGACCGGATTCGTGGGCAACGACCCGCGCCACAACGTCACCGGCGCCGGACTGGCGATCACCAACTTCCGACTGGCGTCCACCCGGCGCTACTTCGACCGCGCCAAGGGCGAGTGGGCCGACGGCGAGACCAACTGGTATTCGGTTGCGGCCTTCCGGCAGCTCGCGGTGAACGCCGCGGCGTCGATCTCGAAGGGCGACCGCGTCGTCGTCCACGGCCGCCTGCGCGTCCGCCCGTGGGAGACGGGCGAGAAGACCGGCACCGCCGTCGAGATCGACGCGGAGTCGATCGGTCACGACCTCTCCTGGGGCCGCACGACGGTCACGCGGACCGCGGCCGCCCGGGCCGTCGACGCGGAGGCACCGGCGGAGGGCGACTCGGCGCAGCCGGACCTCGCCGATGCATGGGCCCGGCCCGGCGCCGGCGCAGCTTGGCCGGGTGCGGACGACGCGACATCGCTCCGCACGTCGCCCGAGGCCGGTGCGGGCGCCGGAGCCGACGTGGGCGAGCGGGTCGACGGGCCCGTCGAGGCGACGGATGCCGGGTCGTCCCTCGAGGAGCTCCGCGTCGCGGGATGAGGCGCGGCACGAGGCGGGATCGGCCGGCCTGCGGGTTCGCGCGGACATAGACTCGGCCCTGCCGGTGAGATCGGCGGACGAGGGGTGCGATGGAACGGCGGGGCGCGCAGGCGGTCATCCTCGGCCTCGCGTGCGCCGTCACGCTCGTCCTCGCCGGATGCACCGAAACGGCGGAACCGCGCACGACCGGCACCGAGTCGCCGCCCGGCGAGACGCAGCCCGCGGCGAGCACGGCTCCGCCCTCCGGCGACGACGAGCCGACCCCGGGGATGGAGCGCCCCGCGGCCGAGAGCCTGGCGTTGTTCGACTCGGTCAACGAGGCCGTGATCGCCGCCGATCCCGATGCGGGCGGCCGCGACTTCATCGACGCGCTCGTGGCCGCGGGATTCGACCGGTCCGCGATGCAGGTGACTTCCGACACCACCACGCTCGGCGACCGGGCCGACTCGATCCAGTTCGCGGTCGGCCTCGGGCCCGACTGCCTCATCGGGCAGTACGGGCCCAAGTCGGACGGGTACCGGAGCGCGGTCCGGCCGGCGCTCGGAACGGGCGGCTGCCTGATCGGCGACACGCGCCCCATAGACTGGTAGGCGACATGGCGGATTACATTTACTCGATGGTGCGCGCCCGCAAGGCGGTCGGCGACAAGCTCATTCTCGATGACGTCACGATGGCGTTCCTCCCCGGCGCGAAGATCGGCGTCGTCGGTCCGAACGGTGCGGGGAAGTCCACGATCCTCAAGATCATGGCCGGCATCGACCAGCCCTCCAACGGCGAGGCGCGGCTGACGCCCGGCTACTCCGTCGGCATCCTGATGCAGGAGCCCGAGCTCGACGAGTCGAAGACCGTGCTCGAGAACGTGCAGGAGGGCGTCGGTCCGATCAAGGCCAAGCTCGACCGGTTCAACGAGATCTCGGCCGAGATGGCGAACCCCGACGCCGACTTCGACACGCTCCTCGCCGAGATGGGCACCCTCCAGGAGCAGATCGACGCCGCCGACGCCTGGGACCTCGACTCCCAGCTCGAGCAGGCGATGGACGCCCTGCGCTGCCCGCCGAGCGACACGCCCGTGTCGGTGCTCTCGGGCGGTGAGAAGCGCCGCGTCGCGCTGTGCAAGCTCCTGCTGCAGAAGCCCGACCTGCTGCTGCTCGACGAGCCCACGAACCACCTCGACGCCGAGAGCGTGCTCTGGCTCGAGCAGCACCTCGCGAAGTACCCCGGCGCCGTGCTGGCCGTGACGCACGACCGGTACTTCCTCGACCACGTCGCGGAGTGGATCTGCGAGGTCGACCGCGGTCGCCTCTACCCCTACGAGGGCAACTACTCGACCTACCTCGAGAAGAAGGCCGAGCGCCTCCAGGTGCAGGGCAAGAAGGACCAGAAGCTGCAGAAGCGCCTGAAGGAGGAGCTCGAGTGGGTCCGCTCGAACGCCAAGGGCAGGCAGGCCAAGTCGAAGGCCCGACTCGCACGCTACGAGGAGATGGCGGCCGAGGCGGAGCGGACGAAGAAGCTCGACTTCGAGGAGATCCAGATCCCGCCGGGGCCGCGCCTCGGCGACGTCGTGCTCGAGGCCAAGAAGCTCCAGAAGGGCTTCGGCGATCGCATGCTCATCGACGGGCTGACCTTCTCGCTGCCGCGCAACGGCATCGTCGGCATCATCGGACCGAACGGCGTCGGCAAGACCACGCTGTTCAAGACGATCGTCGGCATGGAGCCCCTCGACGGCGGCGACCTGAAGATCGGCGAGACCGTGCAGATCTCGTACGTCGACCAGTCCCGCGGCGGCATCGACCCGAACAAGACCCTCTGGGAGGTCGTGTCCGACGGGCTCGACTACATCCAGGTCGGCAGGACCGAGGTCCCGAGCCGTGCCTACGTCTCCACGTTCGGGTTCAAGGGTCCCGACCAGCAGAAGCGCGCCGGGGTCCTCTCCGGCGGTGAGCGCAACCGGTTGAACCTCGCGCTCACCCTGAAGCAGGGCGGCAACCTCCTGCTGCTCGACGAGCCCACCAACGACCTCGACGTCGAGACGTTGTCGAGCCTCGAGAACGCGCTGCTCGAGTTCCCCGGCTGCGCCGTGGTCATCACGCACGACCGGTGGTTCCTCGACCGCATCGCGACGCACATCCTCGCCTACGAGGGCACCGACGACGACCCGGCGAACTGGTACTGGTTCGAGGGCAACTTCGAGGCGTACGAGGCGAACAAGGTCGAGCGACTCGGTCCCGAGGCCGCCAAGCCGCACCGCTCCACGTACCGCAAGCTCACGAGGGACTGACGTGCGCCTGCACGTGCCCACCCCGCTCCGCTGGAGCGATCTCGACGCCTACGGTCACGTGAACAACGCCCGGATGCTGAGCCTCCTCGAGGAGGCTCGCATCCAGGCGTTCTGGGTGAACGACGACGGGACCGCCGAGCATGCGGTCGGCGCGTCGACCGCGGTGCTCGACGCCACGCCGGGAGCGGCGACGGTCACGCTCATCGCACGGCAGGAGGTCGAGTACCTCGCGCCGATCCCGTACCAGCGGCTTCCGCTCGACATCGAGCTGTGGATCGGGCACATGGGCGGGGCGAGCCTCGACGTCTGCTACGAGGTCCACTCGCCCGTGGGCGTCGAGCCGCGCACGCTCTACACGCGCGCGGTCACGACGATCGTCCTCGTGGACGCCGCCACCGAGCGCCCGCGCCGCATGACCGACGCGGAGCGCGAGGCGTGGGAGCCGTACGTCGGCGACCCGATCCAATTCCGCCGGCGCTGATCAGCGCTCGAGCGGCTCGTCGCTGAACGATCCCTCCCACACGGCGCGGCTGCCGGCCTCGCCGATCCGGATGACGGTCCACGTTGCGCCCGCCCCGACGCCGAGCGTCGCCACGACGAGGAGCGCCGCGACGACCACGGTGACCGGCGAGCGCCCGCGCCGGGGCGTGGCGACGCCGCGAGCCGCGGCCACCTCGGGATCCGTGCCCCCGCGCTGCTGGCGGCGCTCGACGATCGCCAGCGCCGCGACGAGTGCCGCGACGGTCACGAGCGCGATCATCCAGGGGACGATGTCCTCGCCCTGCGCGGTGTGCTCCTGGATGAGCGGAGCGGGCGGCACGCGCGCCTCGAGCCATTCGCCGGCCTCGATCGCGAGGAACGTGAGCCCGAGCAGCACGAGCGCGCCGATGAGGGCGGGCAGCCACAGCACCCGGCGCGCGGCGGGCCACGCGGCGAGGACGACGAGCAGCACCGCGATCAGGGGGATGCCGACGACCACGGCGTGCACGACGAGGACGTGGAGCGGCAGCCCGGCGAGCTCGTAGTCGATCATCGCCGGCCTCAGCCCGCGATCACGCGGTCGCCGTCGACCGTCACCGGCACGGAGGCGAGGGGCTCGAGCGCCGGGCCGACCTCGACGTCGCCCGTCGCGGCGTCGAAGATGGATCCGTGGCACGGGCACTCGAACTTCGAGCCCGCCGCGGCCACCACGCAGCCCTGGTGCGTGCAGATCGCGCTGTAGGCCACGACCTCGCCCGCCGCCGGCTGGGCGAGCAGCACCGGCTCCCCGCCGATCGTGGCGTCGATGCTCCCCCCGACCGGGATGTCGGCGAGTGCCGCGACCTCCTCGCCCGCGGCATCCGGAGCGCCGGCTGACGGCGAGGGCGCCTCGGAGCCGTCGTCGCCGCCGTTCCCGCCGCCCTGGTCGGTCGCGCAGCCGGCGAGGATCAGCGCCCCGCCGACGGCGCCGGTGCCGCCCAGCGCGAGCGCGGCGCGGCGGGAGAGTTCACGAGCGTCGTCCATGTCGGTGCCTCCCTGCTCGCCGCGATCGCGGCGGTGGTGCCATTCTGCGGCACACGGGCGGGGCGGCGCCGCATCACCCGGCGATCACCCAGCAACTCGTGCGCACCGGGGCCGGATCAGCCGAACGCGGCCGGCTCGGGGACCCGCACCATCCCCTCCTGCGCCACGCTCGCGACGAGCACCCCGTCGCGCGTGTAGATCCGCCCGAGCGAGAGGCCGCGTCCGCCGCTCGCCGAGGGCGACTCCATCGTGTAGAGCAGCCATTCGTCGACGCGCGCGTCGCGATGCCACCACATGGCGTGGTCGAGGCTCGCGACCTTGAGGCGGGGCGTCGCCCAGGCGATTCCGTGCGCGCGCAGCACGGGCTCCAGGATCGAGTAGTCGCTCGCGTAGGCCAGCGCCGCACGGTGCTGGCGCGGGTCGTCGGGCAGCCGGCCGAAGGCCCTCATCCACACGGCCTGGCGCGGCATCCGCTCGCCGTCGACGGTGAGGTACACCGGCGAGGGGATGTGCCGGACGTCGAACGCGCGCTCGCTCGACCAGTACCGGGCGACGTCATGGTCGAGGTGGCCGAGCACGTCGGCCGTCGACGGCAGGCCCTCGGGGTCGGGCAGGTCGTCGGGCATCTCCATCTGGTGCTCGAGGCCCTCGTCGCTCGTCTGGAACGATGCGATGAGCGACAGGATGGGCTCGCCGTGCTGGTACGCCTGCGTGCGTCGGGTGGAGAACGAGCGCCCGTCGTGGATGCGGTCGACGCCGAACGTGATCGGGTGCTGCACGTCTCCCGGGCGGAGGAAGTAGCCGTGCATCGAGTGGATCGTGCGGTCCTCGGGAACCGTGTGGGTGGCCGCGGTGATCGACTGCGCCAGCACCTGGCCGCCGAACACGCGCCCGAGCGGCATCCACTGCGAGGGACCGGTGTAGATGTCCTCGGTGGTGCGGGCTCCCGTGTCGGTGAGCCGCAGCGTGCTCAGCAGGCCGTCGATCGAACCGCTCATCGTTCCTCCGTGTGGGTCGGTCGGCCGCTCGGCCCGCCCGGCGGCGGGCGCCGGCGGCGGGGGCCGCGGCGCTCTCTCGGTAGTCTAGACAGGCCATGGTCCAGCAACTCACGCTCGCCGACAGCCTGTCGCTCGGCGACCTCCACACGTACCTGCAGCGGGCGTCGCGTGTCGAGGACGGTGCGGTGCGCCTGGTCGCGGGCAACGACATCCTCGCCGTCTACACCGCGATCCTCTATCCCCGGGGCATCCTCGACGAGAGCCCGACGGTGCTGGGCCTGCGCACGTTCCAGCTCTTCGAGACCGACGACTTCGACGTGGTGGTGCCCATGCGCTCGGTCGTCGACCGCATCGTCCGGGCGCGCGGCGAGCTCGGAGACGACGACGAGGGCGACCCGCGGCCGGTCACGATGACGCGGCCGCCCGAGGTCAACACGGTCACGTGGGCGGGCATCTCGCCTCCTCGCGGCGGCTGGCGACCGCTCGGCGAGACGGATGCCGCGACGCTCGAGCGCGCGGCGCGTGCGGGCATCGACGAGATCGCGACGGCGATCCCCGACGGCACCGGCGAGCAGCTCGTGCAGCGGGTGCGCTCCGAGGTGTGGGGGCGCGGCATCGAGGGCCTCGAGTACGTGCCGGCGGGTGCGGCCTTCGCGGCGTTCAGCCTCGGGTTCCTCGGCGACGACCCCATCTCGGTGTTCGAGACCGGCCCGTGGACGCGGCTGAGCTCGCGGCGCGGGCACGTGCTCGTGCGACGCAAGGCGTGGTCGCTCAGGGCGTAGCGGCGATGGCGCGTCCGGCCGCGCGGCCCGTGAAGAGGCAGCCGCCGAGGAACGTGCCCTCGAGCGCGCGGTAGCCGTGGATGCCGCCGCCGCCGAACCCGGCCGCCTCGCCGGCGGCGTAGAGCCCCGGGATCGGTGCGCCGTCGGCGCCGAGCGCGCGCGACGAGAGGTCGGTCTGGATGCCGCCGAGGCTCTTGCGCGTCAGGATGTGCAGCTTGACGGCGATGAGCGGCCCGGCCTTCGGATCGAGCAGGCGGTGCGGCGACGCGACGCGGATGAGCCGGTCGCCGAGGTAGCCGCGCGCGCCGCGCACGGCCGTGAGCTGCAGGTCCTTCGAGAACTCGTGATCGACCTCACGGTCGCGCGCGACGATCTCGCGCTCGACGTGCGCCGTGTCGAGCAGCCCGTCCGGGTCGAGGCGGCGCATCCCGTCGAGCAGCTCGGGGAGCGAGTCGGCGACGACGAAGTCGGCGCCGCGCTCCTTGAACCGCTCCACCGGTCCGGGCGCGCCGGAGCCCAGCCGCTCCGCGAGCAGGCGCAGGTCCTTCCCGGTCAGGTCGGGATTCTGCTCGCTGCCGGAGAGCGCGAACTCCTTCTCGATGATCCGCTGCGTGAGCACGAACCAGGAGTGCGCGTGCCCGCCGCGAGCCAGGTGGGCGAGCGTCCCGAGCGTGTCGAAGCCGGGGAAGAGGGGCGGGGGCAGCCGGCGTCCGGTGGCGTCGAGCCACAGCGACGACGGTCCGGGGAGGATCCGGATGCCGTGCCGCGGCCACACCGGGTCGTGGTTCCGGATGCCCTCGGTGTAATGCCACATCCGGTCGCCGTTGACCAGGCGCGCTCCGGACGCCGCGGTGATCGCGAGCATCCGCCCGTCGACGTGCGCCGGCACGCCGGAGAGCAGGTCCGCCGGCGGCCGCCCGAGCCGCTCCGGCCAGGCGGCGCGCACGAGGTCGTGGTTGCCGCCGATTCCGCCGGAGGCCACGACGACCGCCGGCGCGCGCAGCTCGAAGTCGCCGATGACCGCGCGATTGGTGGGGGCGCCCCGCGGGGCGTCGTCGGGCGCGAGGGTCGCGCCGCGGACTCCGACCACGGCCCCGCCCTCGACGACGAGCTCGTCGACGCGGTGGCGGAAGCGGAACGACACGAGCCCGGCCGCCTCGCCGGCGAGCACCTTCGCCGCGAACGGTGCGACCACGCCCGGGCCGGTGCCCCACGTGATGTGGAAGCGGGGCACCGAATTGCCGTGCCCCACGGCGACCCCGGCGCCGCGCTCGGCCCAGCCGACCACGGGGAAGAAGCGGAGACCGCGCCCGTGCAGCCAGGCGCGCTTCTCACCGGCGGCGAACTCCAGGTACGCCTCCGCCCAGCGCCGGCCCCACTCGTCCTCGTCGCGGTCGAAGGCAGCAGAGCCGAGCCAGTCCTCGCGCGCGAGCTCCAGCGAGTCGTGCACGCCGAGTCGGCGCTGCTCGGGCGAGTCGACGAGGAACAGGCCGCCGAACGACCACCAGGCCTGCCCGCCCAGGTTGGCCTCCGGCTCCTGGTCGACGATCGCGACGCGTCGGCCCGCGTCGACCAGCTCGGCCGCGGCGACGAGTCCGGCGAGCCCGGCTCCGACGATCACGGCGTCGAACTCGGTCCGATCGGCGCGATGGGGGCGCGCGGTTCGGATGGCAGGGGTCGGGTCGGCCACGGGGACTCCTTCGTCGCGGGCGGGCGGGCGGGCGGCGGCCGGGGGGCCGGGTCGGGGGCGGCTACTCCTCGAAGGTGTTCACCATGGCGAACGCCGCCCGCTGGAGATAGTCCCACAGGGTCGCCTCCGCGACCGGCGGCAGGTCGAGCGTGTCGACGGCGGCGCGCATGTGGGCGAGCCAGCGGTCGCGGGCGTCGGGGTTCACCTTGAACGGCAGGTGGCGCATGCGGAGCCTCGGGTGGCCGCGCTGCTCGCCGTAGGTGGTCGGGCCGCCCCAGTACTGCTCGAGGAACATCAGCAGGCGCTGCTCGGCCGGGCCCAGGTCCTCCTCGGGGTACATGGGCTTCAGCACCGGGTCGTCGGCGACGCCGCGGTAGAACTCGTGCACGAGCCGCTCGAAGGTCGGGCGTCCGCCGACCTGCTCGTAGAAGCTGGGGGAGGGCAGGGTCATGGCGTGTCCTCGGGGGGAGTCCGCGGCGCGGCGGGCGGTTCGGTGGTCGGCGCGGGTGCGGCATCCGTCGCCGCCACGCTGCCCGCACCCGTGATCGAGTCGGCGGCCCGCCTGGCGCGCAGCCCGCGCTGGTCGGCCCGCGCCGGAACGACCGGGCTCGGCGCGGTCTTCGGCGGCTTGGCGCCCTTGATCCGCGTGACGCCGTCGAAGCCGGAGAGCACGACGCTCGCGAGGCTCGGCAGCTTCAGGCCCAGGTCGTCGAGCGCGCCCTTCAACCGCATCCGCAGCTCCCGTGCGACGTCGTCCTTCGACGACGTGCGCGCCTTCATGACCACGCGGATCACCATCGCGTCGTCCGAGATGGACTCCAGGCCCCACACCTCCGGCTTCTCGAGGATGCGCGAGCGCCACTTGCCCGACTGCGCCATGCCCGTCGCGGCCGCCAGCAGCGCCGCCTCCACCTCCTCGACGTCGGCCTCGTAGGGCACGGCGAGGTCGACGATCACGCGGGCCCAGCCCTGCGACATGTTGCCGACCCGGTTGATCTCGCCGTTGCGCACGAACCAGAGCGTGCCGTTCACGTCGCGCACGGACGTGACCCGGATGCGCACGTCTTCCACGATGCCCGTCGCGTGACCGAGGTCGACGATGTCGCCGACGCCCAGCTGGTCCTCGATGACCATGAAGAAGCCGTTGAGGCCGTCCTTGACGATGTTCTGCGCACCGAAGCCGAGACCGGCGCCGATGGCGGCCGAGAGCAGGGTGAACGAGCCGAGGATGTCGGGCGCGAGCACCTGCACCACCGCGAGCACGACGACGATGAACAGGGTGATGTTGACGAAGTTCGTCAGCACCGAACCGAGGGTGCGGGTGCGCTGGACGAGCCGGACGGCCGCGAGCGGCGAGGCGGCGAGGGCCTGCGTGTCCTCGATGTCCTGCTTGCGCTTCACGCCCGAGACGATGCGGTTGACGGTCCGTCGGATGACGAAGTGCAGGAGCCACCGGATGGCGAGCGCCACGAGCACGATCCCCACGACCGTGATGACGTCGGTGAGCAGCAGGCCCCCCCAGCTCGCCCAGAACGCATCGAACTGCGAGGGCACGTCGACCTGGTCGGGGGCGGGCTCTTCGAGGCGAAGCATGGTTCGGAAGTCTATTGGACCGCGGATCGGCGCATGCTGCATGCGCCGATCGGCCGCTCAGCCGCTCGGCCGCTCGGCCGCTCGGCCGCTCGGCCGCTCGGCCCGGCGGGCGCCGCGGCCGGCCGCCGCCGTGCACGGCGACGGCCGGCCACGCGAGGTCCGTCAGGCGGGGGCGACCACGGATGCCGCGTCGCGCTCGCGCGCGGCGAGCGCCCGCTCGAGCTCCGAGAGCTGCTCGGCCACGAGGCGATGGAGCGGGGCGGGCTCCGCGTGCGCGTCGAGCCAGGCCCGCGTGCGACGCGCGAGCTCGGCGTCGACGACGGCCGCCGGGAACAGCCGCTTGACGATCAGCGAGGCCATGGTGAAGCTCCGCTCCGCCCAGACGCGCTCGAGCATGCCCAGGTAGCCGTCGACGGTGCCGGCCAGCAGTGCCGGGTCGACGGTCCGCTGCCAGCCCTCGGCGATCGCCCGCGCCACGTCGTTCGAGAGCGTCGCGTCCGTCGCGACGCGATGCCACGCGGCGTCCTTGGCGGCCCGGTCGGGTCGCGCGGCACGCGCCGTCTCGGCGAGCTGGCGCCCTTTCGCGGTGTCGTCGGCGGCGAGCGTCACCGCGATCTCGTCGTCGTCGGCGGCGCCGAGCGCCGCCCGGGCGATGGTGATCTCCCAGCGCAGGTCGAGGTCGATCTGAAGCCCGTCGAGGCGCGTGCGCCCCGTGACGAGCTCGCCCAGCACGTCGGCATGTGCCGGAACGCACGCGAGGCGGGTGAACGCCTTGAGGAACTGCAGCTGCGCGTCGGAGCCGGCCGGCGCCAGGCCGGCGAGGGCCCAGATCGCGTCGGCGGCCTCCTCGGCGAGCGCATCGCGATGCTCGTCGGCCAGGTAGTGGGAGACCGCGAGCTCGAGGCGGGACATCGCGAGCCCTCGCGCGGCCGACTGCGTCTCGTGGCCCACGTTCGCGATCACGAGCCGCACGAAGTCCGACGCGGGCTGCTCCGCATCGCGCACGGCGTCCCACGCCGAACCGAGGATCACGGCGCGCGCGACCGGGTCGGCGAGCTCGGCCAGGCGGTCTCGCGCCGTCGCGAACGAGTCGGGGTCCAGCCGCACCTTCGCGTAGGTCAGGTCGTCGTCGTTCACGAGGAGCAGCGCGGGCCGGCGCCGTCCGACGAGCCCGGACACCTCCGTCGCGGGGCCGTCGACGTCGAGTTCCACGCGGTGCACGCGCTCGAGCCGGTCGCCCACGGGGTCGTACGCGCCGATCGCGACGCGATGCGGGCGCAGCGTCGGGTGCGACGCGGGCGCGGCCTGGAGGAGCCGGGCGGCGGTGATGACGCCCGCGGCATCCGTCTCGACCTCGAGGCGCAGCGTGTTCACGCCCGCGGTCTCGAGCCACTTCGCCGACCAGTCGGCGAGGTCGCGGCCGCTGGCCGCCTCGAGCTCGGCGAGCAGGTCGGCGAGGGTCGCGTTGCCGCCGGAGTGCGTCGCCAGGTAGGCGCCGACGCCGCGCTGGAAGGCGTCGAGCCCGACCCACGCGACGAGCTGCTTGAGCACGGACGCGCCCTTGTCGTACGTGATCGCGTCGAAGTTCACCTCGACGTCTCCGATGTCGTCGATGACGGCGACGATCGGATGCGTCGACGGCAGCTGGTCCTGCTCGGCGGCGTGGGTCTTCTCGTCGGTCGCGAAGGTCGCCCACACGTCGGTGAACTCGGTGATCCGGGAGGTCGCGAGCGTCGACGCCCAGGTCGCGAACGACTCGTTCAGCCAGAGGTCGTTCCACCAGCGCATGGTGACCGAGTTGCCGAACCACATGTGGCTGAGCTCGTGCAGGACGACGATGGCGCGCTGCTCGCGACGTGCGTCCGACACGCGCGACCGGAAGAGGTAGCCCTCGTTGAACGTGACCGCGCCGACGTTCTCCATGGCGCCCCAGTTGTACTCGGGCACGAAGATCTGGTCGTACTTGCCGTACGGGTACGGCACGCCGAACGCTTCCTCGTAGAACGCGAGGCCGTCGCGCACGAGCTCGAACATGACCTCGGGTTCGGCGTACTGCGCCAGCGAGCGGCGCGTGAACAGCCCGAGCGGCACGTCACGACCGTCGGTGCTCGTCGCCGACGCGTGCCACGACGCGTACGGTCCCGCGATGATCGCCACGATGTAGCTCGAGATCACCGGGCCGGTCTCGAACGCCCAGGTCGCGGTGCCGGATGCCGGGCCGGGGGCCGGCTCGGGCGACGGCGCGTTGCTCAGCACGGTCCAGTGCGCGGGCGCCGTGATGGTGAACCGCACCGACGCCTTGAGGTCGGGCTGGTCGAACACCGCGTAGACGCGGTTCGCCTCGGCGACGGCGAACTCGGTGTACAGGTACGCCTCGCCGTCGACGGGGTCGACGAACCGGTGCAGGCCCTCGCCGGTGTTCGTGTACTCGCGGACCGACACGACGCGAAGCTCGTTCTCGGCGGCGAGGCCGTCGAGCCTGATCCGGTGGCCGTCCGACACGGATGCCGCGTCGAGGGCGACGCCGTTGAGGATCACCTCGTGCAGCTCGGCGGTCGTCGACTCGATGAAGGTCGATGCGCCGGGCGTCGCGGTGAACCGCACGAGCGTCTCCGAGCGGAACCGCCCGTCCTCGCCCGTAAGGTCGAGGGTCACGTCGTACGCGGGGGAGCCGACGAGCGACGCGCGCTCCTCGGCCTCCGCCCGCGTGAGGTCGGGGCGACCCACGGCTTACGCCTCCTGCGCGTCGCGTGCCTGCGCGGCCAGCGCGCGCTCGACGCCGGCGAGGCTCTCGACGACGAGGCGACGCAGCGCGGGCGGCGCGTCGGCGTTCGCGTCGAGCCATCCGCGGCTCGCCTCGACCAGGCGGGCGTTCGCGAGCGGCGAGGGGTAGAGGCCGTCGACGAGCTTCTCGGCGATCGCGTAGCTGCGCTCCTCCCAGATGCGCCCGATCATGGCGAAGTAGCGCTCCACGAACGCCTCGAGCAGGCCCGGGTCGACCGCCCGGAGGAAGCCCGCCGCGGTGTCGCGGACGACCGAGTTCGACGCGGTGTCGACGTCGACGAGCGACGACCAGGCGCGCTCCTTGGCCTCGACGGTCGGGATCGCGGCTCGGGCCTTCGCCGCGGCTTCGCGGCCCGTCGCCGTGTCGTCGGTCGCGAGCCGGGCGTCGATGTCGCCGTCGTCGGCGCGGCCCGCCGCCGCGAGCGCGACGAGCAGCTCCCAGCCGAGGTCGGTGTCGACCGCGAGCCCGTCGAGCGAGAGCGCGCCGTTGTACAGGGCGAGCAGGTCGTCCTGATGGGTGCCGTGCTCGGCGACCGACGCGAACGCCTTCACGAACTGGAACTGGGCGTCGCTCCCGGGCTCGGCCTGGCCGGCGAGCTCCCAGAACCCGTCGGCGAGCTGCCGCAGGGCGTCCGCGCGACGGCCGGGCGCGGTGTACGCGCTCGCGGCGAGGATCGAGTTCGCCAGCACGATGCGGAGCGTCGTCGACTCGGTCTCGCTCGCGATGTTGCCCAGCACGAGCGCGAGGTAGTCGCTCGCCCGCGTCTCGGCGTCGCGCGTGGCATCCCACACCGAGCCCCACACGAGCGCGCGGGCCAGGGGGTCGTCGATCTCGGACAGGTTGCCGAGCGCCACGCCGTGCGACGCCGGGTCGAGGCGGATCTTGGCGTACGCGAGGTCGTCGTCGTTCAGCAGCACGAGGTCGGGCCGGGGGATGCCGACGAGCTCGGCGACCTCGGTGCGATCGCCGTCGACGTCGAGCTCGACGCGGTGGTCGCGGACCAGCCTGCCGTCCTTCAGGTTGTAGAACCCGATCGCGAGGCGGTGCGGGCGGATCGTGGGGTACTCCGCGATCGCGGACTGCCGCACCGCGAACGCGGCGATGCGACCCTCGGCGTCGACCTCGATCTCGGGACGGAGGGTGTTCACGCCCGCGGTCTCGAGCCACGACTCCGACCAGCCGGACAGGTCGCGTCCGCTCGAGACCTCGAGCTCGGCGAGCAGGTCGGCGAGCGTCGTGTTGCCCCAGGCGTGCGTGCGGAAGTACGCCGACACGCCCTCGAAGAAGGCGTCGACGCCCACCCACGCGACGAGCTGCTTGAGCACCGAGCCGCCCTTGGCGTAGGTGATGCCGTCGAAGTTCACGAGCACGTCCTCGAGGTCGCGGATCTCGGCGACGATCGGGTGGGTGGACGGCAGCTGGTCCTGGCGGTACGCCCAGCTCTTCTCCATGGCGTTGAACGTCGTCCACGCCCCGTGCCACTCGGTGGCCTCGGCGGTCGCGATGGTCGACGCCCACTCGGCGAACGACTCGTTCAGCCAGAGGTCGTTCCACCACTTCATCGTCACGAGGTCGCCGAACCACATGTGCGCGAGCTCGTGCAGGATCGTGACGACGCGTCGCTCCTTCACGGCGTCGGTCACCTTCGAGCGGAACACGTAGAACTCCGTGAACGTCACGGCGCCCGCGTTCTCCATCGCGCCGGCGTTGTACTCGGGCACGAACAGCTGGTCGTACTTCGCGAACGGGTACGGCACGCCGAACTTGCGCTCGAAGTACTCGAATCCCTGCTTGGTCTTCTCGAAGATGTAGTCGGCGTCGAGGTACTCCGACAGGCTCCGGCGGGCGAACACCCCGAGCGGGATGACACGGCCGTCGGCGCTCGTGAGCTCGTCGCGCACCACGTCGTACGGTCCGGCGATGAGCGCCGTGATGTAACTCGAGATGCGCGGCGTCGGCTCGAACGCCCACGTCTTCGCCCCCACGCCGGTCGAGCCCGTCGAGTCCGAGCCCGTCGGGACCGCGTCGACGGGGTCGGGCGTCGGGGAGTTCGACACGACCTGCCAGTGCGCGGGAGCGGTCACGGTGAAGCGGAACGCCGCCTTGAGGTCGGGCTGCTCGAACACCGCGAACATGCGCCGCGAGTCCGGCACCTCGAACTGCGTGTAGAGGTAGACCTCGTCGTCGACCGGGTCGACGAAGCGGTGCAGGCCCTCGCCCGTGTGCATGTAGCGGCCGTCGGCGACGACCGTGAGCGAGTTCTCGTCCTTGAGGTTCGGCAGCTGGATGCGCACGCCGTCGCTCACCTCGGCCGGGTCGAGCGCTTCGCCGTTCAGCGTCACCGAGTGCACCGCCGCCGTGATGGCGTCGATGAACGTCGACGCCCCCTCGCGCGCGCTGAAGCGCACGGTCGTCTCGGTCCGGAACACCTCCGGGCCCGTCGTGACGTCGAGCCGGACGTCGTAGTCGTGCACCGTGACGAGCGCCGCGCGCTCCTCGGCTTCGATGCGGGTGAGGTTCTCTCCAGGCACTCGGGTCTCCATCTGCGATCTGCGGCGAACGGATGCGTCGTCCCGGCGTTCGTGGCGCGGGCAACCCGATCAGCCTAGTCCCGCCCGCCCGACCACCACGATGGGCGCCGCCGCGTTGACCTCGTCGCGCCGCGGGCCTAGCGTGACGCCATGCGGACGAGCGTGGATCCGACCGCGCCGACGGCCGAGCGGTATCGGGCCTTCGCCGACGTGGAGGCGCGCGGCATGTCCGCCACCTACGAGGCGTGGGCGCACGGCGTCGCCGAGGACCCCGGCACCATCGCGCTCATCGACGAACTGCCCCCGCCGAAGCGGCAGCCGAACCTCGTGTTCTCGGCCGCTCGATTCCACGGCGCCGCGCCCGGACCGTACGGGACGTTCCGCGACTGGCTCCACGCGCACTGGCGCGAGGTGAGCGCGACGGCGGGCACGCATGCCACCCAGACGAACGAGGCCGCGCGCTGCGCGCTGCACGTCCCGGTCCTGGCGGGCATCGCGGGGCCGATCGCGCTGCTCGAGGTCGGCGCATCCGCGGGCCTCTGCCTCTTCCCCGACCGCTACAGCTACCGGTACACGGGACACCCGCCCCTCCATCCGCCCGACGGACCGAGCCCGGTGGTCCTGGACTGCGCCGCCCGGGGGCCCGTCCCGGTCCCGGCACGGCTCCCCGAGGTCGTGTGGCGTGCCGGCATCGACCTGAACCCGCTCGACGTCCGGAACCCCGAGGACCTCGCCTGGCTGGACGCGCTGGTCTGGCCGGAGCACGACGACCGCCGCGCGCGGCTTCGAGCCGCCGCCGGCATCGTCGCGGCGGATCCGCCGCGGATCGTCGCCGGCGACCTCAACGAGCGGCTCGACGCCCTCGCCGCGGAGGCGCCGACGGATGCCACGCTCGTGGTGTTCCACACGGCCGTGCTCGCCTACCTCGACGAGCCGGCCCGGCGCCGGTTCGCCGACCAGGTCCGCGCCCTGCCGGGCCACTGGATCTCGGTCGAGGCGCGGCGGATCCTGCCCGGGATCGAGGTGCGCGAGGACGCCGACCACGACGGCACCGACCTCGTGCTCGCCCTCGACGGCGTGCAGCTCGCGTGGGCCCATCCGCACGGGCGCACCGTCCACTGGGTGCCGGATCCCTAGACTTGCCGCATGCGCATCCACATCGCGACCGACCACGCCGGCCTCGAGTTCAGCCGGACGCTGCAGGCGCACCTCACCAACGGCGGCCACGAGGTCCTCGACCACGGTCCCGCCGACTACGACCCGCTCGACGACTACCCGGCCTTCTGCATCAACGCCGCGCTCGCCGTGGCGCGCGACCAGGCTGAAGGCGTGAAGGCCCTCGGCATCGTGTTCGGCGGATCGGGCAACGGCGAGCAGATCGCCGCGAACAAGGTGCGCGGCATCCGGGCGGCCCTGGTCTGGAGCATGGACACCGCGATCCTCGCGCGCCAGCACAACGACGCGAACGTCATCTCGATCGGCGCCCGGCAGCACACCGTCGAGGAGGCCATCCGCTACATCGACGCGTTCATCGCCGAGCCGTTCTCGGGCGACGAGCGCCACGTGCGCCGAATCGCGCAGCTCGCCGAGTACGAGACCACGGGCGACATCGCCGGCAAGGGCGTCGACGTCGAGGCGCCCGCCGTAGGGGAGTAGCGCGCGTGCCAGAGGGTCATTCCGTCCATCGCATCACCCGCCAGTTCGAGCGCAACTTCGTCGGGCACGTCGTTCGCGCCTCGAGCCCGCAGGGCCGGTTCGCCGAGGGGGCGGCCGACCTCGACGGACGACGGATGACGGACGCCCGCGCCGTCGGCAAGCAGATGTTCCTCGGCTTCGAGGGCGACCGATGGCTGCGCGTGCACCTCGGCATGTACGGAGCGTGGGACTTCGCGGGCGACATCCTGATGGATGCGACCATCGCGTCGTCGAACGGGCGGATGGGCCAGACGAACCAGAAGGGCACCTTCCTGGACGGGCCGAACCCGGACGCCGTCGTGCTCGACGCCGCCGGCGAGAACTCGCTCACGTCGATCGGCGCGCCCCGGCGCACGCGCCTGCGCATGTCCGAGTCCGAGAAGGAGCAGAACGGGCTCGAGACCTTCCCTCCCGACCCGGTCGGCCAGGTGCGCGTGCGCCTGCTCACCGAGACCGTCGTCGCCGACCTGCGAGGTCCCACCGCGTGCGAGGTGCTCGACCCGGCGCAGGTCGAGCAGGTCGTCGCACGGCTCGGCCCCGACCCGCTCCTCGAGGACGGCCCCGACGCCGAGGAGCGCTTCACGAGCGTCATCCGCCGCAAGCCCACCCCGATCGGGCTGCTCCTCATGGACCAGAACGTCGTCTCCGGCATCGGCAACGTGTACCGCGCCGAGCTGCTGTTCCGCGCGAAGCAGAACCCGCACACGCCCGGCCGGCTGGTGCCCGAGGAGCACGTGCGCCACCTGTGGCGCGACTGGTCGAAGCTGCTGCGCATCGGCGTCGAGACGGGCCAGATGATGACGATGGACGACCTCGACGCGGACGCATGGCGTGCCGCGATGGCCGACCGCGCCGACCGGCACTGGGTCTACAAGCGCGAGGGCCTGCCCTGCCGGGTCTGCGGCACCCACATCGTCATGGAGGAGATGGGCGCCCGGAAGCTGTACTGGTGCCCTTACTGCCAGGCCTAGGAGCGGACGACGCATGAGACAGAACCCGAGCTTCACCTTCGCGAGCGAGGAGGGCGTCACGCGCCTGATCCGCGAGCACCCGTGGGCGACGATCGTGTCGATGACGGATGCCGCGGGCCTCGTCGCCTCGCACTACCCCGTGCTCCTCGACGAGACCGCCGACGGCATCGTGCTGCTCACGCACGTGGGCCGTCCCGACGAGGAGGTGCACGAGCTCGGCCGCCACGAGGTGCTCGTCATCGTGCAGGGCCCCCACGGGTACATCTCGCCGGGCTGGTACGACGCGAACCCGGCGGTGCCGACCTGGAACTTCGTGACCGCGCACCTGCACGGCACTCCCGAACTGCTCGAACCCGACGAGAACCTGCGCGTCCTCGACGCGCTGGTCGACCACTTCGAGCAGCGGATGCCCCACCCTCGCGGCATGCGCTCGACCCCCGACAACGCCGCGTACGCCGAGCGCATCGCGGCGGGCACCGTCGGATTGCGGATCCCCGTCACCCGCTTCACGGCGAAGAACAAGATGAGCCAGAACAAGCCGGCCGAGACCGTCGACCGCATCATCGCCGAGCTCGAGGGCGACGGACCCTACGCGAGCCCCGCGCTCGCCGCGGAGATGCGGCGGACGCACGACGCGCTCCGGGCAGCGCGCGTGTGAGCGGGGCGGATGCGGCGACGCCGGCCGCCCTCGTGCTCGCCGGCGTCCGGCGCCCCGGCAGCGACGCCCCGCTCGACGTGCACCTCGCCGGCGGCCGCGTGCACGCGATCGCGCCCGCCGGCTCGTTGCCGGATGCCGGTCGGGTCGAGCGCATCGACCTCGACGGTCGCCACGTCATCCCCGGGCTCTGGGACCGCCACGTGCACATGGCCCAGTGGGCCATGGCCGCTCGCCGCATCGACCTCGGCGCCGTGGCCTCGGCGGCCGCAGCGGCCGCGCTCGTCGCGGCATCCGTCGGCCGGGGCGCCGCCGAGGTCGTCGGCATGGGCTACCGCGACGGACTCTGGCCCGACCGGCCCTCGGTCGGGCTGCTCGACCGCGTCGCCGGCGACGTGCCCGTCGTGCTCGTCTCCGGCGACCTGCATTCGTGCTGGGTGAACACCGCCGCGGCCCGGCGTCACGGTCTGCTCGAGCGAGCCGGCGCGAGCGGCGTGCTCCGCGAGGACGACTGCTTCCGCCTCGTGCGCGAGCTCGACGACGTCGCCGACGACGTGCTCGACGCGTGGGTCGGCGACGCGGCGCGCGCCGCCGCCGCGCGGGGCGTCGTCGGCATCGTCGACTACGAGATGCGCTGGAACCGCGACGACTGGGCCCGTCGCGCCGCCGGCGGCTTCGACGCGCTCCGGGTCCGCTTCGGCGTGTACACGCAGCACCTCGAACGCGCCGCCGAGGCCGGGCTCCGCACCGGCGACGTCGTCGAGGGCACCGCGGGACTGGTGCGGGTGGGCGGGTACAAGGTCATCACCGACGGCTCACTCAACACGCGCACCGCCTGGTGCGTCGACCCCTACCCCGGCCTCAGCCCGGACGAGCACCCGTACGGACTCGCCAACGTGCCCTACGACGAGCTCGTCCCGCACCTCCGCCGCGCCCGCGAGATCGGGCTCGACCCCGCCGTGCACGCGATCGGCGACCGCGCCAACGAACGCGCCCTCGACGCGCTCGAGGCGGTGCAGCCGAGCGGATGGCACGGACGGGCCGCCATCGAGCACGCGCAGCTGCTGCGTCGCGCGGACATCGACCGCTTCGCGCGCCTGGGCGTCGTCGCGAGCGTCCAGCCCGAGCACGCCATGGACGACCGCGACGTCGCCGACCGCTACTGGGCCGGTCGCACCGACCGCGCGTTCATGCTCCGCGACCTCGCCGCGGCCGGCGTCGAGCTCGCGCTCGGCTCCGACGCTCCCGTCGCGACCCTCGACCCGTGGGTCGCGATCGCCTCCGCGGTCGGGCGCACCCGCGACGGCCGCGAGCCGTGGCATCCGGAGCAGGCCGTCGAGGCGGGCGTCGCGCTCGCCGCCTCGACCGACGGCGCCGGCGCCGACGTGCGCGAGGGCATGATCGCCGACCTCGCGGTCGTCGAGCTCGACCCGGTCGCGGCGACCGTGGACGACCTGCGGCGCATGCCGGTCGCGATGACGCTGCTCGGCGGGCGGATCACCCACGGGGGATAGCCCCCGCGCGGTTCGGGTGCCCGCCGGCTGGGGCGATCGCCCCGTCGACGGTTGGCTCGAAGCATGCCAGCTCTCCGCCGTCCTCGTGCCGTCCTCGTCTCCGCCGGACTCGGCGTCGTCGCCGCCGCGACCGCCGTCGCCCTCGCGGCCTGCTCCGTCGGCGGGCCCGGCCGCGTCGCCACCGTCGGCGAGGTCGAGTTCGACACGCCGCTGCCCGTGCCGCCCCTCGCCGAGTCGACCGTCGACGCCGGCGGCACTCGCGTGTTCTCGCTCGAGCCGCAGGCCGGATCGACCGAGTTCGCGCCCGGCGTCGCGAGCGAGACCTGGGGCTTCAACGCGGCGTACCTCGGCCCGACGCTCGTCGCCGAACGCGGCGAGCGCGTGCGCGTCGACGTCGTCAACTCGCTCGACGAGGCGACGACCGTGCACTGGCACGGCATGCACCTGCCCGCCGAGATGGACGGCGGGCCGCACCAGATGGTGGAGCCGGGCGGCACGTGGTCGCCCGAGTGGAGCGTGGACCAGCAGGCGGCGACCCTCTGGTATCACCCGCACCCGCACGGCGAGACCGAGCAGCACGTCGCGCGCGGGCTCGCCGGCATGTTCATCGTCCGCGACGAGGCCGAGGCGGCGCTGCCGTTGCCCCGCGAGTACGGCGTCGACGACCTGCCGGTGATCGTGCAGGACGCCGCCTTCACCGAGGAGGGCCGGCTCGAGGCCGCGCCGCAAGGCTTCGCCGGTCGCCTCGGCGACGAGCTGCTCGTGAACGGCGCCCGCGGCGCGTACGCCGAGGTGGGCGACGAACTCGTCCGCCTGCGGCTGCTCAACGGCTCGACCGCGCGCAGCTACGCGTTCGGCTGGGACGACGGACGGCCCGTCGAGGTGATCGCGACCGACGGCGGGCTGCTCCCGGCATCCGTCGAGCTCGAGCGCGTCATGCTCTCGCCCGGCGAGCGCGCCGAGGTGGTGATCCGGATGTCGCCCGGCGAGCGACGCACCCTGCAGTCGGTGATGACGCCCGATGCCGCGGGACTGCAGCCGGTCGTCGCCGGCATCAACGGCGCGACCGACGAGTTCGACGTGCTGGAGTTGCGGGCCGCCGACACCCTCGACCCCTCGCCCGACGTGCCCGAGCGGCTCGCGGAGTTGCCGCCCGTCGAGACCGAGATCGCGACCGAGCGCGAGTTCACCCTCGACGGCTTCCAGATCAACGGGCGGCAGATGCAGTCCGACCGCGTCGACGAGACGGTCACCGTGGGCACGGCCGAGCGCTGGACCGTGCGCAACCCGAGCGGCATGCCGCACAGCTTCCACGTGCACGACGTGCAGTTCCGGGTGGCTTCCGTCGACGGGGCGGCGCCCCCGCCCGAGCTCGCCGGATGGAAGGACACGATCTACGTCCGGCCCGAGAGCGAATACGAGCTCGTCCTGCGCTTCGACGACTTCGCCGACCCGGACACGCCGTACATGTACCACTGCCACCTCCTGTGGCACGAGGACATGGGGATGATGGGCCAGTTCGCCGTGGTCGAGCCCGGCCGGCGTGCGACGATGACCGAGGGGACGAACGAACATGACCACCACTGAGACCGCCGCACCGGCCGCCGTTCCGGCCTCGACGCCGCCGACGGATGCCGCGGCACGCCGCCGCGGGTACGGTGCGCGCTGGGCGGCCCTGCCCCGAGAGCTCGGCTACCTGCTGCTCGGCTTCCCGGTCGCCGTCGTGACGTTCACGGTGCTCGTCACCCTGTTCTCCACGGGCCTGAGCCTGATCGTCATCGCCGTCGGCGTGGCGATCGTGCTCGCCGCGCTCTGGACCGCGCGCGCCTTCGGCGCCTTCGAGCTGATGCGTCTGCGCTGGGCCGGGCGGCCTCCGGTGCGCGAGCCGCGCTGGCAGCGGGGACCGGCGGACGAGGGGCCGTGGGCGGGATTCCTCCGGCCGCTCATCGACGGCCACTACTGGCTGTACCTCCTGCACGGCATGGTGGTGTTCCCGGTCGTCGCGCTGTTCAGCTGGATCGTGACCGTCGTGTGGACCTCGATCGCACTTGGCGGGCTCACCTATTGGATCTGGGCGTGGACGCTTCCCCAGCCCGACGGCGCGTTCCAGCCGAGCGAGTGGCTGCTGGACCGCGTCGTGCCCGGCGGCGCCGAGGCCGTCGCGATCGAGCCGATCGTCGCGGAGGGCATCGTGCAGTTCCTCCTCGGAGTGGTGTTCCTGCTGACCCTGCCGTTCATCGCGGGCGGGCTCACCCGGATGCACGAGGCCATCGACCGCGGCATGCTCGGCGCATGGCGGTCCGAGGCGCTCGAACGCCAGGTCGCGCAGTTGTCGGCGTCGCGCGGCGCCGCGGTGCAGGCCGAGGATGCGGCACTCCGCCGGCTCGAGCGCGACATCCACGACGGTCCGCAGCAGCGACTGGTGCGCCTGCAGATGGACCTCGCGGCCATCGAGCGCAAGCTCGACGCCGATCCCGAGGCCGCGCGGGCACTCCTCGGCGAGGCCCGCGAGCAGGCGCGCGACACGCTCGACGAGTTGCGCGCCCTCTCGCGCGGCTTCGCGCCGCCGCTGCTCCAGGATCGCGGGCTCCCGAGCGCCCTGGAGTCGCTCGCGGCCCGGAGCCCCGTCCCCGTGACGCTCGAGCTCGACGCCGCGGATGCCGCGTTGCCTGCCGCGATCGAGCGCAACGCCTACTTCATCGCCGCGGAGCTGCTCACGAACGCGGTGAAGCACGCCTCGGCGAGCGCCATCCGCCTGCGGCTGTCGGCCCGCGATGCGGGCGCGGGCGGACATTGGCTCGACCTGTGGGTCACCGACAACGGCCGCGGGGGAGCGACGGCGGTCGCGGGCCACGGGCTCGCCGGACTCGACGAGCGCGTGCGCGGACTGGGCGGGCTGCTCATCGTGGACAGCCCGGCCGGTGGGCCCACGGTCATCGGGGCGCACTTCCCGTTCGTGCCGGAGCCCTCCGTCGAGGCGACCACGACATCTGCCCCGCCGATCGCGCGGCCCGCTGGCTAGGGTGGGAGCGTGACCGACCAGGGTGCCGCCCCCGTGCGCGTCGTCCTCGCCGAGGACTCGATGCTGCTCCGCGAGGGGCTCGTGCGGCTCTTCGAGGAGGCGGGGTTCGAGACCGTCGGCGCGTACGGCGACGCGGAGGCCCTGCTGGGCGACCTCGACCGGGCCGCACCGGACGTCGCGGTGCTCGACGTGCGCATGCCGCCCACGTTCCGCGACGAGGGCGTGCGCGCGGCGATCGAGCTGCGTCGAAGGTCGCCGGGGCTCGGCGTGCTGCTGCTCAGCCAGTACGTCGAGGGCACCTACGCGCACGAGCTGCTCGCCTCGGCGGAGGGGGGCATGGGCTACCTGCTGAAGGACCGCGTCGCGTCGCTCGAGGACCTGCAGGATGCCGTGCTCCGGGTGCGCGACGGCGGCACCGTGCTCGATCCGCAGGTCGTCCGGGAGCTGCTGGCCCGCCGCGGCGACCCGCTCGCCTCCCTCACGCCCCGCGAGCGGGAGGTGCTCGAGCTCATGGCCGAGGGGCGGACGAACGCGGGGATCGCGTCGCAGTTGTTCATCGGCGTCGGCGCCGTGGAGAAGAACGTGACGTCGATCTTCCAGAAGCTCGGCCTCGAGGACTCGGGCACCGACCACCGCCGCGTGCTCGCCGTGCTGGCCTGGATGCGGCGCTGACGCTCAGCAGGGCGGTGTGCGCCGGAGCGGGGAGTGCCGGTGGAGCGCCTGGCGGTACATGCGGTACCCCCACGTGAGCCAGCCGACGACCGTGAGGATCGCGACGAGAACCCCGACGACGACCGCCACGACGATCGCGCCGCCCAGCGCGATCGTGATCGCGCCGGTGAGCAGGCCGAGCACGGCCGCCTCGACCACGGTGATGATCATCATCGAGCTCGCGAAGATCTGGCTCCGCCGCGCGCCGTACGCGTAGTAGGTCCGCTCGGCGCCCGCCTGGTCGTCGTTCGGCGAGGACACCAGGTACGGCTCGAGCCCGGGATCGAGGTCGAGGTACGCGCCACGCAGGCGGTTCATGGCCATGACGTACATGAGGTCGTCCGTGGCCGTGTTGAAGGCCCGCAGCTGCGTGATGTAGCCGAGCAGCCCGAGCAGCAGCAGCACGCCGATCGCCGCGACCCCGAACCATCCGCGGAACTGCGTCGCGTTGCCGAGGAGGCCGAGCGCGAGCAGACCCGCCGAGACCAGGGTGAGGAAGATCGCGATGCGGGTGAGCACCTCGCTCTGCGTCGTCGAGCGCGACGCGAGGAGGCTCCAGTGCTCGGTCGCGAGCATCTGCGCCCGCAGCGACTTCTGCGCGTCCGTGAGCGCGCCGCCATCCGCCTCGCCGTCGGATGCCGGCGGAGACGGGTCGGGCCCGGGCGCAGCCGCCATACCGGCATTCTGCACCCGGGCCCGGATCCGCGCACCTTGTGCCGCGGCGAGCGCTGCGGCTACTTGACGCTCGTGTGCGCGGCGAGGAACCAGCGATCCTTGTCGAGGCCCTGCCGGATGGCGATCGCCACGTCCTGGCTCGCCGGGTCGAGCTCCTCGAGTCCCTCGATCGCGGCGTTGACCTTCTCGGTCGCCACGTCGATCTGCGCGACGACGTCGGCGATGGTCTCGTCGGACTGCTGGAAGCCGGCCTTCGGATTGACCGCGTCGGTCTCCTTCGCGATCGTCGCGAGGCGCGCGTCGATCGGCAGACCGAGCGCGACGATCCGCTCGGCAGCGAGGTCGGCCCACTCGACGGCATGCTCGACGACCGTGTCGAGGAACTCGTGCACCTCGAGGAAGTCGCGCCCGCGCACGTTCCAGTGCGCCTGCTTGCCGTTGATGGCGAGGGCCGTGAGCTCGTGCACGACCGGCGTGAAGAACTGCGACACGCCCGAGGCGACCTCGGGGTCGGCGCCGGCCTTGGTCGCGGCGGACTTCTTCGGTGCCGTCTTGGAGTCGGTCATGTGGTCCCCTTCCACTCGATGTCGTACGAGGGCAACGCTACGCCGAGGGGCGACGGATGGCACAGCGCACGCCGCGGATTCGCAGGGGGTTGACGACGGTTCGACCGCTCGCACGTCTGGGTGCGGGCGAGCGCATCGGCGCCGTCACGGGACGGACCGTCGGCGGGTCAGGCCGCGACCGGATCGGGGGCGGCTGCGGTCGAGCGCGTCGACGTGGCGAACAGGCCGCACAGCGCCAGCAGCGCGACGACCGCGGCCCCTCGCCAGAACGCGGACGCGACCCACGTCGCGTAGGCGGCCGCACCCGACGCGAGCGCGAACGCGAGTCCCGCCACGCTCGATGACGCGCGGACCCGGAAGTGGACGAGGGTGCCCGCGAGCGCCATCCCGGCACCGCTCGCGACGGCGAGCGTCCCCGCGACGAGGGGTGCTTCCGGCACGGCGAGGAGCGACACGCCGAACGCGAGCTGCAGCATCCCGCCGAGCCAGCCGAGATCGGCGACGATCCGCGTCCGCTCCGACCGGCGTGCGGCCATGGTGCACCCCCTCGACGCCGCGTTGCGCTGCTGAGCACAGCGTAACCCCGAGGCAGGACGAGAGACGGCCGACTGCGCCATCCGTGGGTTCAGACTGTTCACGATGACGTGCGACATCACATGGAGGGGATGACGGGAATCGAACCCGCACCATCAGTTTGGAAGACTGAGGCTCTACCATTGAGCTACATCCCCGAGCGCCCGCTCGCGGGCACCCGATCATCGTAGTACACGCGAGAGGCGCCCCAAGATCACCGGAGCGCGGCGAACGTTTGCAGCGCGGAGCGGGCGAGCCGGAGCTGACGCTCGTACGTCGCCGCGACCGCGATGAGCGCCGCGCCGGCGATCCCGAGCCAGAGCCACCACCACTCGGCCTCGTAGAGCCGGCTGACCCACGGCCAGAGTTGCGCGATCGCGTGCACCAGGAGCACGCCGCCGCCGACCGCGAACGGCGCCTGCAGGCGGAGCACGACCCCGACGACGACCGCGACCGCCGAGACGACGCCGAGCGTGACGAGGCGCCAGACCTCGGGGTCGGCCCAGTCGGCGAGGAGCGCCGGGAGGAGCAGGACGGCCAGACCGGGTCCGAGCGTCGGCCAGCTCCCGGCCTCGCGGGAGCGACGGAGTCGGATCGCGCCGGCGGCGATCAGGACCGAGCCGATGACGCCGGTGAACAGGTCGACCGGGTCGATCACGCCGATGGAGTCGACGACGCCGAGCGGCAGCGCCAGGCCGGCGGTGACCACCATGAGCGTGAGGGACGTCACGCCCAGGGCGGCGCCGTTGACCGGGCGGGAGGCGACGGCCACCGATGCCACGTGCAACGCGCCGAGGACCAGCATGACCGCCGCCGCCCGGGCGGTCGCCTGCTCGTCGTTCGCGATCGCGAGGACGGTGGGGACGGCGGCGGTGCCGACCGATGCCGCGAGGAGCGTCTCGGGGAGCCAGGTGAGTCCGGTGTGGCGCAGAAGGACGGTGAACGCCGACACGACCCCGACGAGCAGGGCGAGGACCGGCCAGAACTCGACGATGAGCTCGCTCGATTCGCCGAGCGCCACGGCGCCCGCGCGCACGACCGCGGCCAGGGTCGCTGCGGTCCACCCGGTGAGCAGTACCAGGAGCCGCAGCGGGAGGCCGCGGACGTGGTCCGGGAGGAATGCGGACGCGAGCACCGCGACGCTGCCGGCGGCGACGAGAACCAGCGTGCGCAGTTCGGAACCGCCGGCCATGGCCACGCTCGGCAGCACGGCGACCGCGAGCGCGGTGGCGAACACCAGCGTGCGTCCCGACTCGATCGTCGCGGCGGCCGGGCGCCGCCACAGCAGGAGGATTCCGACGGTCGCCAGCACGATGGCGAGCGGCAGGGTGTAGGCCTCGACGTCGGTCACCTCGCCTGCGCCGAACCAGCTCCAGACGCTGCCGACGGCGAGCGCCGGAGTTCCCCATGCGAGGTGCCGGGTCGGATCGGACCCGGCGAGCGGGTCGCCGTACTGCGCGGCCAGGAGCAGCGGAACGGGCGCCGCGAGCAGCAGCACGAGCCAGGTCGCGTCGGGGCTCGCAGGCGGAACGAGCCCGATCGCGGCGACGACGAGCACGAGCACTCCCGCGGACGTGGTCCACGCCACGCGGAGCATCGGGCGCGACGCCACGGCGAGCAGCCCGATCACTGCGGCGGCGAGGACGCCGACGGCGGACCCGACGGCGACGGTCGTCGCATCGCGGGCCTCCGCGGCGACTCCGGCGCCGGCGAACGCGGCGGCGAGCGGCGTGACCGCGGCGAAGGCGACGGGCAGGGCGGGCAGCGCGGCGCGCACCCATGCGACGCCGACCACGGCGAGGGCCAGCGCGGGCGCCCAGCCCGCCGGCGTCGCGTCGACGGCGGGGCCGGGCACGCCGCTGAAGACCGCGGCCCCGAGCGCGGCGGCGAGGGCGGAGGTGGCGATCGTCGCCGCGGCGAGGAGGGGGACGCCGGCGGCGGACCGGTCCGCGTCGGGCCAGCCGCCGAGGAGTCGCAGCACCGCGAGCGCCGCGACGGCCGTGACGGCCACGGTGAACGCGGGCGCCGACCAGGGCGCCGCGAGGCCGGGACCGGTCGCGTCGGCCCAGGAGGGGAGTGCCGCTGCGGCCGCGACGAGGAGGACTGCGACGGCGGCGACGTGGAGCGTGCCGACCCACCGGCCCCCGGCGACCCCCCAGACGGCGCGCGCGAGCACGCGACCCGCGATGGCGAGCGCGATCACCGCCGCGACGACCCACGGCCAGAGCGAGGTGCTCGAATGCGCGACCCACCACGCGGACGCCGCCGACGGCATGCCGGCCGACGCGAGCACGGCGATCGTCCCCGGCACGCGATGGAGCGACAACACCGTGGCGAGCCCCAGCGCAGACCCGGCGACCCCGAGGAGCACGATGACCGAGACGAGCGACGTGGGCGCCACCGCCGCGGCGGCGATCGCCGTCGCCGCGAGGAGCGCGATGGGGACGGCTCCGGCCCGGCGCAGACGGCCGAACAGCGCGGCCGCCGCGGCCGAGGCCGCCGCTGCGACGAGCAGGGCCAGGATGACGGCGCGTCGAAGGTCCGACGCGACGACGCCGCGGGTCTCGCCGGCGTCCATGGACCAGGTCGGCCACCCGCTGCCCGACAGGTCGACGGCGGCCCGGACGGCCACGCCGATCGCCGGAAGGAGGGCGACCCCGGCGACGACCGCTGCAGCGATGAACGCGGCCCTGGCGTCTCGCGCGAATCGGCGACCGTATCGGCTCGCGACGGCCAGCACCACGACGACGGCCGCGGCGCAGCTCGGCGCGATCAGGACGGCGTCCGCCCAGTCGAGCTCGGCGAAGGAGCCGAGCGCCGGGGCGATGGAGGCCGTCGCCCCCGCACCCACGGCGGAGACCACGGCCCCCGGCCCGTCGGACGGCGAGCCGGACGACCGCAGGGAGACCGACGAGGCCGCCCACGCGACGGCGACTGCGAGGAATGCCCACGTCGCACTCCAGGGAAGCCCGGGAAGCGACCACGCGGCGGCGAAGGTGGCAGCGGTCGTGCCGGCGAACCCGGTGGCGAGCGTGACGAGCCGTTCGTCGCGCAGCGGCACGAAAGCGGCGGCCGTGCCGACGAGCGAGGCGGCGAGGCCGCCGAGCCAGATGCCGGTGGCCGGCTCGGCGGCGGGCGCGACGGAGAACGCGAGCAGGAATGCCGCGATCGGCGCGGCGAGCGCCGCGGCGAAGCCGGGCACCCGGACGCCGCTCACCGCGCGTGCGCCCGCCATGAGGAGCGCGACGAGCGCGAGGGCGCCGCCCCAGTAGCCGGCCTCGTCGAGCCGGTCGGTGCCGAACAGCCCGTTGGCCCGCACGATCCACACGTCGAGCACGATGAGCACGACGCCGACCGCCGCCACGCCCTCCGCGGTGCCGGACAGACCCCGGACACGGAGGAGCCAGGCGAGCGCGAGCACGGCCGCGCTGGCCCCGCCGATGATCAGCGAACGCACCTCCAGCGTCGCGATGAGGTACGCGACGAGCAGGAACACGATCGCGGCCACCGACAGCAGCACGACGCCGAGCGCGAGGAGGAAGATCTGCACGCCGGAGCGCCGGGGCGCGTGGGGTGAGGGCTCCACCGCCCCGCCCGGGGACAGCGGGCCGCCGTGGTCCGCCGGGCTCGGCGGGAGGTCGGGCGGCGACGGCGGAGGGACGGGCGCGGACGCGGCGCCCGCACCCGGCGCGGGCAGGGGCGGAGGCTCCAGGTCGTCGGCGACGGCCGACGACGCGAGCAGCCCGGCCTGCGGGATCGCCGCTGCGCCCCAGGGGTCGGCCGCGGCGGCCTGCCGGGCTCGCAGCCCGGTGATGAGCTGCTGACGCTCGGCTTCGGCGTCGCGCACGCGCGCGCCGGCGGCGAGCAGCTCGGTCGCGCCGGGAAGGTCGAGTCGCAGGCCGCATTCGTCGCACTGCGAGCGCAGGAGGGGAGCGAAGCAGGCGGGACACCGGGTCGTGTCCACGAGGAGTGCGGGGTCGCTGGGCCAGCGGCGCAGGTCGGACGTCGCAGGCCGCATCCGGTCGGTCATGCGCTCACTCTGGCACGGCGACGACGCGCCGGACGTCCGGGTGTGCACCGAGTCGCCCTCCACAGCCAGCGACGGGAGGAGTCGGCGTCAGGGCGGCACACGGGTCGTGCAGTAGACTTTCCGGGGTCCATCCCCACCTCGTCGTGCTCCGGCATGCCGACGTGGGCGGACGACGAGTCAAGCCGACGGCTCGGGGCGTAGCTCAGCTTGGCTAGAGCGCCCGCTTTGGGAGCGGGAGGTCGCAGGTTCGAATCCTGTCGCCCCGACGAGTCGCCTCGGCTCGACACGAACTTCCACCAAACAGGAGAATCTTCCCCATGCCGACCACTTCGGTTGAGAAGCTGAGCCCCACGCGCGCCAAGCTCACCATCTCGGTGACGCCCGAGGAGCTGAAGCCCAGCATCGCCCACGCCTATGAGCACATCGCCGAGCAGATCGCCGTGCCCGGCTTCCGCAAGGGCAAGGTGCCGCCGCCCATCATCGACCAGCGGGTCGGCAAGGCCGCCGTGCTCGAGCACGCGGTCAACGAGGGCCTCGACGGCTTCTACCGCGCCGCGGTGAACGAGCACGAGCTGCGCCCGCTCGGCCGTCCCTCGGCCGACATCGTGGAGTGGCCGAACGAGAAGGACTTCTCGGGCGACCTGCTCCTCGCCATCGAGGTCGACGTCCGTCCCGAGATCGAGCTTCCCGCCTACGACGGCCTCGAGCTGACCGTCGACTCGGTCGAGGTCGGCGACGACGAGGTCAGCGAGGAGCTCGAGCGCCTGCGCAGCCGCTTCGGCACGCTCATCACCGTCGACCGTCCGGCGAAGACCGGTGACTTCGTGACCCTCGACCTCGTCGCGGTCATCGACGGCACCGAGGTCGACACCGCGAGCGGGGTCTCCTACGAACTCGGCTCGGGCGAGCTGCTCGAGGGCATCGACGAGGCGCTCGACTCGCTCACGGCCGGCGAGACCACGACCTTCGAGTCCAAGCTCCTGGGCGGCGAGCACCAGGGCGAGACCGCCGAGATCACCGTGACCGTCTCCGCCGTCAAGGAGCGCGAGCTCCCGGAGGCCGACGACGACTTCGCGCAGATCGCGAGCGAGTTCGACACGCTCGACGAGCTCACCGCGAGCCTCAAGGAGCAGGTGGCGAAGAACAAGTCCTTCGGCCAGGGCAGCCAGGCCCGCGACCTCCTCGTCGACCGGCTCCTCGAGCTCGTCGACGTCCCCGTCGCCGACAGCGTCATCGAGGACGAGGTGCACCGCCACCTCGAGTCCGAGGGCCGCCTCGAAGACGACGAGCACCGCGCCGAGGTCACCGAGTCCAGCACGAAGGCCTTCAAGACCCAGATCGTCCTCGACGCGATCGCCGAGAAGGAGAAGGTCCAGGTCAGCCAGGAGGAGCTCACGCAGTACCTCGTCCAGGGCGCCGCGCAGTACGGCATGGACCCGAACGAGTTCGTGCAGATCCTCAGCCAGAACGGCCAGATTCCGGCCATGGTCGGCGAGGTCGCGCGCAACAAGGCGCTCGCGATCGCGCTCGGCAAGGCCACGGTGAAGGATGCCGCGGGCAACCCGGTCGACCTCGCCGAGTTCACCGCCGTGGCGGACGAGGCCGAGGGCGACACGG
The DNA here is from genome assembly GCF_037199545.1 of Agromyces sp. CCNWLW213. Taxonomy (NCBI): domain Bacteria; kingdom Bacillati; phylum Actinomycetota; class Actinomycetes; order Micrococcales; family Microbacteriaceae; genus Agromyces; species Agromyces sp. CCNWLW213. The sequence continues at coordinate 528,932 of NZ_JBBBDX010000001.1, read as the reverse complement.
CCGACGAGACCGCGCCCGCCGAGGAGGCCCCCGCCGAGGAGGCGAAGCCCGCTCGGAAGCGCTCGACCAAGAAGGCCGCCGCGGCCGAGGAGGCGCCCGCCGAGGACGCCCCCGCCGAGGCGGAGAAGCCCGCGCGCAAGCGCACCGCGAAGAAGGCCGACGCCGAGTAGTCGGCGACGACCCGAGCGACCACGCGACGGGGCCGGGCCCTCGTGCCCGGCCCCGTCCGTCGTCTCCGGGCGGCCGAGGAGGAACCGTGGACGACTGGCAGCACCTCATCGACGCCGTGTGGGACGCGGCATCCGAGCTGGGCGACGAGGGCGTGATCGAGCAGATCGACGCGCTCGTCGCCGAGCTCCCGCCCGACGACCCGCGCGGGCCGTTCGAGGCCGCGGGCGCCCGCGACTCGGCAGGCCGCGAGGACGAGGCCGAGCCGCGATACCGGCGCGCCCTCGAGCTCGGCCTGTCCGGCCGGGCGCGCGTCGAGGCGCACATCCAGCTCGCCTCGACGGTCCGCACCCTCGGGCGACCGGGCGAGGCCCTCCAGCTGCTCGAGGCCGTGCGTGCCGACGCCGGCGACCTCGCCGACGCGGTCGAGGCGTTCCGGGCGCTCGCGCTCGCCTCCTCCGGTCGAGCGGATGCCGCGGCATCCGTCGCCCTCGTGGCGCTCGCGCCGCATCTGACGCAGTACCGCCGCGCGGTCGAGGCCTACGCGCGGGAACTCGACGTCCTGGCCCCGGACGGCGGCACGGCGCTCGCCTGATGCGGGGTCCCACGCCGCGGCATCCGCCGACGGCGAACAGCCCGGTTCGCGCGTGTTGCACCGGATAGATTCGACACAACGCACGAACGAAACGGAGCGAAATCCATGGCCGAACCGACACTGCAGCCCAGTGTGTTCGATCGACTGCTGAAGGACCGCATCATCTGGCTCGGCTCGGAGGTGCGCGACGACAACGCGAACGAGATCGCCGCGAAGCTGCTGCTCCTCGCCGCAGAAGACCCCAAGAAGGACATCTACCTCTACATCAACTCGCCCGGCGGGTCGATCACGGCGGGCATGGCCATCTACGACACGATGCAGTTCGTCCCGAACGACATCGTGACGGTCGGCATCGGCATGGCGGCTTCGATGGGGCAGCTCCTGCTCACCGCGGGAACCAAGGGCAAGCGGTACATCACGCCCAACGCGCGCGTGCTGCTCCACCAGCCGCACGGCGGCTTCGGCGGCACGGCGAGCGACATCCAGACCCAGGCGCAGCTCATCCTCGACATGAAGAAGCGCCTGGCGGAGATCACCGCCGCGCAGACCGGCAAGTCGGTCGAGCAGATCAACCGCGACGGCGACCGCGACCGCTGGTTCAACGCGCAGGAGGCCCTCGACTACGGCTTCGTCGACCACATCCGCGAGTCCGCGCTCGACGTCTCGGGCGGCGGCGGCACGCAGCCCGGCTTCGAGGACACCCAGGCCTGAGGAAGAGAGAACAGCGAATGAACATCCCCGCTTTCGGCGGCACCGCGTTCAGCGGCGTCCAGGCCCCCGGCTCGCGCTACATCCTGCCGAGCTTCGAGGAGCGCACCGCCTACGGCTACAAGCGCCAGGACCCGTACGCCAAGCTCTTCGAGGACCGCATCATCTTCCTCGGCGTGCAGGTCGACGACGCCTCGGCCGACGACATCATGGCGCAGCTGCTCGTGCTCGAGTCGATGGACCCGGACCGCGACATCATGATGTACATCAACTCGCCCGGCGGCTCGTTCACCGCGATGACGGCGATCTACGACACGATGCAGTACATCCGTCCGCAGATCCAGACGGTCGTGCTCGGCCAGGCCGCCTCGGCGGCGGCGGTGATCGCGGCGGCGGGCACGCCCGGCCGGCGCCTCGCGCTGCCGAACGCGCGCGTGCTGATCCACCAGCCGGCGATGGGCGAGGCCGGTCACGGCCAGGCGTCCGACATCGAGATCCAGGCGGCCGAGATCCTGCGCATGCGCACGTGGCTCGAGGAGACGCTCTCGAAGCACTCCAACCGGACGATGGAGCAGGTCAACGCCGACATCGACCGCGACAAGATCCTGTCGGCCGCCGAGGCGCAGGAGTACGGCCTGATCGACCAGGTGCTCACGTCGCGCAAGACGCTGCCGGCGCTCGCGCGCTGATCGACGACGTCCGAGGGGCGGGTGCGGATGACGCATCCGCCCCTCGTTCGTCGCGTTTCCGCCAAACCGTGGCGGATCGGCCCCGCCCGGCCCACCTCGGGCTAGGCTCGGAGCCAGACGCGTTTCGAGGAGGGAACGATGGCACGGATCGGGGAGAGTGCTGACCTGCTGAAGTGCTCCTTCTGCGGAAAGAGCCAGAAGCAGGTGCAGCAGTTGATCGCCGGTCCCGGCGTGTACATCTGCGACGAGTGCGTCGAGCTCTGCAACGAGATCATCGAGGAGCGGCTCGCCGAGGCCGGCGAGGCGGAGTCTGGCGAATTCGACCTGCCGAAGCCGAAGGAGATCTTCGGCTTCCTCGAGGAGTACGTGATCGGCCAGGAGGCGGCGAAGCGCGCACTGGCCGTCGCCGTCTACAACCACTACAAGCGTGTCCGGGCGAAGGCGTCGATCGCGTCGGCCGACCGCGCCCACGACGACGTCGAGATCGCCAAGTCGAACATCCTGTTGATCGGCCCGACGGGCTGCGGCAAGACCTACCTGGCGCAGACCCTGGCCAAGCAGCTCAACGTGCCCTTCGCCGTGGCCGATGCCACCGCGCTCACCGAAGCGGGATACGTCGGCGAAGACGTCGAGAACATCCTGCTCAAGCTCATCCAGGCCGCCGACTACGACGTCAAGCGGGCCGAGACGGGCATCATCTACATCGACGAGGTCGACAAGATCGCGCGCAAGGCCGAGAACCCCTCGATCACGCGCGACGTGTCGGGCGAGGGCGTGCAGCAGGCGCTCCTGAAGATCCTCGAGGGCACGGTCGCCTCGGTGCCGCCGCAGGGCGGCCGCAAGCACCCGCACCAGGAGTTCATCCAGATCGACACGACCAACGTGCTGTTCATCGTCGCGGGCGCGTTCGCCGGACTCGAGGACATCATCTCGTCACGGGCCGGGAAGCGCGGCATCGGGTTCGGTGCCCCGCTCCACTCGAAGCAGGACGAGGCGGAGCTCTTCAGCGAGGTCCTCCCGGAGGACCTGCACAAGTTCGGCCTGATCCCCGAGTTCATCGGCCGGCTCCCCGTCGTGGCGACCGTCACGCCCCTCGACCGCACGGCCCTGATGGAGATCCTCACCGAGCCCAAGAACGCCCTGGTGCGGCAGTACCAGCGCATGTTCGAGCTCGACGGCGTGCAGCTCGAGTTCGAGCACGCCGCACTCGAGTCGATCGCCGACCTGGCGGTGCTCCGGCAGACCGGGGCCCGCGGCCTCCGCGCCATCATGGAAGAAGTCCTCGGCCCGATCATGTTCGAGGTGCCCTCGACGACGGGCGTGGCCCGGGTGGTCGTCACGAAGGAGACGGTCATCGACAACGCCGCGCCGACGATCGTGCCGTCCAAGCCGCGTCGCGCCGAGAAGTCCGCGTAGCCCGCGGGGCTGCCCGCACGGCTGCGCCCGGGTCCGGCTCCGGCCAGACGGGACTGGTCGCTGCGGCACCGCGCGGTTCAGTCGAAGACTCGAAGCACGTGCCAGTGCCGGCCGTCGTTGCCGACATCGAACACGTGCGTCTCGCCGTCGTCGGTGCTGGCCTGGAATCGCCAGCCGCTGATCGCCAGGGGAGGCCGGCCCGGGGACACGTCGTGGCCGTCGAACGGATGCCACCAGTCGGCCGGTCCGACGAGGGGAGTGGGGGTGTCGCTCACCCGGTACCGGCGAGCGCGCCACACCAGGCGCTCGGGCGCACCGGTCGCGCCCGTCCAGACCTCCGCCGGTTCGACCGTGCGCCGCATCTCGACCTCCGCAGCATGATTCGAAACTGTGTTCGAATCCTACCAGCGTCCGGGCACGCTGGACAGGGCCGCCCCGGGCCTGGGGTGCCGGCTCGGGTCAGGCTAGGTCGTCGTCGGTGCGTGCCCCGAAGACGATCTCGTCCCAGCTGGGCATCGCGGCGCGGCCCTTCTTGGCCCGCGTCGTCCCCGACGCCTTCCCGCCCCACAATGCGCGCGCGGCAGCGCCGGCACGGCTCTCCTCGGCGTGCGCATCGTCCGCTTCCGCCGTGGGCGGCTCGGGGGTGAGCGCGCCGGGCGTCGCGGTCGGCTCGGCCTGGACACCGGGAGCGGCGGCGGGCGCGAACGGCGCGGGCTGCGGCATCCGCTCGCTCGCACCGGACACCGACTCGCGTTCACCGCGGCGTCGCCGGAGCGCCTCGAGCAGGTCGGCGGTCTCGCCGGTCGGCGGTGCCGGCTCGTCGGCGCGCTTGATCGCCGCGCGGGCGACTGCGGCGCTCGACGCCGGCGCGGCCGCACGAGGTGCGATCAACTCGGGCTGCGGCGCGGTGTCGTCGTCGGCCGTGTCGGAGGCCTCGAACGTGAAGGCCCCGCTGTCGAACCGCGACGACTCGTCATCGGGCGACACCGCCCGCAGTCGGGGGATCATGCCGCCGCGGACCTCGCCCTGCTTGGACAGCGTCGCGGCATCCGCGTTCTGCGGGTGCAGCGCCTGCTTCCGGGGCTCGAACGACCAGCGGGCGTCGTGGTCGATGCCGTCGGCCGTGAACTCGAGCTTGACCATCCAGCCGAGCTCCTCGTCCTTCCAGCTCGCCCACCGCTCGCCGTGCGCGCCGAGGCCCGCCAGGCGTTCGCGCACCACGCTGCCGAAGGACGCGGGCTCGTCGCCGTCGGCGTCGCCGGGGCCGTGCATGGGCACCGCGAGGGCGGAGGTCACGATGTGCTCGCGCTCGGCGATCACCGGCCCCTCGAACCTTCGGATGAACTCGACGGACGCGCCGGTCAGCTCCGACACCTCTTCAGCCGAGAGTCCCGACCGGATGTGCGCCTGGACCTCGCGCGGGGAGAGCCTCGGCCCCGCGTGGGTCTCGGGGATCGCGTGGCGGATGCGCGACTGGAGCACCTCGTCGATCTCGATCCGGAATCGCGCCCCGTCTTCGGAGGCTGCGACGAGGGCGCCGTCTTCGACACCGATCACCTTCAGTTCCTGCATCGCGAGAGCCTTTCCGTGCCTTCGTCTCCGCCCAAGGATGCCACGGCTCGCCCCGGCGCCCGGGAATACGGCGGGCGCGCCGCGAGTTGTGCATTCAACCGGAACGAACGGCTCCGGAATGGTTTGCTAACGCCATTGATTTGATGCAGACTATGGCGGCCGAACCCTCGGCACCGGAAAAAAGGATGGGAATGGCAACGGACTACGACGCGCCGCGGAAGACCGAAGACGACTCCGAGTCGATCGAGGCCCTCAAGGAGCGCGTGCCCGACAAGATGTCGAGCGCCGTCGACGTCGAGGACGCCGACAACCCCGGCAGCTTCGACCTCGCGGGCGCCGACCTGTCCGACGTCGAGCTCGACGTCGTCGTGCTGCCCCCGCAGGCCGACGAGTTCACGTGCGTGAACTGCTTCCTGGTGAAGCACCGCTCCCAGATGGACCACGAGACCAAGCTCGGGCCCATCTGCCAGGAGTGCGCCGCCTAGGCCCGCTCCTCATCGACCACCGGCCGCCGCGATCCGTTGATCGCGGCGGCCAGTTCATTCGGATGCCGCGTCGACAGCAGCCAGTACGGCGCCGGGTCGGCGGCATCCGTGATCGGCACCCGTACGACATCGCGGATCCAGCCGCGGATCACCAGGAACGCGCGTGCGTCGAGGCCCGTCCCGCGTTCGACGCGGGCGTCCTCGCCTGCCGCCGCGGCCGCGATGCCGACGTCGTCGAGCGGGACCCGGGCGCGACCCGCGCGCAGCACGCCGCCGGCGACCTCGATCACCGGCGCGGTGAGCGTCAGCGACCCGGCGACGGCCGCGTACATGAGGACGCCGGTGACGACGCCCGCCGGAACCGAGACCGGGGCGAGGACGAGGATGCTCGCGGGGATGAGCAGCAGGCTGATGAGGTAGATCCAGGGGGTCGGCCACAGGCGTTCGCGGTACTCGGGCATGGATCTATCAGACCAGACTTCTGCACTACCCTCGTACGGTGACCGATTCCGTCGATGTGCTGATCACGGCCGACCGCGTGCCCGGCTACGCCCACCCCGGTGACGCCGGAGCCGACCTCCATGCCGCCGAGGCGGTGGTCCTCGAGCCCGGCCGGCGCGCGACGGTCGGGACGGGCGTGGCGATCGCGCTGCCCGACGGCTACGTCGCCTTCGTGGTGCCCCGCTCGGGGCTCGCCTTCAAGCACGGCATCACCATCGTCAACGCCCCGGGGACCGTCGACGCGGGCTACCGCGGCGAGATCAAGGTCGCACTGTTGAACACCGACGCCCGCGAGGCGTACCGCATCGAGCCCGGCGATCGGATCGCGCAGCTCGTGGTCATGCCCGTCAGCCGGGCGCGGTTCGTGGAGGTCGAGAAGCTGCCCGGAAGCCTCCGCGGCGAGGGAGGATTCGGGTCCACCGGATTCGGGGCGAACCAGTCAGGAGCACACGCGTGAGCGACATCGAGAACATCGACGACTTCCCCGTCGACCAGCCCAAGTCGGCACCCGCCGACCGGTCCGCCAACGGACCGCTCGACGAGTCGGAGGCCAACCCGGTCCGTCCGTACGTCGACCTGGGCGGCGTGAAGGTGCTGCCCCGCGAGGGACTCCACCTGCGCCTCGAGGTCGAGGAGGGCACGAAGCGCGTCGTCGCGGTCGGCCTCGACTACGCCAACTCCACGCTGCAGGTGCAGCCGTTCGCCGCGCCCCGCTCGAGCGGGCTCTGGCATGAGATCCGGGCCCAGATCGCCGACCAGATCGCGCGCCAGGGCGGCACGACCACGGTCCGCGAGGGCTCGTTCGGACCCGAGCTGCTCGCGCAGATCCCGGTGACCACGGCCGACGGCCAGGCCGGACAGGTCCGGCTCGCGCGCTTCATCGGGGTCGACGGCCCGCGCTGGTTCCTCCGCGGCGTGATCGCGGGCGAGGCGGCGGCCGACCCCACCGCGGCCGCGAAGGTCGAGGACCTGTTCCGCTCGATCGTCGTGGTCCGCGGCGACACTCCGATGCCGCCGCGCGACCTGATCCCGCTGCGCATGCCCGCGCCGTCCTCGGGCGGTCCCGCCGCGTGACGTCGCACGAACCCGACGCGGAGCCCAGCGCGGACGACGTCGCCCGTCGGGAGGCCGAGGGCGTCCCGACGACGCCCGGTGACCACTCGGGCGAGACGTCCGACGAGTTCGCCCGCCAGCTGGCGGCGGCGGCCGAGCGATCCGGCCTCGGGCGGATCGCGCGCGACGAGACGCTGACGCCGGCCGACCTCATCGGCGCGCTCGGCGGGGTCCGGGGCCTCGCCGAGGCGATCCTGCCGGGCCTTGTGTTCCTCGTGACGTACACCTTCGCTCGCGAGCTCGTGTGGGCGCTCGTCGCGTCGCTCGGCCTCGCCGTGGTCTTCACGGTCGCGCGGCTCGCCACCCGCAGCCAGCCGACCCAGGCGATCGCGGGCCTCATCGGCGTCGCGGCATCCGCCGCCCTGGCACTGTGGACCGGTCGCGCCGAGGACAACTACCTCATCGGGTTCTACACGAACGCCGCCTACGCGATCGCGATCCTCATCTCGCTGCTCGTGCGCTGGCCGCTCGTCGGCCTGATCGTCGGCTTCCTGATGGGCGACGGCACGGCGTGGCGCGAACAGCGCCGCAAGTACCGGGCGATGCAGCTGCTGACGCTCGTGTGGCTCGGCATGTTCGTCGCGCGCCTCGTGGTGCAGCTCCCGTTCTACTTCGCCGGCAACGTCGAGGCGCTCGGGGCCACCCGCCTGCTCATGGGCGTGCCGCTCTACGCGCTGCTCCTCGTCTTCTCGTGGCTCGTCGTGCGTGTCGTCTACCCGGCACGCGGCACCTCCGGCGAGTGATAGAGTTATCTCGATATCAAGATAATTTCCGGATGCCGGAGTGAGCCTGTCGGCAGGCGGGGCGCTGCACTAGCCTTGCTCGGGACGGGCAACGGATCACGACGAGCACCGTCATGCGCCGCCGCGCGGGCGGCATCCGCGAAGGAGAGGACACCGTGTCTGCAGTGAACAGTTTCGGGGCGAAGGACACGCTCCAGGTCGGCGACCAGTCGTACGAGATCTACCGGATCGACACGGTCCCCGGTCACGAGAAGCTCCCCTTCAGCCTGAAGGTCCTCCTCGAGAACCTGCTCCGCACCGAGGACGGCGCGAACGTCACCAAGGAGCAGATCGAGGCGCTCGGCTCCTGGGTTCCCACGGCCGAGCCCGACACCGAGATCCAGTTCACGCCGGCCCGCGTGGTGATGCAGGACTTCACCGGCGTGCCCTGCATCGTCGACCTCGCGACCATGCGCGAGGCCGTGGTCGCCCTCGGCGGCGACCCCAACAAGATCAACCCGCTCTCGCCGGCCGAGATGGTCATCGACCACTCCGTCATCGCCGACCTGTTCGGCAGCGAGAACGCGCTCGAGCGCAACGTCGAGATCGAGTACGAGCGCAACGGCGAGCGCTACCAGTTCCTCCGCTGGGGCCAGACCGCGTTCGACGACTTCAAGGTCGTCCCCCCGGGCACGGGCATCGTGCACCAGGTCAACATCGAGCACCTCGCGAAGGTCATCTACCACCGCGACGTGGACGGCGTCACGCGCGCCTACCCCGACACGTGCGTCGGCACCGACTCGCACACGACGATGGTCAACGGCCTCGGCGTGCTCGGCTGGGGCGTCGGCGGCATCGAGGCCGAGGCGGCCATGCTCGGCCAGCCCGTCTCGATGCTCATCCCCAAGGTGGTCGGCTTCAAGCTCTCGGGCGAGATCCCCACCGGCGTGACCGCCACCGACGTCGTGCTCACGATCACCGACATGCTGCGCAAGCACGGCGTGGTCGGCAAGTTCGTCGAGTTCTACGGCTCGGGCGTGGCATCCGTGCCGCTCGCCAACCGCGCGACCATCGGCAACATGAGCCCCGAGTTCGGCTCGACCGCCGCGATGTTCCCGATCGACGAGGTCACCGTCGACTACCTGCGCCTCACCGGTCGCAGCGACGAGCAGCTCGCCCTCGTCGAGGCCTACGCCAAGGAGCAGAAGCTCTGGCACGACCCCGACACCGAGCCCGTGTTCTCCGAGTACCTCGAGCTCGACCTCGCGACGGTCGTCCCCTCGATCGCCGGCCCGAAGCGCCCGCAGGACCGCATCGTCCTCTCGTCCGCCAAGTCGCAGTTCGAGCTTGACCTGACCAACTACGCCGACGTCGAGCACGACCTCGTCGACCTCGAGGTCGCCGAGTCCTTCCCGGCCTCCGACCCGCCCAGCAACACGCCCGAGGACGAGCACAACCACCACGTGCACACCCACCGCTCGCACGCCCCGAAGACGGCCTCGAAGCCGACCCCGGTGCAGACCCCGGACGGCGCGAGCTACACGCTCGACCACGGCGCCGTCACGATCGCGGCGATCACCTCGTGCACCAACACCTCCAACCCCTCGGTCATGCTCGCCGCGGGCCTGCTCGCCCGCAACGCGGTGAAGAAGGGACTGAAGGCCAAGCCGTGGGTGAAGACCACGCTCGCCCCGGGCTCGAAGGTCGTCACCGAGTACTACGAGAAGGCCGGGCTCACGCAGGACCTCGAGGACCTCGGGTTCTACACCGTCGGCTACGGCTGCACGACCTGCATCGGCAACTCCGGGCCCCTCATCGAGGAGGTCTCGGCCGCGGTGCAGCAGAACGACCTCGCCGTCACCGCGGTGCTCTCGGGCAACCGCAACTTCGAGGGCCGCATCAACCCCGACGTGAAGATGAACTACCTCGCGAGCCCGCCGCTCGTGATCGCGTACTCGCTCGCCGGGTCGATGAACTTCGACTTCGAGACCGACCCGCTCGGGCAGGACTCGGACGGCAACGACGTCTACCTGAAGGACATCTGGCCCGACGCGGCCGAGGTCCAGAAGACCATCGACGAGTCGATCAACGAGGAGATGTTCACCCGGCAGTACGCGAGCGTCTTCGAGGGCGACGAGCGGTGGCGCAACCTGCCGACGCCGACCGGCGCCACCTTCGAGTGGGACGCCGAGTCGACCTACGTGCGCAAGCCCCCGTACTTCGACGGCATGACGCTCGAGACGACGCCCGTCACCGACATCGCGAACGCCCGGGTGCTGGCGAGGCTCGGCGACTCGGTCACGACCGACCACATCTCGCCGGCCGGCTCGATCAAGGCCGACAGCCCCGCGGGCCGCTACCTCACCGAGCACGGCGTCGACCGCAAGGACTTCAACTCCTACGGCTCGCGCCGCGGCAACCACGAGGTCATGATCCGCGGCACGTTCGCCAACATCCGCCTGAGGAACCAGCTCCTCGACGGGGTCGAGGGCGGCTACACGCGCGACTTCACGCAGGCCGACGCACCCCAGTCGTTCATCTACGACGCGTCGATGAACTACCAGGCGCAGGGCACGCCGCTCGTGATCTTCGGCGGCAAGGAATACGGTTCCGGCTCCAGCCGCGACTGGGCGGCCAAGGGCACGAGCCTGCTCGGGGTGAAGGCCGTCATCACCGAGAGCTTCGAGCGCATCCACCGCTCGAACCTCATCGGCATGGGCGTCGTGCCGCTGCAGTTCCCGGCGGGGGAGTCGGCCGACTCCCTCGGGCTCGACGGCACCGAGGTGGTCTCCATCACGGGGCTCGAGCAGCTGAACGAGGGCGTCACGCCCAAGACGGTCCACGTCGTGGCCGAGCCGAGCGAGCACTCGCCCGCCGGCAAGCAGACGGTGGAGTTCGACGCCGTCGTCCGCATCGACACGCCCGGCGAGGCCGACTACTACCGCAACGGCGGCATCCTGCAGTACGTGCTGCGCAGCCTGGTCTGACGCACGGAACGACGAGGGCGGCGAGCACGGCTCGCCGCCCTCGTTCTCTGCCCGGGCTCCCAGACAGCCCGGCGTAGACTTCTACGAACCCCGGGGCGGCGACGCCCACGTCTTCGGAGGCACGACGAATGAGGCTGCTCGACACGATCCGCGGTCCCCGCGACCTGGACGCCCTCTCCCACGACCAGCTGGAGGAACTCGCGCGCGACATCCGCGAGGTGCTCGTCGCGAGCGTCTCCAAGACCGGCGGTCACCTCGGACCGAACCTCGGCGTCGTCGAGCTCACCATCGCGATCCACCGCGTGTTCGACTCGCCGCGCGACCCCATCATCTTCGACACCGGCCACCAGTCGTACGTGCACAAGCTGCTCACCGGACGCCAGGACTTCAGCACCCTCCGGCAGACGGGCGGACTCGCGGGCTACCCGCAGCGGTCGGAGTCCGAGCACGACGTCGTCGAGAGCTCCCATGCGTCGAGCTCCCTCTCGTGGGCCGACGGCATCTCCAAGGCGTTCGAGATGACCGGGCAGGGCGACCGCCACGTGGTCGCCGTCGTCGGCGACGGCGCCCTCACGGGCGGCATGACGTGGGAAGCGCTGAACAACATCTCCGACGACAACACCCGCAACCTCGTGGTCGTCGTGAACGACAACGGGCGCTCGTACGCCCCGACCATCGGCGGCATGGCGCGCTTCCTCAACTCCGTGCGCACGAAGCAGTCGTACCGCACGCTGCACCTGCGCAGCCGGAGCGCGTTCGACAAGCTCGGCTCGCCCGGCCGCGCGTTCTACCGCGGCGTCCGCGGCGGCCTGCACGGGTTCCTCAGCCGGTTCAGCGGCAACGAGGCGCTGTACTCCAACCTCGACATCAAGTACATCGGCCCGATCGACGGCCACGACGAGCGCGCGGTCGAAGAGGCGCTCCGGCAGGCGAAGTCCTACGGCGCCCCGGTCATCGTCCACACGATCACCGACAAGGGCCGTGGCTACGAGCCCGCCCGTCGCGACGTCGCCGACCAGTTCCACGCGGTCGGCCAGATCGATCCCGAGACGGGCGAGTCGATCGAGAAGGCCTCGGCGCCGTCCTGGACCGGCGTGTTCGCCGACGAGCTCGTGAGCCTCGCCGAGCGCGACGAGCGACTCGTCGGCATCACCGCGGCCATGCTCCGCCCGACCGGCCTGCACCGCATGGCCGAACGCTTCCCGGCACGCGTGTTCGACGTGGGCATCGCCGAGCAGCACGCCGCGACCTCGGCGGCGGGCCTCGCGTTCGGAGGCCTCCACCCGGTCGTGGCGGTGTATGCGACGTTCATCAACCGCGCCTTCGACCAGGTGCTGATGGATGTCGCGCTGCACAAGGCGGGTGTGACGTTCGTGCTCGACCGCGCCGGCGTGACCGGCCCCGACGGTCCGAGCCATCACGGCGTCTGGGACCTGTCGATCCTCCAGGTGGTGCCCGGCATCCGGATCGCCGCACCGCGCGACTCGGTGCGCCTGGCCGAGGAGCTCGGCGAGGCGGTCCGCGTCGACGACGGTCCGACCGTGCTGCGGTTCCCGAAGGGCACGGTCGGCACCGAGTACGAGGCCGTTCGCCGCACGAGCGACGGGGTCGACGTGCTCGTCGAGTCCGAGCGCCGCGACGTGCTCATCGTCACGGTCGGCCCCATGGCCGGGATCGGACTCGAGGTGGCCCAGCGACTCGAGGCGCAGGGCATCGGCGCGACGGTCGTCGATCCGCGCTGGGTGGTCCCGGTTCCTCGGAGCGTCGTCGAGCTCTCGGCCGATTACCGCATCGTGGTGAGCATCGAGGACGGCATCCGCGTCGGCGGCATCGGCACGCGGATCCGCCAGGACCTGCGCGAGGCGGGCGTCGACACCGCGGTGACCGAGGTCGGACTGCCCGACGAGTTCCTCGACCACGGTGCGCGGGGCGACATCCTCGAGCGTGTTGGACTCACGCCGCAGCACATCGCACGCGACGTCACCGCGATGGTGCTCGGCAGCAAGCTCCCGCACGCGCGGAACGCGGGCGTCGAGCTTCCGACCGACACCGCGCCGCAGCCCCGGGTCTGACCGGAGGCGCTCGCGCTCACTCGATGCGGTAGACGTGCTCGACCGCGTCGCCGAGCCGGGTGACTCCCGTGAGACGCATGGGCGGCGTGACCGCGCCGACCGGCAGCAGCGGGCGCCCGCGGCCCAGCGCGACCGGCATGTAGGTGACGAGCAGCTCGTCGAGTCGCCCGGCCTCGAGGCACTGCGCGGCGACCGGGCCGCCGCCGATCACCCACACGTTCCGGCCCGCCGCCGCCGCGGTCGCCGCATCGGCGATGGGGCCGATGTCGCCCGAGGCGAAGCGGATGTCAGCGCCCTCGGGGACCGCGAGGGCGCGATGCGTGAGCACCCAGGTCGGGAGCGAACCGTACGGCCACCCGCCGCCCTCGCGCAGCACCCACTCGTACGTGGTCGCACCGAGGACGAGCGACCCCACCTCGGCGAAGAACCGGTCGTACGACGACTGGAACGCCTCCATGCCGAACTGCAGCAGCCAGCCCAGGTCATCGTGCTCGTCGGCGATGAACCCGTCGAGCGTCGAGGCCACGTAGTACTGGATCCGCGTCATCCCGCGAGCATACGAGCGGCCCCCGACATCGTGCGTCGGGGGCCGCTCGCGGAGCACTCGGCCGGGGATCAGGCGTCGACGCCCCGGATCGGCGGGTGGTGGAAGGTGTCGCCGAAGACGCGCTCCGAGGCGCCCACGCGGTCGAGGTACGGCGTCAGGCCGCCCATCTGGAACGGGAATCCGGCGCCGAGGATCATGCACAGGTCGAGGTCCTCGGCCGCGGTCACGACACGGTCGTCGAGCATGAGCCGCGCCTCGCGGGCGAGGCCGTCCTGGAGGCGCGTCAGGATCTCGTCGGGCGCCGACGGAGTGCTTCCGCCGGACACGATCTTCATCGCGCCCTTGTCGAAGCCCTTCACCTTGCCCTTGTCGTCCTTCTCGAGCAGCGTGCCGTACTCGGCGAGCCGGTGCAGGTTCTCGGAGCGGTAGAACCGGTCGGGGAAGGCCGCGTGGTGGGTGTCGAGCACGTGCGCGCCGACCTTGAGCCCCACCAGGTCGAGCAGGTGCGACGGAGCCATCGGCAGGCCGAGCGGGGCCATCGCCTCGTCGACGGTCTCGAAGGGCGTGCCCTCGTCGACGGCGCGCATGGCCTCGCCGAGCAGTACCGCGAGCAGCCGGTTCACGACGAAGCCCGGGGTGTCGGCGGTGATGACCGCGTTCTTCTTGAGCTTCGCGGCGGTGACCATCGCGGTCGAGAGCGTCGCGTCATCCGTCTCCGACGTGGTCACCACCTCGATGAGCGGCATGACCGCCACGGGCGTGAAGAAGTGGAAGCCCACCACGCGCTCGGGATGCTGCAGCTTCGCGCCGATCTGCTCGACCGAGAGCGAGGAGGTGTTGGTCGCGAGGATCGCCTCGGGGGAGATGAACTGCTCCACCTCGGCGAACACCTGCTGCTTGATCTCGAGTTCCTCGAACACGGCCTCGATGACCCAGTCGCAGTCGGCGAACTCGGACTTGTCGGTCGTGCCGTGCACGAGCGCCTTCAGGCGGTTCGCCTCGTCGGGGGAGATGCGGCCCTTCTCGCGGAGCGTGTCGATCTCGCCCGTGATGTACGCCACGCCCGTGTCGACGCGCGCCTGGTCGAGGTCGGTGATCACCACCGGCACCTGCAGCCGACGGACGAACAGCAGGGCGAACTGGCTGGCCATGTACCCGGCGCCGAGCACGCCCACCTTGGTGACGGGCTTGGCGAGCGCCTTGTCGGGTGCGCCGGCGGGCTTCTTGGCGCGCTTCTGGACGAGGTTGAACGCGTACATCGAGGCGTGGAACTGATCGCCCGAGACGAGGTCGGCGAGCATCTCGTCCTCGCGCTCGAAGCCCTCGGCGCGCGTGCCCGACTTCGCCGCCTTCAGCAGCTCGAGGGCCGCGTACGGCGACTTCGGCACCGTGCCGATGCGGTTCTGCAGCATCTTGCGGGCGATGCCGATCGCGGCATCCCACTTGACGAGGCGCTCGACCTTGCCGGGCTCGTGGGGTCGCTTGACCTTGATGCGCCCGGAGAGCACGTCGTCGGCCCACCGGATCGAGTCCTCGAGGTAGCTCACCGACGGGAACATGACGTCGGCGATGCCGAGCTCGAGCGCCTCGGCCGCCTTGATCGTGCGGTTCTGCTTGAGCGGGTTCTCGACCACGACCTTCAGCGCGTTCTCGATGCCGATGAGGTTCGGCAGGAGGGTCGCGCCGCCCCAGCCCGGGATCATGCCGAGGAACACCTCGGGCAGGGCGAGCGCGGGCGTGGAGGCGTCGACCGTGCGGTAGTCGGCGTGCAGTCCGATCTCGACGCCGCCGCCGAGGGCGAGGCCGTTGATGAACGCGAACGACGGCACGCCGACCTGGGCGAGCTTGCCGAGCGCGAAGTGGCCGAGCTGCGCGATGCGCAGCGCCGACTCGCGGTCGGGCAGCTCGGACACCTTCGAGAGGTCGGCGCCGGCGGCGAGGATGAACGGCTTGCCGGTCACGGCCACGGCGTGGATCTCGCCGGCCGCGGCGCGCTCGGCCAGCCGGTCGAGGACTCCGGCGTACTCGAGGAGCGTGTTCGGGCCGAGCGTGTTCGGCCTCGTGTGGTCGCGCCCGTTGTCGAGCGTGACGAGCGCGAGCGTACGGCCCTCGGAGATCGGGATGTCGCGCACGTGGGAGTGCGTGACGACCTCGTCCTCGAACAGTCCGGCGAGCTGGGTGAAGTCGATCTTCGTGTAGTCGGTCATCGTTCCCCTCAGGCCTTCTTCGCGGCCTTGCGCGAGTAGTTCGGGTTCTCCCAGATCATCGTGCCGCCCTGGCCGAGGCCCACGCACATGGTCGTGATGCCGTACCGGACGTCGGGGCGCTCGGCGAACTGGCTGGCCAGCTGGTTCATCAGGCGCACGCCCGAGGAGGCGAGCGGGTGGCCGACGGCGATCGCGCCGCCCCACGGGTTCACGCGCGGGTCGTCGTCGTCGATGCCGTAGTGGTCGAGCAGCGAGAGCACCTGCACGGCGAACGCCTCGTTGACCTCGATCAGCCCGATGTCGTCCATCTTCAGGCCGGCGAGGCGCAGCGCCTTCTCGGTCGCCGGGACCGGTCCGATGCCCATGATCTCGGGATCGACGCCCGCGAAGGCGTAGCTCACGAGCTTCATCTTCACGCCGAGTCCGAACTCCTTCGCGGCGTCGGCGCTCGCGAGCAGCGCCGCGGTGGCGCCGTCGTTGAGGCCCGACGCGTTGCCGGCCGTGACCCGGCCGTGCGGCCGGAACGGCGTCTTCAGCCCGGCGAGGCCCTCCATCGTGGTCTCGGGCCGCATGAC
Organism: Agromyces sp. CCNWLW213; assembly: GCF_037199545.1. NCBI lineage: Bacteria > Bacillati > Actinomycetota > Actinomycetes > Micrococcales > Microbacteriaceae > Agromyces > Agromyces sp. CCNWLW213. The sequence goes on along the minus strand of NZ_JBBBDX010000001.1, from coordinate 512,575 downwards.
CTCGTCGCGCGTCGCGAGGCCCCAGCCCTCGGCGGTGCGGATGGCGACGGGCACCAGGTCCTGCTGGATCTTGCCGGCCTCGTAGGCCGCGGCGGTCTTCCGCTGGCTGCCGAGCGCGTAGCGGTCGGCGCGCTCCTTGGTCAGGTGCGGGAAGCGGTCGTGGATGCGCTCCGCGGTGGCGCCCATGACCAGCGCGTCCTCCGAGACCATGCGCTCCGCGACGAAGCGGGGGTTGGGGTCCACGCCGCTGCCCATGGGATGGTGCCCCATGTGCTCGACGCCGCCGCCGATCGCGAGGCGGTACTGGCCGTAGCCGATCGAGCCCGCGAGCATGGCGACCGAGGTCATGGCGCCGGCGCACATGCGGTCGATCGCGAACCCGGGCACCGACTTCGGCAGTCCGGCGAGGATGGCGGCCGTGCGGCCGATGGTGAGGCCCTGGTCGCCCGTCTGCGTCGTCGCGGCGATGGCCACGTCGTCGATCTGCTCCTTCGGGGCGCTCGGGTTGCGTTCAAGGAGTCCGACGATCGCCTTCACGACCAGATCATCGGCTCGGGTGTTCCAGTACATGCCCTTTTCGCCGGCCTTGCCGAAGGGGGTTCGGACCCCGTCGACGAACACGACGTCAGCTCGTTCAGCCACGCTGCAGCTCCCTTTCGAATGAGGAATCACCCGATCCTAGGAACGCGCCCGCGGGCCGGTGGAATCGGTTGGCGGTTCCTACGAAGCGTCGTGCGCGGCATCCTCGAGCGATTGTGTCGCCTTCACAAAAGCGGCCGCGATTATCTGTGCGGTAGCGGCAATCTGCCACGGCCGCGCGCCGAGGTCGGCGAGCTCATCCGACACCGCCTCCGGCGTGGGCTCGACGGGCGGATGCCACGCGAGCCGGCGCAGGTGGTCGGGCGTGAGGAGGTTCTCGACGGGCATCGCGAACTGCTCCGCGACCTCGGTCACGGCGGCCTTGGCGAGCCGGAGTCGCGCATCGGCCTCGGGGTTGCGCGCCGCCCACGAGCGGGGCGGCGGGGGAGCGTCGCTCGGCACGCGGCTCGCGGGGGGCTCGGCCGTCCGCGCCTCCTCGATGGCCGCCCACCAGCGGTCGATCTCGGTCCGGCTCGCCCGGCCGTTGAACGCCTTGAGGTCGGCGAGGGCCCGCTTCGACTCCGGCAGCGCCTTCGCCGCGGCGAGGATCGACGCGTCGGGCACGAGCCGCCCCGGTGCGGTGTCGGTCTCGACGGCGAGGTTCCGCGGCGACCGCAGTGCGTGGATGCCGCTCAGCCGGCGCCACGGCTCGGCGGCGGGCGGCTTCGCCTCGCGGTGCACCGTGGCGTCGAACTCCTGGCGCGCGATCTCCTCCTTGCCCGCGTCCACGAGGCGCTCGGCGAGCCGGTCGCGGACGTCGACGAGCAGTTCGACGTCGAGTGCGGCGTAGCGAAGCCACGACTGCGGCAGCGGGCGGGTGGACCAGTCGGCGGCCGAGTGCTCCTTCGCGAGGCGGATGTCGAGCAGCTCCTCGACGACGGAGGCGAGCCCCACGCGCGGCATGCCGAGCAGGCGGGCGGCCAGTTCGGTGTCGAAGATCGCGGCCGGGTCGAGCCCGACCTCGCGGAGGCAGGCCAGGTCCTGGCTCGCGGCGTGGAGCACCCACTCCTCGTCGCGGATGACGGACTGCAGCTCGTCGAATCCGCCGATCGTCGTCGGGTCGAAGAGGAACGTGCCCGCATCGCGGCGGAAGAGCTGGATGAGGTACGCGCGCTGCGAGTAGCGGAAGCCGCTGGCCCGCTCCGCGTCGACGGCCACCGGGCCCACGCCGCCCGCGATGCGCTCGACGGCCTCGCCGTACGCCTCGCGGGTCTCGATCACGCGGAACTCGTCAGCCACGGTTCCTCCTCCGTCGGGGAAGGGCCGTCACCCCCTCGGTTCGGGGAGGCAGCCCCGCCAGCATGCACAACAACTCACTCCACCCTTCCACATGAGGCGCGGCGTGCTCGTCGAGCGGCGTCCACGACGCGCGCAGCTCGAGCTGGGCTCCGTCGCCCTGGCGCGCGAGCTCGCCGTACCCCGTGGACAGGATCTTGGTGACGGTCCCGGACGCCGCCACGTAGCGGGCCCCGCGCGCGTCGAGCGCGTCGACGAGCCACGACCACGCGACATCCGCCAGGAACGGGTCGACGCCGATGTCGGTCTCGAGCGGGGCCTGGGTGAAGCACACGACGCGGAAGCGGCCGCCCCACGACTCGGGCTCGGAGGGGTCGTGGAGCAGCACGAACCGCCCGGTGCCGAGGTCGGAGTCCTCGCCGTGCGGGCCCGGCGAGACGTCGGCAGCGAGCGCGACCGCCCACGGCGCGAGCGAGGACGGCGCCGCGATCTCGGACACCCGCAGTTCCGGGCGCGGCTCCGCCGCACGCAGCGATTCGAGCGCCGCGGCGAACTCCGGGGGTGGCAACGCCGAGTCGGACACGTGTGCAGACTAGAGTCTGCAACCAGGGGCATGTCGGCGGCACGCCGCGAGGGCCCCGCGCCGGATCGGGGCGCAGCGCAGATCGGGGGTCGGGATGCCACGGGTGGATCGGGCGATCGGCCCGGTGACCGCCGTCCTCGGCGGGGTGGCCCTCGTCGGCGCCGCGTTCGTGGCGGCGGCGACCGCGACCGCCGTGGTGTTCGCGCGGCGTGTGGTGAGCCCCGAACCGCCCCGCGAGGACGACCAGCGACTCGAGCGCGTCGACCTCGCGGCCGGCGAGGTGGTGCTCGCGGCATCCGACGACGCCCGCTTGCGAGGGCGGTACGGGCTCTGGTTCGAGCACGACTCCGGCTACGCCCGGATCGGCGACGTCATCGACGACGACGGCCACCGCGTGCGCCGCGGCATCGACTCCGTCGACTTCGGCCGACTCGACCGCGCCACCCGGGGGCGCGTCAGCGGCTGGTACCACCTCGGCCCGTGGGAGGTCGCGGAGCGGTACGAGAACGTGGTCGTCGACACGCCGCTCGGTCCCGCGCCCGCGTGGTTCGTGCCGGCGACGGATGACACGGGCGCGGTGTCGCCCGACTGGGTGATCCAGGTCCACGGCCGTGGCGCCAAGCGGCACGAGGGCCTCCGCGCCGTCGAACCGTCGCGCGAGGCCGGGTGGTCGACCCTGCTGATCTCCTATCGCAATGACGGCGAGGCGCCCGAGAGCGAGGACAAGCGCTACGGCCTCGGGGGCACCGAGTGGGAGGACGTCGTCGCGGCCGTGCGGTTCGCCGTCCGCCGCGGCGCCCGGCGCATCGTGCTCATGGGGTGGTCGATGGGCGGATCCATCTCGTTGCAGACCGTCTTCCGCTCGGCCGAGGTCCGCGAGCACCTCGTCGGGCTCATCCTCGAGTCGCCCGCGGTCGACTGGGCCGACATCCTGCGCTTCCAGGCGCGCGCGCTCGGGTGGCCGGCCGAACTCGGCGGCGCCGTCGCGCGCGTGCTCAGCGCTCCGGTGGGCGGCACGCTGACGGGTCTCGCGGCGCCGATCGACCTCGAGGCGCTCGACGCGGTCGCCCGCGCCGACGAGCTCGACGTGCCCGTGCTGCTCATGCACAGCGAGGACGACGGGTTCGTCCCGATCGAGGGATCACGCCGGCTCGCGGCCGTCCGCGCCGACCTCGTCCAGTTCGAGGTCTTCGACGACGCGCGGCACACCAAGCTGTGGAACCACGACCCCGACCGCTGGAACGGCCTCGTCCGCGACTGGCTCGCCGGACGCTGAAGCCCGGCCCCGCGCGACTGGGTCAGGACGCGAGCCGCTCCCGCAGCTGGCGCTTCGCCCGGGCGAGCATGCCCGACATGCCCCGCACGCGCAGCGGCGACACCGCCTCGCCGAGCCCCAGCGACTGCGGGTAGTCGGCCGGGATCGCGAAGACCTGCTCCGGCGTGAGCCCCTCGAGGCCCTGCGCGAGGATCGACGCGAACCCGCGCGTGGTCGGCGCCTCGGCCGGAGCCGTCGCATGCATGTGCACGAGCCCCGCGTCGTCCACCTCGACGAAGATGTAGACCGGCGACTGGCACTCCTCGACGCGTTCGAGCAGGTCGGGGTGGTCGCGGTAGCGCTCGGGCAGCTGGGGCAGTTCGTTCGAGAAGTCGAGCAGGAGCGTCAGGCGGTCCTTCACGCCCAGCGCGAGGAAGTCCTCGCGCGTCTCGGCGAGTGCGCTGGGCAGGGTCGTGGCATCCATCGCCGACATTCTCGCACCCGAGGATGGACGCGGGCTCAGCGCCCCGGCGCCTCGCCGCGCTCGGTGCCGGTCACGATCGGCACCCGGACGGCGCTGCCCCACTCGGTCCAGGATCCGTCGTAGTTGCGCACCCGGTCGAAGCCGAGCAGGTGCGTGAGCACGAACCACGTGTGGCTCGAGCGCTCGCCGATGCGGCAGTAGGCGATCACCTCGTCGCCCTCCTGCAGGCCGGCCTCGCCCCGGTAGATCGCGTCGAGTTCCGCGCGCGTGCGGAACGTGCCGTCCTCGGCGGCCGCGCGTGCCCACGGCACGGACGCCGCCGTCGGGATGTGGCCGGCACGCAGCGCGCCCTCCTCGGGGTAGGCCGGCATCGTCGTGCGCTCGCCGGAGTACTCCTCCGGGGATCGCACGTCGATCAGCGGCTTGCCGAGGTGCGCGAGCACGTCGTCCTTGAACGCCCGGACGCGCGAGTCGTCGCGCTCGACCACGGGATACTCGACGGCCTCGACCTCGGGCGCGTCGGTCGTGAGGGGTCGCCCCTCGGCGATCCACTTGTCGCGGCCGCCGTCGAGCAGGCGAACGTCGTCGTGGCCGAACAGCGTGAACACCCACAGCGCGTAGGCCGCCCACCAGTTGTTCTTGTCGCCGTAGATGACGACCGTCGAATCGCGCGAGATGCCCTTCGAGCCGAGCAGCTCGGCGAAGCGCTCGCTCGAGACGTAGTCGCGCACCACCGGGTCGTTCAGCTCGGTGTGCCAGTCGACCTTGACCGCGCCGGGGATGTGGCCGGTCTCGTAGAGCAGCACGTCCTCGTCGGACTCGACGACGACGAGCCCGGGCCGGCCGAGGTGCTCGGCGAGCCAGTCGGTGGTCACGAGACGCTCGGGGTGCGCGTACTCGGCCAGCTTGGCGGCGGGGTCGAACTCGACGGGCATGGGGAACCTCCTGTGGTCGCCCGATCGGGCGAGGCTGACGGGGAGCCGGACTAGGCTGGTGACCTGTCCACCCTCGAATCTACGCGGCGCGCCCGACGGAGTCACCGCACCCGTCATCAGGTGCAACAGGGGAGCCCCACGCCTATGACCACCGGAGCGGCATCCGCCGTCGAGCGCCTCGTCGACCGCAACCCGTCGATCACGGGCGCCGAGATCGCGTCCGAGCTCGTCCCGCCGCCCCAGTTCGAGCACGCCTCGTTCGAGTCGTACCGCCCCGACCCCGATTTCCCGTCGCAGCAGGCGGCGCTCGACAGGCTCCACGAGTTCGCGAACGGATGGCGCGGCCAGCGCAATCCGGGCGGGTTCTTCTCGCGCAACCGCAAGCCGAAGTCCGAGCTGCCGGGCGTCTACCTCGACGGCGGCTTCGGCGTGGGCAAGACGCACCTGCTCGCGGCCCTGTGGCACGTCGCGCCCGGGCCGAAGTACTTCGGCACGTTCATCGAGTACACGGCGCTCGTGGGTGCGCTGGGCTATGCGCCCGCGGTCGAGCTGCTGCGGGGGTCCCGCCTGCTCTGCATCGACGAGTTCGAGCTCGACGACCCGGGCGACACGATGCTGATGACGCGGTTCCTCGGCGAGCTGATGGCCGGCGGCACCCGGGTCGCCGCCACGAGCAACACGCCGCCGAACGCGCTCGGCGAGGGACGGTTCGCCGCGGCCGATTTCCTCCGCGAGATCCACGGGCTCGCGGCGAACTTCGAGACGATCCGCATCGACGGCCTCGACTACCGGCGCCGCGACACCGAGGGCCACGCCGAGGCGGTCGCCGACGACGCCGCCGTCGAGCACGCGGCATCCGCCCTGGCCGACCGCGGCCATCGCGTGTCGCTCGACCGGTTCGACGCGCTCGTCGCCCACCTCGCGACGGTGCATCCGTCGAAGTACATCAAGCTCATCGAGGGCGTCGAGGTCATCGGGCTGACCGGGGTCCACGAGCTCACCGACCAGAACGCGGCGCTGCGGCTCGTGGCGTTCGTCGACCGCGTGTACGACGCCGAGGTGCCGATCGTGGCCAGCGGCGTGCCGCTCGACTCCGTGTTCGGCGGCGGCATGCTCGACGGCGGATACCGCAAGAAGTACCAGCGCTCGATGTCGCGCATGATCGCCCTCACCACCGGCGAACTGCCGCCGCACGACTGATCGTCTCGCCGGTCGCCCGGATACCGCGGCATTCCGCCGCGGGGACGACTCGTAGCCGATCCTGCGCCGTGCGAAACACGCTGTTTACCCACGGCGCCGTGCCGTAACGACCGCGAAACATCGGGCGCGGGCGTCGGAAACCTCCCATCAAGAAACTGGTCAGCACCTGCCCCCCGGTTTCTTGAGAGAGGTTCGACATGGATCAAGGCAACACCGCGTTCCTGCTGATCGCGGCAGCCCTCGTCCTGCTGATGACCCCCGGACTCGCGTTCTTCTACGGCGGCCTCGTCAAGGCCAAGAGCGTGATCAGCATGATGATGATGAGCTTCGGCGCACTCGGCCTGATCGGCGTCCTGTGGGTGCTGTACGGCTACGCCGTCGCCTTCCCCGGCGCGGAGGGCCTGGTCGCCCCGTGGTCGATCGACTGGTCGGCCCTCGGCCTGAACAGCCTGCTCGAGACGCCCGAGGACGCCGCCTACCCGCCGCTGGCCTTCGTGGCGTTCCAGGCGACCTTCGCGATCCTCACGGTCGCGCTGGTCTCCGGCGCGATCGCCGACCGGGCCAAGTTCGGTGCGTGGATGATCTTCGCCGGCATCTGGGCGACCGTCGTCTACTTCCCGGTGGCGAGCTGGGTCTTCAACTTCGGCCTCGCCGACGACGGAAGCTTCGCCTACGGCGGCTGGACGACCTACGGCATGCAGGAGTTCTTCGGCCTCGGCGTGATCGACTTCGCCGGTGGCACGGCGGTCCACATCAACGCCGGTGCTGCGGCCCTCGCCCTGGCGCTCGTCCTCGGCAAGCGCGTCGGCTTCTCGAAGGGCGCGCACGTGCCCCACAACCCGCCGTTCGTCCTCCTCGGCGCGGGCCTGCTGTGGTTCGGATGGTTCGGCTTCAACGCGGGCTCCGAGCTCGCCGCCGACGGCGTCGCGGCCCTCGCGTTCGTGAACACCATCGCCGCCCCCGCCGCCGCGCTGCTCGCCTGGCTCGTGGTCGAGAAGATCAAGGACGGCAAGCCGACCTCCGTCGGCGCCGCCTCGGGCGCCGTCGCCGGACTCGTCGCGATCACCCCGGCCTGCGCCGCGCTCGACCCGGTGTGGGCCATCCTGCTCGGCTTCATCGCCGGTGCGGTCTGCGCCCTCGCGATCGACCTGAAGTTCAAGTGGGGCTTCGACGACTCGCTCGACGTGGTGGGCATCCACCTCGTCGGCGGCCTCATCGGCACGCTCTACATCGGCTTCTTCGCCAACGGCACCGGCCTCTTCATGGGCGGCGACGGCACGCAGCTGCTCGTGCAGGCGATCGCGGCCTTCGCGGTCATGGCCTACTCGTTCACCCTCGCCTACGTCATCGGCTTCATCATCCAGAAGACGATCGGCTTCCGCGTGAAGAACGAGGACGAGCTGGCCGGCATCGACACCATCGTCCACGGCGAGGAGGGCTACAAGCTCGAGACCGTCTGAGCCGACGACACCGCGAGGGCGGTGGGGATAGTCTGCGGGAGTGCCCGACGCTCGCAGCTTCCTCACCGCCCTCGGGCGTGCCATCCGCTCGATGACCGGTGCCGGCCGCGCCACATCGGCGACGGATGCCACCCGCGCGCCCGCGTCGTACGGCGGCGGCGAGGATCCGGGACGGGAGGGCCCGAACGCCACCGTCGAGCTCGACCCCGCCCGCGTGCGCGGGGTGCGCTTCGCGTACACCCCCGACCGCGACGGCGAGCCCGACCCCGGCGAGGTGGTGTGGACGTGGGTGCCGTACGAGGAGAACGACGGCCGGGGCAAGGACCGGCCGGTCGTGATCGTGGCCGCGGGCGGTGCGGGGGAGTTCCTCGCCGTGCAGCTCACGAGCAAGGGCCGTGACGGCGACCGGGACCTGATCCCGCTCGGGAGCGGCCCGTGGGACGGCGAGGGGCGGCCCAGCTGGGCTCGGGTCGATCGGCTGTTCCGCGTGCGCGCCGGCGGGATGCGGCGGGAGGCGGCTTCGCTCGACGTCGTCCGGTACGAGCGCGTCACCGCGGCACTTCGGGCCAGGTACCGGTGGGACTGACCGGTCCGGCCGGGACCGACGGGCCCGCAGGGCGGGAATGCGAAAACCCCCGGCGGGCCCGGGGGTCTCTCGGTGGGCGATGCCGGGCTCGAACCGACGACCTCTTCCGTGTGAAGGAAGCGCGCTACCAGCTGCGCCAATCGCCCATCAGGGTGTCGCGGGACCGTACCGAGCCGGTGCCGCGGACTCGATACTAGCCCACGTCGGCGGTCGAACGCACATCGGGGGCCGCCCGGGCGCGTCGGGGGAGCGGCCTCGTCCGAGAGGGCCGCGCCGCCGTGCCACACGGGTGCCCCGGGACCGGCGACACGCCCGGCGCGCACGTCCGGATTCGGCGGCTGACCGGGGCTGGAATGCCAGGCGACCCGCTCGGTTTGTCATTCGTTCACGTCATCCGTTAGAGTCTCTCTGCACGCAAAACAGCGGGCAACGCGGATGTGGCGCAGTTGGTAGCGCATCACCTTGCCAAGGTGAGGGTCGCGAGTTCGAGTCTCGTCATCCGCTCTGATCAGGCCGGCGCAAGCCGGTTTGTTCTTTGGTGGTGAACCCAAGCAACGGTGGATTGGCCGAGAGGCGAGGCAGCGGCCTGCAAAGCCGTATACACGGGTTCGAATCCCGTATCCACCTCGATTGGGCCCCTCGCGGCTCACTCACACCCGGGCGATTGGCGCAGCGGTAGCGCGCTTCCCTGACACGGAAGAGGTCACTGGTTCGATCCCAGTATCGCCCACCACATACGAAGCCCCGGTTCGCCGGGGCTTCACTCGTCTCCGGCCCCGTGATCGGTCGCCTGCCCGCGCGACTACAGTTGAGGGGTTGCGTCTCACACTGCAGGGAGTGGATCCACTTGGCCGACGGCTTCGAGCTCTTCACCGACCGGTCCGTTGTCGCGATGCGCGTCAACGGCGAGCTGAAGGACCTCGCGACGACGGTGACCGAGGCCGACGAGGTCGAGCCGGTCACCATCGACTCGCCCGACGGCCTGGCGATCCTCCGGCACTCGGCGGCCCACGTCCTCGCGCAGGCCGTCCAGAAGGTCAACCCCGACGCCAGGCTCGGCATCGGGCCGCCCGTGACCGACGGGTTCTACTACGACTTCGACGTCGCCGAGCCGTTCACGCCCGACGACCTGAAGGCGCTCGACAAGGAGATGGCGCGGATCATCCGCGCCGGGCAGCGCTTCGTGCGCCGGGTCGTCTCCGACGACGAGGCGCGGGCCGAGCTCGCGGGCGAGCCGTACAAGCTCGAGCTCATCGGGCTCAAGGGCGCCGCGGCATCCGGCGACGACAACGAGAACGTCGAGGTCGGCGGCGGCGAGCTGACGATCTACGACAACGTCGACCCGAAGACCGGCGAGGTCGCCTGGAAGGACCTCTGCCGCGGGCCGCACCTGCCGAACACCCGCATGATCGGGAACGGCTGGGCGCTCATGCGCGTGGCCGCGGCGTATTGGCGCGGTTCCGAGAAGAATCCGCAGCTGCAGCGCATCTACGGCACCGCGTGGCCGACCAAGGACGAGCTGCGCGCTTACCAGCACCGCCTCGAGGAGGCGGCGCGCCGCGACCACCGCAAGCTCGGCGTCGAGCTCGACCTGTTCAGCTTCCCCGACGAGATCGGCTCGGGCCTGCCCGTCTTCCACCCCAAGGGCGGCGTGATCAAGCGCGAGATGGAGGACTACGTCCGCCGGCGCCACATCGAGGAGGGCTTCCAGTACGTCTCGACCCCGCACATCACGAAGGCGCACGTCTTCGAACTGTCGGGCCACCTGCCGTACTACAAGGACACGATGTTCCCGCCGATGGAACTCGAGAACAGCGAGTACTACCTCAAGGCGATGAACTGCCCGATGCAGAACCTCATCTTCCGCTCGCGCGGGCGGTCGTACCGCGAGCTGCCGCTGCGGTTCTTCGAGTTCGGCACGGTCTACCGGTACGAGAAGTCCGGCGTCGTGCAGGGCCTCACCCGCGTTCGCGGCCTCACCCAGGACGACTCGCACAGCTACGTGACACCCGAGCAGGCGCCCGGCGAGATCAAGCACCTCCTCGACTTCGTGCTCGGCCTGCTGCGCGACTTCGGCCTCGACGACTTCTACCTCGAGCTCTCGACGCGCGACGCCGACTCCGACAAGTTCAAGGGCACCGACGAGCAGTGGGAGGTCGCGACGAACGTGCTGCGCGAGGTGGCCGAGGCGTCCGGCCTCGAGCTCGTGCCCGACCCGGGCGGGGCGGCCTTCTACGGCCCGAAGATCTCGGTCCAGGCGCGCGACGCGATCGGCCGCACCTGGCAGATGTCGACGATCCAGTACGACTTCAACCAGCCCGAGGGCTTCGGCCTGGAGTACACCGCCGCCGACGGCACGCACCAGCGGCCGGTGATGATCCACTCGGCGAAGTTCGGCTCGATCGAGCGGTTCTTCGGCGTGCTCACCGAGCACTACGCGGGAGCGTTCCCGGTGTGGCTCGCGCCGGTGCAGGTCGTGGGCATCCCGGTCGCCGACGAGTACGCGCCCTACCTCGGCGGCATCCTGACCCAGCTCGCCGGAGCGGGCGTGCGCACCGAGCTCGACACGAGCGACGACCGCATGCAGAAGAAGATCCGCACCCACACGACCCAGAAGGTGCCGATCCAGCTCATCGCGGGCGAGAACGACCGCTCGGGCGAGACGGTGAGCTTCCGGTTCCGCGACGGCACGCAGGAGAACGGCGTACCGATCGCCGAGGCCGAGCGCAGGATCCTCGACGCGATCGCCGCCCGGCGCCAGGTGATCACGAGGGACGACCTGTTCGCATGACCCACTACCGACCCGACGAGTTCGACCGCGACGAGGTGCAGACGGATGCCGCGGCCGACCTCGCGGGCGTGCCGGACGCGTTCCAGCGTCTGTGGACGCCGCACCGGCTGGTCTACATCCAGCACGGGCAGCAGCCCGACGAGCACTCCTGCCCCTTCTGCCGCGCCCCGGAGCTCGACGACGAGCAGTCGTTGATCGTCGCGCGAGGCGAGCACGCGTACGTGCTGCTCAACCTCTTCCCGTACAACAGCGGCCACCTGCTCGTGTGCCCGTACCGGCACATCGCGACCTACGACCAGGCGAGCGCCGAGGAGGTCGCGGAGATCGGCGAGCTGACGCAGGTGGCGATGCGCACCGTCAAACAGGTGTCGAAGTGCGACGGCTTCAACATCGGCATGAACCAGGGCCGGATCGCCGGCGCCGGGATCGCCGAGCACCTGCACCAGCACATCGTGCCGCGGTGGGCGCTCGACTCGAACTTCTTCCCGATCATCGCGGGCACGAAGGCGCTGCCGCGCCTCCTCGGCGAGGTGCGCCAGGAGATCGCCGAGGCCTGGCCCCGCTGAGCGCGGTCACCGCTGCGCGCCTCCCCGACCACCTGGGCGAGCCGGTCAGCGGACCTGCTGCACCTCGAACTGCATGCGAGGGTTCGCGTACGCCTCCTGCGACTCGACGAGCTGCAGTTCGCGTTCTCCCGACTCGTGGGTGTTCGCGAGCAGGTCGAACACGCTCGACGCGGTGCGGGCCAGCGCATCGGCCGCATCGCCCGTACGCCGGTAGTGCGCGGTGAAGAGGGCCGCCGTGACATCGCCCGAGCCGTTCGCCTTCATCGGCAGGAGCGGGGTCTGCACGATCCACGCGCCGCGATCGTCGACGGCGAGCATCTCGATCGTGCCCTCCTCGCGGTCGGGCCGTTCGACGCTCGTGACGAGCACGGTGCGCGGGCCCGACGCGCGCGCGAGGTCGACCGAGGCGAGCGTCGACTCGAGCGTGTCCGGCTCGGTCTCGGTCAGGTAGCCGAGCTCGAACTGGTTCGGCGTGATGAGGTCGGCGGCGGGCACCACGCGGTCGCGCAGCAGCACCGGGATGGCGGGAGCCACGAAGCATCCGCTCTTCGCGTTGCCCATGACCGGGTCGCACGAGTACACGGCGTCGGGGTTCGCGGCCTTGATCCGGGCCACGGCGTCGAGGATGACGTCGGCGATGCCCTCGGAGCCCTGGTAGCCCGAGAGCACGACGTCGATCTTCGGGAACGCGCCGCGATCCTCGATGCCGTCGATCACCTCGCGGACGTCGTCGGGGCTGATGAGCGGGCCGCGCCACGCGCCGTAGCCCGTGTGGTTGGAGAAGTTGACCGTGTAGACGGGCATGACCTCGACGCCGATGCGCTGCAGCGGGAAGACGGCCGCGGAGTTGCCGACGTGGCCGTAGGCGACGGCGGACTGGATCGAGAGGACCTTCACCCCTCGATCATTCCATCCCGGGCGGCATGAGGCGTCCGCCCGCCGCGCGCACGGCCGCCGTGATGTCGGTCGCGAGTCGTCCGGCGTCCGACTCGTCGAGGTCGTGCACCGTGAGTCGCAGCCGACGGCTCGCCGCGGACGCGTCGGCGAGGGCGAACTCGTCGCCCGCCCGCACGAGCCAGCCCCGTCGCATGAGCTGCTCGGAGACGTCGCGCGCCGGGACGGGGAGCGGGACCCAGAGGTTCAGCCCGTCGCCGGCTGCGGCGGGCACGCCCAACCCGGTGAGCCGCGCCGCGAACGCGTCGTTCCGGTCCGCGTAGTGCTCGCCCGCCGCCGTGATCGCCGCGGTGACGTCCGGATCGGTCACGAGGGCGAGCACGAGCCGCTGCAGCAGGTGGCTCACCCAGGTCGTGCCGGGAGTCAGCCGCATGGCCAGCCGATCGGCGGTGTCGGGGTCCGAGGCCGTCACCGCGAGGCACATGTCGGGGCCGAGGAACTTCGAGACCGAGCGCACGAGCGCCCAGCGGCGGTGCTCGGGGCCGATAAGGGAGCGGAACGGCCTGCGGGACAGCATCGAGAAGTGGTCGTCCTCGATGACGAGCACGTACGGGTGTTCGCGGAGCACCTCACGGAGCTCCTCCGCCCGCCGCTCGGACAGGCTCGCGCCCGTGGGGTTCTGCGCGCGCGGCGTGCACACGACCGCCCGGACGCCCTGCGCGAGCGCCGCGCGGAGTCCCTCGACGGTCATCCCCTCGTCGTCGACGGGCACGGGGACGGGACGGTACCCTCCCACGCGCACGGTGTGGATGCTCGTGAGGAAGCACGGATCCTCGAGCGCCACGGCGTCGTCGCGGACCAGCGCCTGGGCGAGAAGCCGCTCGACGGCGTCGGCCGCGCCGCTCGTGATCGTCAGCCGCACGTCGGTGGGATCGAGGTCGGTGCGCATCCACTCCTGCGCCCAGCCCTCCAGACCCGGGTCGATGACGGGCTCGCCGTAGAGCACCGGGCGTCCGGCCGTTCGCGCAAGTGCACGTGTCGGATCGGGGATGAGCTCGGGGTCGGGGTTGCCCGTCGCGACGTCGCGGAGCACGCTGTCGGCGGCGAACCCCTCCTGCGCGACGGCGGATCGGTCCGCGACGTGCGTTCCGCCTCGTCCGCGGGTCACGACGACGCCCGCCGCGGTGAGCTGCCGGTACGCCGCGACGGCCGTGTTGCGGTTGACGCCGAGCCGGTCGGCGAGGTTCCGCACCGGCGGCAACGGGTCGCCGGGGAGGAGCGCGCCGCGCTCGATGAGCGCACGGACGTTCGCGGCGATGTCGGCGGCGGATCGGCCGGCGATCTCGAGGGTGACGTCAGGTTCCATGGGTGCTCCGAGTCTAGGTACGGTCATGCTATCTTTTGGCCTAGGCCAAGCCTCCAGATTGTTCCGAGCGTCGCGCGATCGCGCGTCATCCGTCGAAGGGATCCCCGATGAGCACTGCCCAGACCGGCTCCAGCCGCGTGAAGCGCGGCCTCGCCGAGATGCTGAAGGGCGGCGTCATCATGGACGTCGTCACGCCCCAGCAGGCGCGCATCGCCGAGGATGCGGGCGCCGTCGCCGTCATGGCGCTCGAGCGCGTGCCCGCCGACATCCGAGCCCAGGGCGGCGTCGCCCGCATGAGCGACCCGGACCTCATCGAGGCGATCATCGCCGAGGTCTCGATCCCGGTCATGGCGAAGGCCCGCATCGGCCACTTCGTCGAGGCGCAGGTGCTCCAGGCGCTCGACGTCGACTACATCGACGAGTCCGAGGTCCTCTCGCCCGCCGACTACGTCAACCACATCGACAAGTGGGGCTTCGAGACGCCGTTCGTCTGCGGCGCGACCAACCTCGGCGAGGCGCTCCGCCGCATCAACGAGGGCGCGGCGATGATCCGCTCGAAGGGCGAGGCCGGCACGGGCGACGTCTCCGAGGCGACCAAGCACATCCGCAAGATCACCTCCGAGATCAACCAGCTGAAGTCGATGACGCGCGACGAGGTCTACGTCGCCGCGAAGGAGCTGCAGGCGCCGTACGACCTCGTGCTCGAGGTCGCCGAGACCGGCAAGCTCCCCGTCGTGCTCTTCACCGCGGGCGGCGTCGCCACGCCGGCCGACGCGGCGATGATGATGCAGCTCGGCGCCGACGGCGTGTTCGTGGGCTCGGGCATCTTCAAGTCCGGCAACCCCGAGCAGCGCGCCGCCGCGATCGTCAAGGCCACCACGTTCTACGACGACCCGAAGGTGATCGCCGAGGTCTCGCGCGGCCTGGGCGAGGCGATGGTGGGCATCAACGTGGGCGACCTGCCCGCGCCGCACCGCCTCGCCGAGCGCGGATGGTGACCCTCCGCGACGAGTCGCTCGGGGCCACGGATGCCACCGGCCCGACGGTCGGCGTCCTGGCCCTCCAGGGCGACTTCCGCGAGCACGCCCGCGTGCTGGGCGGGCTCGGCGCGAAGGTCGTGCTCGTGCGCCGCCCCGAGGACCTCGAGGGCATCGAAGGCCTCGTGATCCCCGGGGGCGAGTCGACCGTCATGGACAAGCTCTCCCGCGCGTTCGGGGTCGCCGAGCCGCTCAAGCGGCGGATCGCCGAGGGGATGCCCGTCTACGGCACCTGCGCCGGACTCATCATGATCGCCGACCGGCTCCTCGATGCGATCGACGGGCAGCAGAACCTGGGCGGGCTCGACGTGGTCGTGCGACGCAACGCGTTCGGTTCGCAGAACCAGTCGTTCGAGACCGACCTGCCGGTGCCGGCGCTCGGCGACGAGCCCGTGCACGCGGTGTTCATCCGCGGCCCGGTGGTCGAGTCGGTGGGGGAGCGGGCGACCCCGCTCGCGTCGCTGCCCGACGGCCGAGTCGTCGCCGTGGAGCAGGGCCACCTCGTGGGCACGAGCTTCCACCCCGAGATCCAGGGCGACCACCGGTTCCACGAGTACTTCCTGGGCAAGGTGCGTGCGCGGGCGAGCGCCGACGCGGCGCCCTCACCCGCGCCGACGGCGTAGCGCGCGAGCCGCGCCCGCGCCAGAGTGGGGGCATGAAGCTGTACTCGGATTTCCCCGGCCGGCGTGCGCTGCAGGTCGTCGGAGACCTCCTCGCGCTCGGTGTCGTCGCGGTGGCGCTGTGGGCCGCCGCGGTGTTCCACGGATTCGTGACCGAGTTCGCGGTCCTGGGCCGGCGGCTCGAGGAGGCGGGCACGGGCTTCCGCGGGAGCATGACCGACATCGGCGAGACCCTCGCCGGCGTCCCGCTCATCGGGTCCGGCATCGCGGAGCCGTTCGACGGAGCCAGCGCGGCCGGAGCGACGCTCGAGTCCGTGGGCCGCGGGCAGCAGGACGCGGTGGGCTGGATCGCGGTGTTCGCCGCGATCGGCATCGCCTCCCTTCCCATCGCGGCGGTGCTCCTGCTGTGGGTCGTGCCCCGCGTCGTGCGCGCGGTCCGCGCCGGGCGCTCGGCCGCCGTGCTCGGGCGTCCGGGCGGCGCCGACCTGCTCGCGCTCCGCGCGCTGACCGATCGGAGCCTGCTCGACGTCCTGGCCGCCGATGCCGACGCGGTCGCGGGGTGGCGTCGCGGCGACCGCGACACCATCCGCGCACTGGCGGCGCTCGAGGCCCGCGCAGTGGGCGTGCGCCTGCCCGGGGCGCCGCCCTCGACGGCCTAGCACCGCCGAGCGCCCGCGCGGGGCCCGTCGGCCGTTCCGGACTGCGGAATGCCGCCTCCCATGACGGTCGGACGCCCTACGCTGGCGGCATGACGCACTGGATCGCGCTGCTGCGAGGGGTCAACGTCGGCGGCATCACGATCAGGTCCGCCGACCTCCGCGACCTCGTCGCCGGGCTCGGCTTCACCGGGGTGCGCACCGTGCTCGCCAGCGGGAACGTCGCGTTCGAGAGCGACCGAGCGGATGCCGCTCGGCTGAAGCGCGACATCGAGCGGGCCCTGTCCGACCGCTTCGGCTACGAGGCGTGGATCATCCTCCTGACCGCGGACCGCCTGCGGTCGATCGTCGAGGCGTTCCCGTTCGACGCGACGGACGCGTCGCGACAGCCCTACGTCGTCTTCGCCTCCGAACCGCCCGTCGTCGACGCGCTGCTCGAGGCGATGGGGGAGCCCGATCCCGACGCCGATCCCCTCGAGCGCGGCGAGGACGTCGTGTACTGGAACCCGGTCAAGGGCACCACGGTCGACACCCCGTTCGCGAAGGTGCTCGCGAAGCCGGCCTTCAAGCCGACCACGACGAACCGCAACCTGCGCACGCTCGAGAAGCTGCTCGCCTGACCACGGCCACGGCCGGCGCCGTCTCAGGGCAGCCCCGGGCCGGATGACGGGGCTCGCCCCGGGGCGATGACGGGGACGGCCCGGGCGCGGCGGGGTCCGCCATCCGCTTGCCTTGCGAGCATGACCACGCGACTTCCCAGCACGGGCGCGCCGCAGCGCGCCACCGCACCGACCACGACCTGCCGCAGCGACGAGGTCGTCATGATCCACCGGCTCTTCCGCCGGCTCTTCGCCGAGGCGCCCGGCCTCGTCCGGGCCGTCGAGCCGGGCGACACCGACCGAGCTCGGTACCTCGCGAAGCACCTCCACGGCATCACCGCGCTCCTGCACGTGCACCACCGCACCGAGGACGAGTTCTTCTGGGACCGGATGACCGAGCGCGCGCCGGCGTGCGGCCTGCACGTCGCACTGATGCGGCGTCAGCACGGGGCCGTGTCCGATCGCCTCGACGTCGTCGACGCGATCGTCGACCGATGGACCAGGGCCGCGGATGCCGCGACCGCCGCCCGGCTCGCGGAGGAGCTCGACGAGGTCGATCGGCTGCTCGTCGAGCACCTCGCCGACGAGGAGCGCGACGCCTTCCCAGTGCTCGACCGGATCCTGTCCGACGCGGAGTGGGACGACATCCACCGGCACGCGCGCCGGCACAAGCCGCCGCTGCCGATCTTCGTGCTGCTGGGGCTCATGATCGAGAGCGTGCCGGAGTCCGAGCGCGACGCGTGGATCGCCGCGGAGCTGCCGGCGCCCCTGCGCGCGGCCTACCGCCTGATCGGCCGCCACCAGTACGAGCGGGCGGTGCGGCGCCTGCGCCCGGAGCGGGCCGCCGGCGCGGCCGCGACCCGGATGCCGGGCGCACCGCGACCCGCCTGAGCACCCGCGCGGACACCCCTCGGACTGGGGTCGCGGTACGGCTGCGACCGGAGTGGACTCCGGGCATCCGCCCGACCGGGCCGAGCCGGGTCCGACGTGCCGTCGAGCGGCGGGTGAGGGAGGGATCGCCATGGCCATCCGATCGCACGGCGCCTCGCGGACCCGGCAGGTCGAGGAACCGCCGGGCTGCGACACCGCCGACCTCTTCCGGGTGCATCGCATCATGCGGTGGCTCTACCGGGAGCTGCCCGTCCTCATCCGCGAGGTCGCGCCCGGCGACGCCGATCGTGTCCGGATCGTCGCCGACTACGCGGTGATGGACCTGTGGGCGCTCGAGCTGCACCACAGCACCGAGGACGCGGTGCTGTGGGACCGCATCGCCGCACGAGCGCCCGCGTGCGCGCTGCACGTCGACCGCATGCGTGCGCAGCACGCGGAGGTGGCCGCGCAGATCGCGGCGATCGAGCCGCTGATCCCGCCGTGGCGGTCGTCTGCGGACGCCACCGGCCGCGACGAGCTCGCCACGCGCGTCGAGCACCTCCGCGACACGCTGTTCGCCCACCTCGGCGAGGAGGAGACCGATGTGGTGCCGGTCGCGGCCGAGGTGCTCACGCAGTCGGAGTGGAACGAGCTCGAGCAGCATGCGATGCACCGGCTCCGCGAGGACCGGGGCCGGCTGCCGCGCGACATCATGGCCCTCCAGGCCGGACTCATGCTCGCGACGGTGCCCGAGGACGATCGCGAGGCCTTCTTCCGCGAGAACTTCCCGCTGCCCGCGCGGGCGCTCTACCTCGTGCTCCTCCGACGCAGGTACGAGCACGCCATGGCCGAGCTCTACCCCGACCGTCCCGTTCCCGCGATGGCGTGATCGCCCGCAGGCCCGCGGCCCGGGCGACGCGCCGCGGCGGGCGCTCGCGTTCGCGGCCCGCCCGCCGCCGTCGCCGGGGCCGGCCGCCGCCCGGCCTAGAATGTCGGGGTACTGACCACCGTTACGGGAGACGCATGTCCGGGCATTCCAAGTGGGCGACGACCAAGCACAAGAAGGCCGTCATCGACGCGCGCCGCGCGAAGTCGTTCGCCAAGCTCATCAAGAACATCGAGGTCGCGGCCAAGCTCGGCGGCGCCGACCTCGCGGGCAACCCGACCCTGTACGACGCCGTGCAGAAGGCCAAGAAGACGTCGGTCCCGAACGACAACATCGACCGGGCCATCAAGCGCGGGGCCGGCATCGGCGGCGAGGCGGTCGAATACCAGAACATCACCTACGAGGCGTACGGCCCGAACGGCGTCGCCATGATGATCGAGGTGCTCACCGACAACAAGAACCGGGCCGCGGCCGAGGTCCGCACGGCCCTCAGCCGCAACGGCGGAACGCTCGCCGACCCGGGATCGGTCGCGTACAACTTCACCCGGAAGGGCGTCATCGTCGTCAGCGGCGAGGGCACCACGGAGGACGACGTCATGATGGCCGCGCTCGAGGCCGGCGCGGAGGAGATCGAGCCGCACTCCCAGGGTTTCGAGGTCGTCACCGACCCGTCCGCCATGGTCGAGGTCCGGAAGGCGCTGCAGGAGGCCGGCCTCGACTACGAGTCGGCCGACATCGAGTTCGTGCCCAACCTCAAGGTCGAGATCGACGCCGACACGGCGAAGAAGGTCTTCCGCCTGATCGACGCGCTCGAGGACAGCGATGACGTGCAGAACGTCTACAGCAACTTCGACCTCACGCCCGAGGTGCAGGCCGAGCTCGAGAACGAGTCGGAGTAGCCCGGTGCGGGTGCTCGGCATCGACCCCGGGCTGACCCGCTGCGGCGTCGGCGTCGTCGACGTGGCGCCCGATCGCACCGCGACGCTCGTCGACGTGGTCGTCCTCCGATCGCCGGCCGAGCTGGCGACCCCCGGGCGGCTCGCGCGCATCGCCGACGGGCTCGAGGCGATCGTGGAGGAGCACCGGCCGCATGCGGTCGCGCTCGAGCGGGTGTTCGCGCGCAGCGACGTGTCGACGATCATGGGCACCGCGCAGATCTCCGGGGTCGCCATGCTGATCGCCGAGCGGCGCGCCCTCCCCGTCGCGCTGCACACCCCGAGCGAAGTGAAGGCCGCGATCACCGGGTACGGTCGTGCCGACAAGAAGCAGGTCGGCGCCATGGTCGCGCGCATCCTCGGGCTCGACGCCGTGCCGAAGCCGGCGGATGCCGCAGACGCCCTCGCGCTCGCGATCTGCCACGCCTGGCGAACGGGCGGCGTCGCGGGCGCCGCCGTGACGGAGGCCGCCGCGGGACGCGGAGCGGGTTCCACCGGCGCGTTGACGCCCGCGCAGCGCGCATGGCTCGCCGCGGAGCGTGCCGCCTCCGTGTCGGGGGCCGCCCGTAGGCTGAAGGAGTGATCTCCTCCCTCCGCGGCCGCGTCGCCACCGCATCCGGCGGAACGCTCGTCATCGACGTGGCCGGCGTCGGGTACCTCGTGAATGCGACGCCCGCGTTCGTGCTCTCGACCCGAGAGGGCCACGAGGTCTTCGTGCACACCTCGCTCATCGTTCGAGAAGACGCGATGACCCTCTTCGGGTTCGGCTCGCGCGACGAGCTCGACGTGTTCGAGCTGCTCATCGGCGTGACCGGCGTGGGGCCGAAGTCGGCGCTCGGCGTGCTGTCGGCCATGTCGCCGGCCGAGGTGGCGCGCGCCGTCCACGACGACGACGACGCCGCGTTCCGACGGGTCAGCGGAATCGGGCCGAAGACCGCCAAGCTCATCACCGTGTCGCTCGCCGGCAAGGTCGTCGCTCCGGCCGCGAGCGCAGCCGGCGCACCGGTCGCCTCGGGCGGCGTCGCCGACGACGTGCTCGCCGCGCTGACCGGGCTCGGGTGGTCCGAGAAGCTCGCCGGCGAGGCGATCGCCGAGACGCTCGAGCATGCCGCCCCGGCCGATGCGGCGTCCGTGCCCGCGCTGCTCCGCCTCACGCTCGCCCGACTCGGGCCGGCGCAGCAGACCGCGAGGGCGCGATGACCGATCCCGACGTCGACCTGACCGATCCCGAGCTCGCATCCGAGGCCGAGCTCGCGTTCGAGGGTGCGCTGCGGCCGAGGAGCCTCGAGGAGTTCGTCGGGCAGACGCGGGTGCGCGGCCAGCTCCAGCTGCTGCTCTCCGCCGCGGCGATGCAGCAGCGCACGCCCGACCACATCCTGCTCGCCGGTCCTCCCGGGCTGGGCAAGACCACCCTCGCGATGATCGTGGCGCACGAGGGCGGGCGCCCGCTCCGCATGTCGAGCGGCCCGGCCATCCAGCACGCGGGCGACCTCGCCGCCATCCTCTCGTCGCTCGTGCCCGGCGAGGTGCTCTTCATCGACGAGATCCATCGCATGGCGCGATCGGCCGAAGAGATGCTCTACCTCGCAATGGAGGACTTCCGCATCGACATCATGGTCGGCAAGGGAGCGGGCGCCACGTCCGTCCCGCTCGACCTGGCGCCGTTCACCCTCGTCGGGGCGACCACGCGGGCAGGCCTGCTGCCCAACCCCCTGCGCGATCGCTTCGGGTTCACGGCGCACCTCGAGTTCTACGACGAGCGCGAGCTCGAGCAGGTGCTCGCCCGCGCGGCGACGATGCTGGGCCTCCCCATCGGCGCCGAAGCCGTCGCCGAGATCGCCGGCCGGTGCCGTGGCACGCCCCGTATCGCCAACCGCCTGCTGCGTCGCGTGCGCGACTACGCCCTCGTGCACGGCGGCAACGCCGACGTCGACGCGGTCCGCGCGGCGCTCGAACTGTACGACGTCGACCCGGTGGGGCTCGATCGGCTCGATCGGGCGGTCATGCTCACCATCCTGACCCGGTTCGGGGGCGGACCCGTGGGCCTCAACACGCTCGCGGTCTCGGTCGGCGAGGAGGCCGAGACGATCGAGGCGGTCGTCGAGCCGTTCCTCGTCAGGATCGGCCTGATCACCCGCACGCCCCGCGGTCGCGTGGCGACGCCGCAGGCCTGGCGGCACTTCGGACTCGTGCGCGAGGGCGACGCCGCCGCGGCGACGCTTCCGATCGATGACCTATAATCCTTGGAGGCTCCGGCCTCCCCGCCCGTGACTGTGCGCTGCGCGCACTCGGAAGGTTCCCAACCCCATGGTCTTCGATCCGTTCACCATCATCATGCTCGCCGTCCTGGCGGTCCTGATCTTCTTCATGTTCCGCAACTCGCGGAAGCGTCAGCAGGAGATGCGCGACCTCCAGTCGAAGGTGGTGCCGGGTGCGCAGGTGATGACGAACTTCGGGGTGTTCGGCACGATCCTCTCGATCGACGAGGACGAGAACAAGGTCGAGCTCGAGTCGAACCCCGGCACGGTGCTGACCGTGCACCGGCAGACGATCGCGCGCGTGGTCGAGGCGGTCGAGGCCCCCGTCGCCGGCGCCACCCCCGTCGTCGAGGGCGAGCCGGAGTTCGGCGAGCGCGCCGACGAGGCGCCGCGCGACGACACCCCCGACCCCAAGAAGTCCGAAGGCTGAGCGGCTCAGAACCCGACGCTCGGTCCGCGCGATGCTGCGCGGGCTCCTGCACAGAAAGCAGAACACGTGGCTGCACCATCCAAGCGGTCCTCGCGACCCACGCCCGTCCGTAAGGCCTGGCGGTCCCTGACCTGGCTCGGCGTCATCATCGTCGCGCTCTTCGGAATCAACGCCGCGGGCGTGATCTGGGGCGACGGGTCGTGGACGCCCAAGCTCGCGCTCGACCTCGAGGGCGGCACGCAGATCATCCTCGAGCCCTCCGTCGCCGACGGCGAGTCGGTCTCGCAGGAGCAGCTCGACCAGGCCGTGTCGATCATCCGCCAGCGCGTCGACGCGTCGGGAGTCTCCGAGGCGGAGATCAACACCCAGGGCGGGCAGAACGTGGTCGTCGCGATCCCGGGCGAGCTCGACGAGCAGACGCGGGCCCGCATCGAGTCGTCCGCGAAGCTCGAACTCCGCCCGGTGCTGCTCGCCGACGCCGCCACGAACCAGTCGATCGACCCGAGCGCGAGCCCCGAGCCGACCGACGGCGCCGAGGAGGAGCTCGAGTCGACCCCGACCGCCGAGCCCACCGACGCGAGCGACCCCGCGTGGGTCACGCCGGCCCTGCAGGACGAGTTCGACACGTTCGACTGCGCGGCGATCGACGAGAGCGGCGCCAACGTCGCCCCCGCCGACGAGCCCCTCGTGACGTGCGACGCGACGCGCACGATCAAGTACCTGCTGGGCCCGGTCGAGGTCGGCGGCGAGGACATCGTCGACGCGACCAACGGCATGGTCCAGACGCAGACCGGAGCGACCACCGGCCAGTGGGCCGTCAACATCGTCTTCAACGAGCGGGGCGCCGAGCAGTTCGCCGAGGTGAGCCAGCGGCTGTTCGCGCTGAACGGCCAGACGCCGCGAGACCAGTTCGCGTTCGTGCTCGACGGGGCGGTGCTCTCCGCACCGCAGATGAACGGCGTCATCACCGACGGCCGTCCGCAGGTGACGGGCAGCTTCACGCAGGAGTCGTCCAAGGCCCTCGCCGACCAGCTCAAGTTCGGTGCGCTCCCGATCAGCTTCGAGGTGCAGTCCTCCGACACGATCTCGGCGACCCTCGGAACCTCGCAGCTGCAGGCGGGCCTCATCGCCGGTCTCATCGGCCTGCTCCTCGTCGTGATCTACACGCTGTTCCAGTACCGACTGCTCGGCACCGTGACGATCGCCTCGCTCATCATCGCGGGCATCATCACGTACCTGACCATCACGATCCTGTCGTGGCGCGAGGGGTACCGGCTGTCGCTGGCCGGCATCGCCGGCCTCATCGTGGCGATCGGCTTCACGGCCGACTCGTTCATCGTCTACTTCGAGCGCGTCCGCGACGAGTTGCGCGACGGGAGGCCCTTGGTCGGCGCCGTCGAGGCCGGATGGAAGCGCGCCCTCCGCACCGTCCTCTCGTCGAAGGGCATGAACCTCCTCGCCGCGATCGTGCTGTTCATCCTCGCGGTCGGCAGCGTCCGCGGCTTCGCGTTCACGCTGGGCCTCACGACCGTGATCGACGTGATCGTCGTGATCCTCTTCACCCACCCGATGCTGCAGCTGCTCGCGCAGACGCGCTTCTTCTCGAGCGGCCACCCGTGGTCCGGCCTCGACCCGAAGGCGCTGGGCGCCGTCTACCGCGGCCGCGCCGAGTTCCGCAAGCCCGTCGCGGTGCCCGCATCCAAGGTCGCGTCGAGCTCGCGCGAGGCGCAGCGCCGCCAGACGATCGCCGAGCGCAAGGCGGCACAGGTCGACGCCACCGTGGGCGCCGGCGAGAGCAAGGAGTCCTGATGGCCAACCGCCTCACCACGTTCGGCAACGACCTCTACACGGGCAAGCGCTCGTTCAACTTCATCGGCGGGCGCCGCAAGTGGTACACGATCGCGGCCGTGCTGCTGATCCTGTCCGCGCTCGTCATGGTCGTCCGCGGCTTCAACTTCGGCATCGAGTTCCGCGGCGGATCCCAGTTCCAGATCACCGGCGTGGCCGAGGCCACGCAGGACCCGGCCGTCGAGGCGGTCGAGGAAGTCGCTCCCGGCACCGTCGCGCGCGTCACCGTCGTGGGCGACGAGGGCGTGCGGGTCCAGACCGAGCAGCTCGACCAGGCCGAGGCCGAGGAACTGGTGGTCGCCCTCGCCGAGGCGTACGACGTCGACCGTTCCGAGGTGACGTCGTCCTTCATCGGCGCGAGCTGGGGCGCCGACGTGACGAGGCAGGCCGTCCTCGGCCTGCTCGCGTTCCTGCTGCTCGCGGGCATCGTCATGGCCCTGTACTTCCGGACCTGGAAGATGTCGGTCGCGGCGATCCTCTCGCTCATCGGCGACCTGGTGCTGACGGCCGGCGTCTACGCCGCGGTGGGCTTCGAGGTGACGCCCGCCGCCATGATCGGCATCCTGACGATCCTCAGCTACTCCCTCTACGACACGGTCGTCGTCTTCGACAAGATCCGCGAGAACACCGCCGAACAGGGCGAGGAATCGCGCCGGACCTTCGCCGAGTCGGTGAACCTCGCGGTCAACCAGACGCTCGTGCGTTCGATCAACACGAGCGTGGTGGCAGCGCTGCCCGTCGCCGCGATCCTCTTCATCGGTGCCGGTGCGCTCGGGGCCGACACCCTCCGCGACATCTCGCTCGCGCTGCTCATCGGCATCATCGTGGGCACGTGGTCGACCGTCTTCATCGCGGCGCCGCTGTACTCGCAGCTCCGCGAGGGAGAGCCCGCGATCAAGCGCCACGACCAGCGCGTGCTGAAGGAGCGGGAGCGGGCCGGCATCGCGGACACCCCGACGGCCGTCACGGCGTCATAGCGGGCGCCGTCGGACCTCGTGGCGCGCACCTCGCTCGCGAGCAGTGATAATTGAGGTCTGGAGGTGCGGCGGCCATGACTGAGACCGGAGTCAACTCGACGGCGTCGCTGCGCCGTCTGGTGCCCCGGATCTTCTCCAAGGCCCTGCCCTCCGGCGCAGTCGACGCGGTGATGCGCACCGTCCGGATGCATCACCCGAAGGCCGACCTCGCCCTCATCGAGCGCGCCTACACGGTCGCCGAACGCGCGCACGAGGGCCAGAAGCGCCGCAGCGGCGAGCCCTACATCACGCACCCCATCGCCGTCGCGCAGATCCTCGCCGACCTCGGCATCGGCTCGAAGGCCGTCGCCGCCGCGCTCCTGCACGACACCGTCGAGGACACCGCGTACACGCTCGACCAGCTGCGTGCCGACTTCGGCGACGAGATCGCGATGCTCGTCGACGGGGTGACGAAGCTCGACAAGGTCAAGTACGGCGACTCGACGCAGGCCGAGACGGTCCGCAAGATGATCGTGGCGATGTCCAAGGACATCCGCGTGCTCATCATCAAGCTCGCCGACCGGCTGCACAACGCGCGCACGTGGGGCTTCGTGCCCGCCCAGTCCGCGGCGCGCAAGGCGACCGAGACCCTGGAGATCTACGCGCCGCTGGCGCACCGCCTCGGCATCCAGACCATCAAGTGGGAACTCGAGGACCTCTCGTTCGCGGTGCTGTATCCCAAGCTGTACGCCGAGATCGAGAGCCTCGTGAAGCAGCGCACCCCGCAGCGCGAGGAGTACGTGCAGTCGGTCATCGACATGGTCTCCGACGACCTCAAGGCCGCGCGGATCCGGGGCAAGGTCGTCGGCCGACCGAAGCAGTACTACTCGATCTACCAGAAGATGATCGTGCGGGGCCGTGAGTTCGACGACATCTACGACCTCGTCGGGATCCGCGTGCTGGTCAACTCGGTGCGCGACTGCTATGCCGTGCTCGGCTCGATCCACGCACGCTGGACGCCGGTGCCCGGCCGGTTCAAGGACTACATCGCCACGCCGAAGTTCAACCTGTACCAGTCGCTGCACACGACGGTCATCGGGCCCAAGGGCCGCCCCGTCGAGATCCAGATCCGCACGCACGACATGCATCAGCGCGCCGAGTACGGCGTCGCCGCACACTGGAAGTACAAGGAGCGGATGGCGGGCGGTCGCACCGAGGTCGGCGGTCCGCGCGACGACGCCGACATGGCGTGGCTCGCGCACATCTCCGACTGGCAGGCCGAGACGGCCGATCCGGGCGAGTTCCTCGACTCCCTCCGGTTCGAGATCGGCGCGAAGGAGGTCTACGTCTTCACGCCGAAGGGGCGCGTCATCGGGCTCCCGTCGGGCGCGACCCCCGTCGACTTCGCCTACGCGGTGCACACCGAGGTCGGTCACCGCACCATGGGCGCGAAGGTCAACGGACGCCTGGTGCCGCTCGAGAGCGAGCTCTCAAGTGGCGACGTGGTCGAGGTGTTCACCTCGAAGAACCCCGACTCGGGTCCGAGCAAGGACTGGCTGAACTTCGTCAAGAGCCCGCGTGCGCGCAGCAAGATCCGCCAGTGGTTCACCAAGGAACGACGCGACGAGGCGATCGAGCACGGCCGCGACGCCATCGCGCGCGCGATGCGCAAGCAGAACCTGCCGCTCCAGAAGCTCATGAGCCAGGACTCCTTCGCCGAGGTGGCGGCGCAGCTGCGCTACGAGGACGTCTCGGCGCTCTACGCCGCCGTCGGCGAGGGGCACGTCTCGACGCAATCGGTCATCGAGAAGGTCCTCGCCCTGGTGCAGGACGAGGACGACGTCGAGGAGCCGGCCCTCCCGCTGCCGACGCGCTCGCGCACGCTCCCGCGCAACAGCGACTCCGGGGTGCTGGTCCGCGGAGCTCCCGACATCCTCGTGAAGCTCGCGCGATGCTGCACGCCCGTGCCCGGCGACGAGATCGTGGGCTTCATCACGCGTGGTTCGGGCGTGTCGGTGCACCAGGCCGCCTGTCACAACGTGCAGTCGCTGCTCCGCGAGCCCGAGCGCATGATCGACGTCGAATGGGCGCCCAGCTCGAAGAGCGTGTTCCTGGTGCAGATCCAGATCGAGGCGCTCGACCGGGCCGGCCTGCTGTCGGACGTGACGCGCGTGCTGTCGGAGCACCACGTCAACATCCTGTCGGCGAACGTCTCGACGTCGACCGACCGTCTCGCGATCAGCCGGTTCGTGTTCGAGATGGGCGACACCACGCACCTGGACCGCGTCCTCAACGCGGTGCGGCGGATCGACGCCGTCTACGACGTCTATCGCGTGAGCGACGGCTGACGCGACGCCGCCACGAGCCGGGCCACGGCGCGCGCCTTGTGCGGCAGCCGATGGGCGGCCGCGATGCGTTCGTGCAACTGCCGTTCGAGGGCCGCCTCGGTGGCGAGCAGCGCAGCGACGATCCCGACGGCGTCGACCGCGGCATCCGGTTCTCTCAGCAGGTCGAACGCCGTGCGGAGCGTGGTCGTGCACCGCACGCCGCCGACCGCCGTGACGTCGCCCTCGTCGATCACGACCTGGCGCACGGTGCAGGCCGGATCGGGCCGGGCGGTGCTGCGGCCGGCATAGGGGATGCAGTACTCGGGCGTGACCGGTGGAACGGGCAGCGCCCCGTGCACCCAGGCCGCCGAGCGTCGCTCGACGATCAGCCGGCCGGGGCTCGCGGGCGCCACGGCGGCGGCGCGCAGGGCCGGCAGGTCGGGCTCGTCGACCGGACACCATCGGTCGCCGACCGCGACGAGCTCGCCGTCGAGCCGCGCGGCGCACAGTTCGGCGAGTGGGAGGTCGTCGGTGCCGAGCACCGCGGGGAGTCGCGCCATGGGCCCAATGCTGGCGGACGCGCCGGATGACGCGACGACGCCCGGCCCTCGCTGTGGAGAACCGGGCGCCGTCGAGACGGGTGGGGGAGCGATCAGCCCCCGACGGCCTTGAGCCAGGCCCGGCGTGCCTCGAGGGCTTCGCGCGCCTCAGCCGCGGCCTTGGCGTCGCCCGAGGCCTCGGCGTCGGCGAGCTCGGACTCGAGCTTCGCGATCGCGTCGTGCAGCTGGCCCAGCATGCCCTCCGAGCGCGCCTTCTTCTCGGGGTCCTCGCGCTGCCAGCGCTCGTCCTCGAGCGCGCGCACGTGGTTCTCGACCTTGCGGAGGCGGTCCTCGATCGTGCGCACCTGGTCGCGGGGGACCCGGCCGATCTCGTCCCACCTGCGCTGGATGCCGTTCAGCGTGCTGCGCGCCGCTCGCGGATCCTTCGAGGCGAGCAGCGCGTCGGCCTCGTCGAGCAGCGCGATCTTCTGCTCGAGGTTGGCGCGATACTCCTCGTCGTCCTTCGCGTCGACCTCGGCCTTGGCCTGGAAGAGGACGTCGCCCGCGGCCTTGAACTTCGCCCAGAGCGCATCGTCGACCTTCTTGCCGGCGCGGCCCGCGAGCTTCCACTCGTCGAGGAGCGCCCGGTAGTCGGCCACGCCGTCGGCGCCGCGCGGCGCGAGGGCCTCGGCGCGCTCGATGAGACGCTGCTTGCGCTGGCGCACGTCGCGGTGCGCGGCGTCGAGCTCGGCGAAGAACGCCTTGCGGTGCTGTTCGATGGTCGAGCGCGCGGCGCGGAACCGCTTCCAGAGGTCGTTCGCCTCGCCCTTGGGCAGACGCGGGCCCTCCTGCTGGTGCTTCTGCCACGCCGCGAACAACGCGTCGAGCTCGGCGCTCGTCTGCTTCCACTGGGTCTTCGCCGGGTCCTGCGCGGCGAGCGCCTCGGCCTGCTCGACGATGACCGTGCGCTCCGCGATCGCCGTCTCGACCGCGGCCTTCGCCTCGGCCTGCTGCTGGGCGGTGAGCTCCTGGGTCGTTCCCGACAGCGCCTCGAGGCGCCGCTCGAGCGACTCGAGATCGCCCACGGCGTGCGCGCCGGCGACGTTGGCCTGCAGCGTGGCGACGGCCTTGGCGACATCCGCCGCGGAAGCGCCGCGTCGCACCCGCTGCTCGAGCAGTGAGACCGCACCCGCGAGATCGGCGTACTTGCGCTCGAAGTAGGCCAGGGCCTCCTCCGGCGTCGCGTCGGGGTACTGCCCGACCTCGCGCTCGCCCTCGCTGGTCCGCACGAAGACGGTGCCCGTCTCGTCGACGCGGCCCCACGGTTGCTGTGCTGAATCGGTCACGGACTCACCCTGTCGTCGGTCGGATGCCGCGTGCGCGGCGGATGACGGCATCAAGCCTATTGCACCCCGAGAATCGTCGTCGGCGGTCGGGGGCTCGCCCGCTCGTCGGCTCCCGGGCCCCCGCGGGCCCCGCTCACTCGACGTCGAAGGACGTGATGCCGACCGGCCGGACGGGCGCTCCGTCGGGCACGCCGTCGGCGGTGCCGAAGTCGACGATGTCGGTGCGGAGTTCCTCGAGGCCGTCGGTGACGCGGCCGATGACGGTGTAGCCGCCCGCGGCATCCGCCGGCAGGGTCGTGTCGTCGTAGACGATGAAGAACTGGCTGCCCTGGCTCTCGGCGTCACCGGCCTGGCGGGCCATCGCGATGGTCCCGGCGGGGTAGACGCCGTCCTCGGGCGCGTTCTCGACCGGCCCGTAGCTGTACCCGGGGCCGCCGGTGCCGTCGCCGGCGGGGTCGCCGCACTGGAGCACGAAGATGCCCTCGGTGGTGAGGCGGTGGCAGGTGAGGCCGTCGTAGAAGCCGGACTGGACGAGGCTGATGGTGCTCGAGACCGCCTGCGGGGCGGCGGCGCCATCGAGCTCGATCGAGAGGGGCGTCTCGTTGAGCGTCAGGGCACCGACCCACGTGCGGCCCTCCGCGAGGTCGGCGGACGGCACGGCCTGCGCCGAGGCGCTCGGGGTGGGGGTCGGCGTCGCCTCCGCCTCGGCGGTGCCGGGCCCGCCGCCGAAGTAGAACAGCTGCGCGGCCGTCGCGAGCGCGAGGACCACGACCAGCGCAATGCCCGCGATGACGTTGTCGCGCCGCCGGCGTCGCACGGAGCGCGCGTGCACCTCCTGCCGTGCCTGGTAGGTGCGCAGTCTCGCGCGCGCCTCGCGCGCCTGACGGTCGTTCGTTGCCACGCTGCTCCTTCGGGGGATCCTGCGAGGGAACTCTACGCAACGGCGGCGCAGGCGTGCGAATCGCGCGGACCGGGCACGCGGCCGCCCGACGCGGGCGGGGGTGTCGGATGCCGCGGCTACGCTGGTCCGCATGGTGGAGACGGCGGCGGGCCTGCGCTCGGGGGCGACGCCGCTCGCGGTGCGCATGCGCCCCAGGAGCCTCGACGAGGTCGCCGGCCAGCGTCACCTGCTGACGCCCGGATCCCCGCTCGTCGCCCTCGCGGCCGACCGCACGGGCGAATCGGGGGCGGTGTCCGTGATCCTGTGGGGCCCGCCCGGCACGGGCAAGACCACGCTCGCGCAGGCGATCGCCCGGTCATCGGGGCGCAAGTTCGTGGAGCTGTCGGCGGTCACGGCCGGCGTGCGCGACGTCCGCCAGGTCATGGAGGCCGCACGTGCCGACCGAGACCTGTACGGCGTCTCCACGGTCCTCTTCCTCGACGAGATCCACCGGTTCACCAAGGCCCAGCAGGACGCGCTGCTCCCCGGCGTCGAGAACGGCTGGGTCATCCTCGTCGCGGCGACGACCGAGAACCCGTCGTTCTCGGTGATCTCGCCGTTGCTGTCGCGGTCCCTGCTGCTGACCCTCGAGACCCTCGACGACGACGACCTCGGCATGCTCGTCGATCGCGCCGTGGCCGATGCCCGAGGCCTCGCCGGGCGCGTCCGGCTCGAGCCGGACGCGCGCGCGGCGATCGTCCGCCTCGCGTCGGGCGACGCGCGGCGTGCGCTCACGGCGCTGGAGGCCGCGTCGCTGTCCGCGTCGGCCGAAGCCGAGGCCGAGGCGGTTCCCGGCCCCGGCGACGCCTCCGGCCGTGAGTCCGGGGGCGAGCCGGCGACTCCCGCGGCATCCGTCGACGGCGACCCCGAAGGGAAGGCTGGGCTCCCGGTCATCACGGCCGAGACGGTCGCCCGGGCCGTCGATCGCGCCCTGCTCCGGTACGACCGCGACGGCGACGAGCACTACGACGTCATCAGCGCGTTCATCAAGTCGGTGCGCGGCAGCGACGTCGACGCCGCGCTCCACTACCTCGCGCGCATGATCGAGGCGGGAGAGGACCCGCGGTTCATCGCGCGCCGCATCATCGTGCTCGCCTCGGAGGACATCGGCATGGCCGATCCGACCGCCCTCGGGGTCGCGGTCGCCGCCGCCGACGCCGTCCAGTACATCGGCATGCCGGAAGGACGGATCCCGCTCGCGCAGGCCGTGGTGCACCTCGCGACGGCGCCGAAGTCCAACGCGGCCTACCTCGGCATCGACCGCGCGATCGCCGACGTGCGCGCCGGGAAGGCCGGGCGCGTGCCGAAGCACCTGCGCGACGCGCACTATCCGGGCGCGAAGCGGCTCGGCCACGGCAAGGGCTACGCCTACCCGCACGACGACCCGATCGGCGTCGTGCCGCAGCAGTACCTTCCCGACCCGCTGCGCGGCGCCGTGTACTACACCCCGACCGAGCACGGCAACGAGCGCGACGTGTCCACGCGCCTCGGCAAGCTGCGGCGGATCGTGCGCGGTGAACGCTGACCGGCTGGTCGTGATAGCATCTTCGTTGGCCTGAAGCCAGATTCTCGCGTGCGGCTGCGCGGTCTCCACGGCGAAGGGCGCGACCTGTAGCCGGTCCGCCCGTGGCGAACCCCTCTGACAAGTCTTTCCGGCGCCTCGCGCGCCCGGAACCACACCGTTCGAGAATCATCCGAAAGGACATCGTGACCAGCCAGTCCCGAAGCAAGACCCGCCTCTCCCGTGCGCTCGGCGTCGCCCTCACCCCGAAGGCCGCCAAGTACATGGAGAAGCGCCCGTACGCCC
Organism: Agromyces sp. CCNWLW213; assembly: GCF_037199545.1. Classification (NCBI taxonomy): domain Bacteria; kingdom Bacillati; phylum Actinomycetota; class Actinomycetes; order Micrococcales; family Microbacteriaceae; genus Agromyces; species Agromyces sp. CCNWLW213. Next base: position 480,526 of record NZ_JBBBDX010000001.1, on the reverse strand, counting down.
CCGGCGAGCACGGCCGCACCAAGCGCAAGCAGGACTCCGACTACGCGGTCCGCCTCCGCGAGAAGCAGCGCCTGCGCGCCCAGTACGGCATCCGCGAGAAGCAGCTCCGCATCGCGTTCAACGAGGCCCGCCGCACCGAGGGCCTGACCGGTGAGAACCTGGTCGAGCTCCTCGAGATGCGCCTCGACGCGCTCGTGCTCCGCGCCGGCTTCGCCCGCACCATCTCGCAGGCGCGCCAGTTCGTCGTGCACCGTCACATCACCGTCGACGGCCGGATCGTCGACCGCCCCTCCTTCCGCGTGAAGCCGGGTCAGGTCATCGGCGTCAAGCAGCGCTCCGAGGGCACCGAGCCCTTCCAGGTCGCTGCGGCCGGCGGCCACGTCGACGTGCTCCCCAAGGTCCCGGGTTACCTCGAGGTCGAGCTCGACAAGCTCCAGGCGAAGCTCGCGCGTCGTCCGAAGCGCGTCGAGGTCCCCGTCACCTGTGACGTCCAGCTCGTCGTCGAGTACTACGCCGCCCGCTAGCCGGCGGTTTCCGAACGGGGTCGCGGTTCGCCGCGGCCCCGTTCGTCGTCCCCGGCGGGCGGAGGTCGGCACGCCCTAGACTGGGTGGACGCGTGCGCACCGCACGCCGCAACGCCCGACCCATCGAGGAGTGAGACGTGAAGAGCATCCTGTGGTTCGCCGTCGGCGTCGCGACCGGCTTCGCCGTCGCGCACCAGGTCAACCGCACCGCGCAGGGCCGAGAGTTCTTCGCCGGCCTCGACGCCAAGGCGCGCGCCTTCGGTCGCGCCGTCGCCGAGGGGTACCACGCTCGCGAGGCCGAGCTGCGCGCCGCCGACGCCGTCGCCGTCGAGGCCCGATAGCGCCGACGCGCACGTCGTCCGCCCGCCACCCGCGGGTCGCTCCACCCTTCCCAGGAACCAGAACGGAACCATGCAGACTGCCGAGATCCGCCAGCGCTGGCTCGACTTCTTCGCCGATCGCGGCCACACCGTCGTGCCGTCGGCCTCGCTCGTGTCCGACGACCCCTCGCTCCTGTTCACCGTCGCCGGCATGGTGCCCTTCGTGCCGTACCTCACCGGCGTCGTCCCCGCGCCGTACGACCGCGCGACCAGCGTGCAGAAGTGCATCCGCACCAACGACATCGAAGAGGTCGGGAAGACGCCGCGCCACGGCACGTTCTTCCAGATGAACGGCAACTTCTCGTTCGGCGACTACTTCAAGGAGGGAGCCATCGGGTTCGCGTGGGAGCTCCTCACCACGCCCGAGTCCGACGGCGGCTACGGCTTCGACCCCGACGACCTGTGGGTCACCGTCTACGAGGACGACGACGAGGCGCGCGAGATCTGGCGCCGCGTCGCGGGCCTGCCCGACGACCGCATCCAGGGGCTCGGCAAGGACACCAACTACTGGCACACCGGCCAGCCGGGTCCCGCTGGGCCCTGCTCCGAGATCTTCTTCGACCGCGGCCCGGAGTACGGCGTCGACGGCGGTCCCGCGACCGACGACGACCGCTACGTCGAGATCTGGAACCTCGTGTTCATGCAGTACCTGATCGACGACGTGCGCTCGAAGACCGACTTCCGCATCGTCAAGGAACTGCCGAAGAAGAACATCGACACCGGCATGGGCCTCGAGCGCGTCGCGTTCATCAAGCAGGGCGTCGACAACATGTACGAGATCGACCAGGTCCGCCCGGTCCTCGACGCGGCCGCCGAGCTGTCCGGGCGACGCTACGGCGCCGACCACGACGACGACGTGCGCATGCGCGTCATCGCCGACCACATCCGTTCCGCGCTCATGCTCATGAGCGACGGCGTCACGCCGTCCAACGAGGGACGCGGCTACATCCTCCGCAGGCTCCTGCGCCGCAGCATCCGCGCCATGCGCCTGCTCGGCGTCGAGGGACCGACGTTCAGCCGGCTCTTCGCGGCCTCCCGCGATGCGATGAAGTCGGCGTACCCCGAGGTCGAGACGAGCTACCGCCAGATCGAGCAGCTCGCGCTCGGCGAGGAGGAGACGTTCCTGCGCACCCTGAGCTCGGGCACGACGATCCTCGACCAGGCGGTCGCGAAGACCAAGGGCTCCGGCTCCGACCGGCTCGCGGGCGACACCGCGTTCCTGCTCCACGACACCTACGGCTTCCCGATCGAGCTCACGCTCGAGATGGCCGAGGAGGCCGGCCTCTCGGTCGACCGGCACGCGTTCGACACGCTCATGGCCGACCAGCGGTCGCGGGCGAAGGCCGACGCCAAGTCGAAGAAGAAGGTGCTGGCGGACCTCTCGGTCTACGCCGACCTGCGTGCGCGCGGCGAGACCGTCTTCACGGGCTACACCGACCTCACGACCGAATCGACCGTGCTCGGCATCCTCGTCGACGGCCGGCCGGCCGCGACGGCGACCCGGGGCCAGACCGCCGAGGTCGTGCTCGCCGAGACCTCGCTGTACGCCGAGTCCGGCGGCCAGGCGCCCGACCAGGGGCGCATCGTGGGCGACGGGTTCGAGCTCGAGGTGCTCGACGTGCAGAAGCCCGTCAAGGGCCTCATCAGCCACACCGTGAAGGTGACCTCGGGCGAGGTGGGCGTCGGGGTGCCCGCGACCACCGTCGTCGACGAGCAGTACCGACGCGGCGCCACGCAGGCGCACTCCGGCACCCATCTCGTCCACGCCGCGCTCCGTCAGGTGCTCGGGCCCAACGCGCACCAGTCGGGCTCGTTCAACAAGGCCGGCTACCTCCGCCTCGACTACGGGTGGAACCAGGCGCTCTCGGCGGCCACGCGCAGCGAGATCGAGGAGATCGCCAACGACGCCGTGCGGGACAACCTCGAGGTCGTCACGCGCGAGATGCCGATCGACGAGGCGAAGGCGCTCGGCGCGATGGCGCTGTTCGGCGAGAAGTACGGCGACGTCGTGCGCGTCGTCGACATCGGTGGACCGTGGTCGCGCGAGCTCTGCGCGGGCACGCACGTGGCGCGGAGCGCCGAGGTCGGCATGATCAACATCATCGGCGAGTCGTCCGTCGGCGCTTCGAACCGCCGCGTCGAGTCGCTCGTCGGGCAGGACGCGTTCCGGCGCTTCGCCGCCGAGCGGGCGCTCGTCAGCGAGCTCACCTCGACACTCAAGACGCGGCCCGAGCTGCTGGTCGACCGTATCGGCGAGCTCGTGTCGAGCCTCAAGGCGGCCGAGAAGCGCATCCAGCAGTTCGAGGCGAAGGCGCTGAACGACCGCGTCCCCGACCTGGCGGCGAAGGCCGAGCGGGTCGGCGACCTCCTGGTCGTCGTGCAGCCGGTCGGCGCGCTCGGGTCGGGCGACGAGTTGCGCTCGCTCGCGACCGCGGTGCGCGGGCGCCTCGGCGACGCGGCATCCGTCGTGGCCCTCGTCGGCGAGGTCGGCGGCAAGCCGCTCGCGATCGTCACGACCTCGCCCGCCGCGCGCGACGCCGGCGCGAACGCCGGTGCGATCGCGAAGGCCATGGCGTCGGCGCTCGGCGGCGGCGGCGGCGGCAAGCCCGACCTCGCCCAAGGCGGCGGCAGCGACCTCTCCGCCGTGCCGGCGGCCCTCGAGGCGGCGCGGTCGGCGATCGCGCGATGACGCTGCGTCCCGGCGCGCGACTCGGCATCGACGTGGGACGGGCGCGTGTCGGCGTGGCGCGCTGCGACCCGTCCGCGATCCTCGCGGTCCCCGTCGAGACGGTCGCCCGGAGTGCGGACGGCGACGACGACATCCGCCGGATCCTCGAACTGGCGACCGAGTTCGAGGCCGTGGAGCTCGTGGTCGGCAATCCGCTGTCGCTCTCGGGCGCGCCGACCGCGTCCACCGACGACGCGGTCGCGTTCGCGGCGAGGCTCGCGGCCGCGGGCGCGGCCGTGCGGCTGGTCGACGAGCGGATGTCGACGGTGAGCGCCCAGCAGGCGCTGCGGTCCGCCGGCAAGTCGTCCCGGAAGCAGCGTCCCATCATCGACCAAGCGGCAGCCGTTATCATTCTGCAACACGCCATCGATGCCGAGCGGGCATCGGGCACCGCTCCCGGACGAACGATCTCCGCCGACGAAGGGCTCTGACCCCCGTGACCCAGCTCCCCCCAGAGCAACGACGCGGCTCCGATTCGCACCCACCCTCGGATTGGGACGCCATCCTCTCGGGCAGTGCCCCGCCCACGCCGGTGGGAGGCGCTCGCCCGGCTCCGGCGGCGCCGGCCCCGGCGCGGCCGCAACAGGGTGCCGCACCGCGCAGCCGCCGGGAGCTCCGGGAGGCCGAGCAGCGCCGCGCCGACGCGGAGGCGGGGCGCGAGCACCGGCCGTCCGAGCCGGCGCCGTCCGTCCCGCGCCGTCGCGACCCGGGCCCGCCCGGTGGCGAGCCGGCGACCGCCCGCATGGATCGCGAGCGGTACCGGGGCGAGCCGCGCGCGGAGCGTCTCCGTGACGACCGTCAGGACGACGAGCGCTTCGGCGGGGCCCGAGGCGAGCGCGAGGGGCCGACGGCGCCGACGGCATCCCCGCGTCGGGAGCCCGACCTGCTCGACCCGTGGGACGACGAACCGGCCCAGCGGTCGTCGCGCGCCGACCGCCGTGCCGCCGCCGGGCTCGACCTCGACGAGCACGAGGTCGAGCAGCGCCGACGTGGCCGGGGCGCGCTGGGCTGCCTGGTCGCCTTCCTCGTGCTCGCCGGGCTCGTCGTCGCCGCCGTCTTCTTCCTGCAGGGCCCCATCACCTCCGTCCTCGAGCGCTTCCAGCCGCCCGAGGACTACAGCGGTTCCGGATCGGGCGAGGTCGTCTTCATGATCGAGGAGGGCGACGGAGGCGAGACGATCGCCGCCAACCTCGAGGAGCAGGACGTCGTGGCATCCGCCGAGGCCTTCATCGACGAGATGGGCACGCGCGACGAGGCGCCCACGTTCTACCCGGGCGCGTACCGCCTGGCCGGCCAGATGAGCGCCGAGGCGGCGCTCGACGCGCTCCTCGACCCCGAGTCGAAGCTCGAGAACACGTTCGTCATCCAGGAGGGCCTCTGGGCCCGCGACGCGCTCGAGGCGGCCTCGGCCGCGACGGGCATCCCGCTCGAGGAGCTGCAGGCCGCCGCCGCCGACCCCCAGGCGCTCGGCCTGCCCGCCGAGGCGACCTCGATCGAGGGCTTCCTGTTCCCGGCGACGTACACGTTCGGCCCCGACGTCACGGCCGACGAGGTCGTCCGCACGCTCGTCGACCGGACCTTCCAGTCGCTGGACGCCGCCGGCGTGGCTCCCGAGGACCGGTGGGAGACGATCATCATCGCGTCGCTCATCGAGCGCGAGTCGGGCTCCGAAGCCGACTCGTACAAGGTTTCACGCGTCATCCGGAACCGCCTCGACCCGGCGCAGTTCGACAGCGGGCTCCTGCAGTTCGACTCGACCGTCCACTACGGCACCGGCGACGACACGGTCGTGACGACGACCGACGCCGAGCGCGCCGACGCGTCCAACCCGTACAACACGTACGTCCACCCGGGCCTGCCGCCCGGCCCGATCGGGAACCCCGGCGACGTCGCCATCGACGCGGCCCGCAATCCGGCCGACGGACCGTGGTTGTACTTCGTCACCGTGAACCTCGAGACCGGCGAGACGGTCTTCTCGGCGACGTTCGCCGAGCACGAGCAGGCGGTCCAGCGGTTCTACCAGTACCTCGAGGAGAACGACTAGATGGGCGCCCGGCCGACGGATGCCGCGGTGCCGGCGTTCGGCGCCGATGACGGGCGGCGCCGGCTCGCCGTGCTGGGTTCGCCGATCGCGCATTCGAAGAGCCCGGCCCTGCACCGGGCCGCCTACGAGCGGCTCGGACTCGACTGGACCTACGACCGCGCCGAGGTCGGCGAGGGCGGGCTCGCGGCGTTCGTCGACGCGCTCGGTCCCGAGTGGCGCGGCCTCTCGCTCACGATGCCGCTGAAGCCCGAGGCCCTCGCCCTGGCCGACGACGTCGAGCGGCTCGCCGAGCGGGCCGGGGCCGTGAACACGCTGCTGCTCTCGCCGGACGGCCGTCGGCTCGGATTCAACACCGACATCGGCGGGATCGTGCGCGCCCTCGGGGATGCGGGCGTCCACGCGATCCGGCACGGCGTGCTCGTCGGCGGGGGAGCCACGGCGGCCTCCGCGCTCGTGGCGATGGCCGAGCTCGGCGCGATCGGCGTCGAGGTGTGCGTGCGCGACGCCGGCCGCGCGGCATCCGTCGTCGAGCTCGGTCACGGGCTCGGCCTCGTCGTCGACGTGCGGACGCTCGACCGGTTCGCCGAACCGTCCGGGGCCGATCTCGTCGTCAGCACGGTGCCGGGCGGCGCCGACCTCGGCATCGCGCCCTCCGACGAGCTCGCCGCCGCACCCCTCCTCGACGTGGCCTACGCGCCGTGGCCCACCGCACTCGCGGCGGCGTGGGACGAACGGGGCGGCCGGGTGGCGCACGGCCTCGGCATGCTCGTCCACCAGGCGCTGCTGCAGGTGCGCATCTTCCTCACGGGCGATCCGATGGCCGAACTGCCCGACGAGGCGGCCGTCCTCGACGTCATGCGGCAGGCCGCCTGATCGCGCTGTGGGAGGATGGTGGGCATGCTCCGTTGGCTCACCGCGGGTGAATCGCACGGCCCCGAGCTGGTCGCGATCCTCGAAGGACTCCCCGCCGGCATCCCGGTCACCCTCGACGACATCCGCGCCGACCTGGCGCGCCGCAAGCTCGGCTACGGGCGCGGCGCGCGCATGAAGTTCGAGCAGGACGAACTCGCGATCTCGGGTGGCATCCGGCACGGGCTGACGCTCGGCAGCCCGGTGGCGCTGCGCATCGGCAACACGGAGTGGCCGAAGTGGCAGCAGGTCATGAGCGCCGAGCCGGTCGACCCCGAGACGCTCGGCAAGGGCCGCGGCGCCCCACTGACGCGACCGCGCCCCGGCCACGCCGACCTCGTGGGCATGCAGAAGTACGGCTTCGACGAGGCCCGTCCCGTGCTCGAGCGCGCGAGCGCCCGCGAGACCGCCGCGCGCGTCGCGCTCGGGGCGGTCGCTCGCGCGTTCCTCGCCGAACTGGGCATCCGGCTCGTGTCGCACACCGTCGCGATCGGCCCGGTCCGCGTGCCCGAGGGCAGCCGCCTGCCCTTGCCGGCGGATGTCCCGGCCCTCGACGCCGACCCCCTGCGGTGCTTCGACCCGGCCACGAGCGAGCGCATGGTCGTCGAGGTCGACGCCGCGCACAAGGACGGCGACACGCTCGGCGGCGTCGTCGAGGTCCTCGCCTACGGTCTCCCGCCGGGTCTCGGGTCGCACGTCCACTGGGACCGCCGCCTCGACGCGAAGCTCGCCGCGGCGCTCATGGGCATCCAGGCGATCAAGGGCGTCGAGGTCGGCGACGGGTTCCTCACCACGACCCGACGCGGCTCCGCCGCGCACGACGAGCTGCACCTCGCCGACGGGCGCATCGTGCGCGCGAGCGACCGGGCCGGCGGCACCGAGGGCGGCATGTCCACGGGGACCGTCCTGCGCGTCAGCGCGGGCATGAAGCCCATCGCGACGGTTCCGCACGCGCTGCCCACCGTCGACGTGGCGACGGGCGAGCCCGCACCCGCCCACCACCAGCGATCGGATGTCTGCGCGGTCCCCGCGGCCGGCGTGGTGGCCGAGGCCATGGTCGCCCTGACCCTCGCGGACGCCGTGCTCGAGAAGTTCGGCGGCGACTCCGTCGCCGAGACGCGGCGCAACCTCGAGTCCTACCTCGCGGCGATCCCCGACTCGCTCGCCAGCGAGGTGGCGGCACCCGATGCGGTCCGTGCCTGAGCCCGGCCCGGCCGGCGGCGTCCCGCGTGCGGTGCCGCTGCCGATCGTGCTGGTCGGGCCCATGGGCGCCGGCAAGTCCCGCGTGGGCGCCCGGCTCGCGGCATCCGTCGGCGCGCCCTTCGTCGACACCGACCAGCGCATCGTCGAGCGCTACGGGCCCATCGACGCGATCTTCGCCCGCGAGGGCGAGGAGTACTTCCGGATCATCGAGCGCGAGGCGGTCGCCGACGCGCTCCGCGAGGAGGCGATCGTCTCGCTCGGCGGCGGTGCGGTGCTCGACGCCGACACGCGCGACGACCTCGCGGGCCTGCCCGTGGTCTGGCTCCAGGTGTCGGCCGAGGCCGTCGCGCCGCGTCTCTCGGGCGGCACCCGGCCGCTCATCGCCGAGGGCGGCCTCGACCGCTGGATCCGCATCCGCGACGAACGCCGCCCGCTGTACGAGCAGGTGGCGGGGCTCACCATCGACACCTCGCGTCGCTCGGTCGCGCGGATCGTCGACCGCATCACCGAGTGGGCAGGGGCACGTGCATGAGCGAGACCGCGGCGACGACGATCCGGGTCGGCGGTGAGGACGGCGCCGGGTACGACGTGCTCATCGGCCGCGACCTGCTCGGCGGCGTGGCCGACGCCATCGGCACGGCCGCCGCGAAGGTGCTGATCGTCCACCCGCCGACGCTCGGCGCCCGCGCGGCCGAGCTGCGCGAGTCGCTCGTCGGCCGCTACGAGGTCCTCCTCGCCGAGGTGCCGGACGCCGAACAGGCCAAGCGCGTCGAGGTCGCGGCGTTCTGCTGGCAGATCCTCGGCCAGGCCGACTTCACGCGCACCGACGTGATCGTCGGGTTCGGCGGGGGAGCGATCACCGACCTCGCGGGATTCGTCGCGGCGACGTGGCTGCGCGGCGTCCGCATCGTCCAGCTGCCGACGACGGTGCTCGGCATGGTCGATGCGGCGATCGGCGGCAAGACGGGCATCAACACGAACGAGGGCAAGAACCTCGTCGGCGTCTTCCACGCCCCGGCCGCGGTGCTCTGCGACCTCGCTCTGCTCGACTCGCTGCCGAGGAACGAGATCCTCGCGGGGTTCGCCGAGGTCGTGAAGGCGGGGTTCATCCGCTACCCCGAGATCCTCGACGTCATCGAGGCCGACCCGGATGCCGCGACCGATTCGTCGACGCCGGAGTTCCGGCGCGTGGTCGAGCTCGCGATCCGCATGAAGGCCGAGGTCGTGTCGGAGGACTTCCGCGAGGCGGGCCTCCGCGAGATCCTCAACTACGGGCACACGCTCGGCCACGCGGTCGAGCACGCCGAGCGGTACCAGTGGCGCCACGGCGCCGCGGTGTCGGTCGGCCTCGCGTTCGCGGCCGAGCTCGGCCGGCTCTCGGGACGCCTCTCCGACGAGGTCGCCGACCGGCACCGGCGCGTGCTCGACCTGCTCAGCCTGCCGACGTCCTATCCGGCCGGTCGCTGGAACACGCTGCTCGCGACCATGCAGCGCGACAAGAAGGCGCGGGCCGGCCAGCTGCGGTTCATCGTGCTCGACGACCTCGCCAAGCCCACGGTCATGCTCGCGCCCGACCAGTCGCTGCTCTTCGCGGCGTACCAGGAGATCGCGTCCTGACCCGCGACCGGGGCGACGGACGGCGCGCCGCTAGGCTTCGAGCATGACGACGATCCTCGTGCTCAACGGGCCCAACCTCGGGCGCCTCGGCTCGCGCGAGCCCGAGGTCTACGGCTCGGAGACGCTCGCCGACATCGGCGAGCGGCTCGCGGCATCCGTGCCCGACGACGTCGAGATCGAGCTCCGCCAGAGCGACGACGAGGCCGAGCTGATCGGCTGGATCCACGAAGCCGTCGACCGCGGCACGCCCGTGGTCCTCAATCCCGCCGCCTTCACCCACTACAGCTACGCCCTGCGGGATGCCGCGGCGCAGCTGAAGACGGCCGGCGTGCCCCTCGTCGAGGTGCACCTCTCGAACCCGCACGCGCGCGAGACGTTCCGCCAGACGAGCGTGATCTCGGGGGTCGCCACCGGCGTCATCGCCGGCTTCGGCGCGGACTCGTACCGTCTCGCGATCGACTGGCTCCTGCGGCGCCCGTAGGTCTCGACTAGACTCGATCGGTCGCACGCATCGACGTGCGCCTTCGACTTCCCCGTCCTCCACCGAACGGATCACCCATGGCAAGCACCGCTGACATCAAGAACGGCGTCGTCCTGAACATCGACGGACAGCTCTGGAGCGTCGTCGAGTTCCAGCACGTCAAGCCCGGCAAGGGCGGTGCATTCGTGCGCACCAAGCTGAAGAACGTCGTCACGGGCAAGGTCGTCGACAAGACGTACAACGCGGGCGCCAAGGTCGACATCGAGAACGTCGACCGTCGCGACTTCACCTACCTCTACAACGACGGCGACGGGTTCGTCTTCATGGACCAGACCGACTATGACCAGCTCACGGTCCCCGCGACGGTCGTCGGCGACGCCAAGAACTTCATGCTCGAGAACCAGGCCGTCACAATCGCACTCAACAACGGCAACCCGCTGTACATCGAGCTGCCCGCGTCGGTCGTGCTCGAGATCACCTACACCGAGCCCGGCCTGCAGGGCGACCGGTCGACCGGCGGCACCAAGCCCGCCACGGTCGAGACCGGCTACGAGATCCAGGTGCCGCTCTTCCTCGAGACGGGCACCAAGGTCAAGGTCGACACGCGCTCGGGCGAGTACCTCGGGCGCGTGAACGACTAGTGAGCGCCCGCACGAAGGCGCGCAAGCGCGCCCTCGACCTGCTCTACGCGGCCGACCTGCGCCAGGTTCCGGTCGAGCAGCTGCTCGCCGCCGAGGCGGAGCGCGCCGTGAGCGAGCCCGAACGCCAGGCGTCGTGGCTCTACGCGCGAGAGATCGTCGACGGCGTCGTCGATCACCGCGACGAGATCGACGAGGTCATCACGACCAACTCGCGCGGCTGGACCCTCGAGCGCATGCCCGCCGTCGACCGCGCGCTGCTGCGCATCGGCGTGTGGGAGATCCTCTACAACGACGAGGTGCCCGACGCCGTGGCGATCTCCGAGGCCGTCGAGGCCGCGACCGTGCTCTCGACCGACGACTCGGCCGGCTTCGTCAACGGGCTGCTCGCGGCGATCTCCCACTCCAAGGGCTGAGCCGCGCTCAGGTCGCGGCGCGGGAGCGTCGCGGGAAGGTCGTGCCCGTCGGCGAGGACGGCGGAGGCGACCCCCAGCGGGACGAGGTGGCCCGCGAACGGCATCACGGCGACCATGCCCCGGCACCACGGCGCGGCGCGCGATCGCGTCCCCCGAAGAGGGGCGGTCTGCGCACGACCCTGAGGGCGGCTCCGGGCGAGCACCCACCAGGACGAAGGGGAGACCCTCGCCCGGTTCCGGGATGCGCCCGGATCCGACGGCGCCCGCACGGCGGTTCACTGGACCACGTTGCCGCATTCCGGCATCCGAACCCGTCACCGTCGTCGCTCTGGAAGGAGCACCACCATGTCCACCCTGTCCGCGCCCACCGGGCTGCAGCCCGTCTCGCACCGCCACCTCCTCGAGCGGCTCGCCCCGGCGTTCGCCCGCTTCGCCGCCGCCGAGGCCGCCCTCAAGGCGCTCCTCGAGCGCTGGAGCATCCCGGCACTGCGCGTCGCGCTCGGCGCCGTCTTCGTCGCCTTCGGCGTCCTCAAGTTCATCCCGGGCGTGAGCCCCGTCGAGCCGCTCGTGCAGGCGACGTGGGGCGTGCTCACGTTCGGCCTCGTCGGCGGCCACCTCGCCATGGTGCTGACGGCCGTCATCGAGACGGTCGCCGGCCTCGCCCTCATCTCGGGCGTGTTCGCCCGGTTCGGCCTCGTCATGCTCGCCGTCGCGTTCGTCGGGATCTTCTCGCCCATCGTGTTCTTCACGGGCGAGCTCATCACCGCCGCGGGGCCGACGCTCCTCGGCCAGTACATCGCGAAGAACGTCGTGCTCGTCGCCGCGGCGCTCGTCGTGGCCTCCCGCGTCCTCCGCGGGCGGAACGCGGCGCGATGATCGGTCGCGCACCGGCAGGCAGGCGGAGGGAGCGGGACGCGCGGCGTCCCGCTCCCTCCGGCTGCTAGGCCGCTTGCCGGTCGGTCGCCCTCGGGCGATCGCTCGCCGGCGCCGCCGGCGCGACGCGGGCGCCCCACGCGGCGAGGACCGCGGCCTCGAGGCCGAGTCCGACGAGGGTGCCGTGCGGGTAGTAGCCGAGCGCCGCGCTCGCGATCACCAGCACGGGCAGCGTGCCCCCGAGCAGCAGTCGTTCCCATACCGGGACGCCCGATCCCCGCGGCGCCGCGAAGGCGGCCACCACCGCCCACAGGCCGATCGCGATGAGGACGAACGCCTCGGCGCCCCACAGGACGCGCAGCGGCGCCTCGGCCGGGTGATTGAGGTAGCTGAGGAGCGTGACCGGGGCGCCGGCGAGGACCAACCATCCCAGCACGCGTCCCGACCATCCGAGGGCCCCGAGCACCGGTCCGGTCGCCAGCCAGATCAGCACGAACGACGTGGAGGCCGCGGCGCCGAACACGAGGTAGAAGTCCGGTTGGCCGTTCGCGACCAGCCAGCCGCGCACGGCGTCGTACGGGCCCAGCCGGTGCAGCTCGAACAGCCAGCGCGGCATCGCGTAGGCCCCGGCGAACGCGTGCAGCTGCGGAGGCAGGAGCACGAACGCCCACGCGGCGGCGAGGAGGGCGAGGAGGACGCCGACGGGTCGGCCCGGACGCGAGCGCATGGATCGAACGGTAGCGGACGGCGGGTCGCGACGACGGCAACCGCGCACCGTCCGCGCCGCGCGGCGCTGGTAGGATCGACCGACCGACAACCTTGAAGTCCGTCCCGTGAGGCGGAGAAGGGAGTCCGCATGGCTGTGCGCACCGTGCTGCAGCAGGCTGACCTCGAACGGGCGCTGACCCGTATCGCGCATGAGATCCTCGAGGCGAACAAGGGGCCCGACGACCTCGTCCTCCTCGGCATCCCCACGCGCGGCGTGGCCCTCGCCGGGCGACTGGGCCGCATCATCTCGCGGATCGCCGGCGTCGACGTGCCCTCGGGTGCCCTCGACGTGACGATGTACCGCGACGACCTTGGCCGGAATCCGGTCCGGACCACCCACCCGACCGAGGTGCCGGGCGACGGGATCGACGGCCGCGTGGTCGTCCTCGTCGACGACGTGCTCTACTCCGGGCGCACCATCCGCGCCGCGCTCGACGCGCTCGCCGACCTCGGTCGCGCCCGCGCCGTGCGCCTCGCCGTGCTCGTCGACCGCGGACACCGCGAATTCCCGATCCGCGCCGACTACGTCGGGAAGAACCTCCCCAGCTCGACGCGCGAGCGCATCAACGTGCGCCTCGCCGAGGTCGACGGCGACGACGCCGTGACCATCGAGGGGAGCGACGCGTGAGGCACCTGCTCAGCACCCGCGACCTCGCGCGCGACGAGGCGATCGCCCTGCTCGACGTCGCGGAGGACATGGCCGCGGTGCAGGCGCGCGAGGTGAAGAAGCTCCCGACGCTCCGGGGCCGCACCGTCGTGAACCTGTTCTTCGAGGACAGCACGCGCACGCGCATCTCCTTCGAGGCGGCCGCCAAGCGGCTCTCGGCCGACGTCATCAACTTCAGTGCCAAGGGCTCGAGCGTGTCCAAGGGCGAGAGCCTGAAGGACACGGCGCAGACCCTGCAGGCCATGGGCGCCGACGGCGTGGTGATCCGCCACCACGCCTCGGGCGCCCCGCAGCGGCTCGCGACCAGCGGATGGATCGACGCGGGCGTCGTGAACGCCGGCGACGGCACGCACGAGCATCCGACCCAGGCGCTCCTCGACGCGTTCACGATGCGTCGGCGACTGCACGGCGAGGCCTCTCGCGGCCGGGACCTCGACGGCGTGCGCGTGGTCATCGTCGGCGACATCCTGCACTCGCGCGTCGCCCGGTCGAACGTCTGGCTGCTCGCCGCGCTCGGCGCCGAGGTGACGCTCGTCGCGCCGCCGACGCTCATCCCCGTCGACGTGTCCGGCTGGCCGGCATCCGTCGACTACGACCTCGACCGCGCGCTCGCGGCGTCGCCGGACGTCGTCATGATGCTCCGCGTCCAGGTCGAGCGCATGCACGGCGCGTTCTTCCCGAACGAGCGCGAGTACGCGCGCACCTGGGGGCTCGACGACCTCAGGTTCGCACGGTTGCCCGCGACTACGATGGTGATGCATCCCGGCCCGATGAACCGCGGGTTCGAGATCGCCGCTCGCGTCGCCGATTCCCCCCAGTCCACGGTGCGCGAGCAGGTTGCGAACGGAGTATCAGTGAGAATGGCCGCCCTCTACCTGCTGCTGTCCGGCGAACGGGGTGAGGCCCGGTGAGCGAGTCCTTCCTCATCCGCGGCGCAGTCCTGCCCACGGGCGAGCGCGCCGACATCCTGCTCCGGGGCGGCCGCATCGCCGACGTGGGCACGGTGGCGGACGCTGCGGGTGCGACCGTCGTCGACGCCGACGGCCTCGTCGCCCTCCCCGGCCTGGTCGACCTGCACACCCACCTGCGCGAGCCCGGGTACGAGCAGAGCGAGACCGTGCTGACGGGTACGCAGGCGGCCGCGGCCGGCGGGTTCACGGCCGTGTTCGCGATGGCGAACACGTCGCCCGTCGCCGACACCGCGGGCGTCGTCGAGCAGGAGCTCTCGCTCGGCGAGGCCGCGGGCTACGCCACCGTGCAGCCCATCGGAGCGGTCACCGTCGGGTTGAAGGGCGAGCAGCTCGCCGAGCTCGGCGCGATGGCCGCCTCGCGAGCCCGCGTGCGCGTCTTCAGCGACGACGGCTTCTGCGTCTTCGATCCGCTCCTGATGCGCCGGGCCCTCGAGTACGTCAAGGCGTTCGACGGCGTCATCGCCCAGCACGCCCAGGAGCCGCGCCTGACGCAGGGTGCGCAGATGAACGAGGGCGCACTCTCGGGCGAGCTCGGGCTCGCCGGCTGGCCCGCCGTCGCCGAGGAGTCGATCATCGCGCGCGACGTGCTGCTCGCCGAGCACGTCGGGTCGCGCCTGCACGTGTGCCACGTCTCCACGGCGGGTTCGGTCGAGGTCATCCGCTGGGCGAAGGCGCGCGGCATCGACGTGACCGCCGAGGTCACCCCGCACCACCTGCTCCTCACCGAGGAGCTCATCGCCGGGCGCGACGCCGCCGCCGGGCCGGTCGCCGCCTACGACCCGCGCTTCAAGGTCAATCCGCCGCTCCGACGCCGGGAGGACGTCGAGGCGCTCCGCGCCGCGCTCGCCGACGGCACGATCGACATCGTCGCGACCGACCACGCGCCGCACCCCGTCGAGGCCAAGGAGTGCGAGTGGGACGCGGCCGCGAACGGCATGGTGGGCCTCGAGTCCGCCCTGTCGGTCGTGCAGCAGACCATGGTCGACACGGGCCTCATCGGCTGGACGGATGTCGCCCGCGTGCTCTCCTCGACGCCCGCCCGCATCGGCCGGATCAGCGGCCACGGCGAACCCGTCGCCGCGGGCTCAGCGGCCGAGCTCACGCTCGTCGATCCCGCTGCGCGCGGCGAGTTCGGCGCGGAGCGGCTCGCGGGTCGCAGCACCAACTCCCCGTACCTCGGCCGCACCCTGCCCGGCCGCGTCGTCGCGACCTTCCACCGCGGCGTGGCCACGGTGCTCGACGGCGCCGTCCGTCCCGCCGACGAGGTGGCGCCGAAGTCCGCCGCCGCCCGGGGAGGTGCGCGTGACTGAGTGGTGGGTCGGCGTCCTCGCCGCGCTCGCGGCGGTCGCCCTCGTCGGGTGGCTCATGCTGCGTTCATGGCGACGGCGGGCGGTGCGCGACGAATCCCTCGCGGCGTACCCGCCGCCGGCCGGGCTCGGCCTGCCCGAGCTCGAGCTCGAGGCGCTCTACGTCGCCACCACGCCCGAGGCGGAGCCGCTCGAACGGCTCGCGGTCGACGGGCTGGCGTTCCGCGGTGCCGCGCACGTCGAGGTGCACCCGTCCGGCGTGCTCCTCCGCATCGCCGGGGAGCTGCCGAGCTTCATCCCCGCCGACCGCCTCGCCGGGGCGGGGACCGCGACCTACGCGATCGATCGCGGGGTCGAGCCCGAGGGCCTCGTCGCCCTCACGTGGATCGTGGACGACCGTTCGGAGCCCGAGGTCCCGACGCGCGTCGACAGCTACCTGCGGTGCCGGTACCCGGGCGACAACGTCCGGCTCATCGACGCCGTGAACCAGATCGCCGCGACGCCCGCCGTGTCGCGGCAGGCCGCAGAGAACGAAGAGAGCGAGGCCTCGGATGACTGAGACCCCGACCCCGGTCGACGAGCAGGCCGCACCGGCCGCCGTCGACCTCGACCGTGCCGTCCTGGTCCTGGAGGACGGCACCCGCTACGAGGGCCGCGCGTACGGCGCGCGGGGACGCACGCTCGGCGAGGCCGTCTTCGCGACGGGCATGACGGGCTACCAGGAGACCCTGACCGACCCGTCGTACGCCGGCCAGATCGTCCTCATGACCGCGCCGCACATCGGAAACACCGGCATGAACGACGACGACATGGAGTCCGCGAAGATCTGGGTGGCCGGTTTCGTGGTGCGCGACCCCTCCCGCGTCGTGTCGAACTTCCGCTCGCAGCGGAGCCTCGACGACGACCTCGCGGCAGCCGGCATCGTCGGGATCAGCCGCATCGACACACGGGCGGTCACGCGGCACATCCGCTCGCTCGGCGCCATGCGCGCGGGCATCTTCTCGG
The DNA here is from genome assembly GCF_037199545.1 of Agromyces sp. CCNWLW213. NCBI lineage: Bacteria > Bacillati > Actinomycetota > Actinomycetes > Micrococcales > Microbacteriaceae > Agromyces > Agromyces sp. CCNWLW213. Next base: position 463,995 of record NZ_JBBBDX010000001.1, on the reverse strand, counting down.
GTGAGGACGCCTACCTCTCGCCCGGCGAGCAGCTCGAGCTCGTGCAGGGCGGCGAGCAGATGACCGGTCGGAACCTCTCCGGCTCGGTCTCGACGGGGGAGCGGTACACGCTCGACGCCGTGGGCGAGCGCGTCGGCTCGGTCGCGGTGCTCGACCTCGGGGTCAAGACCTCCACCCTGAAGTACCTCGCCGAGCGCGGCTTCGACGTGCACGTGCTGCCGCAGTCGGTCACGTCCGACGACGTGCTCGCCCTGCAGCCCGACGCGCTGTTCTTCTCCAACGGGCCCGGCGACCCGGGCGCGTCCGACCGGCACGTCGAGCTGCTGCGCACGGCGCTGCGGGCGGGCCTGCCCTACTTCGGGATCTGCTTCGGCAACCAGCTGCTCGGCCGCGCGCTCGGGTTCGAGACGTACAAGCTGCCGTTCGGACATCGCGGGATCAACCAGCCCGTGCTGGACCGCGAGACCGGCCGGGTCGAGATCACCGCCCACAACCACGGGTTCGCCGTCGCCGCGCCCACGGATCGCGTGAGCGACTCGGCTCAGGGCTTCGGCCGGGTCGAGGTCAGCCACGTGGGCCTCAACGACAACGTCGTCGAGGGACTGAACTGCCTCGACATCCCCGCGTTCTCGGTGCAGTACCACCCCGAGTCGGCCGCGGGGCCGCACGATGCGAACTACCTCTTCGACCGCTTCCGCGACATGGTCATCGCGAGCAAGCAGACCAAGGAGAACGGCGAGTAATGCCCAAGCGCGACGACATCAACTCCGTCCTCGTGATCGGCTCCGGGCCGATCGTCATCGGCCAGGCGGCCGAGTTCGACTACTCGGGCACCCAGGCCTGCCGGGTCCTGCGCGCCGAGGGCGTCCGCGTCATCCTGGTGAACCCCAACCCGGCCACCATCATGACCGACCCGGACTTCGCCGACGCGACCTACGTCGAGCCCATCACGCCCGAGGTGATCGAGTCGATCATCGTGAAGGAGCAGCCCGACGCGGTGCTGCCGACGCTCGGCGGCCAGACCGCGCTCAACGCGGCGATCGCCCTGCACGAGGCGGGCATCCTCGAGAAGCACGGCGTCGAGCTCATCGGCGCCAAGGTCGAGGCCATCCGCAAGGGCGAGGACCGCCAGCTCTTCAAGGACCTCGTGATCGAGGCCGGCGCCGACGTCGCGCGCTCGCACGTCGCGACGACCCTCGAGCAGGCCAAGGAGTTCGCGAAGGACCTCGGCTACCCGCTCGTCGTGCGCCCGTCGTTCACCATGGGCGGCCTCGGGTCGGGCTTCGCCTACACCGAGGCGGACCTCGTCCGCATCGTGACGCAGGGCCTGCACGACTCGCCGACCACCGAGGTGCTGCTCGAGGAGTCCATCCTCGGCTGGAAGGAGTACGAGCTCGAGCTCATGCGCGACACGGCCGACAACACCGTGGTCGTGTGCTCGATCGAGAACGTCGACCCCGTCGGCGTGCACACGGGCGATTCCATCACCGTCGCGCCCGCGCTCACCCTCACCGACCGCGAGTACCAGAAGCTCCGCGACATCGGCATCGACATCATCCGCGCTGTGGGCGTCGACACCGGCGGCTGCAACATCCAGTTCGCGGTCGACCCGGCCGACGGCCGCGTCATCGTCATCGAGATGAACCCGCGAGTGTCCCGCTCGTCGGCGCTCGCATCGAAGGCCACCGGCTTCCCGATCGCGAAGATCGCCGCGAAGCTCGCGATCGGCTACCGCCTGGACGAGATCCCCAACGACATCACGAAGGTCACGCCCGCCTCGTTCGAGCCGACGCTCGACTACGTGGTCGTGAAGGTGCCGCGGTTCGCGTTCGAGAAGTTCCCGGCGGCCGACCCGACGCTCACGACCACGATGAAGTCGGTGGGAGAGGCCATGGCCATCGGCCGCAACTTCACGACCGCGCTGCAGAAGGCGCTGCGCTCGCTCGAGAAGCGGGGATCGAGCTTCCACTGGGATGACGAGCCGCGGACGGTCGACGAGCTGCTCGAGGCCGCCGGGGTGCCGACCGACGGCCGGATCGTGCTCGTGCAGCAGGCCCTCCGGAAGGGCGCCTCGGTCGAGCAGGCCTTCGAGGCCACGAAGATCGACCCGTGGTTCCTCGACCAGATCGTGCTCGTCAACGAGGTCGCCGCGCGCATCGCCGATGCCGAGGCGCTCGACACCGACACGCTGCTCCTCGCGAAGGACCACGGCTTCTCCGACGCCCAGATCGGCCAGCTCCGCGGCTTCGGCGAGGCCGACGCCCGCGAGGTGCGCCACATCCTCGGCATCCGGCCCGTGTTCAAGACGGTCGACACGTGCGCGGGCGAGTTCCCCGCGCTCACGCCGTACCACTACTCGAGCTACGACCTCGAGACCGAGGTCGCGCCGAGCGAACGCCGCAAGGTCGTCATCCTCGGCTCCGGGCCGAACCGCATCGGCCAGGGCGTCGAGTTCGACTACTCGTGCGTGCACGCGTCGTTCGCGCTGTCCGACGCCGGGTTCGAGACCATCATGATCAACTGCAACCCCGAGACGGTGTCGACCGACTACGACACGAGCGACCGGCTCTACTTCGAGCCGCTCACGCTCGAGGACGTGCTCGAGGTGATCCACGCCGAGTCGCAGTCGGGCGAGCTCGTCGGCGTCGTCGTGCAGCTCGGCGGGCAGACCGCGCTCGGTCTCGCGAAGGGCCTCGAGGCGGCGGGCGTGCCGATCCTCGGCACGAGCCCGGACGCGATCGACTCCGCCGAGGAGCGCGGCCAGTTCTCCGCGATCCTCGACGCGGCCGGACTCGTCGCACCCCGCAACGGCACCGCGATCGACCTGCCGGGGGCCGTCCACATCGCCGAGCAGATCGGCTACCCGGTGCTCGTGCGCCCGAGCTACGTCCTCGGCGGCCGCGGCATGGAGATCGTCTACGACACGCCGTCGCTCGCCGACTACTTCGCCCGCATCGAGGGCCACGGCATCGTCGGGCCGACGCATCCGCTGCTCGTCGACCGCTTCCTCGACGACGCGATCGAGATCGACGTCGATGCGCTGTTCGACGGCACCGAGCTCTACGTCGGCGGCGTGATGGAGCACATCGAGGAGGCCGGCATCCACTCGGGCGACTCGAGCTGCACGCTGCCGCCCGTGACGCTCGGTCGCGCCGAGATCGACCGCGTCCGCGAGGCGACCCGCGCGATCGCGGAGGGGATCGGAGTGCAGGGCCTGCTGAACGTGCAGTTCGCGATCGGCGCCGGCGTGCTCTACGTGCTCGAGGCGAACCCGCGCGCGAGCCGCACGGTGCCCTTCGTCTCGAAGGCGCTCGGCATCCCCCTGGCGAAGGCCGCCTCGCGCATCATGGTCGGCGCGACGATCCGCGAGCTCGTGGCCGAGGGCATGCTGCCCGAGGTCGACGGCTCGCGCGTGCCGCTCGACTCGCCCGTGGCCGTCAAGGAGGCCGTGCTGCCGTTCCACCGGTTCCGCACGGCCGAGGGCACCATGGTCGACTCGGTGCTCGGGCCCGAGATGCGCTCGACCGGCGAGGTCATGGGCATCGACAAGGACTTCCCGACGGCCTTCGCGAAGAGCCAGCTGGCCGCCTACGGGGGCATGCCCATCTCGGGGAGGGTCTTCGTGTCGGTCTCCGACCGCGACAAGCGCGCGATCATCCTGCCGGTGCTGCGCCTCCAGCAGCTCGGCTACGACCTCGTCGCGACCGAGGGCACGGCCGAGGTGCTCCAGCGCAACGGCATCGCCAGCGGAACCGTGCTGAAGTTCAGCGAGAAGCACGACGAGGCCGACCCCTCCGTGGTCGAGCTCATCCACCGCGGCGAGATCGACGTGGTCGTCAACACCCCGAGCGGACGCTCGGCGCGGGCGGACGGCTACGAGATCCGGGCCGCGGCGGTCGCCGCGGACATCCCGCTGTTCACCACGATCGCCGAGCTCTCGGCCGCGGTCGCCTCCCTCGACGCGGTCAAGGGCGGGTTCGAGGTGACCAGCCTCCAGGAGTACGCGAGCCGCCGCGCGGCCGCGGTGGTCGCGTGAACGGCGCCACCGCCTTCGGCGACCGACTGCACGGCGTGTTCGAGTCGCACGGACGCCTGTGCGTCGGCATCGACCCGCACGCGTCGCTGCTCGACCAGTGGGGACTCGACGACACGGCCGCGGGCGTGCGGGAGTTCGGCCTCCGCGTCGTGGGCGCCGCCGCCGGACGCGCCGGCATCGTGAAGCCGCAGGTCGCGTTCTACGAGCGCCACGGCGCTGCCGGCTACGTCGCGCTCGAGCGCGTGCTCGCCGAGGCGCGGGACGCCGGACTCGTCGTCATCGCCGACGTCAAGCGCGGCGACATCGGCACGAGCGTCGACGCCTACGGCGAGGCGTGGCTGCGCCCCGGGTCGGGCCTCGAGTCCGACGCCATGACCGTGAGCGCCTACCAGGGCCTCGGCTCCATCGAGTCCGTCATGCGACGCGCGGATGCCGCGGGCAAGGGCCTGTTCGTGCTGTCCGCCACGTCGAACCCCGAGGCCGCCGCGATCCAGCGCGCGGTCCTGCAGCAGTCCAGCCGCGAGGGGGCGACGGTCGCCGGTGCGATCTGCTCCGGCGTCGCGGCGTGGAACGCGGCGCGGGAGGACGCCGCCGACCGGGCCATGGGCTCGATCGGCGTGGTCCTCGGTGCGACGGCCGACCTCGCGGCATCCGGCATCGACGTCTCGGCCGACCCGGCTGAGCCCGTGCTCCCCGTGCTCGCGCCCGGCTTCGGGCACCAGGGCGCCGACGTCCGCGACCTTCAGGCGATCTACGGCGCGCTCTCGGCGGGCGTCATCGTGAGCGAGTCCCGGTCGCTGCTCGGCGAGGGGCCCGACGGGATCGTGGAGGCCATCGTGCGCCGCGCCGACGAGATCGGGGCCGCCCGTGTCTGAGCACGCCGTGGCATCCGCCCCGCCCGAGGTCGACCGCATCGCGGCATCGCGTGCCGCCGTCGCCGCGCGTCGCGCCCGCGCCGCGGTCAAGCACGACGTCGCCTCCGGCGCCCGCAGCCCGCTCGACGTCCTGCGCGCCGCCTACGAGGAGCCCGAGGGCGTCGAGGGGCGCCTCCGCGTGACCGAGTTCCTCACCGCGATCCCCGCCATCGGGCAGACGAAGTGCGCCCGGATCATGGACGAGCTGCAGATCGCCGCCTCGAAGCGCCTCGGCGGCCTGGGGCGCCTGCAGCGCCGGCGGCTGCGCGAGTTCACTTCCGAGTGGATCGCCGACCACGGCGGCGTGGGCGACCGGCTGGTCGTGCTCGCCGGCCCCACGGCGGTCGGCAAGGGCACGGTCGCGGGCTACATCCGCGAGCACCACCCCGAGGTCGAGCTCTCGGTGTCGGCCACGACCCGCGCACCGCGGCCCGGCGAGGTCGAGGGCGAGCACTACTTCTTCGTCTCCGACGAGGAGTTCGACCGGATGATCGCCGACGACGAGCTGCTCGAGTGGGCGACCGTGCACAACGCGTACCGCTACGGCACGCCGCGCGGGCCGGTCGAGGAGGCGATCGCCGCGGGCAGCAGCGTGCTGCTCGAGATCGACATCCAGGGAGCACGGTCGGTCCGCCGCGCGATGCCCGAGGCGACGCTGGTCTTCCTGCTGCCGCCGACGTGGGAGGAGCTCGTCCGCCGCCTCGTCGGACGCGGCACCGAGAGCCCGGCCGAGCAGCAGCGCCGGCTCGAGACCGCGAAGGTCGAACTGGCCGCGGTCGAGGAGTTCGATCACCAGGTCGTGAATCACGAGGTCCGCGAGGCTGCGCAAAAGGTCGTAGACTTGATGCGGCCTCGAAGGGGGCGGCGTCATGCTGCCCTCCGCCAAGATCTTCCGCGCACCGAGGGTGCGCCCCACTCGTAAGGAGCCTCCATGGCCGAGAAGCTGTCCGGAATCATCGACCCGCCCATCGACGACCTGCTCTCGAAGGTCGACTCGAAGTACCAGCTCGTGATCTTCGCGTCCAAGCGCGCCCGCCAGATCAACGACTACTACGCCGACCTGCACGAGGGCAGCCTGTTCGACAACGTCGGACCGCTCGTGGACTCGTCGATCGACGACAAGCCGCTCTCCGTCGCGCTCCACGAGATCAACGAGGACAAGCTGCGCCTCCGCCCGATCGGCGAATAGCCGGCAGGCGCGCATGGCGCTGAACATCGTCGTCGGCATCACCGGCGGCATCGCGGCGTACAAGGCCGTGTCGGTGGTGCGTTCGCTCGTGCTCGCCGGTCATGACGTGCACGTGGTGCCGACCGAGTCGGCGCTGCGCTTCGTCGGGCGTCCGACGCTCGAGGCGATCTCCCGCAACCCCGTGCACATCGACCTCTTCGAGGGCGTCGCCGAGGTGCGGCACGTCGCGATCGGCCAGGCGGCCGACCTCATCGTGATCGCCCCGGCGACCGCGAACAGCATCGCCAGGCTCGCCGCCGGCCTCGCCGACGACCTGCTCGGCAACACCGTGCTCGCGAGCGAGGCGCCGATCGTCGTCGCGCCGGCGATGCACACCGAGATGTGGCGCAACCCGGCCACGCAGGCCAACATCGCCACGCTGCGCGAACGCGGCGTGACGATCGTCGGACCGGCGGTCGGCCAGCTCACCGGATCCGACAGCGGCCCCGGGCGGCTCGAGGAGCCCGACGTGATCGTGCGGGCGGCGCTCGAGGTCGCGGAGCGGCACGGCCTCACCGGCGGGGCCCCCGGCCGCGACGCCGCCGTGCACGACCTGGCGGGCCGCCGGATCGTCGTGTCCGCGGGCGGGACCCGCGAACCCCTCGACCCGGTGCGCTTCCTCGGCAACCGCTCGAGCGGCAAGCAGGGCGTCGCGATCGCCGAGGCCGCCGCCGCCCGTGGCGCCGAGGTCACGCTCGTCGCCGTCAACCTCGAGGTGGCCGAGCCCGGCGGATGCCGCGTGCGCGCCGTCTCGAGCGCGCTCGAGCTGCGCGAGGCGATGCACGAGGCCCTGGACGGGGCCGATGCGGTCGTCATGGCCGCGGCCGTCGCCGACTACCGGCCCGCCTCGGTGAGCGAGGCGAAGATCAAGAAGGTCGACGGGCAGGAGCACCTCACGCTCGAACTGGTCCGCAACCCGGACATCCTCGCCGAGCTCGGGTCGACCGACCACGACGGCACGCTGCTCGTCGGGTTCGCCGCCGAGACCGAGGCCGATCCCGAGCGCCTCGTCGAGCTCGCGCGGGCCAAGCGCCGCGCGAAGCGCGCCGACCTGCTGGTGGTCAACCGCGTCGGGTGGACCCGCGGCTTCGCCGCCGACGAGAACACGGTCGCCGTGATCGGCCCCGACGACGCGATCGTCGCCGAGCTCGAAGGCAGCAAGTTGTCGGTGGCGCACGGCATCCTCGACGTCATCGCCGGTCGGCTCGCGCCCGGCGCCGCAAGCACGAAGGAACCCCACCCCGCATGAGCGCACTGCGCCAGTTCACGTCCGAGTCCGTCACCGAGGGGCACCCCGACAAGATCTGCGACCAGGTCTCCGACGCGATCCTCGACGCGCTGCTCTCGGTCGACCCGCATGCGCGCGTGGCCGTCGAGACGCTCGTCACCACGGGCCTCGTGCACGTCGCGGGCGAGGTGTCCACGTCGGGGTACGTCGAGATCCCCGCGATCGTCCGCGATCGCATCACCTCCATCGGCTACGACTCGTCCGACGTCTGGTTCGACGGCCGCTCGTGCGGCGTCTCCGTCTCGATCGGCGGCCAGTCGCCCGACATCGCCCAGGGCGTCGACCACGCCTACGAGTCGCGCGAGGGCGCCAGCATCGACGCGCTCGACCGGCAGGGCGCCGGCGACCAGGGCATCATGTTCGGGTACGCCGTCCGCGAGACCCCCGAGCTCATGCCCGTGCCGATCTGGCTCGCGCACCGGCTCGCCGAGCGCCTCGCCCGCGTCCGCAAGGAGGGCGAGCTCGACTACCTGCGGCCCGACGGCAAGACGCAGGTGACCGTCGGCTACGAGGGGCAGACGGCGCGCACCATCGAGACGGTCGTGCTCTCCACGCAGCACGCGACCACCGTGTCGACCGAGCAGCTCCGCGCCGAGGTCGAGGAACTCGTGATCCGGCCGGTGCTCGACACCGTCGAGCTCGCGCGGCCCGAGCTGAAGGTGCTCATCAACCCGACCGGTCGGTTCGAGATCGGCGGGCCGCAGGGCGACGCCGGCCTCACCGGCCGGAAGGTCATCATCGACACCTACGGCGGCGCGAGCCGCCACGGAGGCGGCGCGTTCAGCGGCAAGGACCCGTCGAAGGTCGACCGCTCGGCCGCCTACGCGATGCGCTGGGCGGCGAAGAACGCGGTCGCGGCCGGGCTCGCCGACCGGCTCGAACTGCAGGTCGCGTACGCGATCGGCGCCGCCGCACCCGTCGGCCTCTACGTCGAGACCTTCGGCACCGGCCACGTTCCCGAGGACCGCATCATCGGCGCCATCCGCGAGGTCTTCGACCTCCGGCCCGCGGCGATCATCCGCGACCTCGACCTGCTGCGGCCCATCTACGCCGACACCGCGACCTACGGCCACTTCGGCCGTGAACTCCCGTCCTTCACGTGGGAGCGCCTCGACCGCGTCGACGACCTGCGCGCCGCAGCCGGGCTCTGACGTGGCCGCGGGGCCGGTGGCGAGGGTCCTCGTCGACTCGCCCCTGCCGCAGCTCGACCAGCTCCTCGACTATCGCGTGCCGGAGCGCCTCGCGGCATCCGTCGTGCCGGGCGTGCGCATCCGCGTGCCGCTCCGCTCCGGCGGGCGCATCGCGCAGGCCTGGGTCGTCGAACTCGCCGAGCAGAGCGGGTTCCGCGGCGAGCTGAGCGAGGTAGAGGGCGTCGTGGGGGAGGTGCCGGTGCTCACGCCCGACCTGTGGCGGCACGCGCGCGCGGCCGCCGATCGCGCGGCGGGCAACGCGAGCGACGTCCTGCGGCTCGCGATCCCCGGCCGGTACGTCCGCGCCGAGAAGGCGTGGCTCGCGGCGCCCGGCGACCCCGGCCCGCTGCCGGTCGATCCGGCCGGCCTCGCGCAGTACGAGCCGGGTCGGGTCGAGCGCGGCCTCGCCGACGGCGAGCGGATGGCGCTCGTGGCCGACGCGCGGCCCGTGCGACTCGCGTCGGGCGCGTGGGTGGGGGCGTGGGCGACCACGCTCGCCGCCGCGGCGGCGCACGTGCTGGCGCAGGACCGCTCGGCGGTCGTCGCGGTCCCCGACTACCGCGACCAGGAGCAGCTCGAGGCCGCCCTCGCCGAGGTGGTCGACGCACGTCGGGTCCTGCGCACGGATGCGCGCCAGACGGGGCAGGAGCGGTACCGCGCCTTCCTCGAGTCGACCGGCGAGGCGGCGCGCGTCGTGATCGGCAACCGATCCACCGTCTACGCGCCCGCAGCGCGGCTCGGCCTGGTCGCCGTCTACGACGACGGCGACCCGCTGCACGCCGAGCCGCTCGCCCCGGGCGTGCACGCCCGTGACGCGGCCCTGATCCGCCAGGAGCAGTCCGGCGCCGCGCTCGTGTTCCTCGCGCACAGCCGGAGCGTCGAGGTGCAGCGGCTCGTCGGCCTCGGCTGGGTGCACGAGGTCCCGCTGCGACGCGGATCCCGTCCGCGCATCGTGCTCACCGAGCAGCAGCCCGACGCGGGCAGCGGTGGGGCGCGCATCCCCTCGACCGCGTGGCGCGATGCGCAGGCGGCGATCGCGCAGGGGCCCGTCCTCGTGCAGGTCGCGCGCCCGGGGCACGCGCCGATGCTCGTGTGCGACCGGTGCCGTGAGCCCGCGCGCTGCACCGCGTGCGGCGGGTCGCTCGTGGTGCCCCGCGAGGGCGGCGGCCCGGCCTGCGCGTTGTGCGGCACCAGCGCCGCCGGATGGACCTGCCCCGTGTGCGAGTCCACCGCGCTGCGGGCGGCCGTCGTGGGCGCGAGCCGCACCGCCGAGGAGCTCGGCCGGGCGTTCCCTCGCTCACGCATCGTCGTCTCCGACGGCGAGCGCCCGCTGCTCCGGGTGGGGGCCGATCCTCAGCTCGTGGTCGCGACCCGCGGCGCGGAGCCGGTGGCCGAGGGCGGCTACCGAGCCGTGCTCCTCCTCGACGGCGAGCGGATGCTGCTCCGCGAGTCGCTCCGCGTCGCCGAGGACTGCCTCCGCTGGTGGTCCGATGCCGCGGCCCTCGCGGCCCCCGGTGCCCCCGTGCACCTCGTCGGCGTGGGCGGCGCACTCGGCACCGCGCTCGCGACGTGGTCCCAGCCCGCCTGGGCCGCGGGCGAACTCGAGGCGCGTCGCGCGCTCCGGTTCCCGCCGGCGGTCCGCATGGCCTCGGTGACCTCCTCGCCCGACCGCCTGGCACGCGCGCTCGAGCGCATCCGCGCGATCGACGGCGTGGACGTGCTGGGACCGGTGCCGGTCGACGACGGGCTCGAGCGGGCCATCGTGCGATTCGGCTATGCGTCGGGCGCCGAGGTTGCGGCGGCGCTCAAGGCCGAGGCGATCCGCGCGGCGACCGAGCGGCGACGACCGGTCGCCGGGCGTCGGCCGGGGCGGCCTCCGACGCTGCGGGTCCGCATGGACGATCCCGACCTGCCGTGACCGCGCCGTCGCCGCCCGGGCCGGACCGCGGCCTGCCCTCGCGCCCCGCACGGCTGGGATGATGGAGTGTGCCCCAGCTCCGCATCGTCTTCGCGGGAACCCCCGCCGCCGCCGTCCCCTCCCTCGAACGTCTCGCCGCATCGCGGCACGAGGTGGTCGGCGTCGTCACGCGCCCGCCCGCGCCGCTCGGTCGCAAGCGCGTGCTCACGCCCTCGCCGGTCTCGTCGGCCGCTGAACGGCTGGGCGTGCCGGTCGTCGACGCGTCGCGGCTCGACGACGACGCGACCGCGCGGATCGCGGCGCTTCGACCCGACCTCGGCGTGATCGTCGCCTACGGGGGACTGGTGCGGGAACCGCTACTGTCGACCCCGCGGCACGGCTGGATCAACCTGCACTTCTCCGCCCTCCCGGCCTGGCGCGGCGCCGCGCCCGTGCAGCGCGCGCTCATCGCGGGCGACGCCGAGCTCGGCGCGTCCGTGTTCCGCCTCGTGCCCGAGCTCGATGCGGGCGACGTCTTCGCGACCCGCACGCGCCCGGTCGAGCCGGGTGAGACGGCCGGGGCGGCGCTCGAGTCGCTCGCGGCGTCCGGTGCCGACCTCGTCGCCGAGGTCGTGGACGCGATCGCGGACGGCACGGCGGTCGCGACGCCGCAGCAGGGCGAGCCGACCTTCGCGCCCAAGCTCACCATCGACGACGGCCGCCTCGACTGGCGGCGCACGACCGCGGAGGTCGATGCGCGCTATCGGGGCGTCACTCCCGAGCCGGGTGCGCACACCGAGGTCGACGGCGTGCGCGTCAAGGTGCTCGAGGCCGGCCCGGCGGCATCCGGCGACTGGCCCGAGCCGGAGCCGGGCGAGGTGCGCGGCGACCGCCGACGCGTGATCGTGGGCACGGCCGACGGCGCGCTCGAGCTGCGGCGGGTGCAGCCCGCGGGACGCACCGCGATGGCCGCGGCGGACTGGTGGCGGGGCCTCGGCGTCGACCGGGCGGTCGCGCGATGAGCGGCGCGAAGGGCGGGCGGCGTCCGTCCGCGACGCGCGGGAACCGGCCCGACCGGGTCGCGCTCTCCCGGATCGTCGCCTACGAGGTGCTCGAGGCCGTCCGCGACTCCGACGCCTACGCGAACCTGCTCCTGCCGACCCGCATCGATCGCGCGCGCCTCAGCGAACCGGATGCGGCGTTCGCGACCGAGCTCACGTACGGCACGCTGCGCATGCAGGGGTTCTACGACGCGGTCGTCGCGATCGCGGCCGGCCGGCCCGTCGCGAAGGTCGACCCGCCCGTGCTCGACGTGCTGCGGCTCGGCGTCCACCAGCTGCTCGCGACGCGCGTGGCGACGCACGCGGCCGTCAACGAGTCCGTCGCGCTCGCACGGCGCGTCGCCCCGGCGGCCGCCGGGTTCGTGAACGCCGTCCTCCGGACCGTGTCCCGGCGCGAGGCCGACGACTGGCGCGACCTGGTCGCCGGCGAGGCGGCGTCGCCCGACGAGGCGCTCGCGGCCGTCCACTCCCACCCGGTCTGGGTGGTGCGGGCCCTTCGCACCGCACTCGAGCGCGAGGGGCGCGGAGACGAACTCGTCGCGCTGCTCGAGGCCGACAACGCGGCCCCGCGCGTCAACCTCGTGGCCCTGCCCGGACTGTCCGCGGCGCCGGGCGAACTCGGGGAGCCGGACCGCTACTCGCCGGTCGGACTCACGGCGCCCGATCCGCTGGTCCTCGTCGCCGAGCACGGCGGACGCGTGCGCGTGCAGGACGAGGGCTCGCAGCTGGCCGCGCTCGCGCTGAGCCGCGTCGCACCGATCCGGCCGGGGGAGCGGTGGCTCGACCTGTGCGCGGGTCCCGGCGGGAAGACCGCGCTCCTCGCGGCGGAGGCGCTCGCGGGCGGCGCGACGGTCGTCGCGAAGGAGGTCGTGCCGGCGCGCGCCGAGCTCGTGCGCCGTGCGGTGGCCGCCGTGCCCGCCGATGTGCCCGTCGAGGTGGGCGACGGACGCGAGCTCGACGCCGAGCAGCGCGGCGCGCCGGGCGGCTTCGACCGCATCCTGCTCGACGCGCCCTGCACGGGGCTCGGCGCCCTCCGGCGGCGTCCCGAGGCGCGGTGGCGCAAGGCGCCGACGGATGTCGCCGAGCTCACCGCGCTGCAGGGCGAGCTCGCCGACGCCGCGTTCGGGGCCCTGGCACCCGGCGGCGTCCTCGCGTACGTGACCTGTTCGCCGCACGCGTCGGAGACGCACGGCTCCCTCGGGCGGGCCCTCGCCCGCTGGGGCGACGACGCCGAGCTGCTCGACACCGCCGACGTGCTCCAGTCGATCGCGCGGCATCCGCTCGACCTCGGCGGCGACGGCCGCACGGCGCAGTTGTGGCCGCACCGCCACGGCACCGATGCGATGTTCATCGCGCTCGTGCGTCGCACGGGGCCGGTCGAGCCGCCGGGCGTCGAGGCCGCTCGATAGGCTGGGCCGCATGACGACGCGGATCAACCCGAGCATCCTCGCTGCCGACTTCGCCAACCTCGAGCGCGAGCTCGGGCGCATCGCGACCGCGGACCTCGTGCACGTCGACGTCATGGACAACCACTTCGTGCCGAACCTCACGTTCGGGCTCCAGATGGTGACCCGGCTGCAGGAGGTCTCGCCCATCCCGCTCGACGTGCACCTCATGATCGACGACCCGAACCGCTGGGCGCCCGCGTACGCGGAGGCCGGCGCGTTCTCGGTCACATTCCATGCCGAGGCGGCGGGCGAGCCGGTCGCGCTCGCCCGGAAGCTCCGCTCGATCGGCGTCCGCGCGGGCATCGCGCTGAAGCCCGGCACGGATGCCGCGCCCTACCTCGACCTCCTGCCCGAGTTCGACCAGGTTCTCGTCATGACCGTCGAGCCGGGCTTCGGCGGGCAGTCGTTCATCTCCGAGACCATGCCGAAGCTCCGCCGTCTCGCCGACGCGGTCCACGCGGCCGGACTCGACGTGTGGCTGCAGGTCGACGGCGGCATCACCGAGGAGACGATCGGCATCGCGGCCGAGGCCGGCGCCGACACGTTCGTCGCGGGATCGCACGTCTTCAACGGCGACGTGCCGGCCGAGCGCATCGAGGCGCTGCGCGCCGCGGTGGCCGCGCACCCGCACGGGCACGGCATGGCGCACGGGTAGTCTGGTCGGGTGAAGACCTTCGACGACCTCTTCGTCGAGCTCAGCGACAAGGCCAGGACCCGCCCCGCGGACTCCGGCACCGTGCGCCAGCTCGACGCCGGCGTGCACGCCATCGGCAAGAAGATCGTCGAGGAGGCCGCCGAGGTGTGGATGGCCGCCGAGTACCAGTCCGACGCCGAGACGGCCGAGGAGATCTCGCAACTGCTGTACCACCTGCAGGTGCTGATGCTCGCGAAGGGGCTCACGCCGGCCGACGTGTACCGACATCTCTGATCACGCCGATGACCGCAGATCAGTTCCGTCGACACGAAAGCCAGGGAATGCTCAGGATCGCCGTGCCCAACAAGGGCTCGCTCTCGGACACCGCCGCGCAGATGCTCCACGAGGCGGGGTACACCGGCCGACGCGACTCGCGCGAGCTCATCGTCGCCGACCCCCGCAACGGGGTGGAGTTCTTCTACCTGCGACCGCGTGACATCGCCACGTACGTCGGATCCGGCGCGCTCGACGTCGGCATCACGGGGCGCGACCTGCTCCTCGACTCGGGTTCGGAGGCCGGCGAGATCGCCTCGCTCGGCTTCGGCGACTCGACCTTCCGCTTCGCCGGCCCGCCCGGGGCGTTCGACACGCTGGGCGACCTCGAGGGCGTCCGCGTCGCCACGAGCTACCCGGGCCTCGTGGGCGACTTCCTGGCGCAGCACGGCGTCACGGCGAAGCTCGTCAAGCTCGACGGCGCGGTCGAGTCGGCCGTGCGTCTCGGCGTGGCCGATGCGGTCGCCGACGTGGTGTCGACCGGGTCGACGCTGCGCACGGCGGGCCTCGACATCTTCGGACCGGTCATCCTCGAGTCCGAGGCCGTCCTCATCGGCTCCGGCGTCGAGCGACCGGGCACGCAGACGCTCGTCCGCCGGTTGCAGGGCGTGCTCGTCGCGCGCCAGTACGTGCTCGTCGACTACGACGTGCCCGTGTCGCACCTCGAGGCGGCGACCGCGGTCGCACCCGGGTTCGAGTCCCCGACGGTCTCCCCGCTGCACGACCCGGAGTGGGTCGCGGTGCGCGTCATGATCCCGCGCGCCGACGTCAACCACGTCATGGACGAGCTGTACGGGCTGGGTGCGCGCGCGATCCTCGTGAGCGCCATCCACGCGGCCCGACTGTGAGGTGAGCGGATGTCGCTGGCCGTCCGTGTGATCCCGTGCCTCGACGTGGCCGCGGGCCGCGTCGTCAAGGGCGTGAACTTCCTGAACCTGCGCGACGCCGGTGACCCCGTGGAGCTCGCGGCGAGGTACGCGGCGCAGGGCGCCGACGAGCTCACCTTCCTCGACGTCACCGCGACGGTCGACGACCGGTCGACCACGTACGACATGGTGCAGCGGGTCGCCGAGCAGGTGTTCATCCCGCTGACCGTGGGCGGCGGCGTGCGCTCGACCGACGACGTCGGGCGCCTGCTCGGACACGGCGCCGACAAGATCGGCGTGAACAGCGCCGCGATCGCCCGCCCCGAGCTCATCGCCGAGATCGCCGACCGCTTCGGCGCGCAGGTGTGCGTGCTGTCGCTCGACGTGAAGCGCTCCGACCGCACCGCGTCGGGCTTCGTCGTCACGACCCACGGCGGCCGCACCGAGACCGACCTCGACGCGCTCGAGTGGGCGCGCCGGGCGATCGAGCTGGGCGCGGGCGAGCTGCTCGTGAACTCCATCGACGCCGACGGCACCAGGGCGGGCTTCGACCTCGAGCTCGTCGCCCTCATGCACGAGCTCTCGACCGTCCCCGTCATCGCCTCGGGCGGCGCGGGCGCGCTCGAGCACTTCGCGCCCGCGATCGCGGCGGGCGCCGACGCCGTGCTCGCGGCATCCGTGTTCCACAACGGCGAGCTCACCATCGGCGAGGTGAAGCGCGCCCTCGAGGCCGACGGGAGGACCGTCCGATGACCTACGCGGGCGACGAGGAGCTCGAGTCCGAGACCGAGCGCTGGGCCCCGGATGCCGGCGCGGTGGACCGCGCCGCGTTCGACGGCGACGGGCTGCTGCCCGCCATCATCCAGCAGTGGGACTCCGGCGAGGTGCTCATGCTCGGCTGGATGGATCGCGAGGCGATGCGCCGCACCCTCACCGAGGGCCGGGTGACCTTCTGGTCACGGTCCAGGCAGGAGTACTGGCGCAAGGGCGACACGTCCGGACACGTGCAGTACGTGCGCTCGGCGGCACTCGACTGCGACGCCGACGTGCTCCTCGTGAAGGTCGAGCAGGTCGGGTCGGCCTGCCACACCGGGACCCGCACCTGCTGGGACGGCGACCCGCTCGACGTGGTCGTCGGAGGCCCCGGCGAATCCGCCCCCGACGGAGGAACCCCATGACGTCCGCCCGCACCGCGACTACGCGCCTCGAGGACTTCACCGCCCTGCTCGCCGGACGACGGGTCGTCCCGGTCGTCCGCGAGCTCTTCGCGGACGGCGAGACGCCCGTCGGCATCTATCGCAAGCTCGCCGGCGGCCGGCCCGGCACGTTCCTGCTCGAGTCCGCCGAGCAGGGCGGCATCTGGTCGCGGTACTCGTTCGTCGGCGCCGGCTCGTACGGCGTGCTCACGGAGCGCGACGGCGCCGTCGAGTGGCTCGACTACGGCCTTCCCCGCGAGCGCGCCCTGGGGGCGGCATCCGGCGACCTCGCCCCGCTCGCGGCGCTCGAGGCCGTCTACGAGCGCTGGGCGACGGAGGACGTGCCGGGTGCGCCGCCGCTGACCGGCGGGCTCGTCGGCTTCATCGGCTGGGAGGCGATCCGCCAGATCGAGCACCTGCCGAACCGGCCGCCGGCCGATTACGCGATGCCCGGCCAGGCGTTCGCGTTCGTCTCCGAGCTCGTCGTCGTCGATCACCGCACGGGCACCGTCCAGCTCGTGGCCTCCGTGCTCAACGATCGCGCCGAGCCCGCCGACGCACTCTGGGCCGACGCGCAGGCGCGGCTCGACCGCATGCAGGAGGCGCTCGCGACGCCGGCCGAGGCGCACCTCGCCGAGATCGACCTGTCGCGCGCGGCCGAGCCGCGCTACCGCACCGAGAAGGCCGACTTCCTCTCGGCCGTCGAGCGCTCGAAGCACTACATCCACGAGGGCGACATCTTCCAGGTCGTGATCTCGCAGCGGTTCGAGCAGGACGCCACGGCGCACCCGATCGACGTGTACCGCGTGCTCCGGAGCCTCAACCCGAGCCCGTACATGTACCTGCTCCACCTCGAGGACCCGTCGGGCGAGCCGTTCTGGATCGTCGGCTCCTCGCCGGAGGCGCTCGTGAAGGTCGAGGACGGGCGCGTGTACACGCACCCGATCGCGGGCTCGAAGCCGCGCGGCGCGACGCCGGAGGACGACGCCGACCTCGAGGCCGAGCTCATCGCCGACCCGAAGGAGCAGGCCGAGCACCTCATGCTCGTCGACCTCGCCCGGAACGACCTCGCGAAGGTGTGCACGGCCGGCAGCGTCGAGGTGACGGAGTTCATGCGCGTCGAGCGATTCAGCCACATCATGCACCTCGTCTCCTCGGTCGAGGGCGACCTGCGCGACGACGCCAACGCCGTCGACGTGTTCCGGGCGACCTTCCCGGCCGGCACGCTCTCGGGCGCGCCGAAGCCGCGGGCGCTCGAGATCATCGACGAGCTCGAGCCCGCGCAGCGCGGCCTGTACGGGGGCGTGGTCGGCTACTTCGGCTTCGGCGGCGACGCCGACCTCGCGATCGCGATCCGCACGGCGACGATCTCCGGCGGCGTCGCGCGCGTGCAGGCCGGCGGCGGACTCGTCGCCGACTCGAACCCGGAGTCCGAGTACCAGGAGTCGGTCAACAAGGCCGCTGCGCCGTTGCGGGCCGTCGCCGTCGCCAACGCGATGCGGCGGGTGGGCTGAGCGCATGCGTCCCGAGCGGATGAAGCTCCCCGCGATCCTGGGCCTCGTCGCGGGATCCGGGCTCGCCCTGCTCTCGTGGAGCCAAGCCTGGTTCACGGTGTCGCTCGTCGACGGCCAGGCCACGGCCGGCGGCGCCACGTCGATCGACGTCGGGGGAGCGGTCGCCTCGCCCGCGCTCGCGGCGCTCGCGCTCGCGGGCCTCGCCCTCGCGGGCGCCCTCGCCATCGCGGGTCCGGTGATCCGGTTCGTGCTCGGGCTGCTCGCGGTGGTCCTCGGCGCGAGCGTCGTGCTGGCCTCGACGGTCTCGCTCGGCGACCCCGTCCGTGCCGTGTCGCCGGCCGTCGCCGACGCCACGGGCGTCGCGGGGGCCGAGTCGACCGAGGAGCTGGTCGCCGCCGCGGCCACGTCGGCCTGGCCGTACGCGGCGGTCCTCGGCGGCGTGCTCATCGCCGCTGCCGGCGTCGTCGTCGTCGTCACGGGCCGCGCCTGGCCGATCTCGCGCCGGTACGGCGGGGGCGCGCGCCTCGCGCCCGCCGCGCCGGGCGAGGGGGTCCCCGCGTCCGATCGGGCCGTCGACGACTGGGACGGGTTGAGCCGGGGCGACGATCCCACCGACGAGGCGTCCGGGCGCGCGGGCGAGTTCCCCAGCGCGGACTCCGCGGATACCGCCGACCGACCCGTCGGCCGGGACTCCGAGCCGGACGCCGGCGGCGGCGGCGACCGCGAGCCACCCGGCCGCACCCGGTAGACTCTCCCCGACCCCACGCACGCACAGAAGGAGCACCATGAGCACTGAGCACGCTGAGCCCGGCCACGGACACTCGCCCGCGGCATGGACCGCCGTGACGATCATGCTCATCGCGTTCGCGATCGGCACCGTCGCCTTCTTCCTCGACGTGCAGTGGCTCGTCTGGGCGGCGGCCGGCCTGCTCGTGCTCGGCGCGATCGTCGGCTGGGCGCTCGCGAAGGCGGGATATGGCGTCGACGGCGACAAGGTCGCGCCCAAGGCGCACTGACGCGTGCTCTCCGAGCTCACCGCCAACGCCGTCGCCGACGCCGAGACCCGGCGCGCCGAGCGGCCGCTGTCCGAGGTCGAGGCCGCGGCGCTCGCGCGCCCGGCCGCGATCGACGCGCTCGCGGTGCTCCGGCCCGCCGCGCACGTCAAGGTCATCGCCGAGATCAAGCGCTCGAGCCCGTCGCGCGGCTCGCTCGCGGCGATCGACGACCCCGCCGCGCTCGCGCGCACGTACGAGCTCGGCGGTGCGAGCGCCATCAGCGTGCTGACCGAGGGCCGCAAGTTCGGCGGGTCCCTGGCCGACCTCGAATCGGTCCGCCGGGCCGTGGCGCTGCCCGTGCTCCGCAAGGACTTCATCGCAACGGCGTACCAGGTGTTCGAGGCCCGCGCCGCCGGCGCCGACATGGTGCTGCTCATCGTCGCCGCGCTCGACGACGGCACCCTGCGCGAACTGCACGGGCTCATCACCGAGCTCGGCATGACGCCGCTCGTCGAGACGCATTCCGCCGACGAGCTCGACCGCGCCGCGCAGCTCGGCGCGCGCCTGATCGGAGTTAACGCGCGCGACCTCACGACGTTCGAGCTCGACCGCGACCTGTTCGGCCGGCTCGCCGAGCGATTCCCCGCCGGCGCGATCAAGGTGGCCGAGTCGGCCGTGCTGTCGGCGGCGGATGTCGCGCACTACCGTGCCGCGGGCGCCGACGCCGTGCTCGTGGGGGAGGCGCTCGTCACGGGCGACCCCATCTCCAACCTCTCTGCATTCCTGGCGGTGTGACATGGCCCTTCGTGCCCAGACCGGTCCGTATTTCGGCGAGTTCGGCGGGCGGTTCGTCCCTGAATCGCTCATCGCGGCGCTCGACGAGCTCTCCGAGGCGTACACGCTGGCGAAGCTCGACCCCGCGTTCGGCGAGGAACTCGCCGAGCTCGGCCGCAGCTACACCGGGCGACCCTCGATCATCACCGAGGTGCCCCGGTTCGCCGAGCACGCGGGCGGCGCCCGCATCATCCTGAAGCGCGAAGACCTCAACCACACGGGCTCGCACAAGATCAACAACGTGCTCGGCCAGGCGCTGCTCACCAGGCGCATCGGCAAGAAGCGCGTCATCGCCGAGACCGGCGCGGGCCAGCACGGCGTCGCCACGGCGACCGCCGCCGCCCTGTTCGGCCTCGACTGCACGATCTACATGGGCGAGGTCGACACCGAGCGGCAGGCGCTGAACGTGGCGCGCATGCGGCTCCTCGGCGCCGAGGTGATCGCGGTCAAGACCGGGTCGCGCACCCTCAAGGACGCGATCAACGACGCGATGCGCGACTGGGTCACCAACGTCGAGACCACGAACTACATCTTCGGCACGGTCGCGGGCCCGCACCCGTTCCCCGAGATGGTGCGCGACTTCCAGAAGATCGTCGGCGAGGAGGCGCGCCAGCAGGTCATCGACCTGACGGGCGGGCTGCCCACCGCGGTCGCCGCCTGCGTCGGCGGCGGATCGAATGCGATCGGCATCTTCCACGCGTTCCTCGACGACGCCGACGTCGCGCTGTACGGCTACGAGGCCGGCGGCGAGGGCGTCGACACCCCGCGCCACGCGGCGACCATCTCGAAGGGCCGCCCCGGAGTCCTCCACGGCGCCCGCAGCTTCCTCCTGCAGGACGACGACGGCCAGACCATCGAGTCGCACTCGATCTCGGCGGGCCTCGACTACCCGG
Organism: Agromyces sp. CCNWLW213; assembly: GCF_037199545.1. Taxonomy (NCBI): domain Bacteria; kingdom Bacillati; phylum Actinomycetota; class Actinomycetes; order Micrococcales; family Microbacteriaceae; genus Agromyces; species Agromyces sp. CCNWLW213. The sequence continues at coordinate 443,668 of NZ_JBBBDX010000001.1, read as the reverse complement.
GCGTCGGTCCGGAGCACTCGTGGCTCGCCGCGCTCGGCAGGGCCACCTACCTCCCGATCACCGACGACGCGGCGATGCAGGCCCTGCGGCTCCTCTCGCGCACGGAGGGCATCATCCCCGCGATCGAGTCGGCGCACGCGCTCGCGGGCGCGCTCGAACTCGGGCGCGAGCTCGGCCCGACCGCGACCATCCTCGTCAACCTCTCGGGGCGCGGCGACAAGGACATGGAGACCGCGGCCCGCTACTTCGAGCTCCTCGACCGCGGGAGCGCCGAGTGAGGAACGTCGGCCCGGTCATCCGCCGCCGCAACGAGGAGGCCGCGGGCGCACTCATCGGCTACCTGCCCGTCGGCTTCCCGACGCTCGACGCGAGCGTCGACGCCGCGGTCGCCCTCGTCGAGAACGGCGTCGACGTGCTCGAGCTCGGCCTGCCGTACTCCGACCCGGTCATGGACGGCACCGTCATCCAGGCCGCGACGGTGCAGGCCCTGGCGAACGGCTTCCGCCTCGCCGACGGCTTCGAGGCCGTGCGACGCGTGACCGAGCGGGTCGACGCGCCCGTGCTCGTCATGACCTACTGGAATCCCGTGGTGCAGTACGGCGTCGACCGGTTCGCCGACGACCTCGCCGCCGCCGGGGGAGCCGGGCTCATCACGCCCGACCTCATCCCCGACGAGGGCCGCGAGTGGATCGCGGCATCCGAGCGCACCGGCCTCGACCGGGTGTTCCTCGCGGCACCGTCGTCGACCGACGCGCGCATCCGCCAGGCCGTCGACGCGAGCCGCGGCTTCGTCTACGCCGTCTCGACCATGGGCATCACCGGAGCTCGCACCGACGTCGACCAGGCCGCGCGCACCCTCGTCGGGCGCCTCCGCGGCGCCGGCGCCGAGGCGAGCTGCGTGGGACTCGGCATCTCGACGGCCGACCAGGTCGCCGAGGTGCTCGAGTACGCCGAGGGCGCGATCGTCGGGTCGGCCCTCGTGAAGGCCCTCGCCGACGGTGGCGTCGACGCGGCCGGTGCGCTCGCGGCCGAGCTCGCGCGCGGCACCGCCCGGAAGTGAAGTAGTCTCGACGGGGCCGCCGCGGGCGGCGCCCCCGCACCATCGACGAAAGGCAGACGCCGGCGTGTTCGCACCGCTCAGCATCCCGACTCCCGACCCGGAGTGGCGCACCCTCGAGATCCCGGTCCCGTGGGGCACGCTGAACATCCAGATGTACGCGCTGTTCATCCTCGCGGGCATCGTCATCGCGACGATCATGACCTCGCGGCGCCTGACCAAGCGCGGCGCCGAGCCCGGCATCGTGCTCGACGTCGTCCTGTGGGCCGTGCCGCTCGGCATCATCGGCGCGCGCGTCTACCACGTGCTCACCCACCCCGACGACTACTTCGCCGGGCAGGAACTCTGGCGCGTGATCGCGATCTGGGAGGGCGGCAACGCCATCTACGGGTCGCTCATCGGCGGCGCCGTCGGCGTCATCATCGCCTGCCGGCTCACCGGCCTGCGCTTCTGGTCGTTCGCCGACGCGGTCGCCCCGGGTCTCCTCGTCGCCCAGGCCATCGGCCGGCTGGGCAACTGGTTCAACGCCGAGCTCTACGGCTGGCCGACCGACCTGCCCTGGGGCCTCGAGATCCCGGCCGACAACGCCGCCTGGCCGCAGGGGCTCGCCGAGGGCACGCTCTTCCACCCGACGTTCCTCTACGAGATCATCTGGAACCTCGTCGGCGTCGCCGTGCTGCTCGGGCTCGAGCGCTTCTTCCGCCTGCGCTGGGGCATGATGTTCGGCGCCTACCTCATCTGGTACGGTGCCGGTCGGGCGGTCTTCGAGACCATCCGCGTCGACCCGAGCGAGATGTTCCTCGGCATCCGGTCCAACGTGTGGGCGTCGTTCGCCGCCATCGTCATCGGGCTCGTCATCATCCTCGTGCAGCGCCGCCGGCACCCCGGCATCGAGCCGAGCGTGTACCGCCCGGGCCGTGAATGGAGGCCCGCGGATGCTGAGGTAGACTCGGACGACACCGAGTCCGACTCCGACTCTCTCGACGAAGGCGTCGAGGGTGAGAACGCACCCGGCGAGCCGGCAGCCACAAGCTCCAGCCGCTCGGCCTCCGCGTAGGCCACGCCACCACACCGCGTTTCTCCGACTCGGCGCCGCACCTCGCGCCGTGAACCTCCCTCCGTGGGCCGACGTCGTCCCCGCTGCCTAACGAGATACCGAGGACGGTCCAACGTGTCGCTTCCCCCTCCCCACTCCCGGTTCGGTCTGACGCCGCCCGCCCAGGGCATGTACGACCCCGCCGCCGAGAAGGACGCCTGCGGGCTCGCCATGGTGGCGACGCTGCGCGGCACCGCCGGGCACGACATCATCCAGGCGGCGCTCGACAGCCTGCGCAACCTCGAGCACCGCGGCGCGGTCGGCTCCGACGCCGGCACGGGGGACGGCGCGGGCATCATCACGCAGGTGCCCGACGCGTTCCTCCGCGACGTCGTCGACTTCCCGCTGCCGCCCGCCGGCGCGTACGCCGTCGGCAACGCATTCCTGCCCGTCGACCCGACCGCGCGGTCGACCGTCAAGCAGCGGCTGCAGCGCATCGCGGGATCCGAAGGCCTCGAGGTGCTCGGATGGCGCGAGGTCCCCGTGCGCCCCGAGGAGCTCGGCACGCTCGCGCGCGCCGCGATGCCCGTCGTGCAGCAGCTCTACGTGCGCAGCTCCGCGAACACGGCCGAGGGCGAGCACCTCTCGGGTATCGCGCTCGACCGGCTCACGTTCCGCCTCCGCAAGCGCGCGGAGCGCGAGCTCGAGCTGTACTTCGCGTCGCTGTCGTGCCGCACGCTCGTCTACAAGGGCATGGTCACCACGCTCCAGCTCGAGCCGTTCTACCCCGACCTCTCCGACGAGCGCTTCGCGTCGAAGCTGGCGCTCGTCCACTCCCGCTACTCGACGAACACGTTCCCGTCGTGGCCGCTCGCGCAGCCGTTCCGCATGATCGCGCACAACGGCGAGATCAACACGATCCAGGGCAACCGCAACTGGATGCGGGCACGCCAGTCCCAGCTCGACTCCGAGGTGCTCGGCGAGCTCGAGCCGCTGCTGCCGATCGTCACGCCCGGCGCGAGCGATTCCGCCTCGTTCGACGAGGTCGTCGAGCTGCTCACGCTCGCCGGCCGCAGCCTCCCGCACGCGGTCATGATGATGGTCCCCGAGGCGTGGGAGAAGCAGGCCGAGATCGACCCGGCCCGCCGCGCGTTCTACGAGTACCACTCGATGCTCATGGAGCCGTGGGACGGCCCCGCGGCGATCGTCTTCACCGACGGCACCCTCGTCGGCGCGACGCTCGATCGCAACGGCCTCCGCCCCGGTCGCTACCTCGTGACCGACGACGGGCTCGTCGTGCTCGCGAGCGAGATCGGCGTCCTCGACCTTCCGCAGAAGCGCATCGTCCGCAAGGGCCGCCTGCAGCCCGGCCGCATGTTCCTCGTCGACACCGAGGCGGGCCGACTCATCGAGGACGACGAGATCAAGTCCGAGCTCGCGGCATCCGCACCCTGGGGCGAGTGGCTCGACGAGGGCCGGATCCGCCTCGCCGACCTGCCCGAGCGCGAGCACATCGTGCACCCGCCGGCATCCGTCAACCGACGCCAGCGCACGTTCGGCTACACCGAGGAGGAGGTGAAGATCCTCCTCGCGCCCATGGCCGCGACCGGTCAGGAGCCGCTCGGCGCAATGGGATCCGACACGCCGATCGCCGTGCTCTCGGAGCGCCCGCGCCTGCTGTTCGACTACTTCACGCAGCAGTTCGCGCAGGTCACCAACCCGCCGCTCGACTCGATCCGCGAGCAGGTCGTCACGTCGCTCTCGACGTCGCTCGGACCGGAGCGGAACCTCCTCGCCGCCGGCGCCGAGCACGCGCGCCAGGTGTCGCTCGACTTCCCGGTCATCGACAACGACCAGCTCGCGAAGATCGTGCACATGACCTCGCCGTCGGGCGCGCGCGCCACCCGGACGCTCCGGGGCCTCTACCGCGTCGACGAGGGCCCCGGCGGCCTGCGCGCGCGCCTCGAGGAGCTCTACCGCGAGGTCGACGAGGCGATCGACGAGGGGGCCTCGTTCATCGTGCTCAGCGACCGCGACTCCACGAAGGACCTCGCGCCGATCCCGTCGCTCCTCATGCTGTCGGCCGTGCACCACCACCTGATCCGGTCCGAGACCCGCATGAAGGTGGGCCTCGTGGTCGAGGCGGGCGACGTGCGCGAGGTGCACCACGTCGCGCTGCTCGTCGGCTACGGCGCGTCCGCGGTGAACCCGTACCTCGCCATGGAGAGCTGCGAGGACCTGGTCCGCTCCGGCACGCTCGCGGGCGTCACGCCCGAGCAGGCCGTGCGGAACGTCATCACCGCGCTCGGCAAGGGCGTCCTGAAGATCATGTCGAAGATGGGCATCTCGACGATCTCGTCGTACGCGGGCGCCCAGGCATTCGAGGCGGTCGGGCTCGCGCAGGAGTTCGTCGACGAGTACTTCACCGGCACCACGTCGAAGCTCGGCGGCGTCGGCATCGACGTCATCGCGCGTGAGAACCTCGCCCGCCACCAGGTGGCCTACCCGGCGGATGCCGCGGTGCGGGCGCACGAGCGCCTGCAGACGGGCGGCGAGTACCAGTGGCGACGCGACGGCTCGCCGCACCTGTTCAACCCCGAGACGGTCTTCCGCCTCCAGCACTCGACCCGCAACCGCCGGTTCGACGTCTTCCGCGAGTACACGCAGATGGTCGACTCGCAGGCCGAGCAGCTCATGACGCTGCGCGGCATGTTCGCGCTGCGGACGGGCGTCCGTCCGCCCGTGCCGATCGACGAGGTCGAGCCGGTCGAGTCGATCGTGAAGCGCTTCTCGACGGGCGCCATGAGCTACGGGTCGATCTCGAAGGAGGCGCACGAGACGCTCGCGATCGCCATGAACCGGCTCGGCGCGAAGTCGAACACGGGCGAGGGCGGCGAAGACCTCGATCGCCTGCTCGACCCCGAGCGACGCAGCGCCGTCAAGCAGGTGGCATCCGGCCGCTTCGGCGTCACGAGCATGTACCTGACCCACGCCGACGACATCCAGATCAAGCTCGCGCAGGGCGCGAAGCCCGGTGAAGGCGGACAGCTGCCGCCCGCGAAGGTGTACCCGTGGGTCGCCCGCACGCGCCACGCGACCGCGGGCGTCGGACTCATCTCGCCGCCGCCCCACCACGACATCTACTCGATCGAAGACCTCAAGCAGCTCATCTTCGACCTGAAGCGCGCGAACCCCAGGGCGCGCATCCACGTCAAGCTCGTGAGCCAGTCGGGGATCGGCGCGGTCGCGGCGGGCACCGCGAAGGCGCTGGCGGACGTCATCCTCGTGTCGGGCCACGACGGCGGCACGGGCGCGAGCCCCCTGAACTCGCTCAAGCACGCGGGCACCCCGTGGGAGCTCGGCCTGGCCGAGACGCAGCAGACGCTCATGCTGAACGGCATGCGCGACCGCGTCGTCGTGCAGGTCGACGGGCAGCTCAAGACCGGCCGAGACGTCGTCATCGGCGCGCTGCTCGGCGCCGAGGAGTTCGGCTTCGCGACCGCCCCGCTCATCGTGGAGGGCTGCGTCATGATGCGCGTGTGCCACCTCGACACGTGCCCGGTCGGCGTCGCGACGCAGAACCCCGAGCTGCGCAAGCGCTTCACGGGCAAGCCCGAGTTCGTCGTGAACTTCTTCGAGTTCATCGCCCAGGAGGTGCGGGAGTACCTCGCCGAGCTCGGCTACCGCTCCCTCGACGAGGTCATCGGGCGCCGTGAGCTCCTCGACGTCGACCGCGCGGTCGCGCACTGGAAGGCGTCGGGCCTCGACCTCACGCCGGTGCTCGTCGGCCCCGACTTCTCGGGCTCGGAGCCGCGCCGCAACTTCCGCGCGCAGGACCACGAGCTCGACGAGCACTTCGACAACGAGCTCATCCGGCGCAGCGCACTCGTGCTCGACCAGGGCGGGCGCGTCGAGATCTCCCTGCCGATCAGGAACACCGAACGAGCGGTCGGCACGATGCTCGGCCACGAGGTCACGGTTCGCCACGGGGCCGAGGGCCTGCCCACCGGCTCGATCGACGTGACGCTGACCGGCTCGGCCGGGCAGTCGTTCGGCGCGTTCCTGCCGAGCGGGATCACGCTGCGTCTCGAGGGCGACTCCAACGACTACGTCGGCAAGGGCCTCTCGGGCGGGCAGGTCATCGTGCGCCCGTCGCGCGAGGCGGGCTTCGTCGCCGAGCGCAACGTCATCGCGGGCAACGTCATCGGCTACGGCGCGACCCGCGGCAGCATGTTCATCCGCGGCATCGTCGGCGAGCGCTTCCTGGTCCGCAACTCGGGCGCCACCGCGGTCGTCGAGGGCGTGGGCGACCACGCGCTCGAGTACATGACGGGAGGGCTCGCGCTCATCCTCGGCGGCACCGGACGCAACCTCGGCGCCGGCATGTCGGGGGGCACGGCGTACGTGCTCGACCTCGCCGAGTCGCGGGTCAACCGCGAGTCGCTCTCGAGCGGCGAGCTCGAACTGCACCCGCTGGGCAGCGCCGACCGCGAGATCGTCCGAGACCTGCTCGAGCAGCACCTCGAGCACACCGACTCCGTGGTCGCCGCGACCCTCCTCGCCGAGGGGGATGCCGCGTTCGACCGCTTCACCAAGGTGCTGCCGCGCGATTACGCCGCGGTCCTCCGCACCCGCCAGGCGGCGGTCGACGAGGGGCTCGACCCCGATGGCGACGTGGTCTGGACGCGAATCCTGGAGGTGACGGGTGGCTGAGACGACCGTGGTCTGGACCCGAGCTGTGCACGAGGAGTACGTGGAGGTGACGGGTGGCTGACCCGAAGGGCTTTCTGAAGGTCACCGAGCGCGAGCTGCCCAAGCGGCGTCCCGTGCCGGTGCGCATCATGGACTGGAAAGAGGTCTACGAGCAGGGCGATCCCGCCCAGCTGCGTCGTCAGGCCGGCCGCTGCATGGACTGCGGCATCCCGTTCTGCCACCAGGGCTGCCCGCTGGGCAACCTGATCCCGGAGTGGAACGACCTGACGTGGCGCGGCGAGGGCCGGGCGGCGAGCGAGCGCCTGCACGCGACCAACAACTTCCCGGAGTTCACCGGGCGCCTGTGCCCGGCGCCGTGCGAGTCCTCGTGCGTGCTCGGCATCAACCAGCCCGCCGTGACGATCAAGCAGGTGGAGGTCTCGATCGCCGACCAGGCGTTCGGCAACGGCTGGGTGCAGCCGCAGCCGCCCGGGCGCCTCACCGGCAAGACCGTCGCGGTGGTCGGCTCGGGACCCGCGGGCCTCGCGGCCGCCCAGCAGCTCACCCGTGCCGGTCACACCGTCGCCGTGTACGAGCGAGACGACCGCATCGGCGGGCTCCTGCGCTACGGCATCCCCGACTTCAAGATGGAGAAGAAGCACGTCGACGCGCGCCTCGCGCAGATGACCGCCGAGGGGACGCGCTTCCGCGCGGGCGTCGAGATCGGCGTCGACCTCTCGTGGGACGAGCTCCGTCGCCGCTACGACGCCGTCGTGGTCGCCACGGGCGCGCTCGTGCCGCGCGACCTGCCCATCCCCGGCCGCGACCTCCCCGGCGTCCACTTCGCGATGGAGTACCTGACGCAGGCGAACCGCCGCGTCGCGGGCGAGGAGGTGTTCGACCAGATCACGGCCGAGGGGAAGCACGTCGTCGTCCTCGGCGGCGGCGACACCGGCGCGGACTGCATCGGCACCGCGCACCGCCAAGGCGCACTGTCGGTCACGAACCTCGCGATCGGCAAGCAGCCGAGCCCGACTCGCCCGGCCGAGCAGCCGTGGCCGATGCACCCGACGCTCTTCGAGATGCAGAGCGCGCACGAGGAGGGCGGCCAGCGCCAGTACCTGGCGTCGACCGTCGAGTTCCTCGCGAACGACGCCGGCGAGGTGCGCGCCATCCGGGTCGCGGAGACCGAATACCTCGACGGCCGCCGCGTGCCGAAGGCGGGCACCGAGCGCGAGATCCCCGCGGACCTGGTGCTGCTCGCGCTCGGGTTCACGGGCCCGGAGACGGACGCCGCGCACGAGCAGCTCGGCCTGCAGGCCACCGACCGAGGCAACTTCGCCCGCGACGCCGACTACGCCACGGCCGAGCCGGGCGTGTTCGTCGCCGGCGACGCGGGCCGCGGCCAGTCGCTCATCGTCTGGGCGATCGCCGAGGGACGCGCTGCGGCGGCCGCCGTCGACCGGTACCTTGAAGGTGAGACGCAGCTCCCGAGTCCCATTCCCGCGACGGCACGAGCCTTCGCCATCTGACCGGCGCCTCGAGCGCCTGACGAGTCCGTATCCAGCGCTTCGGCGCGCAACCCCTGGAGCACACACCACATGAGAAGAGCGAAGATCGTCGCCACGCTCGGGCCGGCAACGTCCAGTTACGAGCAGATCCGCGCGATCATCGACGCGGGCATCGACGTCGCCCGCATGAACCTCAGCCACGGCAGCTACGACGTGCACGAGGACGTCTACCAGAACGTGCGGAAGGCCGCGAACGACTCGGGCCGCGCCGTCGCGGTGCTCGTCGACCTCCAGGGGCCGAAGATCCGCCTGGGCAAGTTCGCCGACGGCCCCCACGAGCTCGCCGAGGGCGACATCTTCAAGATCACGACGGAGGAGATCCTCGGGACCAAGGAGATCGTCGGCACCACGTTCAAGGGCCTGCCTCACGACGTCGAGGCGGGCGACCACCTCCTCATCGACGACGGGAAGGTCCGCGTCGAGGTCCTCGAGACCGACGGCACCGTGGTCACGACCAAGGTCGTCGTCGCCGGTCCGGTCTCGAACAACAAGGGCATCAACCTGCCCGGCGTGGCCGTGAACGTGCCCGCGCTGTCCGAGAAGGACGAGGCCGACCTCCGATGGGCGCTGAAGCTCGGCGCCGACCTCATCGCCCTCTCGTTCGTCCGCAACGCGTCCGACATCGACCGCGTCCACGAGATCATGTCCGAGGAGGGCCGCCGGCTCCCCGTCATCGCCAAGATCGAGAAGCCGCAGGCCGTCGACGCGCTCGAGGGCATCGTCGAGGCGTTCGACGGCATCATGGTCGCGCGAGGCGACCTGGGCGTGGAGCTGCCGCTCGAGGCGGTGCCGATCGTGCAGAAGCGGGCCATCGAGATCGCGCGCCGGCTGGCCAAGCCGGTCATCGTCGCGACGCAGATGCTCGAGTCGATGACGCACGCGCCCGTGCCGACGCGCGCCGAGACGTCCGATGTCGCGAACGCGATCCTCGACGGCGCCGACGCGGTGATGCTCTCGGGCGAGACGAGCGTGGGGGAGTACCCCGTGCAGACCGTCAAGACCATGGCGCGCATCATCGAGTCGACCGAGAAGCACGGACTCGAGCGCATCCCGCCGCTCGGCACCAAGCCGCGCACGCAGGCCGGCGCGATCACGCTCGCAGCCGTCGAGGTCGCCGACTTCGTCGAGGCGAAGTACCTGTGCGTGTTCACCGAGTCGGGCGAGTCGGTGCGCCGGATGACACGCCTCCGGTCGAGCATCCCCATCCTCGCCTTCACGCCCTATCCCGCGATCCGTCGCCGCATGGCGCTCAACTGGGGCGTGGAGTCGTTCGTGGTCGAGCGCGTGACCCACACCGACCAGATGGTGGGCCAGGTCGACGACGTGCTCGCGAAGACGGGCAAGGCCGAGGCCGGCGAGAAGGTCGTCATCATCTCGGGGTCCCCTCCCGGCATCCCGGGCACCACCAACGACGTGCGCGTGCACGTCGTCGGCGAGGTGCTCTAGCTTCGACCCGTCCACGGCCCGGCGCTCCATGCGAGCGCCGGGCCGTCGGCGTCGGCGCGTCGCACTGCGGCGCCCCGACGGGCTCCGGGACCTCCGGCCTGTCGGCGCGTGCGCGTGGGTACCAGACTGTCGCGTGCCGCGGCGTCAGGGGGTCGTGCTCCCGACGTCGTCCTCACCCGACGGGAGGGAGCGCGCGATGGTGACGAGAACGGGTCGCACGCGGTCGCGCCGTCGGTCCGTCGCGCGACGGCGGGTCTCGAGGCTCGCCGAGCGCTGGACCACGGTCGACGGGGTCCGGGTGTTCTACCGCGAGTCCGTCTCTCCTCCGGACGCCCCCGTGATGATGCACGTGCACGGGTTCGGCCTCTCCGGCCGGTACCTGGTGCCGACGGCGGAGCGGCTCGCCGACGAGTACCACACGCTCGTACCCGACCTGCCCGGCTTCGGACGGAGCGGCGGTGCGGCGGACGCCCTCGACGTGCCCGACCTCGCGCATGCGGCGGCGCGCTTCCTCGACGCGCGGGGGATCGAGCGGGCGACCCTGGTCGGCAATTCGATGGGCTGCCCCGTCATCTGCGAGTTCGCGTACCACTACCCGGACCGCATCGACCGTGCCGTGCTGGTCTCACCGGCGGGTGGGGTCTTCAACCAGCCGCTCCGGCGGGCCATGGCCCAGATCGGTCGCGACGGCCCGCGCGAGCCTCCTCGGCTCATGGGCGTCGTGACCCCGGACTACCTGCGCTTCGGTGTGCCGAGCACGGTGCGGATGTTCCGCGCCCTCACGCAGTACCCGTCGCTCGAGCGGATGCTCGCCCTCCGCATTCCGACGCTCGCCGTCCTCGGCGACCGCGACCCGCTCATCCCGGGCTCGAAGCGCGTGGACGAGGTGGCGAGTCGGACGGACCACCACGTGCTCATCGTCCAGATCGAGGGCGCGGCGCACGCGATCAACTTCAGCCACCCGGGCGAGCTGTCGCACGTGATCCGGCTCTTCATGCACGACCGGCCGATCGTCGACGACCCGGACTCGCCGGGGCATGCGCGGGTGTACGAGATCCACCGCGGCACGCATCACCCGCCCCCGCGGGAGTGATGCGGGGCGGGGCCTGGCTGACACGTCGCGTCGGAGGCCCCGGCCGCGGCCCGCCGGGGCCGCAGGTCGGATCGGGTGCCGGTGGTGGGGGTCGAACCCACACGCCCTTTCGGGCAAAGCATTTTGAGTGCTCCGCGTCTGCCATTCCGCCACACCGGCCGGAGGGCTCGCCCAGAATACCGTAGGCTTTCCTGCGTGACAGACAGCGAAGAGACCCAGCCGGCCGCGCCGCGCCGCGTCGTGGTCGCGGAGGATGAGTCGCTCATCCGCCTCGACATCGTCGAGATCCTGCGCGACAACGGGTTCGAGGTCGTCGGCGAGGCCGGAGACGGCGAGACGGCGGTCGCACTCGCGACCGAGCTCCGCCCCGACCTCGTGATCATGGACGTGAAGATGCCGCAGCTCGACGGCATCTCCGCGGCGGAGCGGCTCTCGAAGGGCCACATCGCCCCGGTCGTGCTCCTCACGGCGTTCAGCCAGCGAGAGCTCGTCGAGCGCGCGACCGAGGCGGGCGCACTGGCTTACGTGGTCAAGCCCTTCACGCCGAACGACCTCCTGCCCGCGATCGAGATCGCGCTGGCCCGGCACGCCCAGATCATCGCGCTCGAGGCCGAGGTCGGCGACCTCGTCGAGCGCTTCGAGACCCGCAAGCTGGTCGACCGGGCCAAGGGCCTGCTGAACGAGAAGATGGGCCTGACCGAACCCGAGGCGTTCCGCTGGATCCAGAAGGCGTCGATGGACCGCCGCCTCACGATGAAGGACGTCTCGCAGGCGATCATCGAGCAGCTCGCGCCGAAGAAGTAGCACTCCCTCGGGACTTGCGTCCCGAGCCCGCCGGCCGCCCCGTGGGACCATGGGCTCCGCCGGGCCCGTCGGCCCGGTCGCGGACGAGGGGTGAGGGGGCCGCATGCTCGGCGACGCGCGTTCCGAACTGGTGACCCGGTTCGAGGAGGTCGGGCTCGGCGATGCGGCATCCGTCGGCGGCAAGGGGGCGAACCTCGGCGAGATGACCTCGGCCGGGCTGCCCGTCCCGCCCGGGTACGTGGTCACCGCGTCGGCCTACCTCGAGGCGATCGAGCACGCCGGCGTCCGTGCGCGGCTGCTCGAGGGCTTCCGCGCCGCCGCCGCGAACGCCGATGATCCCGACGCGCTCGCGCGAGCCGCGGCGGAGCTGCGGAAGATCGTGCGCTCGATCCCGATCCCCGACGACGTGCGGCAGGCCATCCTCGGCGAGTACCACCGACTCGGTGCGGGCGCGGCGGTGGCCGTGCGCTCGTCCGCGACCTCCGAGGATGCGGCCGGGACGTCCTTCGCGGGAATGCACGACACGTACAACAACGTCGTCGGCGACGACGCCGTGCTCGTGCGCCTGCGGGACTGCTGGGCGTCGCTGTACGGCGACCGCGTCATCTCCTACCGGGCCGGCCAGGGCATGGAGGAGGAGCCCGTGCTCGCGGTGGTCGTGCAGGCGCAGGTCCCGTCGGACCGATCGGGGGTCATGTTCACGGTCGACCCGTCGACAGGGGCGCGCGACCGGATGGTGATCGAGGCGGCGCTCGGACTCGGCGAGGTCGTCGTCTCGGGGGCGGTGGAACCCGACACGTACGTCGTCGCCAAGGACGGCCCGCGCCTCATCTCGGTGCGCGTCGGCCGCCAGTCGCATGCGCTGGTCCCCGCGGCCGGGGGGACCGTCCGGCGCGACGACCTCGATCCGCAGCGCGCGGACGCCCGGGTCCTCACCGACGACGAGGTGCTCGCGGTGGCGTCGCTCGGGCTCCGGGTGGAGCGGCACTACGGCGAGCCGCAGGACACGGAGTGGGCGTACTCGGCCGGTCGGCTCTGGATGCTGCAGTCGCGCCCGGTGACGACGCTCGGGGGCGGCCCGTCCGCGGACGGGGCCGCCACGGCGGGCGGGCCGCCCGCGGGAACGGTGCTGCTGCGCGGCCTCGCGGCCGCGCCGGGACGCGTGTCCGGTCGCGTGCGGATCCTCCAGGAGCCCGCCGACGGACACCGGCTGCGGTCCGGCGAGATCCTCGTGGCACCGATGACGAACCCCGACTGGGTGCCCACGATGCGCCGCGCCGCCGCCGTCGTCACCGACGGCGGCGGGATGACCTGCCACGCCGCCATCGTGGCGCGCGAGCTCGGCGTGCCGGCGATCGTGGGGGCGCGCACGGCGACGACGGCGCTTCGCGACGACGAGCTCGTCACGGTCGACGGCGCGAAGGGCGAAGTGGTCGAGGGGGCGGATGCCGCGGCATCCGCATCGGCGCCCGCCGCACCCCCGGCCTCGGCGTCGGCGGTCGCCCCGCCCGCTCCACCGGAGCCGCTCGCGACCCGCCTCTACGTCAACCTCGCCATCGCCGAGCGAGCGGCCGACGTCGCCGCGCAGGACGTCGACGGCGTCGGCCTGCTGCGCGCGGAGTTCATGATCACCGACGCGCTCGGCGGGCTGCACCCGCGGGAGATGCTCGCCCGCGGGCAGCGCGACGACTTCGTCGATCGCATGGGCGGCTCGCTCCTCGCGGTCACGCGCGCATTCGGCGACCGTCCGGTCGTGTACCGCACGATCGACTTCCGCAGCAACGAGTTCCGCGGCCTCGAGGGCGGCGACCGCTTCGAGCCGCACGAGAACAACCCGATGATCGGCTACCGCGGCGCGTATCGGTACGTGCGTGAGCCCGAGCTGTTCACGCTCGAGCTCGAGGTGCTCGCGCGCGTGCGCGAGGAGACGCCCAACCTCCACCTGATGCTGCCGTTCGTCCGGACGCGCTGGGAGCTCGAGGCGTGCCTCGAGCTCATCGACGGCAGCCCACTGGGCCGGCAGCGCGGGCTGAAGCGGTGGGTCATGGCCGAGGTGCCCTCGATCGCGTACCGGATCCCCGAGTACGCGGCGATGGGCGTCGACGGCGTCTCGATCGGCTCGAACGACCTCACCCAGCTCATGCTCGGCGTGGATCGCGACTCCGAGATCTGCGCCGACCTGTTCGACGAGTCGGACGCCGCGGTGCTCGATGCGATCGAGCGCATCATCGCCGCCTGCCGCGCCGCGGGCATCACGTCGTCGCTCTGCGGGCAGCGCCCCTCGAACGACCCGGCGTTCGCCGAGCGCCTCGTCCGCTACGGCATCGACTCGATCTCGGTCAACCCGGATGCCGCGGACCGCACTCGCCGCGTGATCGCGGCCGCCGAGCGCCGGATCCTGCTCGACGCGGCGCGCGGCGGCGGGGCGGCCTGACGGGCCGGGGCGCGGGCGGGCGCCGGTCGCGATCGGGCCGTCCGGCGACCGCAGCCGGGGCCCGGACGTGTCGGTGCCCGCTTGTAGTCTTGGGGGGTGTCGGACCCCACCCCCGTGAAGCCCACCCTCCTCGTCGTCGACGGCCACTCGCTCGCCTACCGGGCGTTCTACGCGCTCCCCGTCGACAGCTTCAGCACCCGCGACGGGCAGCACACGAACGCGATCCACGGCTTCCTGTCGATGCTGCTCATGCTGCTGCGCAACGAGAAGCCGACCCACCTGGCCGTCGCGTTCGACACCTCCCGACAGTCCTTCCGCACCCGCGAGTACACCGAGTACAAGGCCAACCGCAGCCAGACGCCGCCGGAGTTCAAGGGCCAGATCGGGCTCCTGAAGGACGCGCTGCGCGCCATGCGCATCACCGTCCTCGAGAAGGAGGACTACGAGGCCGACGACATCCTCGCCACCCTCGCGACGCGCGGCAAGGCCGAGGGGTACGGCGTGCTCGTCGTGTCGGGCGACCGCGACACGATCCAGCTCGTCGACGACGACGTCACGCTGCTCTACCCGAACGTGCAGGGCGTCTCGCAGCTCAAGCGCTACGACGCCGCGGCGGTGGTCGAGCGGTACGGCGTCCGGCCCGAGCAGTATCCGGATGTCGCGGCGCTCGTCGGCGAGACCAGCGACAACCTGCCCGGCATCACCAAGGTCGGCGAGAAGACCGCCGTCAAGTGGCTCGGCCTCTACGGCAGCCTCGACGGGATCCTCGAGCACATCGACGAGATCAAGGGCGTGGTGGGCGACAACCTGCGACGCGAGCGCGAGCACGCGATCCGCAACCGGCGGCTGAACCGCCTCGTGCGCGACCTCGAGCTCGACGTCGCCCTCGACGACCTCGAGGCGAAGCCGATGGACGAGGCGGCCGTGCGCGAGCTGTTCGACCGGCTCGAATTCAAGACCCTGCTCGAGCGCGTCGTGAAGATGGCGAGCGAGGGCAACGGCGTCACCGCCGACGGCACCGCGGCGCTCGCGGCCGAACCCGAGCGCGCGGCGACGGCGCCGGTGCCCCAGTCGCTCGTCGGGGCCGAGCTCGAGGCGTGGTTCGCGCGGGCGACCGCGGCCGAGCCCGCGGGCCTCGGCCTCAGCCTCGAGATGCTCGACGGTCGCGTGATCGGTGCCGGGGTCGCCTCGTCGACCGAGTCGCTGCAGGTGGCGTGGCGGACGGGCCAGCTCGACCTCGCGCCCTTCGAGGCGTGGCTCGCGAGCGACGCGCCCAAGATCATGACCGACGCCAAGCCCCAGTTGAAGGCGATGCGCCGCTCGGGGCTCGCGTTCGACGGCCTCGTCGTCGACACGCTCGTCGCGGGGTGGCTGGTGCGTCCGAGCCTGGCCGAGAAGGACCTGGCCGACCTCGTCTCGCGCTACCTCCGCGAGACGATCCCGATGGCCAACCCCGCGCAGCTGGTGCCCGACGCCGACTCGACGGCGGGCGCGCCGGAGTTCGCGTGGTACTCGCTGCGCGTCGCGCCGGTCGTGCTCGGCGCGCTCTCCGAGGGCTCGCGACGCGTCCTCGCCGACATCGAGATCCCAGTCGTCGGCATCCTCGCCGAGATGGAACTGCGCGGTGTGACGGTCGAGCACGACAAGCTGGCCGCGCTCTCCGGGCAGTTGGGGGAGCGAGCCGCGTCGCTCGCGCAGGCGGCGTACGCCGAGATCGGCCGCGAGGTCAACCTGGGCTCGCCCAAGCAGCTGCAGGAGGTCCTGTTCGACCAGCTCGGCATGCCGAAGACCCGCGCCACGAAGACCGGCTACTCGACCGACGCCGACGCCCTGGCCGACCTGCAGGAGTCCAACCCGCATCCGTTCCTCGGGCTGCTGCTCGAGCACCGCGACGCGACCAAGCTCCGGCAGATCGTCGAGACCCTCGACAAGTCCATCCAGTCCGACGGGCGCGTGCACACGAGCTACGTCCAGGTCGGCACCACGACGGGGCGCATCTCGTCCACCGACCCGAACCTGCAGAACATCCCCGTCCGCACCGAAGAGGGCCGACGCATCCGCGCCGCCTTCACCCACGGCGCCGACTACGCCGAGCTGCTCACAGCCGACTACTCCCAGATCGAGATGCGCATCATGGCGCACCTCTCCCGAGACCCCGGCCTCATCGAGGCGTTCCACTCCGGCGAAGACCTGCACCGGTTCGTCGGCGCCCGCATCTTCGACGTCGACCCCGGCGACGTCACGCCGCTCATGCGCACCAAGGTCAAGGCGATGTCGTACGGCCTCGCGTACGGGCTCAGCGCGTTCGGGCTGTCGAAGCAGCTGCGCATCGACCGCGCCGAGGCGACGCAGCTCATGAAGGACTACTTCGAGCGGTTCGGCGCCGTGCGCGACTACCTCCGCGGCGTGGTGGCCCAGGCGAGGGTCGACGGGTACACCGAGACCATCTTCGGCCGACGTCGCCCGTTCCCCGACCTGAACAGCCCCAACCGGGTGCTCCGCGAGAACGCCGAGCGCGCGGCGCTCAACGCGCCGATCCAGGGCTCGGCCGCCGACATCATGAAGTTCGCGATGATCGGGGTCGAGCGCGAGCTGCAGTCGCGCGAGTTGCGCTCGCGCATGCTCATGCAGGTGCACGACGAGCTCATCTTCGAGGTCGTGGCGGGCGAGGCCGACGAGGTCGAGTCGCTCGTGCACGACCGCATGTCGCATGCCGTCGACCTGCTGGTGCCGCTCGACGTCTCGGTCGGCCGCGGCCGCGACTGGGAGGACGCGGCGCACTGATCCGCGCAGAAGGCGAGGCGGGCTCGGCGGTTGGCACGGTCGGGAGCACCTCCCATAGGCTCGCACCCATGGCAGCAGCGGAGCGCACCCCCACCGAGGTCGACCGGATCGCGGAGGGCTGGGTCGACGAGCTCGTGCGACTCGATCCCGCGGTCGGCACGTACATCGGACGGACCGGCGAGGACCACCGCCTGCCCGACTACTCGCCCGCCGGGCGTGCTGCGGTCGTCGACGCGACCCGGGCGACGCTCGACGCGCTCCGCAGAGCCGAGCCCGCCGACGACGTCGACCGGATCACCGTCGCCGACCTCGGCAGCGAGCTCGCGCTCGACCTCGAGGCGGATGCCGCGGGCCTGCCCCTCCGGGACCTCAACGTGATCGCGAGCCCGGCGCAGGAGATCCGCGAGGTCTTCGACCTGATGCCGACCGCGTCGGTCGGGGACTGGGAGCGGATCGCGGCACGGCTGGCCGCGGTGCCGGCCGCGATCGACGGCTACGTCGAAATGCTCCGGCTCGGCGTCGACCGCGGTGTCGTCCCCGCGGCCCGGCAGGTCCACGAGGTCGCCGCGCAGGCACGGCGCCACGCGCGTCCGGACGGCTTCTTCCCCAGGTTCGTCGAGCGGGCGGCGCCGGGCGGCGCCCCGGTCGGCGATCCGCTGCGACGCCGGCTCGACGCCGGCGCGGACGGCGCGGCATCCGCGTACGGACGTCTCGTCGAGTTCCTCGAGGACGAGCTCGCACCGCGTGCGGGCCGCGACGACGCGGTCGGGCGCGACGTGTACGCGCTGCAGTCGCGACGATTCCTCGGCGCGGCGATCGACCTCGACGAGACGTACGAGTGGGGCATCGAGGAGCTCGCCCGCATGGTGTCCGAGCAGGAGGCGGTCGCCCGCCAGATCCTCCCAGGTGCGTCGGTGCACGAGGCGGTCGCGCACCTCGAGGCCGACCCCGCGCGCAAGCTCGTGGGCACCGATGCGCTCCGGCGCTGGATGCAGGAGACCAGCGACCGAGCCGTCGCCGAACTGGGTGCGACGCACTTCGACATCCCCGACGAGATCCGTCGGCTCGAGTGCCTGATCGCCCCGACGCAGGAGGGCGGCATCTACTACACGGGTCCGAGCGACGACTTCACCCGGCCGGGCCGGATGTGGTGGTCGGTGCCCGAAGGCGTCACCGAGTTCGACACCTGGCGCGAGAAGACGACCGTGTACCACGAGGGCGTCCCGGGCCATCACCTCCAGATCGGCCAGGCGGTGGTCAACCGCGGGCAACTGAACACCTGGCGCCGGCAGTTGGCCGGCACGTCGGGCCACGCCGAGGGGTGGGCGCTGTACGCCGAGCGGCTGATGCAGGAGCTCGGCTACCTCGACGACCCGGCCGACCGGTTGGGCATGCTCGACGGCCAGCGGATGCGGGCCGCCCGCGTCGTCCTCGACCTCGGCGTCCACCTTGGCAAGGCGCGTCCGGACGGCGCGGGCACGTGGACGGGGGAGTACGCGTTCGAGTTCATGCGCGCGAACGTGAACATGCCCGACGAGTTCGTGCGGTTCGAGGTGCACCGCTATCTCGGGTGGGCCGGCCAGGCTCCGTCGTACAAGGTGGGCCAGCGCATCTGGGAGCAGCTGCGCGAGGAGGTGCGCCGGCGCGAGGGTGCCGCGTTCGACATCCGCTCGTTCCACTCGCGCGCGCTCGCCCTCGGCGGCGTCGGCCTCGACACGCTGAAGCGGGCGCTCCTCGCCTGAACCGGGCGGGTCCGGTGCACGAGCGGATGCCACGACGTCCCGCGTCCCGGTCGATGCCGGGACGACCCTCGCGGTTGCCGGGCGCCCGCCGATGTGGATAGGATGGAGCGTCACTCGTGTGACATCCCTGTCCGCATGCCCGCCGCGGAACCACAACACACGCTCTTTCCGCGACGGGCCCGATTCTGTCCATTAACGGAGCATCCACTACATGACAACCGCAACGACCAAGGCGCCCAAGCAGGTCGCGATCAACGACATCGGATCTGCTGACGATTTCCTCGCCGCGGTCGAGAAGACTCTGAAGTTCTTCAACGACGGCGACCTGATCGAGGGCACCGTCGTGAAGATCGACCGCGACGAGGTCCTCCTCGACGTCGGGTACAAGACCGAGGGCGTGATCCCCTCCCGCGAACTTTCCATCAAGCACGACGTCGACCCCAGCGAGGTCGTCAACGTCGGCGACTCCGTCGAGGCCCTCGTCCTCCAGAAGGAGGACAAGGAAGGCCGTCTGATCCTGTCCAAGAAGCGTGCGCAGTACGAGCGCGCGTGGGGCGACGTGGAGAAGATCAAGGAGACCGACGGCGTCGTCACCGGCACCGTCATCGAGGTCGTCAAGGGCGGCCTCATCGTCGACATCGGCCTGCGCGGCTTCCTCCCGGCGTCGCTCATCGAGCTCCGCCGCGTGCGCGACCTGACGCCGTACCTCGGCCAGGAGATCGAGGCGAAGATCCTCGAGCTCGACAAGAACCGCAACAACGTGGTCCTGTCGCGTCGTGCGCTCCTCGAGCAGACCCAGTCGGAGTCGCGCTCGACCTTCCTCCAGAACCTGCACCCGGGCCAGATCCGCAAGGGCGTCATCTCGTCGATCGTCAACTTCGGCGCGTTCGTCGACCTCGGCGGCGTCGACGGGCTCGTGCACGTCTCCGAGCTGTCGTGGAAGCACATCGAGCACGCCAGCGAGGTCGTCGAGGTCGGCCAGGAGGTCACCGTCGAGGTGCTCTCCGTCGAGCTCGACCGCGAGCGCGTCTCCCTGTCGCTCAAGGCGACGCAGGAGGACCCGTGGCAGGTCTTCGCCCGCACGCACGCCATCGGCCAGGTCACGCCCGGAAAGGTCACCAAGCTGGTGCCGTTCGGTGCGTTCGTCCGCGTCGCCGACGGCATCGAGGGCCTCGTGCACATCTCGGAGCTGTCGGGCCGCCACGTCGAGCTCGCCGAGCAGGTCGTGTCGGTGGGCGAGGAGGTCTTCGTCAAGGTCATCGACATCGACCTCGAGCGTCGCCGCATCTCGCTCTCGCTCAAGCAGGCCAACGAGGGCGTCGACCCCGAGGGCACGGAGTTCGACCCGGCGCTCTACGGCATGCTCACCGAGTACGACGAGCAGGGCAACTACAAGTACCCCGAGGGCTTCGACCCCGAGACCAACGAGTGGCGCGAGGGCTTCGACGCCCAGCGCGAGAAGTGGGAGCAGGAGTACGCCGCCGCCCAGGCTCGCTGGGAGGCGCACAAGAAGCAGGTCGCCGCGTCGCTCGCGGCCCAGGCTTCGGACGACTCGTTCTCGTCGGGCACCTCGTCGTTCTCGAGCGAGTCCGCCGGTGCGGGCACCCTCGCCGACGACGCGTCGCTCGCGGCACTCCGCGAGAAGCTCTCGAGCAACTGATCCGCTGCGCTGCAGCGAATCGAACGGAAGGCCGGTCCCCTCGGGGCCGGCCTTCCGGCGTCCCGGGGCGCCTTGGCGCAGCATCCCGCCGGTCGCCCGGATCCTCGGCTCAGCCGACCGGTGCATCCCTCCGGCGTCGCCGCTGATCCCGGCGGCGACGCACCACGACGACGACCAGTGCGATCATCACCGCGAGCGCGATGAGCACGAGCACGGGGACGAGGATCGCGATGAAGGCGAGCGAGACGCTGCCGAGGTCCTCGAGCGTGCTCGCCACGGGCGCGCCGACGCCCGCCGTCGACGCGTTCACCACGGGACGCGAGACGGCCTTGGCGACATGCACACCGAGCGCCAGGACGACGCCGATGGCGATGGGGATCCAGTCGGGTGACGAGAAGAACGCCTCGGGATCGGTCACCGCGGCGGTCGATGCGCCGACCCCCGACCCGAAGGCCAGCCCCCCGGCCGTCGGCCGGACCACGGTCTGCACGATGTCGTTGAGCGAGTCGAGCCCGGGCACCTTGTCGGCGACCACCTCGACGACGAGCAGCGCGAGCAGGATGAGCAGCACCCACTCGTTCGCCAGCCAGGCCCAGCCGTCCGGGAGATCCACGAGCCCCGTGAACCGGTCGAGGGCCCCGAGCACGAGCAGCGGGATCCACGCGTTGAGCCCGGCGGCGAGGGCCAGTCCGCTGGCGGTGAGCACCTCGAGCATGCCGACTCCGTCCTGTCGGGACGAGTGTCGCACACCCGTTAGGCTCGACGCGTGTACCTGATCGGCCTCACTGGCGGAATCGCCTCCGGAAAGTCCACCGTCGCGCGTCGGCTCGTCGAGCACGGCGCCATCCACATCGACGCCGACCAGCTCGCGCGGCGCGTCGTCGAACCGGGCAGCGCGTGCCTGGAGGCGATCGTCGCCGAGTTCGGCGACGCCGTGCTGCGCCACGACGGCTCGCTCGACCGCCAGAGGCTCGGCGACATCGTGTTCCACGACGACGAGGCGCGCGCGAGGCTGAACGCGATCGTGCACCCGGCCGTGCGGGAGCTCTCCCGCACGCTCATCGCGAGGGCCGAGCAGGAGGACCCCCACGCGGTCGTCGTCTACGACGTGCCCCTGCTCGTCGAGGCGCAGGTCGACCACCCGTTCGACCTCGTGGTCGTCACGAGCGCGCCCAAGCGCGCGCAGGTGCGGCGCCTCGTCGAGGAGCGCGGGCTCGACCCCATCCAGGCCGAGGCGCGCGTCGACGCGCAGATCAGCGACGCCGACCGGCGTGCGGTGGCCGACGTCGTGATCGACACCGGCGGGAGCCTCGCGCACACGATGAGCCAGGCCGACGCCCTCTGGGTCGACATCGAACGGGCACGACGCGCCAAGGTCTGACGGCGGCCGTGCTGCGGCCGGCGTCATCCCGCTCTCAGGATCGGTGTCGGTGGCCGAACCTAGACTTGCACCATGCAGTCGACCCGTTCCGTGCGCCCGTTCGAGGTCGTGAGCGAGTACGCGCCGAGCGGCGACCAGCCGCAGGCCATCGCCGAGCTCGCGGCACGCATCAACGCGGGCGAGACCGACGTCGTGCTGCTCGGCGCGACCGGCACCGGCAAGTCCGCGACGACGGCCTGGCTCATCGAGCAGGTGCAGCGGCCCACGCTCGTGCTCGCCCACAACAAGACGCTGGCGGCCCAGCTCGCGAACGAGTTCCGCGAGCTCATGCCGAACAACGCGGTCGAGTACTTCGTCTCGTACTACGACTACTACCAGCCCGAGGCCTACGTGCCGCAGACGGACACCTTCATCGAGAAGGACTCCTCGATCAACACCGAGGTCGAGCGGCTTCGCCATTCGACCACCAACTCGCTGCTCAGCCGGCGCGACGTCGTGGTCGTGTCCACCGTGTCGTGCATCTACGGACTCGGTACGCCCGAGCAGTACCTGAACGCCATGATGCCGCTCCAGGTCGGCCAGCGGGTCGACCGCGACTGGCTGATCCGCAAGTTCGTGTCGATGCAGTACCAGCGCAACGACGTCGACTTCTCGCGCGGCAATTTCCGCGTGCGCGGCGACACCATCGAGATCATCCCGGTGTACGAAGAGCACGCGATCCGCATCGAGATGTTCGGCGACGAGATCGAGGCCCTCTACAGCCTCCATCCGCTGACCGGGTCGGTGCTCGCGAAGCTCGACGCGGTCCCGGTGTTCCCGGGATCGCACTACGTCGCGAGCACCGACGTCATGCAGCGCGCGATCGGCACGATCCGCGACGAGCTCGACGAGCGCCTCCAGGAGCTCGAGCGCGAGGGCAAGCTGCTCGAGGCGCAGCGGCTGCGCATGCGCACCACCTTCGACCTCGAGATGATGGAGCAGATCGGGTTCTGCTCCGGCATCGAGAACTACTCGCGCCACATCGACGGCCGTTCCGCGGGCGAGCCGCCGCACTGCCTGCTCGACTACTTCCCCGACGACTTCCTCGTGGTGATCGACGAGTCGCACGCGACCGTGCCACAGATCGGCGCGATGTACGAGGGCGACTCCTCTCGCAAGCGCACGCTCGTCGAGCACGGCTTCCGGCTCCCCAGCGCCCTCGACAACCGCCCCCTGAAGTGGGACGAGTTCAAGGACCGCGTCGGGCAGACCGTGTACCTCTCGGCGACGCCGGGCAAGTACGAGATGGGCATCGCCGACGGGATCGTCGAGCAGATCATCCGCCCCACGGGGCTCGTCGACCCCGAGATCGTCGTGAAGCCGACCAAGGGCCAGATCGACGACCTGCTCGAGGAGATCAGGGCGCGCGCCGAACGCGACGAGCGCGTGCTCGTGACCACGCTCACCAAGCGGATGGCCGAGGAGCTCACGGACTTCCTCACCGAGGCCGGCGTGCGGGTCCGGTACCTCCACTCCGACGTCGACACCCTGCGACGGGTCGAGCTGCTGACCGAGCTGCGGGCGGGCGTCTACGACGTCCTCGTCGGCATCAACCTGCTCCGCGAGGGACTCGACCTGCCCGAGGTGTCGCTCGTGGCGATCCTCGATGCCGACAAGGAGGGGTTCCTCCGTTCCTCGACGTCGCTGATCCAGACGATCGGTCGCGCCGCCCGGAACGTCTCGGGCCAGGTGCACATGTACGCCGACGTGATGACCGACTCGATGCAGTCGGCCATCGAAGAGACGAACCGGCGTCGCGACCGGCAGCTCGAGTACAACCGGGTCAACGGCATCGACCCGACCCCGTTGCGCAAGCGCATCGCCGACATCACCGAGGTCCTCGCGCGCGAGGAGGCCGACACGGCGGCCCTCCTCCGCGGGCGCGACGCGAAGAGGACCTCGCCGGTGCCCATGCGGCGCGAGGGCATCGCGGCGGCGGGGGCGAACGACCTCGAAGACCTCATCCGCGATCTCAACGAGCAGATGCTCGAGGCCGCGGGCGAGCTGAAGTTCGAGCTCGCGGCGCGCCTGCGCGACGAGGTGTCCGAGCTGAAGCGCGAACTCCGGCAGATGGAGAAGGCCGGTCACCTCGGCTGATCCGAACGCGTCGGCACCTCGGCGCAGGGGGAGTCGAACGTATGTTCGCTCTCAGCGCGTGCGCTCCGGGCATCCATGTCGGAGGGCGTTCGTAGACTCGTAGGGTGCCAGTTTCACGCCTCGATGCCCATACGCGCCTGAGTGTCCGCGGAGCCCGCGTGCACAACCTGCGCGACGTCGACGTCGAGATCCCGCGCGATGCGATGGTCGTGTTCACGGGCCTGTCCGGGTCGGGCAAGTCGTCGCTCGCGTTCGACACCATCTTCGCCGAGGGGCAGCGCCGCTACGTCGAATCGCTGTCGGCGTACGCCCGTCAGTTCCTCGGCCAGGTCGATCGACCCGACGTCGACTTCATCGAGGGCTTGAGCCCCGCGGTCTCGATCGACCAGAAGTCCACGAACCGCAACCCGCGTTCGACCGTCGGCACGATCACCGAGATCTACGACTACATGCGCCTGCTGTGGGCGCGCATCGGCGTTCCGCATTGCCCCGTGTGCGGTGAGCGCATCCAGCGCCAGACCGTGCAGCAGATCGCCGACCAGCTCATGGAACTCGAGGCGGGCACGCGGTTCCAGGTGCTCAGCCCGATGGTGTCGCAGAAGAAGGGCGAGTTCGTCGACCTCTTCCGCGAGCTCGCGAGCCAGGGCTACTCCCGCGCCGTCGTCGACGGCGAGGTGATCCGGCTCGACGAGCCGCCGACGCTGAAGAAGCAGGTCAAGCACGACATCTCCGTCGTGATCGACCGTCTTGTGGCGTCCGACGAGGTGCTCGGCCGGCTCACCGATTCGCTCGAGACCGCACTCCGCCTGACCGACGGCCTCGTGCAGATCAACTACGTCGATCGCGAGGGCGAAGCGGCGTGGCAGACCTTCTCCGAGAAGCTCAGCTGCCCCAACCAGCATCCCATCGCGCTCACCGAGATCGAGCCGCGCACGTTCTCGTTCAACGCGCCGTTCGGCGCGTGTCCCGAGTGCTCGGGCCTCGGCACGCGCATGTCGGTCGATGAAGACCTGCTGCTCGGCGACCCCACGCTCAGCATCAACGAGGGCGTCATCCTGCCGTGGACCTCCCAGGGCAAGAGCCTCTACAACTATTACGAGAAGCTGCTGCAGGCGCTCGGCCGCGACCTCGGGTTCTCGCTCGACGCCCCCTGGGAGGATCTCCCGGTCGAGGCGCGCCACGCCGTGCTCCGCGGCGACAACTTCGAGGTCAAGGTCCGCTGGCGCAACCGCTACGGCCGCGAGATGAGCTACACCTCCGGCTTCGAAGGGGTCGTGCCCTACATCGAACGGCAGTACCTCCAGGCCGAGACCGACGTGCAGCGCGCCCGCTGGGCCGAATACCTCCGCGAGGTGCCGTGCCCCGTCTGCCGGGGCGACCGACTGAAGCCCGAGGTGCTCTCGGTGCTCGTCCACGACGCCTCGATCGCCGACGTGTGCCGGCTCAGCCTGCACGACGCGCGATCGTTCATGGACCGCCTCGTGCTCACGGATCGCGAGCAGGCGATCGCGGCGCAGGTGCTCCGAGAGATCAAGCTCCGGCTCGACTTCCTCATCCGGGTCGGACTCAGCTACCTCGACCTGGCTCGCGCCGCCGGCACCCTCTCGGGCGGCGAGGCGCAGCGCATCCGCCTGGCGACCCAGATCGGGTCCGGCCTGACGGGCGTGCTCTACGTGCTCGACGAGCCGAGCATCGGTCTCCACCAGCGCGACAACCGCCGGCTGATCGACACGCTCGTGGCCCTCCGGGACCTCGGCAACACGCTCATCGTGGTCGAGCACGACGAGGACACGATCCGCACCGCCGACTGGATCGTCGACATCGGACCGGGTGCCGGAGTGCACGGCGGCACCGTCGTGCACAGCGGCAGCTACGCCGACCTCGTGAAGAACCGCGAGTCGCTCACGGGCGACTACCTCTCGGGCCGACGCGAGATCGCGATCCCAGCGAAGCGACGTCCCGTCGATCAGGCGCGCATGATCACGGTCGAGGGCGCCCAGGCCAACAACCTCCGCGGCGTCGACGTGTCCTTCCCGCTCGGCACCCTGACGGCGGTCACGGGCGTGAGCGGCTCCGGCAAGTCCTCGCTCGTGAACGACATCCTGTACCGCGTGCTCGCGAACCGGCTGAACGGCGCCCGGAAGGTGCCGGGCAAGCACCGGCGGGTCACCGGGCTCGACCACCTCGACAAGGTCGTGCACGTCGACCAGGCGCCGATCGGCCGCACGCCGCGATCGAACCCGGCCACGTACACCGGCGTCTTCGACCGGATCCGCACCCTGTTCTCCGAGACGGCCGAGGCGAAGGCGCGCGGCTACCTCCCCGGCCGGTTCAGCTTCAACGTCAAGGGCGGCCGCTGCGAGGCGTGCGCGGGCGACGGCACGATCAAGATCGAGATGAACTTCCTGCCCGACGTGTACGTCGCGTGCGAGGTCTGCGGCGGCAAGCGCTACAACCGCGAGACCCTCCAGGTGCACTACAAGGGCAAGAACATCGCCGAGGTGCTCGAGATGCCCATCAGCGAGGCGGCCGAGTTCTTCGAGCCGATCTCCGCGATCCACCGGTACCTGAAGACGCTCGTCGACGTCGGCCTCGGGTACGTCCAGCTCGGCCAGAGCGCCACGACGCTGTCGGGCGGCGAGGCGCAGCGCGTCAAGCTGGCGACCGAGCTCCAGCGGCGTTCGAACGGGCGCAGCGTCTACGTGCTCGACGAGCCCACGACCGGACTCCACTTCGAGGACGTGCGGAAGCTCCTGAAGGTGCTCGGCAAGCTCGTCGAGAAGGGCAACACGGTCATCGTGATCGAGCACAGCCTCGACGTCATCAAGTCGGCCGACTGGATCATCGACCTCGGTCCCGAGGGCGGCTCCGGCGGCGGGCAGGTCGTCGCCGTCGGCACGCCCGAGGACGTCGCCGAGAACCACGACAGCCACACCGGGTACTTCCTGCGCGAGATCTTCGAGGCTGCGGCGGAACCGGCCGTCGCCGCCAGCTGACGATGCGCAGCACCGTTCCGTACCGGCCCAAGCCGGGTGAGATCCCGACCGCCCCGGGGGTCTACCGGTTCCGCGACGCGGACCGCCGGGTGCTCTACGTCGGCAAGGCGAAGAACCTGCGCGCGCGGCTGTCGAACTACTTCGCCCCGCTCCGCACGCTGCACGAGCGCACGCGCCGGATGGTGACGACCGCGGCATCCGTCGAATGGACCGTCGTCGGCAACGACGTCGAGGCGCTGCAGCTCGAGTACACGTGGATCAAGGAGTTCGATCCGCCCTTCAACGTCAAGTACCGCGACGACAAGAGCTACCCGTACCTCGCGGTCACGCTCGCCGACGAGGCGCCCCGCGCGATCGTGACGCGTCGGCGAGGCATCCGCGGCGCCCGCTACTTCGGGCCGTACCCGAAGGTGTGGGCGGTGAACGAGACGCTCGACCTGATGCTCAAGCTGTTCCCCATCCGCACCTGCAAGGACAGCGACTACAAACGCGCCATGCAGACGGGCAAGCCGTGCTTCGCCGGGCAGATCGGCCGGTGCTTCGGGCCGTGCTCGGGCAAGGTGACCATCGAGGAGCATCGCGCGAACGTGCAGCGGTTCGTGGCGTTCATGCAGAACCAGGACCGCCGCATCATCACCGAGCTGACCCAGCAGATGCGCGAGGCCGCCGCGGCGCAGGACTACGAGACCGCGGCCCGGCGGCGCGACCAGCTGCAGGCCGCCGAGCAGTTCTTCGAGAAGAGCACGGTGGTGCTGCGCGACCACGTCGACATCGACGTGTTCGGGATCGACCACGACGAGCTCGCCGCGGCGGTGCACCTGTTCATGGTGCGCGGCGGGCGCATCCGCGGGCAGCGTTCGTGGACCGTCGACACCGAGCTCGACATGTCGCTCGGCGACCTCGTCGACTCCGTCGTGCAGCACGCGTACGGCGACGACATCCGGCCGCCGTCCGAGGTCGTGGTGCCGGCCCTGCCCGACGACGCTGAGGCGCTCGCGACCTGGCTGAGCAGCCTCGGGGGTCGCAAGGTGCGGCTGCGCGCGGCGCAGCGCGGCGACAAGGCCGCCCTGCTCGAGACCGCGACCCAGAACGCGCGGCAGACCCTCATGCTGTACAAGACCCGCCGGAGCGCCGACTTCACGGCGCGCTCGCGCGCGCTGGAGGACATCCAGGAGGCGCTCGGCATGGCGGACGCGCCCCTGCGGATCGAGTGCTTCGACGTCTCGCACCTGAGCGGCACCAACGTCGTGGCCTCGATGGTCGTCTTCGAGGACGGACTCCCGCGGAAGGACGAGTACCGGCGGTTCACCATCCCGAACTCGAGCGACGACACCGACTCGATCCACCAGGTGCTCACCCGCCGGCTCGCGTACCTGGCCGGCCGCCCGTCCGCCGAGTCGGAGCAGGTCGAGGCGGGCGGCGACCTCCAGGAGTCCGGCGAGCCGGCCGACGAGGCGACGGAGGTCGCGACATCCGGCCGCCGCAAGAAGTTCGCGTACCGGCCGAACCTGCTCGTCGTCGACGGCGGGCAGCCGCAGGTCGCCGCGGCTGCGCGGGCCCTGCGGGAGTCCGGCGTGCAGGGGATCACGCTGTGCGGCATCGCGAAGCGCCTCGAGGAGATCTGGACGCCGGACTCCGACTTCCCGGTCATCCTGCCGCGCAACAGCGACGCGCTCTTCCTCTTCCAGCGGATCCGCGACGAGGCGCACCGGTTCGCGATCACCCACCAGCGGCAGCGGCGCAAGCGCGACATCTCCACCGTGCTCTCCGAGGTGCCGGGGCTCGGGCCAGCGCGGGTCAAGGCGCTGCTCACGCACTTCGGATCGGTGACGCGCCTGCGCGGCGCCGACGAGGCCGCGATCGCCGAGGTACCGGGGATCGGACCGGCCCTCGCGGCCAGCGTGCGCTCCCGGCTCCGGACGGATGCTCCCGACTCGGCCGACTAGGCTGATGGTCCGGGGGAACGACGCACGGAAGGGATCGCGACGCGCATGACCGACGGCGAACGGCAGGAGATGCTCATCGTCACCGGGATGTCCGGAGCGGGGCGGTCGACCGTCGCCGACGCCCTGGAGGACCTCGGCTGGTACGTGGTCGACAACCTCCCGCCGCAGATGCTCCGACCGCTCGTCGACCTCGCCGAACGCGCCGGAACCTCGTTGCCCCGCATCGCCGCGGTGGTCGACATCCGCGGCGGCGGGTTCTTCTCCGAGCTGCGCGAGATCGTGCACGCGCTCCGCTCGCACACGAACGTGCGCGTGATGTTCCTCGACGCGAACGACGCCGTGCTGGTCCGGCGCTTCGAGTCGGTTCGCCGGCCGCACCCGCTCCAGGGCGACGGCACGCTCCTCGACGGGATCACCGCCGAGCGGGCCCGCCTGGCCGAGGTGCGCGAGTCGAGCGACATCCTCGTCGACACCTCCGACCTGAACATCCACCAGCTCGCGAACCTCGTGACCGACACCTTCGCCGAGGCGGGCCGCGCTGGGCTCCGCGTCACCGTGCAGAGCTTCGGCTTCAAGTACGGGCTCCCGGCCGACGCCGACCTCGTGGCCGACGCGCGATTCCTGCCCAATCCGTTCTGGGACGAGCGGCTCCGGCACCTCACCGGCGAGGACGCCGCCGTGAGCGAGTACGTGCTCGAACAGGACGGCGCGCGCGAATTCCTCGACGCGTACGTCACCGCCCTCGAGCCGGTGCTCGCGGGCTACCAGCGCGAGAACAAGCCGCACGCCACGATCGCCATCGGATGCACCGGCGGCAAGCACCGCTCGGTCGCGATGGCCCGCGAGCTCGCCGCGCGCCTGCGCGCGATCCCCGGGCTCGCGGTCAGCGTGAAGCACCGCGACCTCGGACGCGAATGACCCGGCGCCCCGCGCGCCCACGAACCACAGAGAGGACGACCACGTGGCCCTGACCGCAGAGGTGAAAGAGGAGCTGGCCAGGACCGAGGTGACCAAGACCCCGGTTCGCGCCGCGGAACTCGCGTCCGTGCTCCGCTTCGCCGGAGGCCTGCACATCATCTCCGGCCGCATCGCCATCGAGGCCGAGCTCGACTCGCCCGCGATCGCCCGCCGCGTGACGCGCGACCTCGGCGAGCTGTACGGGGTCCGGCCCGACGTCTCGGTGATCAACGCGGCGGGCCTCCGCCGCACCAACCAGTACCTCGTCCGCGTGCTCGACGGCGGCGAGACCCTGGCGCGCCAGACCGGGCTCCTCGACGCCCGGCGGCGCCCGGTGCGGGGACTGCCGAACAAGCTCACCACGGGGTCTCGCGACGACGTCGCCGCGGTCTGGCGAGGCGCCTTCCTCGCACGCGGCAGCCTCACAGATCCCGGCCGTTCGGCCGCGCTCGAGGTCACCTGCCCGGGCAGCGAGACCGCCATGGCGCTCGTGGGCGCCGCCGGCCGGCTCGGCATCTCGGCGAAGGCACGCGAGGTGCGCGGCGTGCACCGCGTCGTCATCCGCGACGGCGAGGCGATCAGCAGCATGCTCGCGCTCATGGGCGCGACCGAGACCGTGCGGAACTGGGAGGAGCTCCGCCAGCGCCGCGAGGTGCGCGCGACCGCGAACCG
Source organism: Agromyces sp. CCNWLW213 (assembly GCF_037199545.1). NCBI lineage: Bacteria > Bacillati > Actinomycetota > Actinomycetes > Micrococcales > Microbacteriaceae > Agromyces > Agromyces sp. CCNWLW213. The sequence goes on along the minus strand of NZ_JBBBDX010000001.1, from coordinate 413,261 downwards.
CCTGGTGAACTTCGACGACGCGAACCTGAGGCGCTCCGCGCAGGCCGCCGTCGCCGCGTGCGCGCGCGTGGAGCGGGCGATGGAGATCCTCGGCGACGAGATCCCGGAGCACCTGCGCTACGCCGGGGAGCTGCGCCTGGCCCACCGCGACGCCAGCCTCGACGAGCTCGGCCACCACGCCGACCCGCCGCTCACGAAGGACGCGGTCGCCGGCCGCATCCGCCGCCTGCTCGCCATGGCCGACAAGCGCGCCATCGAGCTCGGCATCCCCGGGACCGAGGCGAACCTGCCCGCCGACCTCGACGTCGACTGATCGGAGGGACCCGCTCGGGGCGAGCGATGCGGTGCCTCGGAGGAACCCGTCAACCCCACCGCCCGCGACGGTCGCGGGCATAGGATCGAGGAAGCCGCGGTCCGCCGGGCAGAGGTCCGGTTCACCCGGCTGCTGACAAGGAGAAGCAATGGCTGACTACACCCTCCCCGAACTCGCCTACGACTACGGCGCGCTCGAGCCGTCGATCAGCGGCAGGATCATGGAGCTGCACCACTCGAAGCACCACCAGGCCTACGTCACCGGGGCGAACACCGCGCTGCAGCAGCTTGCGGAGGCGCGCGACTCGGACGACCTCGCGAACGTGAACAAGCTCGAGAAGGACCTGGCGTTCAACCTCGGCGGCCACGTCAACCACTCGATCTTCTGGACCAACATGTCGCCGGACGGCGGCGACACGCCCACTGGCGAGCTCGCCTCGGCCATCGACGACCACTTCGGGTCGTTCGACAAGTTCCGGGCGCACTTCACCGCCACCGCGCTGGGCGTCCAGGGTTCCGGCTGGGCCGTGCTCGCGTGGGACTCGATCGGGCAGCGACTCGTCGTCCTGCAGTTCTTCGACCAGCAGGCGAACCTCCCGGCGGGCATCGTGCCGCTGCTCATGCTCGACGTCTGGGAGCACGCGTACTACCTCGACTACCAGAACGTGCGTGCCGATTACGTGAAGGCGTTCTGGAACATCGTCGACTGGGCGAACGTCCAGCAGCGCCTCCAGACGGCGACTGAGAAGACCTCAGGGCTGCTGCTACTGTCATAACGCGGATGGTGTCCCCGGACGCCGTCCGGGGACACCGCCGTCCGGTCAGATCCACTCGAAGGCGCGCTCGCGCCCATCACAACAGGGGGAGACACCTGTGTCCGTAAAGATCGGCATCAACGGCTTCGGCCGCATCGGCCGCAACTACTTCCGAGCCGCCCTGGCCCAGGGCGCCGACCTCGAGATCGTGGCAGTCAACGACCTCACCGACAACAAGACGCTCGCGCACCTGCTGAAGTACGACTCGATCACGGGCCGCCTGGACGCGACCGTCGACTACGACGACGAGAACCTCATCGTCGACGGCAAGTCGATCAAGGCGTTCGCCGAGCGCGACCCCGCGAACCTGCCGTGGGGCGAGCTCGGCGTCGACATCGTCATCGAGTCGACGGGCTTCTTCACCAAGGCCGCCGACGCCCGCAAGCACATCGAGGCCGGCGCCAAGAAGGTGCTCATCTCGGCTCCGGCGACCGACGAGGACGCCACCTTCGTGATGGGCGTCAACGAGGACTCCTACGACCCCGAGAACCACCACATCATCTCGAACGCGTCGTGCACGACCAACTGCCTCGCGCCGCTCGCCAAGGTGTTCAACGACGCATTCGGCATCGAGCGCGGCCTCATGACCACCGTGCACGCGTACACGGCCGACCAGAACCTGCAGGACGGTCCGCACAAGGACCTCCGCCGTGCGCGCGCGGCCGCGCTCAACATCGTGCCGACCTCGACGGGGGCGGCCAAGGCGATCGGGCTCGTGCTGCCCGAGCTCCGCGGCAAGCTCGACGGCTTCGCGCTGCGCGTCCCGGTCCCGACCGGGTCGATCACCGACCTCACGGTCACGGCGTCGCGCCCGGTCACCGTCGACGAGGTGAAGGCGGCGTACAAGGCTGCGGCCGACGGCCCGCTGAAGGGCATCCTCAAGTACACCGAGGACGACATCGTCTCGAGCGACATCACGACCGACGCGCACTCCGCGATCTTCGACGCGGGCCTCACGCGCGTGCTCGGCGACCAGGTGAAGCTGTCGGCGTGGTACGACAACGAGTGGGGCTACTCCAACCGCCTGGTCGACCTCACCGAGTACGTGGCCGAGCGGCTCTGAGGCGAGACGACGTGACCCTCCGAACCATCGATTCCCTGGGTCCGCTCGCCGGCACGCGCGTCGTCGTCCGCTGCGACCTCAACGTCCCCCTGAAGGACGGGGTCATCACGGACGACGGCCGCGTGCGGGCGTCGGTCCCCACCCTCACCTCACTCGCCGAGCAGGGCGCCAAGGTGATCGTGATCTCGCACCTGGGCCGACCCGAGGGTGCCCCGGACGCGAAGTACAGCCTGGCGCCGGTCGCGGCGCGCCTCGACGAGCTGCTCGACGCACCCGTCTCGTTCGCCGCCGACACGGTCGGCGACGAGGCGGCGGCCGAGGTCGCCGCGCTGGGCGACGGTCAGGTGCTCGTGCTCGAGAACCTTCGCTTCAATCCCGGCGAGACGAGCAAGAACGAGGCCGAGCGCACCGCCTTCGCGGGTCGGCTCGCCGAGTTCGCCGACGCCGTCGTCTCCGACGGCTTCGGCGTCGTCCACCGCAAGCAGGCGAGCGTCTACGAGCTCGAGCAGCTCCGTCCGAGCGCGGCGGGACTGCTGATCGCGAACGAGCTCGAGGTGCTCGACCGGCTCACCGAGAAGCCGGAGCGACCCTACGTCGTCGTGCTCGGAGGCTCCAAGGTGTCCGACAAGCTCGGCGTCATCGAGCACCTGCTCCCGCGGGTCGACGCCCTGCTCATCGGCGGCGGCATGCTCTTCACCTTCCTTGCGGCGCAGGGACACGCGGTGGGCTCGAGCCTGCTCGAAGCCGACCAGATCGACACGGTGAAGGGCTACCTTTCGGATGCCGCGGAGCGCGGTGTCGACATCGTCCTGCCGACCGACGTGGTCGTCGCCGCCGCCTTCTCGGCCGAGGCCGAGCACCAGGTGACCGCGGCCGACGCCATCGAGCAGACGCCGTTCGGCGCGTCGGGCCTCGGCCTGGACATCGGCCCGGAGACCGCGGCCGCGTTCGCGGAGCGCATCCGCGGGGCGAAGACCGTGTTCTGGAACGGCCCGATGGGCGTGTTCGAGCTCGCCCCGTTCGCCGACGGCACGCGCGCCGTGGCATCCGCCCTCACCGAGGTCGACGGACTCAGCGTCGTCGGCGGCGGCGACTCGGCCGCGGCCGTGCGCCAGCTCGGGTTCGAGGACGACGCATTCGGACACATCTCGACGGGCGGGGGCGCGAGCCTCGAGTTCCTCGAGGGCAAGAAGCTCCCCGGACTGGAGGTCCTCGGATGGCAGTGAGCCGTACCCCGTTCATCGCGGGCAACTGGAAGATGAACCTCGATCACCTGCAGGCGATCGCGTTCGTGCAGAAGCTCGCGTGGTCGCTGGCCGACGCCAAGCACGACGTCGCCGACGCGGAGGTGGCCGTCTTCCCGCCCTTCACCGACATCCGCTCGGTGCAGACGCTCGTGTCCGCCGACGATCTGCCGATCGCCTACGGCGCGCAGGACCTTTCGCAGCACGACTCGGGTGCCTACACCGGCGAGGTCTCGGGCGCGTTCCTCGCCAAGCTCGACTGCACCTACGTCATCATCGGGCACTCCGAGCGGCGGACGCTGCACGGCGAGACCGACGCGGACGTCAACGCGAAGGTGAAGGCCGCGCACCGCCACGGGCTGGTCCCGGTGCTGTGCGTGGGCGAGACCGCCGACGACCTCGAGCAGCACGGCGCGAGCGCCGTGCCCGTCGCGCAGCTGCGCGCCGCGCTCGACGGCGTCGATTCGAACCAGGGCCTCGTCGTCGCCTACGAGCCGGTCTGGGCGATCGGGTCCGGCAAGGCCGCGACGCCCGAGCAGGCGCAGCAGGTCGCTGCGGCGCTGCGCGGTGTGCTCGCCGAGGTGGCCGGCGACGAGTCGGCCGCGTCGACGCGCATCCTGTACGGCGGATCGGTGAAGGCGGCGAACATCGCCGCCTTCCTGCGGGAGCCGGACGTCGACGGCGCACTCGTGGGCGGGGCCAGCCTCGACATCGACGAGTTCTCGAGCATCGTCCGCTTCAAGAAGCACGTCGGGGCCTGACGGCCCCAGCCGATCCCGCCGCTCCGCGTCGCCCGGCCCGCCGCCGCGCGGGGCGGGCGACGCGGACGGCTATACTCGACTGGCGGCATTCGACACTTGGTCATGCCCCGGAAAGGTTTCACCGTGGAGATTCTCCAGGTCGTCCTGCAGGTGCTGCTCGGCCTCACGAGCATCCTGCTCACGCTCCTGATCCTGCTGCACAAGGGCCGCGGCGGCGGACTGTCCGACATGTTCGGCGGCGGCGTCACCTCGAACCTCGGGGCGTCCGGGGTCGCGGAGCGCAACCTGAACCGCATCACGATCATCCTCGGACTCGTCTGGGTCACGTGCATCGTGGTGCTCGGACTCATCACGAAGTTCGACGCCGGTATCTGACGGAGGTCACCGTGGCATCAGGAAACAGCGCGATCCGGGGCTCGCGAGTCGGCTCCGGCCCCATGGGGGAGCAGGACCGCGGCTTCCACGCCGAGCGCGTGGCGGTCAGCTACTGGGACGCCCAGGGCAACGAGACGGTCCGGTACTTCGCCGCGAACCTGCCCGAGGAGGAGATCCCGGACGTCATCGACAGCCCGTCGACGGGCCTCCCGGCCGGTCGCGACAAGGACAACCCCCCGGCCGTGGCGAAGCTCGAGCCGTACAAGACGCACCTCGCGTACGTGAAGGAGCGGCGCACCGAGGAGGAGGCCGAGGCGCTCCTCGAGGAGGCGCTGCAGCAGCTGCGCCAGCGTCGCGGCACGCCGTCGAAGGACTGACGTCGGGCGAACGCACCACCACGTCGAAGGCCGCCCCGGTCCACGGGGCGGCCTTCGTCGTGTCCGGGTCGCGTCGCTCAGTACTCGCGCGCGATGAGCGCGTCGGGGACCTCCGCCGCGGCGTCCTGATCGATGAAGAACACGGTCCGTCGCCGCCCCTTGATGCCCGCGACCGGCACCTCGTCACGGCTCGCTCCGGCGAGCGCGAGTCCGAGGGCCGACGCCTTGTCGGCGCCCGCGAGGACCAGCCAGACGCGCTGCGCCGCGTTGATGACGGGTCGCGTGAGGCTGAGCCGCTCGGGCGGCGGCTTCGGCGACTCCCGCACGGGGATCACGGGACGATCGACCACCTGGATGCCCGAACGATGGGGGAAGAGCGAGGCGACGTGGCCGTCCGGTCCGACACCGAGGAAGACGATGTCGAACACGGGGTGCGGGTAGCCGCTCGCTCCGAACCGGGCGAGTTCGGCCGCGTACGTCTCGGCCGCCTCGTCGAGCGACAGGCCGCCGTCGGAGGCGGGGAACGGGTGCAGGTTCCCGGCCGGCAGCCCGAGCGAGTCGAGCAGCGCATCCTGCGACTGGCGGTCGTTCCGCTCCTCGTGGCCGGCGGGGACCCAGCGCTCGTCGCCCCACCAGAAGTGGACGCGGCCCCAGTCGATCGACTTGTGGGCCGGCGAGTCGCGCACCGCCCGGAGCACGGCGGCGCCCATGCTGCCACCCGTGAGCACCACGTGCACCACGTCCTGGTCGTCGAGCAGGTCCAGCACCTTGGTGATGAACCGGGCGGCGACCGCACCCGCGAGGGTGTCCTTGTCGGGGTGGACGAGCACGCGGCGCTCGTTCGTCATACGGTGACTCCTTCGTCGGCGTTCTCGCGGCCCGTGGCGATGAGCGACAGGCCGCTCGTGATCACCTCACCGTACAACTCATCCGGGTCGAGGCGGCGCAGCTCGTCGGCAAGGCAGTCGCGCAGGCTCCGCCGGGGGAGTGCCACGTCGTGCACGGGCTGGCCGGGCTGGCGGAGCGTGGCGACGCCGGGCTGGTCGCGGACCAGCTCGATCGTTCCCGTGGAGCGGACGAGGTGCACGCCGCGGATTCCGTGCGAGCCGTGTTCGAGGCCGACGAGCGAGCAGTCCGTGGGGGCGCCCAGCTGCATCGACAGCCATGCCGCGAGCAGCGTCGTGGACGGCGAGTCGATGGACCCCCGCACGTGCACGGAGGTCACCGGCTCGTACGGCGGCTGGTCGAGGACCGCTGCGAGCTGCGCGCGCCAGAGCGTCAGGCGGGTCCAGGCGAAGTCGGCGTCGCCCGGCTGGTAGCTCCCGGCGAGCGCGTGCAGGGCCGCCTGCGGGTCCGGCTGCGTCGACGCGTCGGTGATCCGCCGCTGCGCGATCCGGCCGAGCGGCGAGTCGCCCGGCACCGCGGGCGCTGCGCCGGGCCACCAGGTGACCACGGGCGCGTCCGGCAGGAGCAGCCCCATCACGAGGCTCTGCTCGTCCTGCGCGGCATCGCCGCGGGCACGCAGGATGATGACCTCGCTCGCCCCCGCGTCGCCGCCGACGCGGATCTCCGCGTCGAGGCGGCTGTCGTCGGTGGCGGGATCGCCGTCCTCGGGCTCCGCCGACACCACGATGACGCGCATCGGGTGCTCGCGGGACGCGTCGTTGGCGGCCTCGATGGCCTCCTCCTCGCCGTCCTGGGTGGTCGCGATGACGAGCGTGAGCACGCGTCCGAGCGCGACGACGCCGCCCTCCTCGCGGATCTTCACGAGCGTCTTGGAGACCTGGCTGGTCGTGGTCTCGGGCAGTTCGACGATCATGGGCGCCTCCAGGTGCGTCCGTCGCGGGCGAGGAGCTCGTCGGCCGACGACGGCCCCCACGATCCCGGCTTGTACTGCTCGGGCTGTCCCTGCGTGGTCCAGAACGCCTCGATCGGATCGAGGATCTTCCACGAAAGCTCGACCTCCTCCTGCCGCGGGAACAGGGGCGGATCGCCGAGCAGCACGTCGAGGATGAGTCGTTCGTACGCCTCGGGGCTCGCCTCGGTGAAGGCGTGCCCGTAGCCGAAGTCCATGGTGACGTCGCGCACCTGCATGCCGGCGCCGGGCACCTTGGAACCGAAGCGGATGGTGACGCCCTCGTCGGGCTGCACGCGGATGACGAGCGCGTTCTGACCGAGCTGCGAGGTCTGGCTGTCCGCGAACACCTGCTGCGGCGCGCGCTTGAACACCACGGCGATCTCGGTCACGCGCCGGCCGAGGCGCTTGCCCGCTCGCAGGTAGAACGGCACGCCCGCCCACCGGCGCGTGCCGATGAGCAGCTTCATGGCCGCGTAGGTCTCGGTCGTCGACTCGGGGTTCATGCCGTCCTCGTCGAGGAACCCGACGACCTTCTCGCCGCCCTGCCATCCGCCCGAGTACTGCCCGCGTGCCGTCGCCGTGGCGAGGTCGTCGGGCAGGCGCACCGCCCGGAGGATCTTCTCCTTCTCGGCGCGCAGGTCGGCGGCGTCGAACGAGATCGGCTCCTCCATGGCGGTGAGCGCGAGCAGCTGCAGCAGGTGGTTCTGGATGACGTCGCGCGCCGCGCCGATGCCGTCGTAGTACCCGGCGCGCCCGCCCACCCCGATGTCCTCGGCCATGGTGATCTGCACGTGGTCGACGAAGTTGGCGTTCCAGATCGGCTCGTACAGCTGGTTCGCGAATCGCAGCGCCAGGATGTTCTGGACCGTCTCCTTGCCGAGGTAGTGGTCGATGCGGAACACCGAGTCCGGCGGGAACACCGAGGCCACGACGTCGTTCAGCTCGATCGCGGTCTTCAGGTCGGACCCGAAGGGCTTCTCGATGACGACGCGACGCCACTGGCCGTCGCGCTGTTCGGTCAGGCCCGAGCGCTTGAGCTGCTCGGTGACGATCGGGAACGACTTCGGGGGGATCGACAGGTAGAAGGCGTGGTTGCCCATGGTGCCGCGTTCGCGGTCCAGCTCCTCGACGGTCCGGCGCAGGCGGTCGAACGCCTCGTCGTCGTCGAAGGCGCCCGGCACGAAGCGGATGCCTCGGGCGAGCTGCTGCCACACGTCCTCGCGGAACTCGGTGCGCGCGTACTGCTTCACCGAGTCGTGCACGACCTGCTCGAAGTCCTGGTCGGCCCAGTCGCGACGGGCGAACCCGACGAGGGCGAAACCGGGCGGCAGGAGTCCGCGGTTGGCGAGGTCGTACACGGCGGGCATGAGCTTCTTGCGCGACAGGTCGCCGGTGACGCCGAAGATGATGAGGCTCGACGGGCCGGCGATCCGGTTCAGGCGGTAGTCCTTGGGCGAACGCAGCGGGTTGTGCGTCGCCGTGATCTCGACCGGATGCATGTCCGCGCTCCGGATCAGCCGATCGCGGAGCGCAACGCCTGGACGTCACGGCTCGGATCGGCGAGCGTCAGCGTCAGGACGGGGCGCCCGTGCTCGGCGAGGACGGACGCGTCGCCGGAGGCCTGCGCGGCGATGAGCTCGCCGAACGTGAACGGTCGGTCGGGGATCGCGAGGTCCTCGACGGGGCGCTGCACGAGCTGCAGGAAGACGCCGTGCGCCGGTCCGCCCTTGTGGTACTGGCCGGTCGAGTGCAGGAACCGCGGACCCCAGCCGAACGTGACCGGACGGCCGCTGCGCGCGGCGAGCGCGTCGCGGAGCTCCTCGACCTCGGGGTGCGCGACCCGGTCGACGTACGCCTGCACCGACAGGTAGCCGTCGGCGGGCAGCTCCTCGAGCAGCACCTCGACGGCCGAGGCGAGGTCGCTCGCGGCGCCGATGACGTCGGGCGTGCCGCGGACCTCGATGCCGTCGGCGACGAAGGCGGCCGGGGCCGGCTCGGGACGCGCGTCGAGCAGCCCGCGCGCGGCGATCTTGGCGGACTCGACGTCGGGCTGGTCGAACGGGTTGATCCCGAGGATCCGCCCGGCGACGGCGGTGGCGTACTCCCACACGAGCAGTTGCGCGCCGAGCGTGCCAGAGACGCGGATCTCGCCGTCGGTGTCGTCGACGAACACCTCGGTGCCCGCGTCGTCGACCAGTCGCACGACCTGCACGTCGGATGCCACGTCGCGGAGCTCGGGGGCGTCGGTGCCGAGCACGACGGGCAGGATGCCCGTGCCCTGCTTGCCGGTCGACTCGGCGATGAGCTGCTCGGCCCAGTCGGCGAAGCCCACGATGTGGGTGCCGTCGGCGACGATGGCGAGCTTGTCGCGGCGGGGTTCGGTGGCCGCGATCGCGGCTCCGAGGATGAGCGCCGGGTTCTCTTCGGAGTCGATCGCGAGCGGGAGCTCGATCGCCTGCGTCTCGGCGAGCAGCTCGTCGAGGTCGACCCCTGCGAGCCCCGAGGGCACGAGGCCGAACGCGGTGAGCGCGGAGTAGCGCCCGCCCACGGTGGCATCCGCGTTGAACACCCGGTAGCCCGCGGCGCGCGCGGACTCGTCGAGCGGCGAACCCGGGTCGGTCACGACGATGATGCGCGAGGCCGGGTCGATGCCCGCGTCGCGGAACGCCTGCTCGTAGGCGCGGCGCTGCGAGTCGGTCTCGACCGTGGAGCCGGACTTCGACGACACGACGAGCGCGGAGCGGCCGATGCGGTCGCCGAGCGCAGCACGGACCTGCCCCGGCTCGGTGGAGTCGAGGACGGTGAGGTGCGCTCCGGCGGTGCGCGTGATGACCTCGGGCGCGAGCGAGGATCCGCCCATGCCGGCGAGCACGATGTGGTCGACCCCGTCGGCGCGGAGCCGGTCGCGGAGGGCGGCGATCTCGGGGAGGAGGGGACGCGAGACGGCGACCGCCTCGGTCCAGCCGAGTCGCTTCGACGCCTCGCCCTCGGCCTCGGGACCCCACAGGGTGGCATCGAGCGCCGTGATGCGCGACGCGACGCGGTCGGTGACCAGCTGGGGCACGACGCGGCGGACGGCGTCGGCGGCCGGGCCGCTGACGGAGATGCGGAAGCTCATCGGGCGGCCTCCAGTGCGGTGCGCACCGTGTCGAGCAGCTCGTGCCACGACACGATGAACTTCTCGACGCCCTCGCGCTCGAGCAGCTCGGTGACGTCGTCGTAGTCGACGCCGACGCCCGCGAGTGCGTCGAGCACGCGGCCGGCCTCGGCGTAGGCGCCGGTGACGGTGTCGCCCTCGACGACGCCGTGGTCGTACGTGGCCTCGAGGGTCTTCTCGGGCATCGTGTTCACGACGCCACGCGCGACGAGTTCCGTCACGTACAGCGTGTCGGGCAGCGCGGGGTCCTTGACGCCCGTGGAGGCCCACAGCGGCCGTTGCCGGTTCGCGCCGGCGTCGAGGAGGGCGACGGCCCGTTCGGTGGCGAACTGCTGCTGGTACAGCTCGTAGGCCAGGCGCGCGTTCGCGATGCCGGCCCGGCTCTTGAGGGCGAGCGCCTCGGGCGTGCCGATGGCCTCGAGCCGCTTGTCGATCTCGGTGTCGACGCGCGAGACGAAGAACGAGGCGACCGAGTGGATGGTCGACAGGTCGATGCCCGCGGCCTTCGCCTGCTCGAGCCCGGTCAGGTAGGCGTCGATGACCTCGCCGTACCGGTCGAGGCTGAAGATGAGCGTGACGTTGACGCTGATCCCGGCGCCGATCGCGGCCGTGATCGCGGGCAGTCCCGCCTTCGTCGCGGGGATCTTGATCATGACGTTCGGCCGGTCGACCTTCTCCCAGAGGCGGTGCGCCTCGGCGATGGTCGCGTCGGTGTCGTTCGCCAGGTCGGGGGAGACCTCGATCGACACTCGGCCGTCGTAGCCGTCGGTGCGGTCGTACACGGGGCGGAACGCGTCGGCCGCGTCGCGGACGTCGTCGGTCGTGGTCTCGAACACGGCCCGGTCGACGTCGGCGCCGTCGGCCGCGAGCGCGTGCAGCTGCTCGTGGTAGGCGTCGCCCTTGGCCAGCGCGGCGGCGAAGATGGTCGGATTGGTGGTGACGCCGACGACGTCGCGCTCGGCGATGAGGCGCTCGAGGCCGCCCGAGGCGATGCGCTCGCGGGAGAGGTCGTCGAGCCAGATGCTGACGCCGGCCGCCGAGAGGGCGGCGGTGGGGGTGTTGGTGCTCATGAGCGTGGTCTCCTTCATGCCCGGCCTCACGCGGAGGCGAGCGATTCCTTCGCGGCGGCGACGACGGCCTCGGCCGTGATCCCGAACTCGCGGAACAGGGTCTTGTAGTCGGCGGACGCGCCGAAGTGCTCGATCGACACGGCGCGGCCGCGCGTGCCGAGGTAGCGGTGCCAGGACAGCGCGAGGCCCGCCTCGACGGAGACGCGTGCGGTGACCGAGGCCGGGAGGACCGACTCGCGGTACGCCGCATCCTGCTCCTCGAACCACTCGACGCTCGGCACCGACACGACGCGCGCCTGCGTGCCCTCGGCCGCGAGCTGCTCGCGCGCCGCGAGGGCGACCTGCACCTCGGAGCCCGTGGCGAGCAGGATCACGTCGGGCTCGCCCGATGCGGCCTCCGCGAGCACGTACGCGCCCTTGGCGACGAGGGACGCCGAGGCGAGGGTGTCGCCGGATGCCGCGCCCTCGCCGCGCTCGAACACCGGGATGTTCTGGCGGGTGAGGGCGACGCCCGCGGGGCCGCCGCGGCGCTTGAGGATCTCGAGCCACGCGTACGCGGTCTCGTTCGCGTCGGCGGGGCGCACGACCGAGAGGCCGGGTATGGCGCGCAGGGTCGACAGCTGCTCGATCGGCTGGTGGGTGGGGCCGTCCTCGCCGAGTGCGACCGAGTCGTGGGTCCACACGTAGATCGACGGCACCGCCATGAGCGCCGCGAGTCGCACGGCCGGGCGCATGTAGTCGCTGAAGATGAGGAACGTGCCGCCGAACGCGCGCGTCTTGCCGTGGAGCACGATGCCGTTCACGATGGCGGCCATCGCGTGCTCGCGGATGCCGAAGTGGAGCACCCGGCCGTACCCGTCGCCGCTGAACTCGTGCGTCGAGTGCTCGGCGGGGATGAACGACGGCGCGCCGTTGATGGTCGTGAGGTTCGACTCGGCGAGGTCGGCCGAGCCGCCCCAGAGCTCAGGCAGGCGCGCGGCGAGCGCGTTGATGACCTTGCCGGATGCGGCGCGCGTGGAGACGTCCTTGCCGGGTTCGAACACCGGGAGCGCATCCTCGAGGCCCTCGGGCAGCTCGCCCGCCTCGAGACGGTCGAGGAGCGCCTTGCGCTCCGGATTCGCGTCGGCCCAGGCGTCGAACGCCTGCTGCCAGGAGGCCTTGGCCTCCGCCGCGCGGTCGCGCGCGTTGCCGCGAGTGTGCCCGATGACCTCGTCGGCGACCACGAAGTGCTGCTCCGGATCGAATCCGAGCACCTCCTTCGTGGCGGCGAGCTCGTCGGCGCCGAGGGCGGAGCCGTGGATCTTGCCGGTGTTCTGCTTGTCGGGCGCGGGCCATCCGATGATCGTCTTGAGGATGATGATCGAGGGCTTGCCCGTCTCGGCCTTCGCGGCCTCGATCGCATCGTTCAGCTCGGCGACGTCCTCGACGTACCGGCCGGACTTCTTCCAGTCGACGGTCTGCACGTGCCATCCGTACGCCTCGTAGCGCTTGGCGACGTCCTCCGTGAAGGCGATGTCGGTGTCGTCCTCGATCGAGATCTGGTTGGAGTCGTACACGACGACGAGGTTGCCGAGCTGCTGGTGGCCCGCGAGCGAGGAGGCCTCGGCCGTCACGCCCTCCTGGAGGTCGCCGTCGCTCGCGATCACGTAGACGTGGTGGTCGAACGGGCTCTCGCCGGCGGGCGCCTCGGGGTCGAAGAGGCCGCGCTCGTACCGCGACGCGTAGGCGAAGCCGACCGCGGAGGCCAGACCCTGGCCGAGCGGGCCGGTGGTGATCTCGACGCCGTCGGTGTGGCCGTACTCGGGGTGGCCAGGGGTCTTCGAGCCCCACGTGCGGAGCGCCTTCAGGTCGTCGAGTTCGAGGCCGTCGCCGGCCAGGTAGAGCTGGACGTACTGCGTGAGCGAGCTGTGGCCGGCGGACAGGATGAAGCGGTCGCGCCCGAGCCAGCCGTGGTCGGCGGGGTCGCGGCGCATGATCTTCTGGTAGAGCAGGTAGGCGACGGGCGCGAGGCTCATCGCCGTGCCGGGGTGGCCGTTGCCGACCTTCTCCACGGCGTCGGCGGCGAGCACGCGCGCCGTGTCGACCGCGCGATCGTCGATGGGGTCCCAGTGCAGAGTTGCCACGGGTTGGGGTTCCTTCCGGTCGTGACGGCGTCGGGGAGCCTCTCCATTCGGCTTCCGGACCCGCCGGGGAAACGCGACGGCGCGGTGGAGCCCGGTGACCGATCCGGTCATGCGTCAGGTGGAGTTGCACGGCGAATCCGCGCCCCGGGCGCGCTGACCTCAGTATATGGAGTCGCCCGGACTCTGTGACGGGGCTTGACGCTCCGCCGGGCGGCCGGGACGGGCCGCGGCAGCGGCGGCTTCCGCCTCGCCGGAGGCGCCGATGGCCTAGACTCGAACGGAGTGCGCGCGCCTCCCGCCCAGTCTGCGCGCGCCCGGAAGAGGAAGTTCATGCAGGCCGCACCGACCATCCCCGACGCTCGACGGACGACCACGAGCCTGCGACGCAAGGTCGCCGCGTACGTCGCCCTCACGAAGCCGAGGGTGATCGAGCTGCTGCTGGTGGTCACGGCGCCCACCATGATCCTCGCGGCCGACGGGCTGCCCGACCTCTGGCTCGTGTTCGCCACCCTCATCGGCGGCGCCATGAGCGCCGGTTCCGCGGGGGCGTTCAACTGCTACATCGATCGCGACATCGACCGGGTCATGCGGCGCACCAAGGGCCGGCCGCTCGTGACGGGCGAGCTCACCGACCGCGAGGCGCTCGTGTTCGCCTACGCGCTCGGCGCGGCATCTATCGCCTGGCTCTGGGTGTTCACCAACTGGCTCGCCGCCGCGCTGTCGCTCGCCGCGATCCTGCTCTACGTGGTCTTCTACAGCCTGATCCTCAAGCGCCGCACCGCCCAGAACATCGTGTGGGGCGGCGTCGCGGGCTGCATGCCCGTGCTCATCGGGTGGGCGGCCGTGACCGGCAGCCTCGACTGGGCGCCCTTCATCCTGTTCCTGATCATCTTCCTCTGGACCCCGCCGCACTACTGGCCGCTGTCGATGAAGTACAAGGACGACTACGCCGCGGCGGGCGTGCCCATGCTCGCGGTCGTCCGCGGGCGCGCGCAGGTCGGCCTGCAGGTGATCCTCTACGCGTGGGCGACCGTCGCCGCGACGCTGCTGCTCGTGCCGATCGCCGGCATGGGCCTGCTCTACACGTCGGTCGCGCTCGCCACCGGCGGATGGTTCATCTACGAGACGCACCGCCTCTACGGCCTCGCCATCCGCGGCGAGGAGGTCTCGCCGATGCGCGTCTTCCACGGCTCGATCGTCTACCTGTCGCTGCTCTTCCTGGCGGTCGGCATCGACCCGCTCCTGCCGTTCTGATCGGCGCGCGGTCGCCGTGGAGAGCCCGAGCACGCGGCGTGCGCGACCCCTGCCGCAGTGCCCGGCCTCGCCGAGCATGAGCGCGACGTGCTCGACCTCGTGACGGTGGGGCGGACCTGCGCCGAGATCGCCGACGCCCCGGTGGTCAGTGAGACGACGGTGAGCACGCAGGGCTCCCGGCTGCTCGCGAAGACGGGCTCGGCGGATCGCGTCGAACTCGCGCGGCTCGTCCACCGGGTCGAGCCGCGCGGCGACACGCGCCCGTGAGCGGTGTCGCGACGATCAGCGAGCGGATGCCGCGAGCTCGGCGTCCGGCGCCGTGGCATCCGTCGCCAGCGGCCGCCTGAGGTGCAGCACGAAGACCGTCATGGTCGCGGCCATGAGCGCGGCGAGGACCATGTGGATGCCGACGAGCAGCGGCGGGAGGCCGTTGCGGGCCTGGTAGAGCCCGACGGCGATCTGCACGAGCTCGACGGCGAGGAGCGCGAGGCCCCAGCCGAGCGTGGGCAGCCGGAGGCGTCGCGCCGCCGCCACGAGCACGACCGTGAGGAGCAGCAGCGCGTAGCCGGGCCAGGCGTGGACGTGCTCGAGCAGCTCGGCGTCGTACCCGGTGCGGCCGGCGTTCACGTCGCCCGAGTGCGGGCCGGACGCCGTGGTCAGCACGCCGAACACGATGGAGACCGCGAGGACGGCCGTGGTGGCGTGGGCGAGGCGGGCGTACCAGGTCGGCACGGCGAGCTCGCGCGGGCCCGGCATGGTGCGGAGCCGGACGAGGTAGGCGGCCGTGACGCACACGAGCAGGAGGGACGCGACGTAGTGGAAGCCGACGATGAACGGGTTGAGCCCGGTCCACACGGTGATTCCGCCCACGACGGCCTGGGCGACGATGCCGAGCACCACGGCGAGCGCGAGCCGCCACAGGTCGCGTCGCTCGTGGCGGAGGCGCCAGATCGAGAGCACGACGAGGAGGGCGACGATGCCCACGACGCCGGTCATGAGGCGGTTGCCGAACTCGATGACGCCGTGGATCCCCATCTCGGGCGTCGTGACCAGCGAGTCCTCGGTGCACAGCGGCCACGTGGGGCAGCCGAGGCCGGAGCCCGTGAGCCGGACGGCGCCGCCCGTGGCGATGATCACGGTCTGCGCCAGGAAGGACAGCCAGGCGACCACGCGCACCCGCCGGTCGATGCGGTCGGGGAGCCACGCGATGAAGCGGTTCACGCTCGTCGTTCCTGATCCGGGTCGCGGTGGGAGGGTACTGGGAGTCGGGACTCCGGGACCTTCGACCCTATAGACTTGATTGGTTGGCACGGTCCGGCAGACGCGCGAGGGCGCACGCGGACCCACTGCCATTGTAGGTACGCGACGAAGCCACCCGCACATCACCCCACGACTGCAGCGGCACCTCGACCGGGCGGCGGGGGTGGGCCGGACTGATATCCGGTGCGTGGGAGGAGAAGAGGGAGAGCATGACGGACGTACTCATCGACCGCCCCGAGTTGGAGGGGCTCGGCACGTACGAGTTCGGCTGGTCCGACTCCGACGTGGCCGGCGCATCCGCTCGACGCGGCGTCTCGCCCGAGGTGGTGGCCGACATCTCGCGGCTGAAGGACGAGCCCGAGTGGATGCTGCAGCGCCGCATGCGCGCCCTCCAGCTGTTCGACCGCAAGCCGATGCCGTCCTGGGGCGCCGATCTCTCGGCGATCGACTTCGAGAACATCAAGTACTTCGTCCGTTCCACCGAGAAGCAGGCCCAGACCTGGGAGGACCTGCCCGAGGACATCCGCAACACCTACGAGCGCCTCGGCATCCCCGAGGCCGAGCGTCAGCGCCTCGTCGCCGGCGTCGCCGCGCAGTACGAGTCGGAGGTCGTGTACCACCAGATCCGCGAGGACCTGGAGGAGCAGGGCGTCATCTTCCTCGACACCGACACGGCGCTGAAGGAGCACCCCGAGATCTTCGAGGAGTACTTCGGCACCGTGATCCCGGCGGGCGACAACAAGTTCGCGGCCCTGAACACGGCGGTGTGGTCGGGTGGCTCGTTCGTCTACGTGCCGAAGGGCGTGCACGTCGAGATCCCGCTGCAGGCCTACTTCCGGATCAACACCGAGAACATGGGCCAGTTCGAGCGCACGCTGATCATCGCCGACGAGGACAGCTACGTGCACTACATCGAGGGCTGCACGGCGCCGATCTACAAGTCCGACTCGCTGCACTCGGCCGTCGTCGAGATCATCGTCAAGAAGAACGCCCGCGTGCGCTACACGACGATCCAGAACTGGTCGAACAACGTCTACAACCTCGTGACGAAGCGCGCGGTGGCCCACGAGGGCGCCACCATGGAATGGGTCGACGGCAACATCGGCTCGAAGGTCACCATGAAGTACCCGTCGATCTTCCTCATGGGCGAGCACGCCAAGGGCGAGACCCTCTCGGTCGCCTTCGCCGGCCCGGGCCAGCACCAGGACGCCGGCGCCAAGATGATCCACATGGCGCCGTACACCCAGTCGTCGATCGTCTCCAAGTCGATCGCCCGCGGCGGCGGCCGTGCGGGCTACCGCGGCGAGGTGCGGGTCGACGCGAACGCGCACCACTCGGCCAACACCGTGCGCTGCGACGCGCTGCTGGTCGACACCATCTCGCGCTCCGACACCTACCCGGCGATCGACATCCGCGTCGACGACGTGCAGCTCGGCCACGAGGCGACGGTCTCGAAGGTCAGCGAGGAGCAGCTGTTCTACCTCATGTCGCGCGGCATCGCCGAGGACGAGGCCATGGCGATGATCGTGCGCGGCTTCATCGAGCCGATCGCGCGAGAGCTGCCCATGGAGTACGCGATGGAACTCAACAAGCTCATCGAGATGGGCATGGAAGGATCGGTCGGCTAGGGATGACCGTCGCAACGCAGAGCACCGCTATGCCCACCGCCGATCAGCACGGCTTCCGACCGCACTCCGACGGCGCCGTCGTGCCCGTGCAGACCCGGTCCGAGCGCTTCCGCTCGACCGACGTCGCCGACTTCGCCCCCGTCACCGGTCGGGAGCACGAGTGGAAGTACTCGCCCGTCGCCGCGTTCGCCGACCTCACCTCCGGTGAGCTCGACGGCTCCCGGCTCCAGGTGTCGTCGACGGATGCCACGGGCGTGGCCCTCTCCTGGATCCCGCGCGACGACGAGCGCATCGGCACGGCCGGCCTGCCGGAGGACCGCGCGGCCGCGAACGCCTGGTCGAGCTTCGGCGAGGCGCTGCTCGTGTCCGTCACGGGCGAGGAGGCGAAGACCGTCACGGTGACCCGCTCGGGCCTCGGCTCGGCGCCCCGCGCCGCGCACACGGTCATCGAGGCCGCCCCGAACAGCCGGGCGCTCGTCGTGCTGCGCGGGATCGACGACGCACGGCTCGCCGAGAACGTCGAGATCCTGGTGGGCGAGGGGGCCAACCTCACCGTCGTCTCACTGCAGGAGTGGACCGACGACTCGGTGCACCTCGCGAACCACTTCGCGCGCATCGCCCGCGACGCCAAGCTCAAGCACATCGTCGTCTCGCTGGGCGGCCGGGTCGTGCGGGTCAACCCGTCGACGCACCTCGCCGAACAGGGCGGCGACGTCGAGGCGCTCGGACTCTACTTCTCCGACGCCGGGCAGCACCTCGAGCAGCAGGTGTTCGTGCACCACGACGCCCCGCACACCCGCTCGCGCGTCACCTACAAGGGCGCGCTGCAGGGCGAGGGTGCGCGGAGCGTGTGGATCGGCGACGTCCTCATCGGCAACGCGGCGACCGGCACCGACAGCTACGAGCAGAACCGCAACCTGGTCCTCACCGACGGCACGCGCGCCGACTCCGTCCCGAACCTCGAGATCGAGACCGGCGACATCGAGGGCGCCGGGCACGCGTCGGCCACGGGCCGCTTCGACGACGAGCAGCTGTTCTACCTCCAGGCACGCGGCATCCCCGAGGGGGAGGCGCGTCGCCTGGTCGTCCGCGGGTTCCTCGCCGAGGTCGTCCAGCAGATCGGCGACGCCGAACTCGAGGAGCGCCTGATGTCGGCGCTCGAAGCCGAACTCCAGGGGAGCTGACGTGGCATCCACTCGCGTGTGCGGGGTCGACGACCTCGCCGTCAATGAGGCCCAGCGGTTCGTGGTCGACGGCGTGCCCATCGCCGTCGTGAAGGACGCCGCGGGCGACATCTTCGCCATCGGGGACACGTGCACGCACGGCGACATCTCGCTCTCCGAGGGGTTCGTCGAGGACGACACGCTCGAATGCTGGGCGCACGGCTCCAAGTTCTCCCTCCTCACCGGAAAGCCGCTCACGCTCCCCGCGTACGAGCCGGTGCCCGTCTTCAAGGTCGAGATCACCGACGGGGGCGTCCACATCGACCCCGAGGTGAAGCTCCCCGCCTGACCTCCCCGACCCATTCGACTTCCGGCCCGAGGGCCGGCACCAACGAAAGAGACCACCGAATCACCATGTCCGTGCTCGAGATCAAGAACCTCCACGTCAACGTCGAGACCGACCAGGGGACCCGCGAGATCCTCCGCGGCGTCGACCTCACCATCAACGAGGGCGAGATCCACGCCGTCATGGGCCCCAACGGCTCCGGCAAGTCGACGCTCGCCTACACGATCGCCGGCCACCCGAAGTACACCGTGGTCCAGGGCGAGATCCTCCTCGACGGCGAGAGCGTGCTCGAGATGTCGGTCGACGAGCGGGCGCGCGCGGGGCTCTTCCTCGCGATGCAGTATCCCGTCGAGATCCCCGGCGTCACCGTCACCAACTTCCTCCGCACCGCCAAGACCGCGATCGACGGGCAGGCCCCCGCCATCCGCTCGTGGGTCAAGGACGTGCGCACGTCGATGGACAACCTCCGCATGGACACGGCGTTCGCCGAGCGCAACGTCAACGAGGGCTTCTCGGGCGGCGAGAAGAAGCGCAACGAGATCCTCCAGCTCGAGCTGCTGAAGCCGCGCTTCGCGGTGCTCGACGAGACCGACTCGGGCCTCGACGTCGACGCGCTCAAGGTCGTGTCGGAGGGCGTGAACCGCGCGAAGGCGAACACCGGCCTCGGTATCCTGCTCATCACGCACTACACGCGCATCCTGCGCTACATCAAGCCGGACTTCGTGCACGTGTTCGTCGCGGGCCGGATCGCCGAGCAGGGCGGCCCCGAACTCGCCGACCGCCTCGAGGACGAGGGCTACGACCGCTACCACGTGGCCGAGCCCGCCGCCCAGTAGGCGCCGGTAGGATCGAAGCATGGTCACCTCACTCGCCCCGGAGCGCTACGACCAGATCAGCGAGGCGCTGAAGGACGTCGTCGACCCCGAGCTCGGCGTGAACATCGTCGACCTCGGACTCATCTACGACCTCAGCTGGGATGACGAGAACGATGCACTCGTGATCCACATGACGCTCACGAGCGCCGGCTGCCCCCTCACCGACGTCATCGAGGAGCAGACCGCCGAGTCGCTCGACGGCGTGGTCGAGCGCTTCCGCATCAACTGGGTGTGGATGCCGCCGTGGGGCCCCGAGCGGATCACCGACGACGGCCGCGACATGATGCGCGCGCTCGGCTTCGCGATCTGATCCCACCGACTCGCATCGGCCCGTTCCGCAGCTGCGGAACGGGCCGATCGTCGTTTCAGGAGATCGGTGGAGCGCCCTCGGTCCGCGCCTCGGCGGCGGCGATCGCCGCCGCCGCGCCGATCAGCGTGAGGTGGCTGAAGGCCTGCGGGAAGTTGCCGACCTGGCGCCGGCGGCCCACGTCGTACTCCTCGGCGAGCAGTCCCAGGTCGTTCGACAGCGCCAGCAGGCGCTCGAAGAGCCGGCGGGCCTCGCCCACGCGGCCGTTCAGGGCGAGCGCGTTCGCAAGCCAGAACGAGCAGGCGAGGAACTGCCCTTCGTCGCCGGCGAGGCCGTCGTCGGTCTGCGCGGTCGAGTAGCGCGACACGAACCCGTCCCGGCCGAGCTCATCGGCGACGGCGTCGATCGTGCCGGTGACCCGCGGATCGTCGCCCGGCAGGAAGCCGACGATCGGAATGAGCAGGACGCTCGCGTCGAGCTCGATCGAGCCGTAGTACTGGGTGAACGTCCCGCGGGCCACGTCGAATCCGCGGTCGCACACCTCGCGATGGACCTCGTCGCGCACGCCGCGCCAGCGGTCGATCGGGCCGGCGAGGCCGTGGCGTTCCGCGAGGCGCACGGCGCGGTCGAAGACGACCCAGGCCATCACCTTCGACTGGACGAAGTGCCGCCTCGGTCCGCGCGTCTCCCAGATGCCGTCGTCCGGCTCCCGCCAGACCGTCTCGACGTACTCGATCAGGGTGCGCCACCGGTCCCAGTGCTCCGGACGCCGGTCGCCGAGCGCCTCCCATCCCCGGAACAGCACGGCGGCGACCTCGCCGTACACGTCGAGCTGGAACTGCTCCGACGCCGCGTTCCCCACCCGGACGGGTCGTGAGCCCTCGTACCCCGGCAGGTGGTCGAGCTCGAACTCCGTCAGGCGCCGCGCGCCGTCGATCCCGTACATGATCTGCATCTTGGACGGGTCACCGGTGCCGACGATCCCCATGAAATCGCGGAAGGCGAGGGTCTCGTCGGTGTAGCCGCCGAGGATCAGCGCCTCGAGCGCCAGTACCGAGTCGCGGAGCCAGCAGTACCGGTAGTCCCAGTTCCGCTCGCCGCCGAGGTCCTCCGGCAGCGAGGTGGTGGGCGCGGCGACCACGCCGCCCGTGCGCTCGTGCGTCATGGCCTTGAGGACGATGAGCGAGGTCAGGACCTGGTCGCGGTACGGTCCGTCGTACGTGCACCTTCCGCTCCACTCCTGCCACCACGCCTGGGTGCGAGCGAGCGCGGAATCCGCGTCCTCGACGGGCGGTGCCGGGTCGAACGAGGAATGCCACGTGAGCGCGAACCGTCGTCGATGGCCCTCGCCGATCGTGAAGACGGAGGAGATCGTTCCCGCGCCGAGCTCCACGGGCATCGCCGTCGTGAGTCGGAACGTGTCGGGCCCGGCGGTCGCCCGCGCACCGTCGGGCGTGAGCTCGGTCCACGGCGCGATCGTCGCGTAGTCCGGTCGGAGCACGAGGTGCATGCGCATCTCGATCCGGCCGCGGATCCCCTCGACGATGCGCATCAGCCGGGGCGGACCGTCGCCGCGACGCGGCATGAAGTCGATCACGCGGGCGGCCCCGTCCGGGGTCTCGAACTCCGTCTCGAGGATCAGCGTGCCGGGCCGGTACCGCCGGGCGGTGCGCACGACCGCGTCGCCTCCGGGCGCGATGATCCAGCGCCCGTGCCGCTCGTCGCCGAGCAGGGCGGTGAAGCAGGACGGCGAGTCGAACCGGGGCAGGCAGAGCCAGTCCACGGAGCCGTCGCGACCGACGAGCGCCGCGGTCTGCAGGTCGCCGATGAGCGCGTAGTCCTCGATGTGCACGGATGCCTCCCCTGTGGCCCAGCGGCGCGGGGCGATCGTCACCGAGTCTGCGCGGGAGCGCGTGTCGTCGGCGGGACCAAGGTCACGCGCACGCGCGCCGTGCGCGGCTCACCACTCGTCGTCGGCCGTTGCCGCGTCGGGGCCGGGCGGGAGGACGGTGGTCACGACGGTGCCGTCGTCGAGCTCGGCGATCGGGCGACCCTCGAGCCAGGTCAGCGTCCACTGTCGTCTGGCGCCGTCGGCGACCCTCGACTCCGCCGTCGCGATGAGCGGGCGCAGCTCGGCGGGCACGGATGCGGGCGGCTCCGCGCCGAACTCCCATCGGGTGCCGAGTCGCATCAGAGGTCCATCTCGAACGCGATGCCGGGGTTGCGCCGCGCGACCTCGTCGGAGACGCGGATGCCGTCCTGGTCCCGCGGGTCGGCGGACCAGCTGACGCGCGTGGCGTGCAGCTCGCCGGCGCGCTCGCGCACGGTCGCGAGCAGCTGCCGGGCGACGCCGTTGCCTCGGTGCGCCTCGTCGACGTACAGGTCGTCGACGACGAGGCCCACGCTCGCGTCGACGGTGCGCG
Source organism: Agromyces sp. CCNWLW213 (assembly GCF_037199545.1). Lineage (NCBI taxonomy): Bacteria > Bacillati > Actinomycetota > Actinomycetes > Micrococcales > Microbacteriaceae > Agromyces > Agromyces sp. CCNWLW213. The sequence goes on along the minus strand of NZ_JBBBDX010000001.1, from coordinate 390,850 downwards.
GCTCGGGGTGGTAGTGCACGAGGCCCACCGGGGCTCCCTCGGCGTCGACCGCCACGATCCCGCGGAGCGCGCTGCGCGGGTCCTGGATCCAGCTCCACACGATGAGCGCCTTGGTGTCGTCGAGCGCCGCGCCGCGCGCTCGGCAATAGGCGTCGAAGAGCGGCAGCCATCCGAAGAAGTCGCCGTCTCGGACGTCGCGGATCGTCACGCTCATGCGCTGGCCTCCTCAGCCGGGATATCGAGCACGACCTCGCGCACCTCGAGCGCCTCGGCCGTGTCGAAGTGGAGCTCGGCGATGCGGCCGACGGCGCGGAGGTCGCCTTCGGCGGACGCGAGCAGGGTCGCCGCCGGCTCCGGCGCCGCGATGACGGCCCGCGCGACGGGCGTCTTCTGCGACGCCTTCGCGTCGGTCTTGGCGCGGCGGATGCCGGTGAGCGCGAGGCTCGCGAGCTCGAGCAGTTCGACGCCCGCCTCGCCGCGGGCGGCGAGCTCGTCGACGGTCGGCCACGGCGCGACGTGCACCGAGCCCTCGTGGGACCAACTCCACGCCTCCTCGGCGGCGAACGGGATGACCGGCGCGAACAGGCGCAGCAGGACGCTGAGGGCCGTCTTCAGCGCGGCCACCGCCGAGGCCTGCTCGGGGCTCGGCTCGCCGTAGGCGCGCTCCTTGACGAGTTCGAGGTAGTCGTCGCAGAAGGTCCAGAAGAACGTCTCGGTCAACTCGAGCGCGCGGGCGTGGTCGTACGACTCGAGCGCGCGCGTCGCCTGCTCGACCACCGTGGCCAGCCCGGCCAGCATGCTGCGGTCGACGGGCACCGTCACCGCGGCGTCCGCGGCGCCCTCGAAGCCGAGGATGAACTTCGCGGCGTTCAGGACCTTGATGGCCAGGCGGCGACCGATCTTGACCTGCGTCGGGTTCTGCGGGTCGAAGGCCGCGTCGGTGCCGAGGCGCGAGGAGGCCGCCCAGTAGCGGACCGCGTCGGAGCCGTGCTGCTCGAGCAGTCCGGCCGGCGTGACGACGTTGCCCTTCGACTTCGACATCTTCTTGCGGTCGGGGTCGACGATGAAGCCCGAGATCGCGGCGTTGCCCCACGGCGCGACGCCGTGCTCGAGCTCGGCGCGGAGCGCGGTCGAGAACAGCCAGGTGCGGATGATGTCCTGGCCCTGCGGACGCAGCGAGTAGGGGAAGACCAGGTCGAACAGCTCGGGGTCGCGCTCCCAGCCGCCCGCGAGCTGCGGGGTGAGCGACGAGGTCGCCCAGGTGTCCATGATGTCGTGCTCGCCGACGAAGCCGCCGGGCTCGCCCCGCTGCGACTCGTCGTAGCCCGGTGCGGGCGCCGACGAGGGGTCGACGGGCAGCATCTCGCGGGTCGCCACGATCGGCTGGTCGTAGACCGGTTCGCCGTCGGCGTCGACCGGGTACCACACGGGGATCGGCACGCCGAAGAACCGCTGGCGCGAGATGAGCCAATCGCCGGAGAGCCCGCCGACCCAGTTCTCGTAGCGCACGCGCATGAAGTCGGGGTGCCAGCCGATCTCGCGCCCGCGGTCGACGAGCCGCTGCCGCAGGCCCTCGTCGCGCGCGCCGTTGACGATGTACCACTGGCGCGTCGACACGATCTCGAGCGGGCGGTCGCCCTTCTCGTAGAACTTGACCGGGTGGGTGATGGCCTTCGGGTCGGCGAGCAGGTCGCCCGACTCGCGGAGCAGCTCGACCACCGCCTGCTTCGCGGAGAACGCGGTCTTGCCGGCGAGCTTCGCGTACGCCTCGCGGCCGGACTCGGACGTGATCGCCTCGGGCGCCTCGGCGAGGACGCGGCCGTCGAACCCGATGATGGCGCGGTTGGGCAGGTCGAGCTCGCGCCACCATACGACGTCGGTCACATCGCCGAACGTGCAGATCATGGCGATGCCCGTGCCCTTGTCCTTCTGGGCCAGGTGGTGCGCCACGACGGGCACCTCGACGCCGAACACCGGCGTCGTGACCGTCGTGCCGAAGAGCGGCTGGTACCGCTCGTCGTCGGGGTGCGCCACGAGCGCGACGCACGCCGGGATCAGCTCCGGCCGGCTCGTCTCGATCTCGACGTGACCGCCGGCGGGCTTGTGGAAGGCGACGCGATGGTAGTGCCCGGGCTGCTCGCGGTCCTCGAGCTCGGCCTGCGCGACGGCCGTGCGGAAGGTGACGTCCCACAGGGTGGGCGCGAGCGCCTGGTACGCCTCGCCGCGCTCGACGTTGCGGATGAAGGCGAGCTGGGAGGTGAACAGCGCCTCGTCGGCGATGGTGCGGTAGGTCTGCGTCCAGTCGACGGACAGGCCGAGCGTGCGCCAGAGCGCCTCGAACTGCTGCTCGTCCTCGGCCGTGAGGCGCTCGCAGAGCTCGATGAAGTTGCGGCGGCTGATCGGCACCTGGTCGGCCGGCTTGATGGTCTTGCCCTCGGTGCCCTCGAACGGCGGGGTGAAGTCGGGGTCGTAGGGGAGCGACGGGTCGCAGCGCACGCCGTAGTAGTTCTGCACCCGGCGCTCGGTGGGCAGGCCGTTGTCGTCCCAGCCCATGGGGTAGAAGACGCACCGCCCGCGCATGCGCTGGAACCGCGCCATGACGTCGGTGTGGGTGTACGAGAAGACATGGCCGATGTGCAGCGACCCGGAGGCGGTGGGCGGTGGCGTGTCGATCGAGTAGATCGCCTCGCGCGTCGCGCCCTCGCGGTCGAACCGGTAGGTGCCGTCGGATTCCCAGACATCGCCCCACTTGGATTCGAGGCCCTCGAGAGCGGGCTTGTCGGGGATGCGCGCAGTGTCGGTCATGATGCTCCGGTTCGGTATGTGCGGCACCGAGTCCATGGGGGTGCCTGAATGTGCGACGATCCAGCTTACCGGAGGGCCCCTGCCGGGCCGAAGCCGGGGGTCCTCAGGCGGCCAGACGCGGTGCGTCGGCGACCAGCTGCACGGTGTACGGATGCCGCGGGGAGCCGAAGACGTCCTCGGCGGGACCCGTCTCGACGAGCCGTCCGGCCCGCATGACCGCGACGCGGTCGCTCATGTGGCGGATGACGCCGAGGTCGTGGGAGATGAACAGCAGGGCGAGCCCGTCGTGCCGCTGGAGGTCGTCGAGCAGGTCGAGGATCTGCGCCTGGATGGTCACGTCGAGCGCCGACACGGGCTCGTCGCACACGAGCACGTCGGGCGCCGCGGCGAGCGCGCGCGCGATGGCGACGCGCTGCCGCTGCCCGCCCGACAGCGTCAGCGGGCGCCGCGGGGCGACGGATGCCGCGAGCCCGACCTGGTCGAGCAGCGCCGTGATCCGCTGCTCCCGCTCGCGTCGCCCCGCGCCCGGCCGCACGGTCCGGACGGCGTCGTCGAGGATGCCGCGCACCGGCCACCGCGGATCGAAGGAGCTCAGGGCGTCCTGGTAGACCGCGCCGATGCGGCGGCGCATCGGTCGGCGCTCGCGCTCGGGGGCGCTCGACCACGGCTTCCCGTCGAGGAGCACCGCGCCGGAGTCCGGTGCCGTGAGCGCGAGCGCGAGCCGGGCCACGGTCGTCTTGCCGGAGCCGGACTCGCCGACGAGGCCGAGCGTCTCGCCGCGTCGCACGTCGAGCGAGACGTCGTCGACCGCGGCGAATCGGCCGCCGGGCACGGGGAAGGTCTTCGTCAGGCGGTCGAGTCGCAGCACGGGTGGGGTCGCGGCGTCGACGGCCGTCGCGTCGCCGAGCGGGCCGGATGCCTCGACCCGCCCGGCCGCGCCCGCCTCGGGCTCGGCGTCCGGGGCGGAGATGCCGAGCCGCTCGCCGCGCGGGCGGTCCGTGGGCACCGCCGCGATGAGCGCCCGGGTGTCGGCCTCGCGCGGCGCGCGAAGCACGCGTCCGGCTGGCCCCTCCTCGACGACCTGGCCGTCGCGCATGACGAGGATGCGGTCGGCGAGCCCGGCGACCACGGCGAGGTCGTGGCTGATCAGCAGGATGCCGGTGCCGCGCGAGCGGATCTCGCCGAGGAGCCCGAGGATGCGAGCCTGGACGGTGACGTCGAGCGCGGTCGTCGGTTCGTCGGCGATGAGGATCGGCGGATCCAGTGCGAGCGCGGAGGCGATGAGGGCGCGCTGGCGGAGTCCGCCGGACAGCTCCCCGGAGCGACGACCGGCCGCCACCGCCGGATCGGGCATGCCCACCCGGTCGAGCAGGTCGACGGCGTGCGCGCGGCGCGCGGCGGGCGCCATCCGCTCGTGGATGCGGAGGGCGTCCTCGATCTCGCGGCCCACGGGCCGCAGCGGGTCGAGCGAGACGAGTGCGTCCTGGAGGATCAGGCCGATGCTGCGGCCCCGCACCCCCCGCCACTCGCGCTCGCCGGCACCGGCGAGGTCGCGGCCGAGGACCTCGAGTCGGTCGACCGAGGTGCTCGACCCGCGGCCGGCGAGCCCGAGCAGCGATCGGGCGGTCACGCTCTTCCCGGAGCCGGATTCGCCGACGATCGCGACGCACTCGCCGGGCATGATCCGCAGCGACACCCCGTGCACCACCTCCCGTCCGCCGAACGCGACGCGGAGGCCGGCGACGTCGAGCAGCGGCGGCACGTCGGACACCGGGTCGGCGCCCGTGGCATCCGATCGGGAGGTCATCGCACCTCCCGGTCGCGCCGCGTCAGCGCCCGCCCGAGGACCGTGGTCGCCACCGTGGTGCCGACGATCATGAGCCCGGGGAAGACGGTCATCCACCACGCCGTCGCGAGGTAGGTGCGCCCGGCGGCGAGCATCGCGCCCCACTCGGCGGCGGGCGGCTGCGCGCCGAGTCCGAGGTAGCTGAGGGCCGACGCCCACACGATCGCCTGCCCGACGCCCAGCGTGGCGAGCACGAGCAGGGGCACGAGCGCGTTGGGGAGGATGTGCCGGACGAGGATGCGGCGCGGGGCGTGGCCGAGCACGCGCGCCGACTCGACGAACGGGGCGCTGCGGATCGCGACGAGCTGCCCGCGGATGATGCGCGCGTAGCCGGGTGCCGTCGAGAGCCCGACCGCGATCGTCGCGGTCACGGGGCCGGGGCCGGCGACGACGATGACGAGCAGCGCCAGCAGCAGCCCGGGGAACGCGAACAGCACCTCGACGAGGCGGCTGACGCCGAAGTCGGCGACGCGCCCGCCGAAGCTCGCGAGTACGCCGAGCACGGCGCCCAGGACCAGGCCGATGAACGTCGCCGTGACGCCGATGAGGAGCGAGGTGCCCGTGCCGGCGACGACGCGGCTGTAGAGGTCGCGACCCGACTCGTCGGTGCCGAACCAGTGCGCGGGCGAGGGCGGCTGAAATGCCTCCGCGGCGGAGATCGCGTTCGGAGGATGGGTCTCCACCAGCCCCGGAGCGAACGCGGCGACCGCGAGGAAGGCCGTGAACGCGACGGCGAGGAGCGTCCCCACGCGGGGGAGGCGTCGCGCGGGACGCGCCGCTTCGTGCTCGGCCGCCGACACGACGGTGGTCTGCCGCAGTTCGAGCTCGCTCATCGGGCGGCCTCCTGCCGGAGACGCGGGTCGGCGATGCGGGCGACGAGATCGGTGATCACGGTCATGACGACGTACACGAGCGCGACGAACAGCACCACGCCGATGACGACCGGGATGTCGCGGAGCGTGACCGCCTGGAGGAGCGTGCGGCCGAGCCCGGGCATCGCGAAGATCGTCTCGACGACGACCGCTCCGGACAGGAGCCATCCGAGCGCCCACCCCGACAGGCTGATGCCGGGCAGCGCCGCGTGGCGGATGGTGTGTCGGAGCCGGATGCCGGCCGTGCTCTCGCCTCGGGCCTGCGCCGAGACCACGAACGGTTGCTGCAGCGCGTCGAGCAGGCTCTCGCGCATGACCTGCGCGAGGAACCCGGCGAGCGGGACGGCGAGGGTCACCACGGGCAGGACGAGCCCTGAGGGCGTGCCGGTCGCGACGGGCGGGAACCATCCGAGGCCGGTCGCGAACACCGCGATGAGGACCGCGGCGAGCCAGAAGTGGGGGAGTGCCGCCGCGGTGAGCTCGATGCCCTCGCCCACGGCCGCCGCGATCCGTCCGCGCCCCGTCGACCACAACGAGAGCCCGAGCGCGAGCACCCACGCGAGCGCGAGGGAGAGCGCCGCGAGCAGGAGCGTGCCCCCGACCTGGTCCGCCAGCAGCTCGGCGACCGGCATCCGGAGCGCATAGGAGGATCCGAGGTCGCCCGTCAGCAGCCGGCCGAGCATCGCGAGGTACTGCACGACGAGCGGCTGGTCGAGGCCGTACTCCTCGCGCACGAGGTCGAGCGCCTCCTGGGACGCCTGCGAGCCGGGGCCGCCGAGGATCGCCTGTGCGGGGTCGCCCGGGATCAGCCGGATCGCGAAGAACGTCAGCGTGGCGACGGCCCACATGACGAAGACGGCACCGCCGAGCAGCACCGCCGCGTGACGGGCGGTGCTGCGACGGCGCCGGCCGGACTCAGTCGGCGAGCCAGGCGTCATGGAAGCTCGGCGTGGACACCGTCGGCATGGCGCGCGCGCCGCGCACCGACGGGTCGAGCAGGAAGCCGTTCTGCTGGTCGTACAGGGGCAGCAGGTAGTACCCGCCGAGGATGCGCTGCTGGGCCTGCTCGTACACGCCGGCGCGCGCGTCGGCATCGCCCTCGGCGGCGGCCTCGGTCAGGAGTGCGTCGACCTCGGGGTCGCTGAGCTGCGCGAGGTTGGCGAAGTAGCCGCTCGGTGCGGGAGTGATGCTGTCGGAGTGGTACAGGATCCGCAGGACGTCGGGTCCGACCTTCGTGTACGGCGCGCTCACGATCTCGTACTCGTTCACGAAGAGGCGCCCGTACCAGCTCGACAGGTCGAGCAGGTCGATGACGACGTCGAAGCCGGCCTCCTTCGCGGTGGCCTGCACCTGCTCGAACAGCGACTGCTCCGCGGGGATCGACTGGTTCGTGCTCACGGGGAATCGCAGCGTGAGGCGCTGCCCGTCCTTCAGGCGCGTGCCGTCGGCGTCGCGCCCGGTCCAGCCGGCCTCGTCGAGCAGCCGGTTCGCACGGTCGAGGTCGGGCTCGAAGAGCGACGGCTCGGAGTACGCGAGCGCCTCGACCGACGACAGTGCGGAGTACGATCGCTCGGCCGTGCCGAAGAACAGCGCGTCGATGCCCTCGTCGACCTGGACGGCACGGATGAACGCCTCGCGCACGCGCTCGTCGTCGAACGGCGCCTGGCCGGAGTTGAGCTCGATGCGGTTCGAGGCACCCGGACGGGGCGCGTCGAGCCACGTGAAGGCGCCCGACTCCTCCGCGGCGGCGACCGTGTCGGGCTGGGGGTTGTCGATCACGTCGACCTGCCCGCCTTGCAGCGCGGCGTAGCGGGACGCGGCATCCGGCACGAAGCGCCACTCGATCGCCTCGAGGTACGCCGGCCCGTCGTGCTCGGCGTCGGCCGGGGGCGAGGAGTAGTCGTCGTTGCGGACGAGGGTCACGCGATCCTGCTTCACCCACTCGTCGACGACGAACGGGCCCGTTCCGATGGGCGCCTCGCAGTTCTCCTCCATGCCCCGGGCGATGCCCGCAGGCGACTGGATGGCGGTCCACGGCTGGCTGAGCGACTCGAGCAGCGCGCTGTCGGGAGTGGTGAGCACGAACCGGGCCGTCAGGTCGTCCACGACCTCGACGCGCTCGACCTTGCCCATCGCGAGGTAGCCCGTGGAGGACTGCGTCGCCGGGTCCTGCAGGTGCTCGACGTTGACCTTGACCGCCTCGGCGTCCAACGGCGTGCCGTCGGTGAACGTCACGCCCTCACGCAGCGTGAACTCCCACGCGAGCCCGTCGTCCGACGCCTCCCAGGACTCGGCGAGCCACGGGACGATCTCGCCCGACCCGTCGCGCGAGACGAGCGACTCGAGGAACTGGCCCGCGATGAGCGCCTGCGGATAGTTGCCGCCGACGTGGGGGTCGAGGCACGTGGGTTCGGCATCACCGCTCGCGTAGACGAGCGTGCCGCCCTCCACGGGCTCGTCGGAGGCCTGCGGCTCGTCGGCCTGGCAGCCGGCGAGCGCGAGGGCCGACACCAGTCCGGCGGCGATCAGGGCGGAACGGCCCAGGGGCCGTCGGGTCACGGGTGCAGCACGCATCGAAGTCCTTGCGACAGGGGGAGTGGGTGGGCCGCACGTCGTCGGGGCCGGGTTCATCCTGACACCGCCGGCATCCGCTCACAAGCGACTTGTTCGGTAATCGATAGAACAATACGCTCGTGGGGTGCTGATCCGCATCGATCCCGCCGACCCGCTGCCGCTCCACGAGCAGCTCACGCGCGGCATCCGCGCCTCGATCATCGACGGGCGCCTCGCCGGCGGCGAGCGCCTGCCCGCTGCACGCGACCTCGCGGCATCCGTCGGCGTCAACATGCACACCGTCCTGCACGCCTACCGGCGCCTGCGCGACGAGGGGCTCATCGAGCTGCACCGCGGTCGCGGCGCCGTCGTCCTCGTCCGACTCGGCGGCCACGGGGCACTCGCCGGCGCCATCCACGACCTCGTCGACGAGGCCAGGGCCCGCGACATCGGAGAGCCCGCACTGCTCGCCCTGATCAGCGAGGCCTACCGCTGGGCACCGGCAGCACCGGCCGCCGGCGTGCACCGCCCCCCGGCGACCCGGTAGTCTGGGAGGACCGACATCGATCCGGCCATCACCGGGGAGTCTTCGGAAGAACGGCGCGCAGCACGACCGCGCGCCCAGTAGAACCGAACGGGGCAGGCCCGTCACAGCCGCAGTACGAGAGGTCCGGCGCTCCGCCGCCGGGCAAGCGGGGTGGTACCGCGCAGGGGTCCGAACGGGCGCCGGCGTCCTCGCGGTAGGTGATCCGTCCCGCAAGGAGCGCGCGTGTACCCCCGCAACGACGACCAGCCCGTGGCCCCCTCGCCCGACTTCCCCGCCATCGAGCGCGACGTGCTCGCGCACTGGAAGGCCGACGGCACCTTCCAGGCCTCCATCGACCAGCGCGACGGCGCCGAGGAATGGGTCTTCTACGACGGGCCGCCCTTCGCCAACGGCCTCCCGCACTACGGGCACCTGCTCACCGGGTACGCCAAGGACCTCTTCCCGCGCTTCCAGACCATGCGCGGCAAGCAGGTGCACCGCCGCTTCGGCTGGGACACCCACGGCCTTCCCGCCGAGCTCGAGGCCGAGCGCCAGCTCGGCATCACCGACAAGGCCGAGATCGAGCGCATGGGCATCGCCGCGTTCAACCAGGCCGCACGCGACGCCGTCCTCCGCTACACCGAGGAGTGGGAGGAGTACGTCACCCGCCAGGCGCGCTGGGTCGACTTCGAGCACGACTACAAGACCCTCGACGTCACGTTCATGGAGTCGGTGATCTGGGCGTTCACGCAGCTCCACGAGAAGGGCCTCGCCTACGAGGGCCACCGCGTGCTGCCCTACTGCTGGCGCGACCAGACGCCGCTGTCGAACCACGAGCTCCGCATGGACGACGACGTCTACAAGAACGTCCAGGACCAGACGGTCACGGTCACGTTCCCGCTCACGGGCGCCAGGGCCGAGTCGCTCGGCCTCACCGCCGTGCGCGCGCTCGCCTGGACCACCACGCCCTGGACCCTCCCGACGAACTTCGCGCTCGCCGTCGGACCCGACATCGAGTACGCGGTCGTGCCGGCCGGCCCGAACGGCACCCCGGATGCCACCGTCCTCCGCGAGCGCGCCGGCGGCGGGCCGTCCGACACCGAGGTGCTCGGCGCCGAGTACCTCTTGGCGGTCGACCTCGTCGGCAACTACGCCAAGGAGCTCGGCTACGAGTCCGCCGAGGCCGCGCGCGCGGCCGTGTCGCGCACCGTGCGCGGCGCCGACCTCGAGGGCGTCACCTACGACCGCCTCTTCGAGTACTACGCCGACGTCGAGCGCTGGGGCCTCGAGAACGCGTGGACGATCCTCGTCGCCGAGTACGTCACGACCGACGACGGCACGGGCATCGTGCACCAGGCCCCCGCGTACGGCGAGGAGGACCAGAAGGCGTGCGAGGCCGCCGGCATCCCGGTCGTGCTCTCCCTCGACGACGGCGGCAGGTTCCTCCCCGAGGTGACGGATGTCGCGGGACTGCTGTGGAGCGACGCGAACAGGCCGCTCACGCAGCTGCTCCGGGCCGAGGGGCGCCTGCTCCGCCAGGCCAGCTACGAGCATTCCTACCCGCACTGCTGGCGGTGCCGGAACCCGCTGATCTACCGCGCCGTGTCGAGCTGGTTCGTCCGGGTGCCGGAGTTCCGGGACCGCATGGAGGAGCTCAACCAGGAGGTGAACTGGGTCCCGGCGAACGTCAAGGACGGCCAGTTCGGCAAGTGGCTCTCCGGCGCTCGCGACTGGTCGATCAGCCGGAACCGCTACTGGGGCTCGCCGATCCCGGTGTGGAAGAGCGACGACCCCGCGTACCCGCGCATCGACGTGTACGGGTCGCTCGAGGAGCTCGAGCGCGACTTCGGGCGCCTGCCGGTGAACCAGCACGGCGAGCCCGACCTGCACCGCCCCTACATCGACGAGCTGACGCGACCGAACCCCGACGACCCGACCGGGCGGTCCACCATGCGCCGGATCCCCGACGTGCTCGACGTCTGGTTCGACTCCGGTTCGATGCCGTTCGCGCAGGTGCACTACCCGTTCGAGAACCGCGAGTGGTTCGACTCGCACAATCCGGCGGACTTCATCGTCGAGTACATCGGGCAGACCCGCGGATGGTTCTACACGCTGCACGTGCTGTCGACCGCCCTGTTCGACCGACCGGCGTTCGAGAACGTCGTGAGTCACGGCATCGTGCTCGGCAACGACGGGCAGAAGATGTCGAAGTCGCTGCGGAACTACCCCGACGTCAACGAGGTGTTCGATCGCGACGGCTCCGACGCCATGCGGTGGTTCCTCATGTCGAGCTCGGTGCTGCGCGGCGGCAATCTCGTCGTCACCGAGGAGGGCATCCGCGAGGGCGTGCGCCAGCTCATGCTGCCGCTGTGGAGCACGTGGTACTTCTTCTCGCTGTACGCCAACTCGGCCCGCGAGGGCGGTTATGAGGCGTCCCGCCGCACGGACTCGACCGACGTGCTCGACCGGTACCTGCTCGCGAAGCTGCGCGACCTCGTCGAGGCCGTCACGGCCGATCTCGAGGACTTCGACTCGCCGCTCGCGGCGCAGAAGCTGCGCGACTTCGGCGACGTCCTGACGAACTGGTACGTGCGACGCTCGCGCGACCGCTTCTGGGGCGGGGTCGCCGACGACGGACGGGGAGCCGAGGCCTTCGACACGCTGTTCACCGTGCTCGAGACGCTGACGCGCTTGGCCGCACCCCTGCTGCCGCTCGTCACCGAGCAGGTGTGGCGCGGGCTCACCGGCGGCCGCAGCGTGCACCTGGCCGACTGGCCCGCCGCCGACGAGTTCCCCGCCGACCCCGAGCTCGTCGCCGCGATGGACGGCGTACGCGAGGTCACGGGCGCCGTGCTCGCCCTGCGCAAGCAGGCGGGCCGGCGCGTCCGGCTGCCGCTCGCGGCGCTCACGGTCGTGACGACGGATGCCGCGGCGCTCGCGCCGTTCGAGGGCATCCTCCGCGACGAGCTCAACGTCAAGCGCGTCGACCTCGTCGAGCTCGACGAGTCGAGTGCCGCCACCTACGGCGTCACGAAGCGGCTCACCGTGAACGCCCGGGCCGCCGGCCCCCGGCTCGGCAAGCAGGTGCAGCAGGCGATCCAGGCCGCACGCGCGGGCGACTGGGCGCTCGACGGCGACACGGTCGTCGCGGGCGGCATCGCCCTCGAGCCCGGTGAGTACGACCTCGTGCTCGAGGCGGGCGCCGCAGGGGACGGCCAGGCGCTCGGCCTGCTCGGCGACGGCGGGTTCGTCATCCTCGACACCGCCACGACCCCCGAGCTGGAGGCCGAGGGCCTCGCTCGCGACGTGGTGCGCGCCGTTCAGGACGCCCGCAAGGCGGCCGGGCTCGAGGTCGGCGACCGCATCCGGCTGTCGCTCACGCTCGACGCGGCCGGCGTCGCCGCGGCCGAGGCGCACCGCGAGCTCATCGGCCGCGAGACCCTCGCCCCGGAGGTCGCCATCGCCGAGGGCTCGCCCGACGGGGACGACGTGCGCGCCGTGGGCGAGGGTTCGAAGCTCGCCGTCCACGTGGAGCGGCTCGCGGAGGTGTCCGCGCGATGAGCGACCTGACCCCCGAGTCGACGCCCGGGGAGCGCGACGCCGCCGACGCGGTCTACGCCGCGCTGCTCGCGCGCGTCGGCGAGGCGCAGCCGCAGCCGCGTCTCGACGCGACCCGCCGGGCCGTCGAGCTGCTGGGCGACCCGCACCGGGCCGCACCCGTGATCCACCTCACCGGCACGAACGGCAAGACCTCCACGAGCCGGATGATCGAGAGCATCCTCCGCGCGCAGGGCCTGCGGACCGGACTCATGACGAGCCCGCACCTCGTGCGCTTCACCGAGCGGATCCGCATCGACGGGGAGCCGATCGCGGACGAGGCGGTCGCACGCATCTGGGACGAGATCCTGCCCGTGCTCGACCTGGTCGACGCCGAGCTCACCGGCCGCGGCGAGGTGCCGCTGACCTACTTCGAGGCGCTGACCGTGCTCGCCTTCGCCGCGTTCGCCGACGCGCCGGTCGACGTCGTCGTGCTCGAGGTCGGCATGGGCGGCGAATGGGATTCCACCAATGTCGCCGACGGGCAGGTCGCCGTGATCACGCCGATCGCGATCGACCACGCGGAGCGGCTCGGACGCACCGTCGCCGAGATCGCCCGCACCAAGTCCGGCATCGTCAAGCAGGGCGCCGCGGTCGTCACGGCCTTCCAGGCGCCCGAGGCGCTCGAGGTGCTGCACGAGGTCGCCGCGGCACGCGACGCGACGGTCGCGGTCGAGGGCGGCGCGTTCGCGGTGCTCGACTCGCGCGTCGCCGTCGGAGGCCAGCTCGTGTCGGTCCGCGGGATCGCGGGGGAGTACCGCGACCTCGCGCTCCCGCTCTACGGCCGGTACCAGGCCGAGAACGCCGCGCTGGCCATCGCGGCCGTCGAGTCCTTCCTCGGCGGCACCGTGCGGCTGGCCGACGACGTGCTCGAGTCCGGACTCGGCGCCGTGACCTCGCCCGGGCGGCTGCATCCGATCTCGGTCGACCCGACCGTGCTCGTCGACGCCGCGCACAACCCGCACGGCGCCGAGGCGCTCGTCGAGGCGCTCGGCGAGTACTTCGACTTCGACGAGCTCGTGGTCGTCCTGGGCGTGCTGGGCGACAAGGACGCCACGGGCATCGTCCGGGCGCTCGAGCCTCTGGGCGCCCGCTTCCTGGTGACGCAGTCGGAGTCCGACCGGGCCATCCCGGCCCGCGAGCTCGCGGCATCCGTCGCCTCGGTCGCCGGCGAGGAGCGCGTCGACGTCGTCGAGCGGCTCGACGACGCGCTCGACGAGGCCCGCGACTGGGCCTCGCGCGGCGAGAAGCGCGGCGTCCTCGTCACGGGATCGATCACGCTCGTCGGCGACGCGATCGCCATCGCGGACGACCGCGGATGGAGCGACCGGTGACCGCGCCCGAGCCGGAGCCGCCCGCCGGCGACGACCCCGGCGTGCCGCGCGACGAGCGCACGCGCGCGACCGCAGCCCCGCGTTCGATCCGGCGCACCCTCGCGAGCATCGTGCTGGCCTTCGAGGTGATCGTGGTGTTCCTCGCCGCACTCGTCATCTGGGGGCTCGCCCGCGAGGAGGGCGGCGTGCTCGGCCTGCCCGAATGGGTGCCGCTCGCCGGTGGCGGCGTCGTCATCCTCGGCCTGGTGCTCACCATGGGACTGCTGCGCCACGAGTGGGCCTACGGACTCGGCTGGGCGCTGCAGGTCGTGATCTTCGCGTCGGGCGTGCTCAACCCCGCGATGTTCGTCGTGGGTGCGCTGTTCGGCGGCATGTGGGCCTACTGCATGATCGTCGGCGGACGCATCGACCGTGATCGGGCGGCGTCCGCCGCCCCAGGAAGGGAACCCGAATGACCACCGCCATCGAAGAGACCCTCGTGCTCGTGAAGCCCGACGGCGTCGCGCGCAACCTCACGGGCGAGATCCTCCGCCGCATCGAGGCGAAGGGCTACTCGCTCGTCGACATCCGCATGGTGCAGCCCGAGCGCGACCTGCTCGCGAAGCACTACGCCGAGCACGAGGGGAAGCCGTTCTACGAGCCCCTCGTCGAGTTCATGCAGTCCGGCCCCGTAGTCGCCATGCGCGTCGCGGGCAACCGGGTGATCGAGGGCTTCCGCGTCCTCGCGGGCACGACCGACCCCACGACCGCCGCGCCGGGCACGATCCGCGGCGACTTCGGTCGCGACTGGGGCCTCAAGGTGCAGCAGAACCTCGTGCACGGCTCCGACTCGGTCGAGTCCGCCGAGCGCGAGCTCGCCCTCTGGTTCGACTGAGCGCATCGCTCGGCCGCACGGCGGCGGGGTCCGGGTGACGGATGCCGCCGCCGTCGGCGTCCCCGGGCCCTAGAACAGGTTCTGCAGGTCGATGAGCACCCGCGGGATGGCGTTCATGTGCGCCTGCGCGAGCAGGATCACCACGGCGTAGCAGGCGATCGTGATGACGACCACCCATCCCATGAGCGTGCCCGCTGCGCGGCGCACCCGCTCGGGCGCGGGGATGACGCCTTCGCGGAGGTTCCGGAGACTGACGACCCAGAACACCGGGATCGTGACGGCCCAGGTGAGCATGCACCACGGGCAGAGCACGTCGAGCACGTAGATGCTCTGGGCGATGAGCCAGATGACGAAGGCGAGCGCGCCCGCCACGCCGACGTTCAGTCCGATCCAGTACCAGCGCGCGAAGCGCGCGCCCGCGAGCAGGGCCATCCCGGTCGTGATGACGACCGGCCACGCCATGAGCCCGATCAGCGGGTTCGGGAAGCCGAACACCGACCCCTGATCCGAGCCGAGGTTGACGCTGCACCCGACGAGCACGCCCACGTTGCATGCCGGGACGTACGCCGGGTCCGAGAGCGTCAGGAGCTTCTCGAGCGTGAGTTCGAAGGCCGCGAGCAGGCCCAGCGCCCCGGCGACGACGAGGAACACGGCGAACGCCACCGGCCGTGCCGGGCGGGGGGAGTCGGGCATGCCCGGTATTCTGGCACGGCGATTCCGCGCAGCGCTGGGAGACCGTGCGATAATCGTTGCAGTCGCCCGAGCCGCGCTCGGTGCGACGCCAACGAGGGCTTTGAGGATGCACCGCATCCGCATCCGCGGACGAACCGCGAGATTTGGCGTCACCGGCACCCGCCGGGCGCAGCAGAGAAGGATTGGCGGTCCGGCGCACGGCGCAGGACCGCTCCGAGGAGTACGGGGTGAGGTGGCGCGGCCACCGCTCCCGGCGTAGGAGTGCACCAGAGATGGTGGAAGACAACGGAACACCGACGGACGCAACGTCAGGCGAGCCGCCCCGGCGCAAGGTGGGGCTCTTCGGCGCCCGACGCACCGGGCGTCGCGCGACCCAGGTCGTGCCGCGAGCCGAGCACGAGGCGGCAGGGGCCGCGGAGCAGGCCGAGCCCCTGACGCAGGCGGCCTCCCCGGCGGAGGCGCCGGAGCCCGGCACCGCGACGGCGCAGGCCGCCGACGAGCGCCCGGGAGCCGCCGTGACGCCCGCGCCGTCCGCCGACGAGACGGCCGACGGTTCAGGCGCGAGCGACGCGGCCGAGCCCGAAGCCTCCGCGGAGTCGGAGGCGCCGGAGGCCCCGGAGGCGCCGGTCGAGCCGGCGTCGCCGATCCCGGCGGTGCTCACCACCACCTCGCTGATCTTCCACGCCCCGCCGGTCTTCGAGCCCCCGGCGTCGGAGCGCCTCGAGCGCGGCGACCGCGACCGCGGCGACCGGGACCGCGGCGACCGCGACCGCGAGCCGTCGGGCGAGGGATCGAGCGTGCGCCGCCGCTCCCGCCGCCGCAGCGGCGAGGAGTCGCGCAACGCCGGCGACGAGCCGGAGAACACCGTCGTCAAGGTCCGGAAGCCCCGTGAGCCCGAGCTCATCACCGAGCCGCAGAAGGTCAAGGGCTCCACGCGCCTCGAGGCGAAGAAGCAGCGTCGCCGCGACGGCCGCGACGCGGGCCGCCGCCGTGCCGTGATCACCGAGGCCGAATTCCTCGCGCGCCGCGAGTCGGTCGACCGCCAGATGGTCGTCCGGCAGAAGGGCGGACGCATCCAGATCGGCGTCATGGAGGACGGCGTGCTCGTCGAGCACTACGTCGCCCGCAACCAGGACGCGTCGCTCATCGGCAACGTGTACCTCGGGCGCGTGCAGAACGTGCTGCCCAGCATGGAGGCCGCGTTCGTCGACATCGGCCGCGGCCGCAACGCCGTGCTCTACTCGGGCGAGGTCGACTGGGAGGCCGCCGCCGAGAACGGCGAGAAGAACCAGCCCCGGCGCATCGAGCTCGCGCTGAAGCCCGGCGACCGGGTGCTGGTGCAGGTCACCAAGGATCCGATCGGCCACAAGGGCGCCCGCCTCACGAGCCAGATCTCGCTGCCCGGCCGCTACCTCGTGTACGTGCCGAACGGTTCGATGAACGGGATCAGCCGCAAGCTCCCCGACACCGAGCGCGCGCGCCTGAAGAAGATCCTGAAGGAGGTGCTCCCCGAGAACCAGGGCGTGATCGTCCGCACCGCTGCCGAGGGCGCCACCGAGGAGCAGCTGACGCGCGACGTCAACCGGCTCATCAGCCAGTGGGCCGACATCTCGCAGACCATCGAGAAGGTGCAGGCGCCGGCGCTCCTGCACTCCGAGCCCGACCTGCTCATCAAGATCGTCCGCGACGTCTTCAACGAGGACTTCCAGAAGATGATCATCGCCGGCGACGAGGCGCGCCGCACGATCGAGAAGTACCTCGGCCAGGTCGCCCCCGACCTGCTCGAGCGCGTCGAGGCGTACGAGGGCGAGCGCGACGCATTCGACGAGTTCCGCATCAGCGAGCAGATCGAGAAGGCGCTCGAGCGCAAGGTGTGGCTGCCCTCGGGCGGTTCGCTGATCATCGACCGCACCGAGGCCATGACGGTCATCGACGTCAACACGGGCAAGTTCGTCGGGTCGGGCGGCAATCTCGAGGAGACGGTCACCAAGAACAACCTCGAGGCCGCCGAGGAGATCGTCCGGCAGCTCCGGCTCCGCGACATCGGCGGCATCATCGTCGTCGACTTCATCGACATGGTGCTCGAGTCCAACCGCGACCTCGTGCTCCGCCGGCTCGTCGAGTGCCTCTCGCGGGACCGCACCAAGCATCAGGTCGCCGAGGTCACCTCGCTCGGCCTCGTGCAGATGACGCGCAAGAAGCTGGGCCTCGGCCTCCTCGAGTCCTTCTCCGAGGCGTGCGAGGTGTGCGCCGGCCGCGGCATCATCGTGCACCACGAGCCCGTCGCCAAGCATCGCGCGCCGCAGCAGCAGGTCGAGCGCCGGCGCAACCGCGGCGGCGGCAACGGCGGCGGCGCCCCGTCGCAGGCGCCCGCCTCCGACAAGGCCCACCAGGGCACGCACGCGATCACCGAGGACGTCAAGCACGCGCTCGCGCAGATCGCCGCCTCCACGGTGGCGCATGCCGAGCACAAGGCCCCGACGACGGATGCCGCCGCCCCGTCGGCTCCCGAATCCGAGCCGGCCGCCGAGGCCGCCGCACCGAGCGCCGACGCGCCGTCCGAGGGCGGCGGCCGACGCCGCGGCCGTCGCCGAGCCTCACGGGGCTCCGGCGGGGGAACCGGCGAGCGCGAGAACGCCGCCGAGCCGCCCGCGGCGCCGACGGACGCCCCCGAGGCGGCGCCGGCCGAGGCGGGCGAACCGGAATCGGTTCCCGAGCCGGAATCGGTTCCCGCGCCGGAATCGGTTCCCGCGCCGGCGCCGGAGCGTCAGGTCCCGATCATCGAGCTGCCCGAGCCGCCCGCCCGCCGCGAGCGCCCCGCGCGGGTGCCCCAGGCCGAGGTGCTGCTCGACTCGATGCTCGACGCACTGCCCGCGCCCAAGCAGCCCGGCGAGGGACGCGGCGCCCGGTCGCGAAGCCGCCGGGTGTCGACGGCAGCGCTGAGCCCGGCCGGTTCGCCGCCCGTGATCACGCGCCCCGACGGCGAGCCCGGTTCGGCGTCAGACTGAGCCGCGCCGCTCGCGCGGGGTGACCCGGAGCCCGCTCGCGCGGAGCCGCCGGACGAGCTCGCGCGCGGGCACCGGCTCGGCTCCCGCGGCGACGAGCTCGTCGTATCGTTCGGCGGGCACGTCGTAGTGGTCCAGGTCGAACCCACGGGCGGGGATCCCGTTGCGCTCCGCGAACGCGACGAGCTCGTCGATCGACGTGTCGCTGACGAGGTGCGACCACACGGTGCCGTGCTTGGGCCACAGCGGCGGGTCGATGAGTATCAAGTGAGCACCTCGCGTGTCGTCATGGGAGACTCCGCCCAACCGTTCGGGGGGCGTGCTTCACGTCGGCGGCGAACTCCACGGCGCTGGGCTGCCAGAGGAGCCATGCCGCAGGGATGAGAAGGATGAGCGCGACCACGAGGGATCCTCGTCCGAACGGGAGACCGACGAAGTAGCCGACGCCGACGACGAGCGCGTAGTAGCGAGGCCACCGCGAGCCTTGCCATGCGGCCCGCGCGGCGAGCATCAGACTGAGCGCGAGTGCCGCGATGACGATGGTCTGGGCGAGGAGACCGGGCGCAACGCGGGGCAGCACGCCGAAGATTGACATCGCTGTGATCGGGACGAGGAACAGGCCCCCGTTGGTGACGAGTAGGACCGTCGCCCACGTCATCGTTGCGGGCCGCGTCGTGGGGTCGATCAGCACGGCCATGGCGCCGAGTGTACGCGCGGAGGCCGCGACATCCGTGCGATGGGGGCGGGACACGCGGGCGCGGCGCGCGTTTGACCGCCCCCGTGGCATCCGTGTAAACTCGACCGTTGGTGCCGCCGCTTATCCCGGTGGGCACGCACAGTTTTCTGGCAGTGACGACCCTCCTTCCCGCTGGGGTCATCCGCGCAGTGACATCCCATCAGTTAGGCGGAGCCGCATGGCTCCCTGGAGATAGGTACGAGAAGTGGTTTACGCAGTAGTGCGCGCCGGTGGCCGGCAGGAGAAGGTCGAGGTCGGCACCATCGTGACGATGGACCGGATCAAGGCCGACAAGGACGGCAACGTGCAGCTCACGCCCGTCCTGCTCGTCGACGGCGACAAGATCACCTCCGACGCGGAGTCGCTCGCCAAGGTCACGGTCACGGCCGAGGTCCTGAACGACCTGCGCGGTCCGAAGATCGTCATTCAGAAGTTCAAGAACAAGACCGGCTACAAGAAGCGCCAGGGCCACCGTCAGGAGCTCACGCGCGTCAAGATCACCGGCATCAAGTAACGGCCAGAGGAGACAGGGACAATGGCACACAAGAAGGGTGCGAGCTCCACTCGCAACGGTCGTGACTCGAACGCCAAGCGCCTCGGCGTGAAGCGCTTCGGCGGCCAGGTCGTCTCGGCGGGCGAGATCCTCGTCCGTCAGCGCGGCACCCACTTCCACCCCGGTGCGGGTGTGGGCCGAGGCGGCGACGACACGCTGTTCGCCCTCGAGGCCGGCGCCGTCGAGTTCGGCAACAAGGGCGGCCGCAAGGTCGTGAACATCGTTTCGGTCGACGCGTAAGCGAGATCGGTTTCGTGAGGGCGGGCTTCGGCTCGCCCTCACGTGTTTCCTGAGAGGAGGGCAGCGGCATGGTGAGCTTCGTCGACCAGGTCCGGCTGTTCCTGCGCGCCGGACACGGCGGCAACGGCTGCGTGTCGGTGCGCCGTGAGAAGTTCAAGCCGCTCGCCGGCCCCGACGGCGGCAACGGCGGCGACGGCGGCGACATCGTGCTCGTCGCCGACCCGCAGGTGACCACCCTCCTCGCGTACCACGGGCGTCCCCACCGGTCGTCCGAGAACGGCCAGCCCGGCATGGGCGACAACCGGTCCGGTGCGACCGGCGAGCCGCTCGAGCTCCCCGTGCCCGTGGGGACCGTCGTCAAGGACGCCGACGGCACCGAGCTCGCCGACCTCACCGAGCCGGGCATGCGCTTCGTCGTCGCGCCCGGCGGCCAGGGCGGCCTCGGCAACGCGGCACTCGCGTCGCAGAAGCGCAAGGCGCCCGGGTTCGCGCTGCTCGGCACCCCGGGCTTCGAGGGCGAGGTCACGCTCGAGCTCAAGACCATCGCGGATGTCGCGCTCGTCGGGTTCCCCTCGGCCGGCAAGTCGAGCCTCATCGCGGCCATGTCGGCCGCCCGCCCGAAGATCGCCGACTACCCCTTCACGACCCTGCACCCCAACCTCGGCGTCGTGCAGGCCGGCGACCACCGCTTCACGGTCGCCGACGTCCCCGGCCTCATCGAGGGCGCGAGCGAGGGCAAGGGCCTCGGGCTCGAGTTCCTCCGCCACGTCGAGCGCTGCTCGGCACTCCTGCACGTGCTCGACTGCGCGACGCTCGAGCCGGGCCGCGACCCGATCTCCGATCTCGAGGTGATCCTGCGCGAGCTCGAGGCGTACGAGGTGCCCGAGGGCCAGACGCCGCTGCTCGAACGGCCGCAGCTGGTCGCGCTCAACAAGGTCGACGTGCCAGAGGCGCGCGAGCTCGCGGAGTTCGTGCGGCCCGAGCTCGAGTCGCGGGGCTACCGCGTGTTCGAGATCTCGACGGTGAGCCACGAGGGCCTGCGCCAGCTCGGCTTCTCCCTCGGCGAGGTCGTCGATCGCGCCCGCGCGGATGCCGCGCTCGCCCCCGCGCCGCCCCGGATCGTGCTGCGCCCGAAGCCCGTGCGCGACGCCGGCTTCGCGGTGAAGCCCGAGGGCGGCAGCTACGGCACGATCTACCGCGTGCTCGGCGCCAAGCCCGAGCGCTGGGTCGCGCAGACCGACTTCACGAACGACGAGGCCGTCGGCTACCTCGCCGACCGGCTCGCCCGCCTCGGCGTCGAGGACGAACTGGTGCGCGCCGGCGCCACCGCGGGATCGACCGTGGTCATCGGTCCCGGTTCGGGCGTGGTGTTCGACTGGGAGCCGACCCTCACCTCGACGGCCGAGCTCATCACGTCCCCGCGCGGCAGCGACATCCGCCTCGACGACAACCGGCGTGCGACGCGCGCCGAGCGTCGCGGGGAGTACTACGAGCGCATGGACGCGAAGGCCGAGGCCCGCGCGGAGCTTCAGCGCGAGCGCGAGGCGGGCCTGTGGGCGGGAGGCGACGACGACGACGCCGACGACGAGGAGCGCGGATGACGACGGCGCCCCTCACGCGCGACCGGGTCGCCGCGGCCCGGCGCATCGTCGTGAAGGTCGGCTCGTCGTCGATCTCGGGTGAGAACGTCGGGCAGATCGCGCCGCTCGTCGACGCCCTCGCCGCCGCGCACGAACGCGGCGCCGAGGTCGTGCTGGTCTCGTCGGGAGCGATCGCGACCGGCATGCCGTACCTCCGGCTCGATGCGCGCCCCGACGACCTCGCGACCCAGCAGGCCGCAGCCTCCGTCGGACAGAACATCCTGATCTACCGCTACCAGGAGTCGCTGCGCCGCTTCGGCATCGTCGCCGGCCAGGTGCTGCTCACCGCGGGCGACCTCGAGAACGACACGCACCGCCTGAACGCCCAGCGCGCCATGGAGCGCCTGCTCGGCCTGCGGATCATGCCCATCGTCAACGAGAACGACACCGTGGCGACGCACGAGATCCGATTCGGCGACAACGACCGGCTCGCGGCGATGGTCGCGGAGCTCATCGGCGCCGACCTGCTCGTGCTGCTCTCCGACGTCGACGCGCTGTACACCCGGCCGCCGCACCTCGAGGGCGCCGAGCCGATCCCTCACGTCGCCTTCGGCGACGAGCTGGCCGGGGTCGAGATCGGATCCATCGGGCGGGCGGGGGTCGGCACCGGGGGAGCGGAGACCAAGGTCTCGGCGGCGCGGATCGCCGCGGCATCCGGCACCGGCGTGCTCGTCACGGCGACCTCGCTCGTGGCCGACGCGCTCACCGGAGCGCTCGTCGGCACCTGGTTCGAGCCCGCCGCCCGCTGACGTCACACACGGTGCCGCCCGAGGGGACGCGAACTAGGCTTGGCAGCATGACCGACGTCCGCACCGATCCCGCCATCGACCTCGAGTCGAACCTCGCGACCGTGCTCGACGGGCGCCTCGCCGCCGCGAAGGAGGCGTCGCGCCGCCTGGCGCGCGCGACGACCGCCGAGAAGGATGCCGCGCTGCAGGCGATCGGCGAGCGACTGCGGGCCCGCGTCGACGACATCGTCGCCGCGAACGCCGCCGACCTCGAGGCCGGTCGGGTCTCGGGCCTCGGCACCGGCCTCCTCGACCGGCTCACCCTCGACGGGCGCCGCATCGACGCGATCGCCGACGCGGTCCTCGACGTCGTGGCGCTCACCGACCCGGTCGGCGAGACGGTCAGCGGACGCACGCTGCCGAACGGCGTGCGCATCGAGCAGGTGCGCGTGCCGCTCGGCGTCGTCGGCGCCATCTACGAGGCGCGCCCCAACGTCACGGTCGACATCGCCGCGCTCGCGCTGAAGAGCGGCAACGCGGTCGCCCTCCGCGGCGGGTCCGCCGCCGAACGCACCAACGCGGTGCTCGTCGAGGTACTGCGCGACGCCATCGCGAGCGCCGGCCTGCCCGGTGACGCGGTGCAGACCGTCGACGACTTCGGCCGCGAGGGCGCGCGGCACCTCATGCGGGCTCGCGACCACGTCGACGTGCTGATCCCGCGGGGGAGCGCAGCGCTCATCCGCGCCGTCGTCGACGAGGCGACCGTGCCCGTAATCGAGACCGGCGCGGGCGTCGTGCACATGTTCCTCGACGCGAGCGCGCGCGAGGACTGGTCGGTCGACCTGGTGCACAACGCCAAGGTGCAGCGTCCGAGCGTCTGCAATGCGCTCGAGACCCTCCTGGTGCACTCGGATGCCGCAGCCCGTCTCCTTCCGCCGGTGCTCGAGCGGCTCGAGGCGTCGGGCGTCACGGTGCACGGCGACGAGCGGGTGCGCGCGATGCACCCGTCGGCGGTCCCGACGACCGACGAGGACTGGGCGACCGAGCACATGAGCCTCGACCTCTCGGTCGGCATCGTCGACTCGCTCGACGACGCGCTCGAGCACATCCGCCGGTACTCGACGAAGCACACCGAGTCGATCATCACCAACGACCTCGGAAATGCGGAGCGGTTCCTCGAGGAGGTCGACGCGGCCGCCGTCATGGTGAACGCCTCCACGCGGTTCACGGACGGCGCCGAGTTCGGCTTCGGCGCCGAGGTCGGCATCTCGACGCAGAAGCTGCACGCCCGCGGGCCCATGGGGCTGCCCGAGCTCACGAGCACGAAGTGGATCGTGCGCGGTGCAGGGCACGCGCGCGCCTGACCCGCCGCGTCCACCCGCGACGGACGACCCCCGCCCGGACCGCTAGACTGTCCGGAGCGACATCCGCGAGACCTGGAGGAGCGGCGATGAGCCTTGCGACGGCAGTGCTGACGAGCACGGTGTTCACCGAGACCGAGTTCGCTCGCGAGCTCCCATTCGAGGCCTACGTCTTCGGCATCATCACGCTCGTGGTCTTCTTCGCGCTCGGCGCCGTCACCTACTCCTACCGCGACGTGGCCAACCGCCACCGCGCGAAGGCGGCCGCATACGCCGCGCGCCACACCGGGGGCGAGCACGGCGGTCACTGAGGTCGTCGGAACGACCGTGGCCACCGAGGCGCGCCGACCACGCATCGGCGTGATGGGCGGTACGTTCGACCCCATCCACCACGGCCACCTGGTGGCCGCGAGCGAGGTCGCCCAGTCGTTCGAGCTCGACGAGGTCGTGTTCGTGCCGACCGGGCGACCGTACTACAAAGAGGTCGTCACGCCGGCCGAGCACCGGTACCTCATGACCGTCATCGCGACGGCATCCAATCCCCGGTTCACCGTCAGTCGCGTCGACATCGACCGGCAGAAGCCGACCTACACGATCGACACGCTCCGCGACATGCGGGCCGAGCGCCCCGACGCCGACCTGTTCTTCATCTCGGGGGCCGACGCCATCGCCCAGATCCTGTCCTGGAAGGACGTGGAAGAGCTCTGGTCGCTCGCGCACTTCGTCGCTGTGAGTCGCCCGGGTCACGTCCTGTCCGTTTCGGGATTGCCGGAGCAGGACGTAAGCTTGCTCGAAGTACCGGCGCTGGCGATCTCGTCGACGGACTGCCGGGATCGGACGCGCCGGGGCTTCCCGGTGTGGTATCTGGTGCCTGACGGGGTCGTCCAGTACATCTCCAAGCACCACCTCTACCGGAGTGTCGAATGACGTCGTCGCAGGAACCGCCGCTCACGCGTCGCGAGGTCCGCGAGCGAGAACGGCTGCTCGAACAGCAGCGTTCCGAGGCCGCCGCCCGGCCGACCGACGCTCCCACGCCTGCGCAGGCCCCCGTGCAGCCGCCGTATCCGCAGCAGCCGCGCGTGCCCCAGCCGGCGCCGTCCGGCCCGCCGCAGGGCGGAGGTTACGGGCCGCCGTCGGGCGGTGCTCCCGCAGGTACGCCGGTCCGCGGCCCGGGTGCGCCGCAGCCGCCGGATCGTCGTCCGGTCGACGGCCGAGCCGCGACGCCGCCCCCGCAGCGACCGCAGTCCTGGGGCGAGGCGCCCCGGCCGCAGGGCGGTCCCATGCCGCGGTATCAGGACCTGCCGCCCGCGCAGCGCCCCCACCCGGGAACCGATTCCCGGGGCATGACGACCTCAGGCGGCATCCCGCCGCAGGGGCCGCCCCGAGGCGCGACCACCTCGGGCGCGATGCCCACGCCGACCGGGCAGCGGCCGCCGCAGCAGCGACCCGCGCAGCCCGACGTCCGCACCGCCGCGCCCCATCCTGCGCCGTCGCAGCTCAACACGCCCGAGCGCACGCTCACGCGGCGCGAACTGCGGGCGATGCTCGATGCGCACGCCGCCGACGGCTTCGAGGGCGACGACGAGCTCGACGAACCTCAGCGGCCCGGCCCCCAGCGCGCGCCGGCAGCGCAGCAGCGTCCGCCCGCCGGCGCGGGGCAGCGCCCCGATCCGCGGCAGCCGGCCCCCCATCGGCCCCCGCAGCAGCATGCGCCGACCCGTGCGGCCGCGCCGCACACGACGGTCGATGCCGGACTCGACGAGCCGGTCGTCGCGCCCAAGCCGATCGGGCACTGGACCTCGCAGCTCAACCTGCCCGACGACCGCGAGGAGCCGTACGACCAGCTGCTCTCGCGGGGCGGCTCGCCGAGAGGCGTCCCGACGACGACGAACGCGCTGATCCTGCCCACGCTCCCCGATCAGGGGGCGCTCGGCACCCCGCTCGCCCCCAGCGGCGAGATCCTGGTCACGGGCTCGATCGACCTCCCGCGCAGCTACGGCGCGACGGGCGTGCACCCCAGCCAGATCGACTCCGCCGATGTCGACCGGATGTTCGAGAACAACGTCGAGGACGTCGCCGGACCGGGGGTCGCTCCCGTGTCGGCCACGCGTGCCATCAGCACGCAGGGGCAGAACCGGGCCATGGTCGCACCGCCCTCGAAGGAGGGCATGAACGTGCCGCTCGTGCTGGCCGTCACGGCCGGCGTCCTCGCGCTCGGCGTCGTCGCCACGCTGGTGGTCGGCGCAGTCGCGGGACTCTTCTAGAGACGATCGTGAACGCAACCAGGAAGTCGAGTACATGACCGCATCCGACCACGCACATCGCCTGCTCGCCGTCGCCGCGCGCGCCGCCGACGCCAAGGGAGGCGAGGACCTGGTCGCACTGGACGTGTCCGAGCCGCTGCCGTTCGCCGACGTGTTCCTGCTCGTCAGCGGCAGCTCCGAGCGCAACGTCGTGGCGATCGCGGACGCCGTCGTGGAGTCCGTCCGCGACGCCGGACAGGACGTCGCGCGGCGCGAGGGACGCGACGGCGGCCGATGGGCTCTCCTCGATTTCGGCGACCTCGTCGTACACGTCTTCCACCAGGAGGAGCGCCTGTACTACGGACTCGAGCGGCTCTGGCGCGACTGCCCGGCTATCGCCGTGGCGCCGCTGCTGGAGCGTCACGACACGTCGACGGGAGGGGCCGCGGGACCCCACGCGTGAGGCCCGCTCGATTTCATTTCGAGGCCGGGGCTGGTGTACGCTGAATCCGTTGCCCCGCACGGGGTGGCATCCCGAACGGGTCTGTGGCGCAGCTGGTAGCGCACCTGCATGGCATGCAGGGGGTCAGGGGTTCGAGTCCCCTCAGATCCACCAAAACCCCTGATGAATCGCAAGATTCTCAGGGGTTTCTTCGTTGCGGAGGGGCCTGTGAAGGGCCATTGAGGCCCTTTTGGGGCTCTTTTGGTTTCGGCGGACGGCTTCCACAGGCATCCACATCCGGATACCACTGACGGTCGGCATCAAGGTGTGACGCGCACTCCTACGGAGTATGAGCAGATCACCGCAACCCAACATTCCGGCCTACCGATTCGTCGAGAACCTCGGCGACTACCTCAGCGTCGACGAGCTCGCGCAGTACCTCCAGCTGTCCAGGGAGACGATCTACCACTGGCGGCTCGAGGGCGTGGGCCCGAAGGCCACGAAGCTCGGCAAGCACCTCAGGTACAGCCGCGAGAACGTCGCGGCCTGGCTGAAGGATCGGACGGACCGACGGTGACGGCGTTGACGGGACGTCTGCTCTGCTCCAGCAGAGGACGAACACCATGGCACGACGCAAACTGGAGCCCGGATCGCACGGTGAGATCTCGTATCAGCAGCTGCCGGACGGGCGGGTGCACGCCACTATCCGATTCCGGCGCCTCGACGGGACCCACGGCCGGCTTCGCACGCGGGCCGCGTCCAAGGCGCAGGCGCGCAGGACCCTCCTCGAGCTCGTTCGCGAGGAGTACGACGCCGTCCGTGTGCCGCCCGGCGGGCTGACGCCGGACTCGCCGTTCACCGACCTCGCCCGCGAGTACATGGAGCACATGGCCTTCACCGGCGATCAACGCGACACCACGCGGCATGAGAACCTCAGGCTGATCGAGAAGAAGCTCTCGCCGCTGATGGGTGCGCTCACGCTTCGCGAGATCAAGGCGACCACGGTGCTGCGCGTGTACAAGGAGATCTACGCCGACACGCCGCGGCAGGCCGACACCTGCAAGGTGTTGATCAGCCAGATCTGCTCGTACGCCGTCATGAACGACCTCATGCTCGCGAATCCGGCGCGGGAGGTGAAGAGCGTCAAGCGTCGGCCGAAGCCGATCTACGCGCCGGACGCGATGCAGTTGAGCGAATTCCGCTCGATCATCCGCGACTTCCAGGATCGCGAGGATCGGATGGGACCGAGGCCGTCGGACCTGTTGGGCGATGTCGTCGATCTGATCCTGGCGACCGGCGCTCGGGTCAGCGAAGCAGTGGGGCTCAAGTGGCAGTTCGTCGACCTCGACGCGACGCCGCCGCAGGTGACGATCGCCGGCAAGATCGTCGACTCGAAGGGGCAGGCGAAGCGGTACGAGGACTATCTGAAGTCCGACGCCGGCTGGCGAGTCGTCACGATTCCCGTCGAGCTCGTGCCGATGCTCCGGCGCCGCTGGCTCGCCGGCGGTGGGAACGAGTTCGTCTTCCACACGCGGACGGGAGCACCGAACGGCACACAGGATGTCCACCGAGCACTGCGGAGGGTTCGGGAATGGGCCGGCCTCGAGCAGGAGCTCGTGCCGCACGCGCTCCGCAAGTCCGCCGTGACTGCAGTGGCGGATGCCCTGGGCATCGAAGGGGCCGCGCAGTTCGCCGGGCACAAGCGATCCCGCGTGACCGAGCAGTACTACGCGAAGCGTGCGGTGCTGGCGCCGGACACGTCGACCGTCCTTGGTGTGCTGCAGCAGGCCCCGCAGCGGCACCGTGCGCTGATCGCCTTGAGTGCCCGCCGCGATGGCCACCATCAGGACGCTCGAGAGGCATAACGGTGAGCGGATCGTCGTGGTCGCAATGTGCCTGGCAACATCACCGAGCACCGTACCGGTGAGGGCAAGCTCTACCGCTGTGCGGCCAAAGACGTCTTCGCCAACAAGTTCGTCGGCTACTCGATCGACTCCAGAATGGAGTCGATCCTGGCCCGTCAGTGCGCTGAATACCGCCGTCGCGACGCGCGGCGATGTCGCCGGCTGCGTGGTCCACAGCGATCGCGGATCGGTCAATTTCGAAGCCGGAAGGCCCAACGCGCCCTGACCCGTCACCGCATGGTCCGATCTCTTTCTCCCTGCTGCAGAAGGATCTGCTCAACCGCCGCTCCTTGATTACCCGCGGTGAACTGCGGATCTCGACCGCGACCTGGATCGAACGCACGTACCACCGCCGCCGACGCGAGGCCGCCACTCGGACGTTTCACCCACGTCGAATTCGAGACCATCATGAACACGCCAGCCGCACTGGCTGCGTGACTACGAACTGTCACCTATTCGTGCAGCAGACCCGAAGGCGGCCCAAGCGCGACACGCGAGCGCACTGGACGCTTAGTGTCAGATTGCCCGCGTGTGTTCATGCGAAGCTTCAGTGTGGATCTTGGTATCTCCCGCGATCATGGCGACGCATGCGCGGGAGCGGTGCTGCCAGCGTCGGTCGCTGCACGCCGACCGCGCGTCCTTTACATCACCAACCAACTGCCGCTTCCCGCGCACAGCGGCGGGCAAGTGCGCGAAGCGAATCTCCTCAAGCGCCTTGCCTCTCAGTTCGAAGTTCATCTTGTTGCCGTGACCAACGAGTTCGTTCGAGACGTCGGAAACATAGGCCTCACGCTGGACGTATGCGAGTCAGTTCGAGTTTTCGAGGCCCGGCAATGCCAGTCTGAGTTCGCCCCGGCCCGCGTGGCAGATCACTCGAGCGGCGAGGCGGCCGTATTCGTAGAGGACGTTGTGGCCGATTTCGATCTTGTACACGTCGAGGGCTACTTCTTAATCCATCTCGTCCCTCCGACCAGCGCGACCCCGATCTTTCTCTGCGAAGAGAATGTGGAGTTCGCCATAGTCCGGCAACAAGGAGGCGTCGACTCACGGAGGGTTGGCTGGAGGCGTGTCCTCGAACTGGAGCGGGCCGCATGGCGCCGCGCAAGTCTCGTGGGAACCGTATCCGTAGCAGACGCACTGGCGATGCGGCAACTCGAACCAGAATTGAGCTTCATAGCAGTTCCCAATGGAACCGATCACATGCCCCGGGTCGATCGGGCCAGGGAGCGCTCAGAAGAGCCTGAGGTGCTCTTCGTGGGCAACTTCGGCTGGAGTCCAAGCCGCCAGGGAGCTGAGCGGCTACTGTCCGAGATCTGGCCGCGCGTGGTCACCAGACACCCAACCGCTCGCCTGCGGATGGTGGGCGCGGGAATCAACGAGCCACTCCGACAGCTCGCTGCAGCTTCGACCCGCGTGGATCTAATCGGGGAGGTCCCATCGATGCACGAGGAGTTTGCTCGCGCGGATGTGTTCGTGGCACCCATCTCTTCTGGGTCGGGGGTCATGGTCAAGATGGCCGAGGCGATCCGGTCGGGGAGCGTGATCGTCACCAACCAGCTTTCGCTTCGAGGCTACGAGGCAGCGGTCCAGGAATGCGTGAGCATCGCAGAGACCGACGATCACTTCGCGAGGCAGATCGCGCAGCTTCTGTACGACCCGGCCCGCCGCGAGCATCTTTCTCGCCTGACTCTCGCGGCCGCGACGACGCTTACGACCTGGCAGGACTCCGCTGCGCGAATGGCGTCGGCGTGGTCGGTCGCAATGAAGACAGGATCTCGCTCTTGAGAATCGCTCTCATTACCCTTCACAGGGAGACTAACTTCGGCTCGGTGTTGCAGGCGTATGCCCTCAAGCGTGTTCTTCAAAGCTATGGGCACGTCGAGTTGCTCGACTACACCCGGCCAACGCACGCGGGGCTGCGAGGTTTCCTTCGACAGGTCAGGAGCGAGCGTGGTCGGTGGTGGTCAGCGAAGATGGTGAACGCCGCAATACGCGCCGTTGAATTCGCGGTAGCCGAGCGTCGCGGGTTTGGTGAGTTCTTCGACATGCTCTGTGGCATCTCGCCCCAACGCTTCGTCGGGGTTGACGCCTTGCGTCGCGATCCGCCGAAGGCCGATGTCTACGTAACGGGCAGCGACCAGGTGTGGAACCCCGAGTACAACCAAGGGATCGAGCGTGCGTTCTACCTGGATTTCGGACCCGCGTCGATTGGTCGCATCTCTTTCGGGGCGAGTTTCGGAGTTGAAGTGTTGCCTCCCGATCAGGTGGAGCCTACCCGGCAACTGTTGCGCAACTACGCGGCGCTGGGAATCCGGGAGCCCAGCGGCGTCGCTCTTGCTGAAGCACTAGGTTTGTCTGCATCGCGCGTGCTAGACCCGACCCTGCTTCTTGGCTTGGCCGAGTGGAGCGAGCTCACGGACGGCGCGTGGGAGGAAGCCTATGTACTGATCTACAGCGTCGAAGAGGAACGGGGGGATCAATTGGGGGCGGCGGCTAGGTCCCTGGCCGACGAGCTCGGCTGCGCTGTATGGCAGGTCACGGCGAACAGTGGCCGGTATCATCGTGCGGACCAGGTGGACAGGTTGTTCAGCTACTCGTCCCCTAGGCAGTTCCTCGCCTTGTTCCGCAACGCGACCTATGTGGTAACCAGCTCCTTCCACGGGACCGTGTTCTCCGTTGTCTTCGAACGGCCATTTGTGTCAATCGCGCCTCCCCGATACGGAGAACGAGCAAAGTCGCTCCTGGAGTTGCTCGGCATCGAGAATAGGTACATCGAGGGAAGCGAGCTCCCTGTGAAGGAAGTTGACTGGCTCGCGGTTCGCGTGGTGCTGGAACGGGAACAAGCGAGGTCAGTCTCCTTTCTCAGCTCTGCGCTGGCTCACGCCTCCTCTCGCAGTTGAAGCCCTGAGTCATCAGGACCCATCGCGAAGTAGCGGACGCCCCCGACTAACCGGCCAAGATGCCATCCGGCCATCCGGACGACGCGCCCGAGATCAACTGCGTCGCGCGCACGGGCAAGGCGACGAATAACCTCCAGCCAAATCTGCGCCTCCCGCGCAGGCGACGTTCGAAGCGCGATCCGGGATCGATAATTGGCGTAGAGTTGCGAGTAGGTGCGTCCGGAGTTATATCGCTGGCGGAAGAGGGCCCGCATTGTCGGCCGCAGTCGGTAGTGCACGACAGCATCTTTCGCGAATCCGATCGAGTATCCGGCCTCTTGCGCGCGCCACGCGAAATCCACCTCTTCGTGACCGCCTATGTATGACTCGTCGCAACCAGCGAGGACTCTGTATGCCTCTGCTCGGACGCCCATATTGGCGCCCACTGCGTACGGCAGATACCCCATTGATCGTGGCAACGCCGCGCCCGGGGATTCGACCGACCAGGCGCGCACTGCGACACGGTTCAATCGCTTTAGGTCCAGCGCGCCACTCACGACCGCATGATCCTTCAGAGCGCGGTTCATCTCGGAGACCCATTTCGAATCTACGACGTCATCTCCATCGCAGAAGAGCAATATGGCTCCTCTCGCATGCGCAGCTCCCACATTCCGCGCATACGACACGCCTCTCCTTTGACTTCCGTCTACAACCCGCATCCGCACGCCCTCGCGAGTCGCGCTTCGCACGAGGTCCGCGATCCCGTCATAGTCACCATTTGCGACCACGACGACGTCGAACACGGGAGCGTCCGACTGGCAGCAGAGAGCCTGCAGTTGCTGAAGCAGGCGTACGTCGGCCTTGCGAACTGGAATTATGACGCTCACCTCGGGAACTGGCACCGCACGTCCAGCCAGCCGGCGACCGCCTCCGCGTACCACTTGTGACCCTCCGCGAGTGGGTGCCCGCCCTTACCTTTTGGAAGGTGATCCACGAGATCAATGAAGGCCATCGCCTGACCATTAGCACCTACGCCGAGGACGTCCTTCAGTGGAAGCTGGGATACGAACGGCTGCAGGACGGGTGAGGAGAGCTGTGGCGGAGGAAAGGCGAAAAGGTAGCGACGGCTCACCCCGAGCCTTTGGAGGTAGGCGTCGAGTGCTATCCAATCGGTGCAGAAGTTCACCGCTTGTCCCTGCTCGGTCCAGAGGTGGCGGTAGAACGCTCGGCTGGGGCGATGACGCGCTCTATACCGCCAGATGCCAATCCGATGCCATCCCTCGTCTCGATCCGACACATCGGGATGTCCGCGACTTTCCGGCTCCTCCTCCTGCGAGTAGTACTCGTGGCGGGAGAGTTCGGTCCAGCATGTGAGCACTAACAGGTCGGCCGGATCGCAGTCGAGTTGCGTCAACAGACGCGGAAGCAGCTGGATCGAGCTTCGCACTATCCGCCGGTTGGATGCTCCATCCATCGCAAGGTTGACTGGCTTGGCATCAACCAGTTTGGCTAGAAGGTACGGCCAGGCCTGCGATTCAGGGTCCGTCAATTCCTCACCGCGCGTACAGCTGCATCCGTTTGTGACGAGGTACCGAGGCCTCACGTGAGCACTCTCAACCCGGTGGCCTGTTCGAATCGCTCTGCGTCCTGGCGCGTGTTGACCAACGGTTGACTCCGACCATTCAAGCTGGTGTTCAACAGTACGGGACAGCCGGTCGCGCGCTCCCACTCTCCCAAGAGCGCGTAAAGGCCGGGATGCTGCAGTTCCGACACGGTTTGAACGCGGCTACTACCATCGAAATGCGTCACGGCCGGTAGTTCGCTTGGTCGGAGTGTCTTGCCGGTGAACTGCATGTACGGCGATGAACGAACCGGAAGCTCGAAATTCTCCTGGACGCGGTCTTCCCTGATTACCGGGGCGAATGGACGAAACGGTTCTCGCCCCTTGACCCCGTTGACACGGTCCTTCATGGTCGCCGGTCGAGGGTCCGCGAGGATCGAACGATTTCCCAGGGCGCGGGGGCCGAACTCCGCTCGCCCGTTCGCCACCCCCACGATTCCTTCTCGCAGTAGCTCCGTCATCAGGCCCTCGACGGGGTAGTCCCCGCCGATGTCCGTTCCCAGATACGGCCCTGGGAACTCGAGAGGCGTCTGCAGCACGGCTGCGACCGCTCCAACGCTCGAGCCCGCGTCTCCGGGATTCGGAAAAATCCAAACATCGTCGAAGCCACATTCTGCAGCAATTAAGGAATTGGCGACACAGTTAAGTGCCACGCCTCCCGCAAGCACGAGATTGGACGATCTGGTCTGGACCTGCGCCCACTTGGCGATCCGGACGAGCGCGATCTCCGTCACACGCTGGATGCTGGCAGCGAGATCCTCGACTCTCGCGTCGGGCTTCCACGCCCCGATCCCACGATGCACATTGGCCTTGATACGAAATCCAGAGTCGCGGAGTTCGACGAAGTCGTCGAAGATATCCTGCACCCAGATGGGCTCGCCAGCCGACGCCATACCCATGACCACGTACTCGTCCTCGTTCGGCCTGAATCCGCAGCGCCGGGTGAACGCGCTGTATAGCAGGCCGAGGCTATGTGGGTAGTCGACGGTGCTCAGGCGGCGGAGGCCGGAAGCGGCATCAAATGCGCTCACGGTAAATGTCGCGAACTCACCGATCGAATCCGCGGTGATTACCGCCGCATTGGAGAACCCGCTCGTGTAAACCCCGGCAGCCGCATGACTATCGTGATGGCTTGAGTATTGCTCGATCGAGGTGCCGCCCCAATCGACGTCTAGACGTCTCAGATACCGCGAGGGCAGATCACTCAGAGCCAGAGCGTCACGGATCTGGCCGGCGCGCACCTGCCGCATCTTTTTGCGCAATGGACGCTCGTACCAGAAGAGCGCCTCGGGTTGCCCGAAGGTCAGGGCCTCACTGAGGAGGTCCGGATGAAGAAGCGCCTCGTTCTTCCGGCGTGAGTACCTTTCGCTGTGCGCCGCGAATCTCAAAGCTTTGCCCTCGAAGACGGCGAGCGCCGCGTCATGGGAGAGCGCCGAAATGCCCCAAGATATCAAAGTCCGTCCGCCGTTCTGTCCTCGGTTCTCAATTTGGTCCGATGGAGCTACTTGTAAAGGAACGGGTCCTTGCGACGAAGTGCGCGCAAGCGACGGCGACGACGCCATGACTCTATGAGTCGACGAACCACATCTCCTCCTCACCCGGGGACCAGCGTTCCCGTTGACGGCTGACACGTATGCGCGGTGAGACGAGCGTATTGGTTCAGATCCGACCTGGCCTCATCCGGCGCGCCCGATGCGGGTGAACGGAGGTTGCGCTTCAACAGTCGCTCGATCCGGGCGCTGCGTGGAGCGGAGGTTGACAGGGTGCCACTTGACTGCGCATCACCTGAGCGTTCGCATTTGCGCACGGACGGCGGTCGATTGTAGGACGTTCATCCTCAAGGAGGACGCTAGAACAGCCTCGATCGTCCCGGTGTCTGGAAACCCGCCCGATGAATCCGCTCGTTCAGGGGTCTCTTCTGCAATTGGGCGATTGTCTCGTGGTGGCAGTCACGGGGATTCAGCGCTTCGGTTCTCGCTACGTGCGAACCGAGTCGGAACCCGTTTCGGACCTGCGTCGGCGTTCCACGTCCTCCATGACGCTCTTCGCAAAGTCTGCGTCACGATCAGCGATGGCAACGTCTTCGATGGCATCCGCGGTGACCTCGCCAGGCCACGCGGTTTGTCGCGTTGGCCGGTCGCGGTCGAGCCGCGTTCCCGAGATCGCGACCCAGTCGTGGAGGCGCTGACGTGCGTCGGCGAAGTCGCGGTGCCAGCCGAAGGGGGCCGAGCCGTGCTGGTCGGGGTCGTAGGCGCTGAGCCAGTGGAGGTGGAGCGCGGAGAGTTCCCAGACGAGTTCTGGGTGGCGGTGCCAGAACGGTGGTACGACGGACGCTGGTAGGCCGTAGGTCCGGCGGAGCCAATTGACTCAGCGGTTGAGCTCCATCCACTCGATCTCGGCTTCCTCGGCCGTGAGCAGGTTCCAGTTGATCGGGTGCGGCGGTTCCGGGGTCAGCGGTCCGTCGAGGTCGTCGAACGCGTCGGCTCCGAGGGCGTCGTCGTCGACCTGCCAGTGGCTGGAGGCATCCGTCATGTTCGGCTCACAGCCCGAGGCTGGAATGGTCGTCCCGCACGAGCGCGGGCCGACGGGCCGCGAGCGCGTCGGGTGCGGCGTGCTCGATTGTCGGTCCGGCCCGGCGGGAGCGGTCGACGTCGTAGTTGGTCCGGGCGAGGTCGTGGCCGATCTTCTTGGCGACGAACTCCTCGCGCTCGACGATGGCGCCATCGCGCTCGACCTCGAACGTTCGGACGTAGCCCTCGGCGACGAAGCTGTCACCCTTCGCGAACCGGGCGAGGGCGCGCTCCGCGGTGGCCCGGTAGGTCACGAGGTCGTGGAAGCTCGGCTCAAGCTCGCTGAACGTACCGTCGTCTTCGCGGCGGAAGTGCGGCTGGCCGATGCGGACGTAGAAGCGGGTGTCGCCGTTCTCGGTGATGGACTGCTGCGGATCCGAGGCGATGAACCCGGAAAGCGACTGCTGCGTGTGAAGAGCCATGGGACGCAACCTCCAGTTTCTCGAGCGACCACCTGGTCCGCTCGCGAAACAGGTGTGCCGCCAGCGTCACGGCCGTGGATTCGAGGGCGCCCTGTCGGGTCGTGTGCGAATGCGGCGCCTTCATCGAACGCCCGTGCCGGCACGTCAATTGAGATCCCAGGGGCGTGCCAATCATTGAGCGGTTGATGCGAGGCCAACTGTGCAGTTCGGGACCGGCTATCGGGCCCGCGCGCATGCAGCGAAGAAGCAGGATCTAAATCTGAAGTACATACCTACTTGACCGAGAGCATGGGAGTGGATTATGTTTCAAGTAGGTACTACTAAAACCAAAGAAGGATGGAACATGATTGTTGTCAACCTGAAGCGCAGCTATCCCCTCGTGCAACTCGGGACGGCGGACCTCAACGACGTCACCCTCGGCGCCTGGGCCGGCGTGACCGACGAGGCGATCGAGCGGTTCGGTGACGTCATCCTCGGTGTCTACCAGGACAAGGTCGTCTCGGCCTACGACATCACCGGCCACAGCCGCGAAGACGACCGAGTCACCTTCGAGGGCAACGAATCCGCCGAGTTCGAGCACCTCATCGGCCAGCAGAGCCCCGTCCCGGCCTGGAAGCGCGGGCAGGCTCGCCCCACCCGCTACATCGAAACCGAGATCGTCCGCACGGGCTCTGCTCCCGTCGAGCTCATCGAAGATGGCATCCGTCGCGCCGTCGTCGCGGGCTACACCCTCACGGTCGACTCCGATAACATCGCGACCATCACAGTGCCCCGCGGCGGCGTGGTCACCGTCGTCACCGGCGGCGCCGAGTAGTGCCCACGATGATGCAGCCGCCGGCCGAGACGATCTACGCGACCACCCCGCACGACACAGCGCGCTTCCTGCTGGGCACCGAGGGAGGCAACCCGCTCGTGTGCGTCGGGGTGAACCCCAGCACCGCGGCGCCCGGGGCGCTTGACCTCACCGTGACCAAGGTGAAACAGTTCGCGGCCCGCAACGGATTCGACAGCTGGGTGATGCTGAACTTATACCCGCAGCGAGCAACCGACGCGAGCGAGATCCACGACGACCACAACCCTGAACTCAAGGCCGAGAACGAGCAACGCATCGCTGAGTTCATCGATGGCCGCCGGCTCACGCTACTCGCCGCATGGGGCGAGCTGATCGACACGCGGCCGTACCTGCTGCCGATGCTCGAAGGCATCGTGTCCGTAACCAGCGCCTCGGGCTGCGACTGGGTGTCGATCGGCGATTTCCTCCAGAGCGGACACCCGCGCCACCCATCTCGAGCCGGCTACAAGTGGCCCCTGCAGACATTCGACATGGACGAGTATCTGGAGCTCCTCAGAGCACGAGCTGAGGCCCGCGCAAAGCGGGCCCAGCGAAAGCCGTAGAGCGACGGATCAGTCCTCCGCGTCGAGAACGCATACCGCGAGAACCGGGACCGACACCTTCCGCCGACTCGTCGTTTCAGGTCGCGTCGCATCAGCGCTCACGTCGGGAGCCTCTGGCCCCGCCGACCAAATCCGTGGTCGCGGTGAGGGATGCACGAGAGGTCGCCGGTCCCCGGAGATCATATTCCGCTAGGCAGGAGGCTGCGACGCTGTCGGCTTCGCGTCGAGGTGCTCAACGTCGGCGATCAGCTCCAGGACGTTCGGGTAGCGGGCCGACAGATCGTGGGCGGCGCACTTCTGAACGATCCGGCTCACCTCGTCGCCGACCGAACTCAGCGACTCCTTCCCGGTGAAGATGTAGGAGAGAACCCAGCCGATCGAGTACATCTCGTTGGCGACGTCGTAGTTCTTGAAGTTGTCGAGGAGCGGGTCGCGGATGGTTCCACGCATCTCGGTCTGAGTGCGGGTGAACTGTGACGTCTTGTCCTTCACGAGCCCAAAGTCGCTGAGCTTGACCAGAACGGCCCCGTCGTCGAAGACTTTCAGCAACACGTTCTGCAGGCTGATGTCGCGGTGCAAGTAGCCCTTCGTGTGCAGGTAGTTGAGCCCGTAGAGGAACTGCAATGCGATCCGCTTCCGAGATGCGAATAACAGCTTGCCGTTGCGCTTCGCGATGAACGAGCGCAGCGTCTCGTCGCAGAACTCCATGCGGTACTCGTTCTGCTCGTCGTCGTACTTGTAGACCTGCACGACGTACGGGAAGCTCAGCCCTTTCATCACCTCGAACTCTTGCTTGAAGCGGACGAGGTCGCGCTCGTCGATTCCGCGCTTTGCGCGCTTCACTGCGAATTTGATTCCGTAGTCGGGATCGACGTACGAGTGCACGGTGCCGTAGGAGCCTTCGCCGACCATCTTCAGCTCGACCGGTGTCTGTTGCTTCTTCAGCTTTACCGAGGCCGCCGGCCGCGTGAACACCGACTCGTACTTGATGACGTCGATCAGCTCGAAGTCGTCAGGCACCGCGCTACCGCCGCTCGGGGCAAGCCACGGTTCGCACCGCTCGATCGCCGCCTGGTAGGAATCGACCAGTTGCACCTGGACCCCGGCACGCCCTGCGTCGTGGAGGTCCTGGTTGATCTCTTTGATCAGCCCGAGCATCTCGCGGCTGTTCTCAGCCCAGTAGTGCTTCGTGGTCTTCGCTCGGCCGTTGATCTCGTCGAAGTGCCGGTTCAGGCGCTGGTGGAGCACGGCGAACATGTGGCCGAACTCGGGATCGTCATAGATCCGAGCGAACGCGGGCGATGCCGCCTGGCTCGCGTACTTCTCCTTTAGATCAGTCAGCGCGAACTCTGAGGGGCTTGCCACCGGGCCGCCTTCCGCCAAGGATGAGATCCTCTCAGGCTACGACGCCTGCCGGACACTCGACGCCCGGTACACGCGCGCGGAGTGACGCGAATGCCCGGTCACATCTGGACGTTCGCCACCTCGGCACCGCGGCGCCGACGCAGGCTAGAGAGCAGCCAACTGCAGCGAGCAGAACCGCGACGCCCATCGTCGCGATCTATGGAGTGGGGTTCCGAGGAGCAGAGTGCCCGCGGCCGCGAAGCCGACGGCTCCGCCGATGCTTCCGGCGATCGCGCGTGCGCGTTCGTTCCGGTGTGCACAAGACTGCGGGCGTACGGAGCCCTGCAGCGATCATGACGCGACATACTGAACCGGTGTCAGCGGCTACGACGGACCGGTTGCAGAGGACTGCCCTCCATTACGCCGCCCTCCATGGGGACCTCGCGACGCTCGGTTCACTCCTGGAGGAGGGATTTGATCCGGGTTCCGCCGACGCGAACGGATGGACACCGCTGCACTTCGCCGCTCAGAGCCATTCGCTGCGCGCGGTCGAACTCCTGTTGGTCGCCGGCGCACCGCCCGACGCTCAGGACAGGCACGGTAACGGCGCGCTCTGGGTGGCCGTGTTCAGCTCGCATGGGCGCGGCGACGTCATCCGCGCCCTGCTCGATCATGGGGCGAATCCTGAATTGGAGAACAACCACGGCGCGACGCCGCGGTCGGCTGCGTCTTCGATCGCGAACTACGACGTGGCGACTCACACGGACCCGGGATCGAATGGCGCGCGGGGGTGCTGCGTCGCGCGGACGTGGGCGACGTGGACGTTCTCGACCGCGGTTCGGAGCCGGTCGAAGCGGCCGAGCGGGTTCCCTCGGTACTGGGCGAGGTAGTACACATCGGCACCTTGGCGGGTGATGCGGATGCCGCCGTAGGCGTGGCCGTCCGCGTCGCGCAGGGTCCAGAAGCCCGGACGATTCTCGTCGGCATTAAGGAGCGGGTGCCACTGGCCGGGGTCGGACTGCGTGGTGTTCATTGTGTTGTCCTTCGGCGGGGTGGTGGTCGATTCCTGGTAGAGGCTCCAGACCATCTCGGCGCAGAGGCGAAGCTCGTCGATGGGGAAGTAGCCGATGAAGTCTCGCGCGATATCATCCGCTGCCCACGTGTCGGCGCGGAGGAGCGGTCTCGGCGGGTAGCCGGCGTTGACGATGTGGATGACGGCAATGCGCCGGCTGCCGTCGAACTGCAGCCAGCTGCCGGGTCGGACGACCGGAGTTTCGGCTGCCAGTACCGCATGCTTCGAACATACATTCGAAAACTGACGCCGGGAACTCAGTTGTCATCGACCGAGGACGGGTCAGCTGTCGCAGGGCATGGTGGCACCCGCAAGCGCCGCTCGATGTCGGTTCGATGTGCTCGCAGCTCCGAGGCATCCGCTCGGCTCGTCCACATACGCAACGTCGCGATCACCGGGGGAGCGGCGCGAAGAAGGATGAGCCCAGTTCCGAAGGGGAGCATTCGGATCGTGTCGGGCGGCATGGTCGCGACCCGCCGGATCGAGCGCTGCGAGGATCGGGATCCTCGGTCGCCGACGGTGGTGGCGTCGGTCGCTTCGTCGCGCTCGCCGATGAGGGTTGAGAGGTCCTGCAGGTCGCGAGAGTTGGATGCTCCGCCGAGGACTATCTTCACGATGGAGGCGTCCCAGATCGCGTTGGCGGCGTTGTCGCTCCACTTCGTGCGGGCCTGTGCCAAGGACTGCAGGACGGGCATCGTCGTGATGCCGGTTCCGCCGCCTTCGGCCATCAGACTCGGGAGCGAGGGCAGCGGTGCGAGGTTGCCGATCTCGTCGAGCGCGAGCAGGAGCGGCGGGTCGAGGCGAGCGCCGACATTGCGGGCCGCCATCCGCCGGGCGGTCTCGATGAGGTCTTCGACGAACGCCGAGACGAGGGCGGCGGAGTTGTTCGCGCCGGCGCCGGTGGCGAGGAGGTACAGGGTGCCGTTGCTGCGGAGGAACTGCTCGGGGTCGAAGTCTTCGCCGTCGCCGGGGGACACGGCCTCGAGCACGCGGGGATCGGCGAGGGCGCCGAGCGAGAGCGACACGCCCTGCCAGATAGAGTCGCGCGTCCGCGGGTCGGCTTCGAGCATGGCCTGGAGGGAATCGCCCCAGCCGGTCGCGGCGTTCGGGTTGCTCAGCAAGATCGACACGGCATCGTGAGAGGCGGACGGATCGAGGGTCCAACGGAAGAGCTCAGCGGGTGGGCGGCGGTCCAGCGCGGCGGCATGCAGCAGCGATTGGAGGGCGGTGCGGGTTTTGGCTTCCCAGAACCCACCCGCGTCGACGCCGCCGGCGGCGAGCCCGGTTCCGGCGGCGAGCCCGGTTGCGCGGATCATGGCGGTGAGCGGGTCCTGGCAGCCGCGGATCGGCGACCAGCGCAGACCGGCGGGGACGCCCGCCGCGAGCTGCTGTGGGTCGAACACCGCCACGGGACCGACTCGTTGCCGGGCTCGGATGGTGACGGTGAGGTTGTCGGGTCGAGTGGACGTCGTCACGACCGGGCCGGGCGCGTCGAGGATCGCGTTGATGACGATGTGCGCGCCCTTGCCGGAACGCGGTGGGCCGATGACGAGCATCGAGTCCTCGACGCTCGCCCATACCGTGTTGCCACGCGCGTGGCCGAGCGCGTAGCCGACGTCTGTCGGGCGTGCGTCCGTCAGGGAGGGGCGAAGGTGGGCGGCGCGCTTCATCAGTGCCGAGCGGGAGGCAGCGCGGGCCACTTCGGCGCGGGTGGCGATGCCGGCGATGCGATGGGGGGCGAGCTTGTGGGTGCGAGCCGTGCTGCGAAGCATCCGCCACACCCACGTTGCTGCGGCCGTCGCTGTCGCGATGAGCACGGCTGCGGTGAGCCAGAAGGCGACGGGATCCAGCCGGGGGGCGTCGAGCGCAGCGGATGGATCGGCCGGGTTCAGGAGCACGGCGAGCCCGGTCTCTGGCCCACCGGCCGGCTGGGGGAGCCCGGTGGCCCAGGCGGTGATCGTGCCGGCGACCCGGAGCAGCACGGCGATGCCGATCGCCCCAATCAGCATCGCGATGCCGAGATTCGCGAACTCGTCGCCGAGAGTGCCGGTCCGTGTAGAGCTCATCGACGGCTTCCAATTCGTCGTCGACGGTCAGAGCACCAGGCCAGGGCCGGCGCGATCGAACCGCCGGGTGGGGGAGTACGCGAAGATGCGGTCGCCCGAGAATCCCGACGTGGAGTCGAGCAGGTCGGTGACATCCTGCGCATCGGTCACCAGGCTTGCGATGCCTTCCTGGATGAGCCGATGGCAACCGGCGCTCGCAGCGCTCGTCACCGGACCCGGGACCGCACCGACAGGCCGACCGAGCGAGTGCGCTTGACCG
Source organism: Agromyces sp. CCNWLW213 (assembly GCF_037199545.1). Classification (NCBI taxonomy): domain Bacteria; kingdom Bacillati; phylum Actinomycetota; class Actinomycetes; order Micrococcales; family Microbacteriaceae; genus Agromyces; species Agromyces sp. CCNWLW213. The sequence goes on along the minus strand of NZ_JBBBDX010000001.1, from coordinate 349,270 downwards.
GCGACGTTGAGCGATGCGGACTTGTGTCCGGCCTCGACCACGACGGTGGCACCAGACAGCACCGCGAGAATCCGGTTGCGCTGCTGAAACCGCCATCGCGTGGGCGCGGCGCCCGGCGGAAGTTCACTGACGATCAGTCCGCCGGTCTCGGCGATGCGGTCGAAGAGCTGCTCGTGGCCGGCCGGGTAGGCGCGATCGAGCCCAGTCGCGAGCACCGCGATGGTGGATCCGGGGGAGGTTGCGGTCGCGGCTCGATGCGCCGCCCCATCGATGCCGTACGTCCCGCCGGAGACCACCACCCGCCCTTGCGCTGCGAGACCCGAGACGAGTTCCGTCGCGACGTGGTCGCCGTACCCGGTCGAGGCGCGGGCGCCGACGACGGTGACTCGGCCGGGCAGTGGTGAGGCGAGCAGGCTCGGGTTGCCCTTGAGCCAGAGTGCGAGCGGTGCGCTCGCGCCGAGTTGCTGGAGTTCGCCGGGCCAGTCGAGGTCCTCGGGCGTGATTAGGCGCAGGTCGTGGCGCTCCATGGCGGCGCGTATCCGATCGACCATCCCCGGGTTGAGTCGTGGCGCGAGGCGCCGCCGCCACAGCTCGCCCTCGGCGGGGTCGACGCCGTTCGGAAGTCGTTCGGCTGTCGTGACGAGCTCAACGGTCGCTGCGGCGCCGACCCTGCCGACGAGCGTTCCCGTGATGATGTCGTTCGGCTCTGAGAGGGTGGCCAGCGTCATACGCGCTTCCCGCTCCAGGGCGGCTGTCTCGGTCATCGGGTTGCCTCCTCGTGCGAGCGCCCTCGGCTCGCGGTCATCCGGGCCGTCGTGTCGAAGGCGGCGAGCTCGTCGGGGTGCAGTTGATGCTGGACGACGAAGCTGCGCTCCTTCACTCGCCACAGCCCTTGCCCCGTGCCCAATGCGGGCAGGAGCTTCTGCTCGGTCCCGCTGAGACCGAGCGCGATCGCCGTCGAACCGAGCTGATCAGGTTCCTGGCGGTACACGATCCGGGTTTCCGCGTTCGCGAGGAGTGAGGATGCGAGGGCGCGCATCGCGGAGCCGGAGTCGCCGACGTTGTCGAGGTCGCTGAGCTTGTGGAAGACCAGCATGTTCGCGATGCCGAAGTGACGGGCGAGCCGCCATTGCGCGTCCATACGCCGGAGCAACGCAGGGTACGCCATGAGCCGCCAGGCCTCGTCGTAGATCACCCACCGCTGCCCGCCAGCCGGGTCGGCAAGCGCTGATTCCATCCACGCCGACGAGCACGTCATCAACACCGAGATGAGCGTCGAGTTCTCCGCGACTCGGGAGAGGTCGAGCGACACCATTGGCAGCGATGGGTCGAACCTGACGGTTGATGGGCCGTCGAAGAGCCCCGCGAGGTCGCCGGCGACGAGGCGGCGCAGCGCGTGGCCGACCAGGCGTCCATCTTCGGCAAGACGGCCATCCGGGTCATCATCACTGCTCGGCTCGAGGATGCGGTCGACGACCATCGGGAGGATGGGCACCTCGGCGCTCCGGACCGTGTCAGCCAGCGCGAGATCGATCGCGGTGTGCTCGAGCGGACTCAGCACGCGATCGAGAACGGTCTCCGCGAGCGCGCCGATGAGCTCACGACGGCGGGACGCGAGTTGCGCAGCCCACTCGGCATCAGAGGCGGATGCCGCGCGGTGCCCTTCATCGAGCGGGTTGAGCCGATTGCGCAGACCATGACCGAGGATGATCGCCCTGCCGCCGACGGCCTCGGCGACGGCGGTGTGCTCGCCCTTGGGATCGCCGGGCACGTAGACGCGACGGCCAAACGGCAGGGACCGGGTGTAGAGCGACTTGGCGAGCGACGACTTCCCCGACCCGACGATCCCGGCGAGAACGATGTTCGGTGCGGTGATCATGCCGCGCTGGTACAGGACCCAAGGGTCGTACACGAACGAACCGCCGGAGTAGAGGTCCTGGCCGACGAAGACCCCTGCCGAGCCGAGGCCGGCTTCGGCGAGGAACGGGTAGTGCCCGGCGAGGGTCGCCGAGGTGTCCTGATGTTTCGGCAGCTTCAACCGGCCGGGCGACCTGAGCTGCGCCGGGCCGGCATCGCCGGCCGCTGGGAGGTACGCGGCCGCGTGCGCTTCGTTTCGCTCGGCCTCCCAGCGCGCGCGGGTTTCGAGCGTCTTCGCTCGTCGCGCGTCCGCTTCGATCTCGGACGCGGAGCGCTTCCGCGCGCGCCGATCGCGGCGACGCTCGTCGTGCGGCACGGTGAGCGCTGCGGTGTGCAGCCGCTCTTCGGTGGTGTTCACAGCGCGATCGAGTGCCGGGACCGGTGCGCCGACATGGCGGGGTCGACATCCCAGCGGTGGGAAACGGTGTCACGGAACGGTGCGGAGGTCTCGACTGACGCCTCCATCTGGACCAGCGCCGCATCGGGCGACGCCTCGTAGCGGCGAAGGAGCGAGACGTACCCGTAGAGCTCGCTGTAGGTAAGCGCGTACGGAGAGTCGGGATCCTCGATCGTGCGACCGGCCGACCCCTCCGGGATGCGGTCGTAGACGTACCCGTTCACGAGCGCGGCATCCGTCGTCTCATCGCCGTAGTCCCACTGGCGTAGGTACTCGATCGCGGCGGTCTCCCCGTCGCGGTCGAGCATGGCCAGGAGCTCACCGGCATCCTCGTCCTGGAGGAAGACGACGCTGATCCAGCGGGACGCGGGAGCGTCCAAGCGGTCGTCGAACATGATGACTCCAATCGGATGGTTCGCGCGGATGGTGCTCGCACAGAAGGTGTGCTCGGGCTTACACGCTTCGGCAGAGCGGCAGGGCGGCGGCAGTGAATGCCTGCGCTTGTTGTCCGACAAGGCGGCGGACCTCACACGACGCCTGGATCGCGGCCTGCTCAATCGTGGACACCGCGGCGTCGAGGTCGTCGATCGTCGGTGCCGTGACGCAGATCAGACCGGTCGTTCGCAGCACGCCGTGGCCCGCGGTGAGGTCGGCCTCCTGCTGGAGCACGTCCTCGTACTCGGCGCTCGAGCCGGCATCCTCGATCTGCCCGATCCGGCGACGCTGGTGAGCGTCGCTGATGAGCTCGGTCTTCTTCTTGCGGAGGTCCCTCGCTGCCTGATCGGCACGGACCGGGAGGTAGTGCAGTGAGACCGTTCGGAGCACGCCGTTCGTGAACACGAGCGGCGAAAGGAACCCCGGGTAGACCTGCGATCGTGGCCACTCGCTGATCCAGAGCACCGCGTGGAACGCGCTGTCGGAGCGGAGCCGATCCCAGCTCTCGGCAACGGCGACCGGACCGGCCGCGTCCAGTGATCGGCCGACAGCGGGATGGCGGTCGAGCTCGACGCCGACGGCAGGGTCGTAGGCGGTGCGCAGGATGCTTGCGAGCTCGTCGGCGGCGAGCCATCCGCCCACGATCAGGTCGGCCGCTCGGAGCGCACCAGTCAGCGCGGTCATCTCCTGGCGGAGGACTGTCGCTGCGCCGCGCATCCCACCGCCCGACGTACGGACCTGTCGGGATGCAGCTTGGAGATCGAGGGAGAGGCTGATGGTGGTGGCGTGACGTTCGCCGGCGGGTCCGGCACGCTCGATGAGGTCGCGGTACGTGGATGACGCCCAGCTGTCATCTTCGATGCCGTGCCGCTCCCACCATTCGGCGAGCCCGGTGCCCGAGTCGGGCAGCGTGCGCTCGGTCACCTGGAGGCGCGCGATCCGACCGGATCGGCAGGTTCCGGCGAGCACGCGGCCCCATCCGGCAACGCGCCGATGCTGTTCGCCGGGGTCGAGCAGCGCGAACGCCGGATGGGACACCGCGACGATCGCGGTGAGGGTCTGGGTGTGCGGATCGTGGATCATGACCGCGCCCGACTCGGGGTCGTTCCATTCGCGCAGCGGTGCCGCGTCGCCGGGGAGCGCGAGCGTGCCGGCTGGTCGAGGCTTCACGATGCGCCGACGATAGGTGAGCTGCCCGTGCGCGCCGCGCCACAGCCAACGGCTGACGATCGGCACCCACTCGACGATCTTTCGCCCGCCGATGGGGATCGCCGCGATGGCTGCTGCGGTCGCCCAGATGGGGCTCGTCCAGGCGATGCCAGATGCGCCGGCACCGTACAGCGAGATGACGACGGTGAGCACGGCGATCGACAGGGCGACGAGTTGGGGGAGTGAGAGACCGAGCAGGATGCCTCGGCGAGTGAGCCTCGAGAACTGGACCGGTGCGAGCTGGTAGGCGGCGCTCGTGTCGGAGTCCATGGCTACACGTCCTTTCGTGCTCGGCGGGCCGCGTCAGATGCAGCATCCGGCCATGGTGGGCGGGTCTTCGGTGTGGTCGGTCCGAGAACGGGTGGCGGGGCGGTCGGCGGGGCGGATGCCGCCGAGTCGCCGGCCGATGCCGTGTGGGCGTCGGCGGCCCCGCCAACGGCGCGCCCGGCTGTCGGACCGGCGTTCGCTGCCGATGACGCGACGGCCGCGCCGGCCACGATGCCGGCGCCGATGCCGCCGGCCGCTGCTCCAGCGCCCGCAGCGCTCGATGCTCCACCGGCCGCTCCTCCTTGTGCGGTCGCGCCACCCGCCGTGGCGCCGGGACTGGACGCGCCCGCAGGCCCGACGCCGCCAGGCGGTTCGCCGCCGGTTCCGCCGCCGTTGCTGCTCGCTCGAGCGCCCGGATGGCTCGCGTGCCTCGATGAGGCGGAACCGCTGTCGTTGTCGGGGCCGAGGATCTTCTTCGCGCTGTCGGACATGGGTCCGTTCGGCACGGGCACCGGTCGGTTCAGCGCAGACTTCGCCTCCTGCTCGCTCGACATCGCGTGGTACATGTCCAGGCCGACGAAGTTGAGGAACTTGTACGTGATGTACGGCGCGAACGCGGCGATGAACATGAGCACGATCCCGGCGATCGGATCGCTGATAGACGCCAGGTCGGCATCGATCGGCGCAGACACCTGAGCGACCGCGACGAGGAAGATCACGACGAGCACGAGCTTCGACAGAATCAACGCGATCACGAACGCCACCCACTTCGAGAACCATCCCTTCGCGGCATCCCATGTCGCACCCGCCAGCGCAACCGGACCGAACACGATCGCGACGAGCAGCAGCGCCTTGCGGATCAGGAGCGAGAACCACACGATCGCGGCGGCGCTGATCGCGAGCGCGGACAGGAAGATCGTGACGATCGCCCCGACGCCGGGTGCGCCGATGTTGATCGCTGCGAGGCCGGATGCGAGGAGGGCGATGCGATCGCCCATGCCTTCCATGGTGTTGCCGCTGGCCTGCACGATCCCGATCGTCAGTTGGTCGGTGATCTCGAGCAGGAGGCCCGTGATCGTCACGATGATGAATGATCCGAGCACCGCCTTCGCGAGGCCGAGTGCAGCACGCGACAGCGCGCCCGCGTCTCGCCGCACAAGACCGGTGATGAGCTGCAGGCAGAAGAAGATCAGGGCGAGCAGCACCGCGACGCCGAACAGCACGTTGAAGACGGCGACGTAGCCGGGGTCGGTGAGGTCGACCAACGTCGTCGTGTCGAACGCGTCCCAGACTGCCTCGAACAGCCACGCGGCCGCCGAGCCCATCGCGTGCGCGAGCCAGTCGAACGGTGCTGCGATCAGGGAGGCCGTGCCCTCGCCGACCGAGCCGCAGACCGCGGCAATCACCGGGATGTCGCAGACACTCATCGGCGACCCATCTCGATCAGCCCAAGTCCTGCGTCAGACGGCTTGGCCGACATTCCAGAAGAAGTTGATCAGCGTGACCGCTCCGCCGCAGATGATCGCCGCGCCGCACGCCACGAGCACGCCTAGCTTGCCGCGTGACGCGAGATGCGGGTTCGACGAGTTGGAGCCGAAGCCCCAAACGATCGCCGAGACGAGCAGCGCGAGGACACTCAGGATGAGCCCGACCGTCATCACGGCGCCGACGATGATGCGCAGCTGGTCGATGCCGGGAAGACCGGTGCCGTTCGGGTCGATGTCGATCACTAGCAGCTCCTTCTCGCAAGGATGGGTTCGAGAGGGAGGTGCGCCTCGGGCATCACATCGGCGCGAAACGGCAGCCATCGGCTGACGCCGGTCGTCGCGTGAAGATCCGCTTGAGGGGAATCCTCGAGTGGCCTCGGTGAGGTTGGCCCCGCATCGCCCGCTCTTGCTCTTCGGCCGGATATGGTGACCTCTATGCCTTCTGCCCCTGTCTCGCACGGGAGGGTCTGCCGTTCATGCGAGATGACGTTTGAGACGCATTAGCGAGTCCGGGTGTATTGCCAGGACGGTTGCCGAGTTCTGCACCTGCTGATGCGGAAGGGTTGGTGCGTCTGGTGCGGCGTTCAGCACCCAGACCACAGGCTGTACAGTCGGATCGCCGACGACGACATCGACAAGTTCCTCGCGGACCACGAGCGCTGCCGCAGAAGCTTCGGTGCCGAGTACGCCGATCAGGTCTGCTGCCAGTGCCGGCCATGCCGCACAGCTCGTGGCGATGATATGACTCCGAAGCACCGAGCGCCGTCACAGACGAGGCGTTCGACTTCGTACCGGCGATACGGCCCGGCGGTTCTGGAACGCGACGGGTACGTCTGCCAGATCTGCCGGCTACCGACTGACCCGAATGCGCACCCGATCGATGACACGTACCCGGTTCTAGATCACGATCATGCTGCCGCGTGGGGCGGTGGAGGCGACATTGCGAACCTCCGTACGGCGCACCGCTGGTGCAACGAGCTGAAGTCGGACGACCTGCACGTGAACCCGAGGATCCCGGAGTTCGCAGCGGTCCGATTGACGCCGATGCTTCAGCGCGCGGGGCTATTGCAGGCCATCATCACCATTCCCTGATTGATCTCGTCGTCCGCGAGGCGCTAAGCCCGATGCCCGATGCCCGGTCGACGACGAACCGACGCGAGCGCTACGATCATTGACACTAGATCGCTCGCACAAGGCCCGTGGGAAACCAAGGGTGGCGAGATGACGACTTGGGGCACGTGATGCCGTGGTTCGTAAGTGGCCCACGACAAAGTACCGCTGTTACCCGCGGTCGTTCCTGTTTCACGACATGGAGCCGCGGTGTCCACCTGCCCAAAATCCCCCTTTCCGTCCGTCTACGCGGCCGGCCGCGCATTGCTCGCGGCGCGGGCCAGGATGCTTGATCAGCACCGAGATCGCGTGGTCGTCGGCGTTCACCCCTGCGCGCGATGCCGCGCTTTCCACCTGACATCGAATCCCAGTTCGGGCTCGTCGTCATGGACGCGTCGTGCCCTTGCTCTTGCGCGCCGATGAACCCGGCGCACGGTAGCAATCGTTTAATACTCGGGCGACGCCCGTGCGATCCCTATCCGTGCGGTGCGCGGTTGCCAGACCCGTTCGTGCTCGCTGGTCCATCTGCGAGACTCGCGAGATGCACTTGCAACAGGCAGTCGACCAGTTCCACGCCGCCCTGCGACACTGCGACAACATCGTGGTGGTTCATCGCGACCACGGGGGGTACGGGACGAGGGCGTCGTCCAAGGGAAGCATCTCTCAACCCCGCAACGCCCCTTTGCGGACCGCGGTGTGGCGGGAGCGCGCGCCGACCCACGACAGCGCCGCAAAGCTGATGGCTCGCGGAATAGGCGTGTCGGTGATGCTTGCGAGAATCGCGGTAACAGGTACGAGTAGGGACGAATGACTAGCACCGAGCAACCTCAGCAGAGGCCCCCGATTGACGCGCCGATCAGTTCTTCCGCTGACGACGACCTTGGACGAGCTCCGGTTGCACGCGACTTCGCCGAATCTATCCGGGAGCTTGATGTTAGCCAAGGGCTGGTCGTAGGCATCCTTGGGCCGTGGGGGCACGGCAAGAGCTCGTTCATCAACCTGATGCGGGAGCAGTTTGAAGTGGAACCCGCTCTCACTGTCGTCGACTTCAACCCGTGGATGTTCTCCGGCTCGAATCAGCTAGTGAACTTCTTCTTCACCGAGATCGGTGCCGAACTCAACGTCCGCAATAGGAGCCGCTTCGGTAAAACCGCCGACTGGCTCGGTCAGTACGCCGGCATCCTCAAGCCCATATCGCAGTTCATTCCGATTCCCGGAGCGGCGACCGTCGGAGAGGCGGCCGCTGCTGCGCTGAGCGGTCTAGCTGAATCGACCAACGCGGACCGAAGCGCGAATAAGGTTCGCGAGGAGATCACCAACGAGCTCTTGGCTCTAGACCTTCCGATCGTGGTTGTCATCGACGACATCGATCGCCTCACCACCATCGAGATTCGAGAGATCTTCAAACTCGTACGGCTGACGGCCAGCTTCCCGAACATCATCTACGTGCTGGCGTTTGACCGGGAGCGCGTGGAGCAGGCGCTCACCGAAGACGGCGTTCCCGGTCGGGCGTACCTCGAGAAGATCGTCCAGGTGAGCTTTGATGTCCCGCAGGCACCCGAAAGGCTACTTCGATCCCAGGTCGTTGAAGAACTCAATCGCATCCTCGCGCCCGTTGTAGACGCGACGCTCGACGGTGACCGATGGAGTGACGTCTACTGGGAACTCATCGACCCCCTATTCGCGAACATGCGTGACGTCACGCGTTTCGCGATCTCTGCCAGATCAACGATCAAGAGCCTCGGCAATCAAGTCGATCTTGTCGATCTCCTCTCTATGGAAGCGCTCCGGGTCTTCCGTCCCGAACTCACCCAGGAGCTATCAAGGCTTCGAAGCGAACTCACGACCACGCGCGCGATCATGGGGCGCACGGATGAGCGGGCCAAGAGCCGCATTGCCGCGCTACTCGCGAAGTTCCCCGACGATGACGATGCGATTCGGGCACTCTTCAACCGGGTGTTCCCGGTCGCACTGCAATACATCGAGAACAATCACTACGGACCGGATTGGATCAGCACGTGGCGGACCGCGCACCGCATGGCGCACATCGACTTCCTCAATCTATACTTCGACCGAGTCGCACCCGACGAACTTGTGGCGTTCCGAAACTCTGAGCTCGCCTTCGATCTACTGGACGACCGAGCGGCGCTAAAGGCGTACCTCACCGCGTTGGAGCCGGAGCAGCTTGAAACCGTCCTCGAGGGGCTCACCTCATACGAAGCAAAATTCACGAACGACATGATCGTGCCGGGATCCGTCACGCTACTGAACCTCATCGACGCAATTCCGGAGAAGAAGCAGCGAGGCTTCTTCGACGTCGGACGCCGCAACATCACCGTCAGCCGCATCACCCTTCGGCTCATCCGCCGTGTAGACGATGAGGAAGAGCGAGAGAGGCTGGTCTCACAGATCCTCGAAGACGTAGAAACCTACTCGTCCCAGCTCGACTTCATTTACAGCATGGGCTATCGCGAAGGTGTCGGACACAAACTCGTCAGCGAAGCATTCGCCGAGCAGATTCATGCGGAGTTCGTCACACGTCTCCAGAGGAACCCGCCAGCCGAGCCGTCACGAGAATGGGATGCCTGGCGCATCTACGACGCCGTCCGGACCAAGACGGGCAAACCTCCGCTCAAGCCGAGTGACGATTCCCTCCTTCTGCGAGCGGTGGTCCACTCTCTCCGATCCACTGCGCGATCGCAGTCGATGGGTTCTCGACAGGTCAAGACCGAGGACCGCCTCGCATGGGACCTTCTGGTTGAATTCTTTGGTGATGAGGCTGCTGTGAAGAAGGTCGTCGGCAAGATCCGAAACAGCCTCGGTGACGATGACGTGCTACGGCTCGCCGACACCTATCTGTCTGGCTGGCGACCAGAACGGTTCTAGGCGCGCTGCTCATCAACGCCGCGGCTTTACGGACGCGCGCTCAGGCTTCGCAGTCGTGGCGGCGTGTTTCGTCGGGGCTTCGGGTAACCCGGATGTAGCGACCGGGCAGCACCGGCCGCGATCGGATTGCGGTCCTCCCGCGTTCGGAATCTGAGCCGACTGCGAGCTGGGCTCGGATGAGCTCCTGAAGCACGGATCGGATCCTTGTCCGTGCCCACCACTAGATGTTCTATGGAAAGGCCCCCGCTTGTGCCGCTGCTGACCCCACCGCTGGGACGCCGGCTCCGGCATGACCCGGCTGTCAACGCCCCACTGCGGATGTGATGCTGACCGCGGCCACCGCGGCCACCAACACACCCGTCTGGGCTCCCCTCCAGGCCTCGGCCCACCCACCGCACCGTCGCAGACGCGCGTTCCAGGCTCCTGCCCGCGGTGGTCCTTCGGCACAACGGGTCGCTCGACGAGCACACCGTGGCTACCGTCCGGAACACTTTTCATCGCTGGCCCCGATGTCGTGGTCGCTGACCCGATCCCCAGCACGCGAGCGGTCTCTTTGTCCTGTCACCGACAGCCTCACCCGATCGCAAAGCATTCTCTGGAGGAGTTACGCGGAGTTGCTCAGGTCACCCGCCAAGTTTCGGAAGGCCCTCATGTTCGAGAATCCCGTGAAACCGCACGCGCCAATCCATCGCTCGTTCTCGCTCGACGCCTAGCGCGAATGCAATCCAGCCGTCCAAGTGATTGATGAACGAAAACACGGAGTCGAAGCCTCGATGAGCGGCATGCCTCGCCAACCCGTTCTCCTCACATCCGCGCAAGTGCACCTCGATACGTCGTCGATGCTCCGGTAGGAGTCGGACAGCGCCGTCGACAAGTAGCCCCAGTACAACCTTGCGCGCGCCAGGTGGCACTATTCTCGTCTTCGCCCGATGAACAACGAAGCCCGCCTTTCGGATCAGGCCGGTGGCCTCCGCGGCAAGGCTCTGAGCTTCGCCTCGCTGAAATGTACTTCGGCCTGAAAACACGACGTCATCCGAGTAGCGGGTATACGTGAGGCGACGCGAGAGCGCGAGACTTTGTAAGAAGAGGTCGAGACGCGCGGCAGCAGCGTTTGCGAGCATCCCGCTCGTCGGCCCGCCTTGCGGCAGCACGCCGACGCCCGCGACTGCGTAGCTCGGAATGGCCGCGGTGCGAGCCCGCCAGGACGCACTATGCGCGCCTTCCGCCCGGGTCGTGATGCGAGCGAGCTCAAACGCAACAAGCTTGCGGTAACCGAGTCTCCTGAATACGCGGTATACCGAGGCCTCATTTACCGTGCCGAAGAAGTCGTGCAGGTCCATCTTGACCATCCACCGGGCACCCTGATGCTGTGTCGCGCACTGAACAATCGACACCTCTCGTCTATACGCGTAGCTCGCGGGATGCGCCGTCAACTTGTCGAGAACATGACCGAGAAGCCATCGCTGAACATCCATGAGAATGGGCTCGGGCGCCGAGATCGGTCGTACTCCGCCGGTTGCTTTTGGGACCGCGATCGAGCGATAGGGATCTCGTGTGCGGCTTACAACCTCCCGGAGGTACGAGTAGCTCGCGCCGGTCTCGTGTGCCAAATGTGCAAGCGACAATATCGGGTAAGCGCCTTGGGCGGTCAGTCGGGCAACTTCAGCAGTTGCGCGATCCAACGCGTCGACTTCGACCCCAAGGCCACGGCCGATTTCGTGGTAGAGATTCGGGGGGATCACGGGACTTACCTTTCGACCCGAAGGGCTCCGCACGGAGTGGATGGAGAATCCCCGAGGCATTCGAGGGCAGGCATTCTCCATCCAGCCCTACGCGTAGCCTCAGATCGTCCTCCGACCGCAGTCAGCTGCGATCTTCGAGCAAGACACGAAGGACTTGCTCCAGCGAGCTGCCACGACGTGGCAGCTTCATCACTAAGCGCGTGATCCCCCCTCATCTCGTGTTCCGAGGGTAGTACGGCGAAGGGTTTGGTGTGAGCACGGAGGCGCCGCCACGCGGCTTGCGTCTCTGGCTAGCGAGCACCCGACGACCAGCTGGCGTGACTGCGCGGCTTCCGTCAATGAGAGCGAGCCCGTGAAGCGACTGGAGAATGCCACGTGTAGCTCCAAGGTCGCGACCAAGCGCCACTGCCAGCTCCTCGTCCGTGCGCGGAAGCAGTCCGAGTACCGCGATGAAGTCCCGCCAGCGCAGCGCAATATGTCCGTCCCGATGACGCGCTGCGAGCCGCAACTGACCTGCCGACTCAAGGGCAGCAGGAAGGTCCACGTCCGGCCGGTAGTCGCCGATCTCGTCCGCCAAGTCGACCGGAACCGAACGGCCATCGAAGAAGGGCATCCACCGACTGGACCGCCGGATAAGTATTCCTGGCAGGTTGTTCGGCACCGAGAAGGAACTCGCATACAACCCGGCGCTGCCTCCATGACCGAGGGGCGGACCGACCCTCCCGCGCTTTGCGTAGATCCGGCACACCTCTTCAGCCCTGCCATCCGGAGTCGCGCGGCGGAGTTCGTCGATTCCGGGGACGATCTCGATGACTTCAACCTGGTGTATGTTCTTGCTCGCGTTGAGCGCGCGCTTCCCAATCAACGTGGCTGCGTACGCGATTACGACGATTTTCAGCCACCCGAATGAGCACCAGCTCCTGATCGTGGGGTTACGAGTCCAGACGGCGACGTAATCGAGGACCTGTCGCCCAGATCCGATGTAGTCGGTCACGCACACCAAGGTGCGCACTCTGGACTGGCGCATATTCTCAAGCGTAAGAGGCGCCGGGAGGATCGAAGCTCCGACTGTCGCACGCCGTAGCTCACCGATGAGCTGGGCGATAAGTGCCTCGCTGCCCGGATTGTTTGCAAGCGGTTGTGCCGGGTCGAAGTCGACGAACGCTGTTGCTTGCGAGTCGACTTCTGCTCCGTCGGGCCGGATGAGATCTTCGTCCGACAGCACGGGAACGAGAGCAACGGGAAGCCGCTCCGCGTGCTCTGAGATGAACCGCTCGACCGCGCGCCTGACGCCCGTGACCACGTCGCCGCCAGGAACGAATCTCACCGCGTCGAGTAGGGCAACAGCGCCGACGCGATCATCAGGCTCAAACTGGTCGAGCCAGTCGGCTGCTCGGCTCGTCATTGACAGCTTCAACGGTTCTCCTGCCGTACGCATATGTCGGAGTGAATGGGATTGCCCTTGCCTCGGCCTGACACCGCCGCCCCAGCTCTATCACGTCGCCCGCCATCCGCTTCGGGAGCCATTTCATCCGAGTACATCTCCTTTCCAGCGTCACGCCAAGACGACACACCCACGTCGGCGACGCATTCCGCAGAATCGCGCGCACGGCTGACCTCGAGTTCGGAATGGCGGTCGTTCCCGTTGGGTCTTCTGGAATCGCCATGGGCGTAAGCATCTAGATCACAGCCCACACGAGTCGGCGACGCCGTGCGACCACCGTCCCGATAAAGCCGTCTAACGTAGAAGGCTGTACACACCTCTCGGCAGCATCTGAGACTTGTGAAACACTCTAGGAGCCAGATCCATGACATCGTTCCGTGAGGTACGTATCGCCGCGTTGGCAGCGCTGCGGACGTCCGCGTGGGACGCCGACGGATACCCGCTCTACTGCGCAATGCAGGATCGTCATGAACACCTGCATGTCGGCGTCTACTGCAACGCCCTATCGCACATCGAGGCTCTGAGTGAACAACTCGACTACGCCAGGTGGTGCGACGATCTCGATATGGCGGTCGCTCGGGGAGACTCGGAAGACGCTGAGAAGCTGCTCCGCTTCTACACGACGGTGTTTCTACTCATGGAGGAGTGCCACCAGGACTTGGTCGACATCGCGGCTACCGCCGGCCTTGAGCAGAAGGGGCCGCTTGATGGACTGAAAGGCTTCGTCAACAACGTGCTCAAGCACCGTCGCTCGCACGACCACGGCGTCGTTGGTGGCTTCCATGTGTCCAACCATCACGGTCCGTACTATTTTGCGGACGATGCCGAGCATGGCGCCGTCCTCCCGCCGACGTACACGTCGATCGAGAACTACGGCGCCCTCAAGTCGGGGGCGGTGTCCGCGCTGCTGATTCCGAGCCTGGTCGACTCTGCGGCCGCACTCGCGCACGCCGTCGCTGTAGCGGAGACTGAGACGTCCACGTCCGCGGCGCTGGCCCAGATCGAGACGGAGTACGGGCGTGCGATCTCGTCAGCCGCAACTTAGTCAGGCCATCTTCCACCTCACCTGGGTCGGTCGCTGGGTGCGCTTCTATGGCGGGAGTTGACTCCGCGGCAAAGTGTGCCGGGCGCCGTGTCGCGCTCGGCGTGGATGGGCTCGTCGGCGGTGCTCAATTGAGCATGCTCAAACAATTCACTCCATCCGTTCCTACCACCAGATTTGAGCATGCGCAATCCTTGTGTTGAGCATGCTCAAGGCGTAGATTGAGCATGCCCAACTCCGACCCGGAAATGGGATCGAGATGATGATGCCTTGCCTGACCCGAGCGGGTGGAAGGTGTTCCGACACATGACCGAAGACGCGAGCAACACCGCAGCCGAAGACCTCGCCAAGCGACTCCGGCTTCTCCTCGACGTCGCCACAGCGGAGTCCGGCTCAGAGCCGACGTACTCCCAGATCGCCGAATTCCTCGAAGCGCGTGGAACCAATCTCTCGCGCTCGCGCTGGACCTACATGGTCAACGGGCACCGGTACGTACAGGACCGCGCACTGTTCGAAGGGCTCGCAGACTTCTTCGATGTCGAAGCGGACTTCCTCATGGGACTCGACGGAGCCGAGACGCCGGCGAAAGTGAACGCGCAGCTCGACCTCGTCCGCTCGATGCGGGCTGCACGCGTCAAGTCCTACGCGGCCCGCACGCTCGGCGACATCTCGCCGAACGCGCTCCAGGCGATCAGCAAGTTCCTCGACGAGGAGATCAGGCAGACATAGGGATCCGCGGGTGGTGCGCGCTGTCGCAGCATCCGACGACGTCAGGGGGTGACGAGACCGTGAACAGCGAAGCGGATGTCTCGACGGCGTTCTGCGAGCTCGCGCTCGGTGACGTCTTCAGCTTCGACGAGCTCGTGGATGCGGTGCAGGCGCGACGCCAGCGGGGGCTCCGCATCGTCGAGCTGGGCGGCCTCAGCGATCACGAGGGGCTCTGCGCGATCTGGTTGATGACGGACACCGAGGACATCGTGCTCCACGCGCACAGCGACTCCGGGCTGCATCGCCAGCAGTTCGTCCTGCATGAACTCGCGCACATGATCCTCGGCCACGGCACCGAGAACTCCGCCGAGACGCCCGACTTCCTGCTGCCAGATATCCCGCCAGAGACGCGACGGCGTCTGCTCCGCCGGCAGAACCTCGACACCCTCGAGGAGATCAGCGCCGAGTCGCTCGCGGACCAACTCGCTGCGGCGATCCGCGGTTCCGCCATGCACGAGTCCCGATTCCTGGAGATCTTCGGGTGATTCCCGTCCTGGTCTCCACGCTGATGTGGATCCTCCTCATCAGCCTGCTCGTGTTCCGACGAGGGCGTGAGGAACGGACCATCACGTACGCAACCCTCACCATCGCGGTGTCCATGACGCTCAACGTCGATCCGATGTACGAGGCACTCGACCGCGCGGTCGGCGGGCAGAACGTCGTGACACTCCTCGCGGACGTCGCCTTGATGATCGGCGTCTTCTTCCTCGGACGCGGGGTGATGAAGGCCTCCGATCGACCGGCCCGCATCGTCCGCATCGCGCTCGGCCGGACGGTACTCGCCGCCGCGCTGGTGGGTTCGATCGTCTCGTTCGTCTTCATCGATCAGCGCGGCACGACCACGACCTTCATGCTCGACCTCGGCGACCAGCCCGCCGCAGCGGCGTACTCGATGATCCACTTCGCCTACTACGGCATCGTCCTCGCGGCGATGGCAGTCCTCGCCGTGAATCGGATCCGCGTCAGCCATGGAAGCCAGCGGTTTCCACCGGCCTCGCTCCTCATCGGCAGCCTCCTCGGGCTCGCACTCAGCGCAGTCGTCATCGCCATGGATGTCAGCCACCTCCTCGGTAACCTCGACCTCATGCGCAGCGTGTCTGGGGTGTACGGCCCGCTGTACCTCGGCACGTTCATCTTCCTGGTGCTCGGGTTCGCCTCACAGCCGATCCTCCGGAGTCGGCAGACCCACTCACGCATTCGGGCGACCGAGGCGCTCATCGCCGAGCTCGAGCCAGTCTGGACACGCGCCACGACGGCTCGGCCGGGGATCAGTCAGAGCACGGATGCCGCGTTCCGCACGGCGCAGCCTGAGGCGATGCTGCACCGGGAGATCGTCGAGATCCGCGACGCGGTCATCGACAGTCGCGTCTCGTTCGAGCTGACGGAGGCGGAGCGAGAACTGCTCGACCGGGCAGAGCAACACCTGGTCGGCGACGGGGCGCCGGAGTCAATTGAGCCGGCGGATGTGCCCGTGACCGCGGATGCGGAGAGGCGTGATCCATGAGGGCCGGATGGGCGTTCGCGGCTCTCGGCGCTGCCGCGGCGGCATCCTTCGGTGGGCTCGGGTTCGTCATCGCTCGGCGGCTGACCGCGCCGTCGTCCGGCCGGCGATTCGACCTCGTCGTCCGCAGAGTGGAGTCGACTGCGGATCGGGAGTGGGTGGTGTTGGATCGGACGCCTCAGACGACGTCGCCCGGGAAGTACAGCCTGCTCCTCGAGGACGGTCTGTTGATCCGGCTTGGCAACGAGGTCGAGGATCGGGGTCCGCAGCTGATCGCACGTGAGGCCGTCGGTCGAAACACACTGGCCGGCGTGAGCGCGGGGGACCGGGCGTCATGGAGCGGAATCTACTTCGCCGACCCGTCAGACGCCGGCCTCGGAGCGACCGACGTCCGGGTTCCCACCGCCGTCGGGCCGGCTCCAGCTTGGCTTGTCGAGACAGCCGGTGCAGCGTCATCTACGTGGGCGATCCACATCCATGGACTCGGGAGTCCTCGGGCCGGCACGATACGGGGAGTGCAGGTCGCCGCTGAGCTCGGATTGACGTCGCTCGTCCTGACGTACCGCAACGACGGCGAGGGGCCACGGGTCGGGTCAGGGCGCTCCACGCTCGGCCGCACGGAAACAGATGATGTTCGGTCGGCGATGGCGTACGCGCGCGAGCACGGCGCCGAACGCTTCATCCTCTTCGGGTGGTCGATGGGTGGCGCGATCGCGTTGCAGATCGCGTCCGATCCAGAGTCGAGGTCTGACATCACCGCGCTCGTGCTCGATTCGCCGGTCGTCGACTGGGTCGCGACGATACGGGCGAACTGCGTCCGATCCGGGCTCCCAGCCTGGGCAGGCGGGCTTGCTCAGCCGTGGCTTGATCGTCCGGCGCTCGCTCGGCTGGTCGGGCTGCCGAACGCGATCGGCCTTGGTCGCTTCGACTGGGTTGCGCGCGCCACCGAGATCCGGGTGCCGACGCTCATTCTCCATGGCACTTTCGATTCGTCCTCGCCGTTCGACGCCGTGGCGCGTCTCCGAGATCGCCGCCCGGATCTCGTCGAGCTCGAGACCTTCGAAGCCGACCACACCATGAACTGGAACTCGGATCCGGATCGCTGGCGGCTCGCCGTCCGCACCTGGCTGTCTCCGCGCATCTGATCTGACCCGACCCGACCAGGTCCAGGCTCCCCGACAGCCGCCTCGTATCCACGACCCCACATGCCGCCACGCCTCTTGCAGATCGAGGCGCACCTTCTCCCCGGCGGGGGTGGTGATGGCGGTGACGGTTTCGATGCGGGTGATGAGCGCCGGCGACGGGTTCAGGTACTTGCTGCGCAGCGTGGCGATCGGTGACGGCGACCGATCGCTCTCCACGCCGCTGACCCGCTACTACAGCGCGGAGGGAACGCCGCCGGGCCGTTGGATGGGCAGCGGCCTTCCGTCGCTTCGTTCGAGGGAGATCGGCGGCGGCACCGAGGTCACTGAGAAGCAGCTCCAGCGGCTGATCGGCTGGGGATGTCATCCGGCATCTGGCGAGGCGTTGGGTCGCGCCTACCCCTCGTACGCGAAGGCGTCGGTTGGCGAGACCTCCCGTCGCCGCGCGGTCGCCGGATACGACTTCACGTTCTCGATTCCGAAGTCGGCGAGCGTGCTGTGGGGCATTGCGGATGCAACGACGCAGGCGCTCATCGTGCAAGCGCACCATGCAGCGGTTGCGGAGTCGCTTGCATTCCTCGAGCGCGAAGTTGCAGCGACTCGTACCGGGGTTGCCGCGCGCGACGGTGCGATTGCGCAGGTCGACGTCTCGGGGGTGATCGCAACCGCGTTCGATCACTTCGACAGCCGCGCCGGCGACCCGCACCTGCACACGCACGTCGTCATCAGCAACAAGGCGATGACCATGCTCGACGGCAAGTGGCGCTCGCTCGACGGGCGACCGCTGCACGCGGCGGTCGTTGCCGTGTCGGAGTTGCACGAAGCGCTCTTCGCCGACGCGCTGACCCGGCTGATCGGCGTGCCTTGGGAGCGGCGCGCACGAGGACGCGACCGCAATCCAGCGTGGGCGATCGCGACCGTGCCGGAGAAGCTCGTGGCCGAATTCTCGACGCGCTCGAGGCACATCGACGTCGAGACCGACCGCCTGATCGAGTCGCACATCGCGGTGCACGGTCGGCGACCCGGTCGCGTGACGATCATGAAGCTGCGCGCACAGGCGACCCTGTCGACCAGGCCGGTGAAGCACGTGCGCTCGTTGACCGATCTCACGAGCGAGTGGCGCGAGCGCGCGGGTCGCGTCTTGGGCGCGGATGCGACGGCGTGGACGAAAGGGGCGATCGCAAGCACTCCGCATCTCGGGATTCGCGCAGACGAGATCGAGCCGGGTGATGTCAGCGCGCTCGCCAGGGCAGTGGTGGACTTTGTGAGCGGGAAGCGCTCCACCTGGCGGCACTGGAACCTCGTCGCCGAGGCGGCTCGACAGACGATGGCTATGCGGTTCGCTTCTGCGTCCGATCGCGAGGCGGTAGTCGGGTTGATCGTCGACGGGGCCGAGGAGCTCTCGCTTCGGCTGACCCCGCCGGAACTCGCCTCGAGTCCTGAGCAATTTCGTCGCACGGACGGATCTTCGGTCTTCCGCCCGAGACATTCGATCACCTACACGTCGACCGCCGTCATCGAAGCCGAATCGAACCTGCTCGATCGAGCTGCTCAGACCAGCGGGCCGCGCATCGAACATGCAACGTTGCGAGGAACGCTCAGTGACGGCCGTGGCGCTGCGCGCGTCGGGGAGGGGCAGTACCAGGCCCTCGCCAAGATCGTCAGCTCCGGGCGAGCGGTGGATGTGCTCGTCGGTCCGGCAGGTACGGGCAAGACTCGCGCGATGAGTGCACTTCGCCGGGTGTGGGAGGGGACCTACGGCAGCGGGTCAGTCGTCGGCCTCGCGCCATCCGCTGCCGCAGCCCACGTGCTCGCGGAGGACCTCGGCATCCCGACCGAGAACCTCGCGAAGTGGTGGCACGAACGCGTGCGGAGCGGCAAGACCTTCACAGAGGGGCAACTCGTCATCGTCGACGAGGCGTCCCTTGCGGGCACATTGCACCTCGAACGCGTGACCGCGCTCGCCGAAGCGGCGGGCGCCAAGGTGCTGCTGGTCGGAGATCCCGCGCAGCTCCAGTCGGTCGAAGCTGGAGGTGCGTTCTCGCTGCTCGTCCATGCTCGAGCGGACGCTCCCGAACTCGTCGAGGTTCACCGCTTCGTTCACGAGTGGGAGCGGCGGGCATCCTTGGCACTCCGCGAAGGCGACGCTGACGCAATCGATCAATACGTCGCGCACTCGCGTGTGATCGAGGGCAGCACCGAGTCGATGACGGATGCCGCGTATCTCGCCTGGCGCGCGGACGTGCGCGCAGGCAAGGCGAGCGTACTGATCGCCGAATCAAACGAAGCGGTCTCGGCGCTCAACGTGCGCGCACGGACCGAGCTCATCCTCGAGGGCCGAGTCGACGCACTGCGCGAAGCACAATTGCATGACGGCACCGCGGCATCTGTCGGCGACACCGTGATCACCCGGCGGAACGATCGCCGATTGTGCGCCGGCCGTCAGTGGGTGCGCAACGGCGATCGCTGGGTGGTTGTCGGGGTGCGTAGAAACGGCGCCCTCGAGGTGCGTCGCCCGAGACAGCGCTGGGGTTCCACGGTCATGCTCCATCCCGGCTATGTCCGTCGCCATGTCGAGCTCGGATACGCCGTGACCGCACACCGGGCGCAGGGGATCACCACGGACACGTCGCACGTTGTGGCAGCATCGGGCACCACCCGGGAGAACTTCTACGTGGGAATGACGCGCGGACGCGAATCCAACAGCGCCTACGTTGCGATCGACCATCCGGATGTCTCGCATGCCGGACCGCGGCCCGGAGACGCCGAGCCGGCGACCGCGCGCAGCATCCTCTACGGAGTGCTGAACCATGTCGGAGCCGAGCTGTCGGCGCACGAGACGCTCGCGGCCGAGCAGGACGCATGGAGCTCGATCGCTCAGCTCGCGGCGGAGTACGAGTCGATCGCCGCCGCGGCGCAGCGGGACCGGTGGGCGACTGCCGTGCGCCGGTCAGGGCTCGAACGTGAGCAGGTCGACGCGGTGATCAAGTCGGATGCCTTCGGACCCCTCGGCGCCGAGCTGTGGAGGGCCGAGGCGGCGGGCTTCGACGTCGAGCACCTGCTCCTCGCGGCGGTGAGCGCCCGTCGGCTCGACAATGCGCAGGACATCGCAGCCGTGCTCCGGGATCGGATCGCCGCGGCATCCGCTCGTGGCCTCGGCGCTCGCGGGGGAGCGCGCCGCGCACCCCGACTGATCGTCGGGCTGCTCCCTACCGTGAGGACTTCGTTGGACGCCGAGGTACGGCGAGCGCTCGATGAACGCAGCGGGCTCATCGAGGCGCGAGCGGATACCGTGCTCGAGCAGGCGCTTCTCGCGAACGACCACTGGACGCGCGCCCTCGGTCAACAGCCACGAGACAGCGCAGCGGAGTGGCGTCGTCACGCGAGAACGGTGGCCGCGTATCGCGATCGCTATGGCATCACGGGTGCGAACACGCTGGGTTCTGAGCCGCAGAGCGACCTCCAGCGGGCGGATGCCGCGAAGGTGCGGCGTGCACTGGACATCGCCGGAGCCTCTCGGAGCGAGAGGTGGGCTTCCAGCGCCCGGAGCCGAGTGTCCCGAGCACGCTTCCGAGTGTCGGGCCCCGGATCTAGACTGCGGCGGAAGGCGACCTCATTCGTTGCATCGCTCGTCGCGATGGCATGACCTCCGGGCTCCGGCGGTCCTTCCAGGTTCTCGTCGCCGAACACGTGGAGGACTGCAGCATGTTCGGACTCATCTGGGCGGTCGTCGCCCGCGCGCGCTTCGTTTTCCGTCAATTCATGCCGACGAACCTGCTCCTCGATGCCATCCACACCCGCCGCGGCCTCAAGTGGGGCATGCTGGCCATGCTGCTCGCGGTCCCGTACGGCTGGGGAGCGCTCGCGTGTCTCGGTCTCGCCGAGGGCGGTGGCCAGGGTTGGCTGAACCTCATCGGGCTGCTCTTCGTCTGGAACGCGCTCAAGTTCCTGGTCGCCGGCCCTGTGACGCTGATCCGGCTCGTGCGCGTCCGGCTGGGTGAGGCGCGGATGGCTCGTGCTTTGACGCACAGTCCGGCGGGGGGCGGGGAGATTCCCGGCGAGGCGCCTCAGCGCGAGACGATCGAACTCGTCAGGTAGAGCTTTCATCGCGGCCGCATCGGCACGGCACTGTCGGCGCACCTGTTCTTCGCGTAAGTCTTGTGGCACTACGGACCCCGCGAGCAGGAGGAACAGACATGACGGTCCCGCAGGAGCAGTTCGATGACCTCCTCAGCCGAACTGCGCTCGCGGCGCTGTTCTACTACCCGGAGATCGCGGTCGACGACGCCGAGTACGACCTTCAGCGCGACATCGAGTACTGCCTCGAACCGATCGATGGACTGGCGGACGGAGATGTCGAGCGCCTTCGAACTGCGGTCGGCCGCGTGATCACGAACCCCTCGGCGCATCGCTCAGAGCTCCTTGCGTTGGTGATCGAGCTCGCGCCGCCGCCGACTGAGTAGGAGCTGTCGTGGCTTCAATTGATCACGACGACGACGCTGAGGCCGCGGCGAAGCTGGAACACACGCGCGAGCTGAAGCGTCGGTGGCGGCAGGCCCACCTCGATCGAGTGCACGAACAGAGTCGGGCGTGGAAGGCGGCGCACCCGGAGCGCGTGCGGGAGCTCAATCGTCGCTGGCGCGAGGAGCACCTCGATCGCTCGCGGCAGCAGAATCGGGACTCGGCTCGTCGCACTGCCGCCCGGAAGCGTCGTGAGGCGGAGACGCGGCGGAAGGCGCGTGAGCGAGCGAAGCGGTGGCGGGAGGAGCATCCCGAGCGGGTTCGCGCGTACCAGCAGCGCTGGGTCGAGGCCAATCGTGACAAGGTGCGCGAGTACTACAACCGCTACTACGCGACGCATCGCGATCAGGTGAGTGCGCGCGCGGCGGCACGACGGGACGCGGACCCGCAGCGCACGAGGCGCGCCTCGAAGGGGTGGGCCGAACGGAACAAGGAGCGTCGCGCTGAGCTGCAGCGCGCCCGGCGAAGCAACCCCGGGATCTACCAGGCGGAGCTCGAGGCGAATGCGGCGGCACGGCGGCTCAAGCGACGTCTCGCCCGCGATGGGCTACCGCCGCAACGACTTCATCCGACGACTGCCGCTGACCGTCGTACAAATGAGCGCGAAGCCGAGGCATACTTCGGCGATCCGTCGCTCAACGAGCACCTGCGGCAGTTCACTGTGTTCGCCGAGACCCTGACGGAACACATGCTGGAGCACGGCGCCAGCATGCGGGAGTTTGCGGAAGCGTATGCGGCGAGACGCGCACGGATGCGACTCCCGCCGGTCGACGTCGAACGCATCGCGTACGCCCGCGCGGTTGAGGTCGTCACCGACCGCATGCACCGGGTCGACCTTCTGAACAGCCAGGATGTAGCGGCCGCAGTTCGCAGCACACAAGCCGTGTTGAGGCAGGAAGACCGCCGCCAGCAGTTCGAGCGACTCGTGACGTCGCTCGTCGCACGCGTCGAGCATGATCTGATCCGCTTGCGCCACGAAGCAGCCTTCGAGAACCGGGCTCGTATAGAACGCGGTCTCGCCCCAGTTCCGATGGACTCGCTCGTCATCCAACTCGCCATGCAGGAACACTTGCCGAGGATGACGACCAGTCGGCTCTCGATTGACGATGCTCGGAAAGCGGGGCGGACGGCGAAGGCGCGCGTTCGCCTACCCATCGACAATGCGGCGGCGCGCGTGAGCACCCATCGAGCTCCCGCTGCCAGGCGCTTGAATTCCTGAAAGAGGCCCAGATGCCCGGGGTGCTTCACATCCTCGAACTCGACCACGACCAACTACTGGGTCCGCGCTCGTAGGTCCGCCAAGAGGGATTTGGTCGATATGGGGCGTCGTCGTGCCACAGCGCCGGCTCCTGGGACGGACGCCCGCCTCGTGCCTCGTTCGGACGAGTCGTGTCGGTCGTCTCACTTACCATCCGTACATGAGTAGGAGGGTCGACCCAGCTGAGGCCGATCGCATCATGCGTGCCGCAGGGTGTATCCCGCTTGTGCCCTACCCGGGCAGCGGAATCCCTTGGCCCTGCATCCACAAGCCTTGTGGGCGCGAGATCGCACCGCACTACGCGAACGTCCGCGCGCGGGGTACATCATGCAAGCGATGCTCCGATGTCGCGCGCGGCGCCAAGCGTCGTGCCGGTCTAGCCGACGCAGCCGTGCAAACCATGCGGGCTGCCGGGTTCGAGCCGCTAGACCCGTACCCGGGTGCCGACAATCCGTGGCGATGTCTGCACGAGCTGTGCGGCATGGAACGCACACCATCGCTCAATGCGGTACGTAGGAATGGGACCGCGTGCCGCGGGTGCTCGGCAGTAGCCGCCGGTCGCAGGCTTTGGGCTCCGGCTGACGCTGACGCCGCGTTCCGCGCCAACGGTCTTGAGCCACTTGAACC
This sequence comes from Agromyces sp. CCNWLW213, assembly GCF_037199545.1. NCBI lineage: Bacteria > Bacillati > Actinomycetota > Actinomycetes > Micrococcales > Microbacteriaceae > Agromyces > Agromyces sp. CCNWLW213. The sequence continues at coordinate 325,517 of NZ_JBBBDX010000001.1, read as the reverse complement.
GTGGCCCGGATCGTCGTCGAAGCCGTGGCGCGCCCGACACGTCGCCTGCGGCCGTGAAGTCGCCCCGCGGCTTGGCAACATCGCTGCCGGCCAAGGACCATGTCGCGAGTGTGGCTTGGAATCGGCGCATGCAGCCATGCGGCTGGACGAAAACGAAGCGACAGAGCTATTCCGTGCCGCCGGCCTCGAGCCACTAGAGCCGTTTCCCGGGGTGGATCACCCTTGGCGCAGTCGGCATGAACGGTGCGGCAACGAAACTGCCCCTACTTACTCGAACCTCAAGCGCGGGCAGGGAGGTTGCATCGCGTGCGGCGTGCGAGACAACGCCGCCCAGCTGATGATGCCCGAGCCGGACGCTCGCGCAATCATGGAGGCACGCGGTCTTGATCCGGTCGAGCCCTACCCCGGCAGCGGGCGTCCGTGGAAATCGCGCCATGCTTGCGGGAAGCTCGTATCGCCAACGCTCGCGAACGTGTCGAGCGGGAAGGGAATCTGCCGCTACTGCAACAGCGCCTTCCCGTATGGCGGTCCGGCAACGCTCTACCTCGTGGTTGATCGTGACGCCTTGAAGATCGGCTGCGCCAGCCGTAGCGGCAAACGGCTCGCAGATCACAATCGTTTCGGCTGGGTAGTCGCCTGGACGGTCGATACCGCGACCGGCGACGATGCGTACAACCTTGAGCAGGCCATCCTGTGGTGGTGGCGAGACGGGCTCGGCCTTCCGCCCGCCTACGCTGCGGAGCGCCTCCCGCAGTCGGGGTACTCCGAGACCGTGCTCTGGGAGGACATGGCTCCGTCCTTCGTGTTGGCCAAGGTACGTCAGTTGGTCCTCGAGTTTGAGCTCCAGCCTGTGGTCGTGAATGAGACGGCGTTCGTCACTGAGCGGCCCGAGAACGTGGCAAGTGCACTCGGGCCGCGTGCACGGGCCAAGCGACGCCACCTCTCCACTGAAGCGCTCTTCGACGGGCTGCTCGATGATGTCTAGCAATGCGATTGCCATCAGCTGAGGCGCGGGGAGTGGGAGTGCCAAGCACGGCCATCGTGGGCGGCGCTGTACGCTGGCGTGAGCCGGACTCGTTGCTCGAACGACACGGGCTGCCGGGCCAGGCGGCCGCCGTCCGAGGCCAGTATGGGAGACACGAGTGACGCAGACGATCACCGAGGAGTTGATGGTGAAGTCACGGCATCGCGTAAAGGTTTACGGCGAAGTTTTCACCCCCCGGCACATGGTCAATCGCATGCTCGACCTTGTCCATGAGGAACTCGAGACCGGCCCGGATTTCGTCGACAAGACGTTCCTTGAGCCGGCCGCGGGCGACGGGAACTTCCTCGTCGCGATTCTGCACCGAAAGCTCCGAGCGATCGAGAAGCGGTGTCAACCCGAGTCCTGGCCCAACGAGTCCCTGTTCGCCCTCGCCTCGATCTATGGCATCGAACTGCTCGAGGACAACCACGAGGATGCCAAGGCGGCCATGCTCGCCGAGTTCTCGCGCTTCCATGCGAGGCACGATATCCCCTCCGCTCCCGACACAGACCTGATGCGGGCTGCATCGTTCCTGGTCGACACGAACGTCATCCGCGGTAACACCCTGACTGGCCGTGATTGGCGTGGCAACGAGATCCAGTTCTCCTGGTGGAACCGGGTCCCCAACAGCCCTGGCATGGTGCAACGCGACCCGTTCTCGCTCGCCTCGTTGCGCGACGACAACGCCCTTGACTTCACCGTCTACGACACATACACGGTGTGCCGAATCGACCACGTCCATGAAGAATCGAGAGCCGGTGGCTAGCCCGAATATCAGCACGTTCCACGAGGTGGTCCCCTACATCTATTCGTGGAAGACCCCCGACATCCCCAAGTACGACGGGTGGGAGAAGATCGGGTACACCGAGCAAGAGTCTGCCGAGAAGCGAATCTCCCAGCAGGGCAGTCAGCTCAACATCACGAAGATCAAGGTCTGGGCATACAGGGCAGCATTCATCACCGAGGACGGTGGGACGTTCCGCGACTCAGACTTTCACGCCTTCCTCAAGCAGCAGGGCATCCAGCGCGAGTTCGACCCGTCCAGCACACCGAGCCGCACGGAGTGGCACAAGTTCGCCGGTGCCCCGAAGACGAGCCAGCAGTACTTCTTCGAGTTCGCCTCGAAGTCCTTCACCACACCGCTCGGGGCGTCGCAGGATGCCTACAGGCTCCGGCCCGAGCAGCAGGAGGCTGTCAGCCAGGCGATGACGGCGTTCGCCACGCAAGGGGCTGGCGAGGTGCTGTGGAACGCCAAGCCGCGATTCGGTAAGACGCTGACGACGTACGACCTCATGGGGAAGATGGATGTCAAGCGTGCCCTCATCGTCACCAATCGCCCAGCCATCGCCAACTCCTGGTTCGACGACTATCAGCGTTTCATCGGCCATCAGACCAGCTACCAGTTTGTGTCCGACTCGCCGTCGCTCACCCAGCGCAGCCCCATGACGCGCGAGCAGTGGAAGGCGTACTCACTCGAGAACGTCGACCAGGACCCCCGCATTATCGAGTTCGTGTCGCTCCAGGACCTCAAAGGGTCGCAGTACTTCGGCGGCTCCCTCGACAAGCTCAAGCACATCGCCGACTTCAACTGGGACTTGCTCGTCATCGACGAAGCGCACGAAGGCGTGGACACGACGAAGACCGATGTAGCGTTCAACCAGATCAAGCGTCGCCACACGTTGCACCTGTCGGGAACGCCGTTCAAGGCGTTGGCATCAGGACGATTCAGCGACAACCAGATCTTCAACTGGACCTACGAGAACGAGCAGGGCGCCAAGGAGTCATGGGCGGACGACACCATTGACAACCCGTACGCCCAGCTCCCGACCCTAAATCTGCTGACCTACCAGCTCTCCCGCATGGTGGCCGACCGGCTTGCTGAAGGTGTCGCGCTCGACGAAGACGCGGGGAACGTTGACTACACATTCGACCTGGCGGAGTTCTTTGCGACCAAGGAGAACGGCTACTTCGTCTACGAAGCTGACGTGACGCGGTTCTTGGACGCGCTGGCGACGCAGGAGAAGTACCCGTTCTCCACCCCGGGGCTGCGTGATGAGATCAGGCACTCGTTCTGGCTGCTCAACCGGGTCGCCTCCGCCAAAGCGCTGGAGCGGATGCTCAAGAAGCACCCTGTCTTCGGCGAGTACACGGTCATCCTGGCGGCCGGCGACGGCCGACCCCACGCTGACGAGAACGACGGGCTGGAAGAGGATGCCGATGACTCCGTGACAGTGGGGAAGTCGCTCGACAAGGTCCGCGCGGCCATCGCAAAGGCGGAGGCCAATGGCGGCAAGACGATCACGTTGTCAGTGGGTCAGCTCACAACTGGTGTCACGGTGCCCGAGTGGACGGCGGTCATCATGCTGTCCAATCTGTCCTCGCCCGCTCTCTACATGCAGGCAGCCTTCCGATCGCAGAACCCATGCACGTTCACGCGCGGCGACAAGGTGTTCCAGAAGAAGAACGCCTACATCTTCGACTTCGCCCCCGAGCGCACGCTGACGATCTTTGACGCGTTCGCAAACAACCTCGCGCCGCACCCGCCGATCGATGCCGGTGAGCGCAGAGAGAATATCCGTCGGTTGCTCAACTTCTTTCCCATCCTGGGTGAGGACACCGAGGGCCGCATGATCGAGCTCGACGCCGCGCAGGTCCTCACGTTCCCGCAGGTGTTCAAAGCTCGTGAGGTCGTTCGGCGCGGCTTCCTGTCGAACCTGCTGTTCGCGAACGTGTCTGGCATCTTCCGGGCCGTGGAGCACTTCCAGGACATCCTTAACCAGCTCCCCGTCGCCAAGGAGAAGAAGGCCGAGAAGGGCAAGCTAGTCGAGGTTCCGATCCCGCCGCCGACCACGGACGCGGACGGAAACGTGCAGGTCGACGTCGGCACCGTCATCAACCCCAAGATCGCCGAGCTTGGCAAGCCGATCTACTCAGATGAGGACGTGCCGCCGCTGGACCCTGCCACGACGAAGGCTACTGAGGCGGCCAAGCAGATCGCCGCGGTCGTCACCGAGAAGGCGCGCGAGACACGGACCAAGGTCGCGGCCGAGTACGGCATGACGGCAAAGCAGGTCGAGAACGACGAGAAGGCCACCGAGGCGCAGGTGAAGGCCAAGGTGGAGCGGGCCTTCGTCGACCATCAGATCGCCCTAAACCACATCGAGGCCGATGGCAAGGACGCGGCGACGGAGGCCGACTTTCTGGCCGTCGAGGCGAAGAAGGCTGAGGCAAGGGCCGAGCTCGACGCGCAGGTACTCTCGATATTCCACGACACGCTCGACAACGTCACCGAGACCGTTGTCAAGCGTGAGGAGACAAAGAAGGCCCAGTCAGGGGCGAACAAGACGATGGACGCTGCGCGCGACCACCTGCGCGGGTTCGCAAGGACCATCCCGATGTTCCTCATGGCCTACGGCGACCGGAACATCACACTGGCGAACTTCGACGACTACACCCCGGACGACGTGTTTGCTGAGATCACGGGGATCACCGAGGAAGACTTCCGCAAACTCCGCGACGGTCGCGAGGTGACCGACCAGAAGACCGGCGAGATCATCCGCGTCCCGGGCCTGTTTGACGAGTCTGTGTTCAACCAGGCGATCCAGGAGTTCCTGAACAAGAAGCACGAACTCTCCGACTACTTCGACCCGGCGCTGCCCGAGGACATCTTCGCGTACATCCCACAGCAGAAGACGTCGCTGGTGTTCACCCCGAAGCCGGTTGTGCAGATGATGTGCGACACGCTGGAGGAGGCGAACCCGGGCATCTTCTCCGACCCGGACAAGACGTTCGCCGACCTGTTCTCCACCGCCGGTCTGTTCTGCATGGAAATCGTCCGCCGGCTCGAGAAGGGGCTAGCCGAAGCCATCCCTGACCAGGATGACCGGCTGCGGCACATCCTGACGCGGCAGGTGTTCGAGATGAGCCACAACAAGATCCTGCACGCCATTACATTGGAGGCCGTCAGCGGTGGCGTGGCGGAGCGCCGGGCGTGGCTGGAAGCCAGTGGGCACTTCAGAGTCGGCGACCTCGCCCGCATGAGCCCCGAGGAACGCGAGCGGGAAGTCGACGAGATGCTGGGAGACAGCTGACATGGCCAAGAAGTTCGATGTCGTCATCGGCAACCCGCCCTATCAGGAGGAGGCCCAGGGCGAGGGCACCCGTGCCACCCCTATCTACCACCAGTTCATGGACGCCGCGTACGCGGTCGCCACGAAGGCCGTGCTCATCACACCAGCGCGCTTCTTGTTCAACGCTGGCTTCACGCCGAAGGACTGGAACGAGAAGATGCTCGCGGACGAGCACCTGACAGTGGCATATTTCGAGTCCGACTCAAACCTGCTGTTTCCGAGCCTCACTGACCCTATCAAGGGCGGCATCGCAGTTACATACCGCGATTCGGGACGCAAGCTCGGCCCCATCGGCTTCTTCACCAAGCACCCCGAGCTCAACACGATCCTGCACAAAGTACTGGAATCGGGGACCACCTTCATCGACAAGTATGTGTCGAGCGGTCGCGCGTACGCGTTCACGAAGGAGATGCACGATCAGCACCCGAATGCGTCGAGCATTATGTCGAGTGACGCACAGTTCCGAGTGAGCACTAACGCCTTTGAGCAGGTCGCGTTCCTCTTCCACGAGGACCGCCCGAACGATGGCGGCGAGTACGTGCGCGTCCTCGGGGTCATCAGGAACCGTCGCTCTTTCCGTTGGATTCGCAGGGAGCACATCGTCGGCCCCGACAGCCTCGACAAGTACAAGGTCGCGGTTCCAGCGGCGAACGGGTCGGGGTCGACCACTGACTTTTTTGGCGTCGCGGTGAACAAGCCGACTGTGCTTGAACCAGGAGTTGCGGTCACGCAGACGTTCATCACCATCGGCTCGTTCGAAACCGAAGCCGAGGCGCAAGCGTGCCTGAAGTACATCAAGTCCAAGTTCGCGCGGACGCTGCTCGGCGTCTTAAAGATCACGCAGCACAATCCGGCGAAGGTGTGGAAGTACGTCCCTGTTCAAGACTTCACGTCCACGTCCGACGTCGACTGGTCGAAGTCCGTCCCCGAGATCGACGAGGAGCTCTACGCAAAGTACGGTCTCGACGCGGCGGAGATCGCGTTCATCGAATCCCAAGTCAAACCGATGGATTGACCGGGATCGAGGTCGCCGCGGTTCCCGCGAGTCCTTCCCGGCCGAAGACCCAGCTTGTCGCGAACCGGGGGCGTCGTCTGTCCCTCATAGGCTTGAGGGAAACATCGGAGTCAATTGGGGACGGGAAGAGTGCAGTTCATCATCGTGGCGACGGACGACCTCGCGACGCTCGGCCGTCAGCTCGCACACGCGCTTTCGCTGCATGAAGAGCACAGCGGAACCTACTGGACGCTGAAGCATTACGAGGACAATGAGGCGTCGCTTGCGAAGCAACCGGTTATCTTCCTGGGCGAGAGTAAGGTCTCCAAGCCTTACACCGAAGTCCTGCCGGTGCGGTTCGCAGACTACGGGACAACCTGCCGGTTCGAGGGTGCAAAGGCCGTTCTACTTGCCGATGACCCGGACAGCGTCAGCGTCGACGACCTCGCACGCTTCGAGCGGGTCGTAGAGGGCCGGGCTGAGGAACTTCGTCACATCGCCGAGACCACCAACGTCCCCGGCGTTGTCGAGGTGGAAGCGCAGGCGGAAACTGCAGGGGCACAGACGCCGTCCGTCGCCGTCGCTCACCAAATTCCTGTGGGTGTGAGGGTTGCGCTGGCCGTCCAGCCACTCTTCGATGCCGGGAAGGGTGCCGTCGACTTCATCGTCCGGGCCGTGAACTCGGGCAAGCGGAAGCGTGCGTACCTCCGACTGCAGTATCGCTACGTGCTCGATCGCTTCCTCAAGGAAGAGTTCGAGGTTTTCGTCGCCGGCGTCGAGGGGAACTGATGTCGGACTTCCGGAGGGGATACCAGGCCGCGCTCGACCACTTCTTTGGAGATACCGTCGGTCAGCGGGTCGCTCAATACGGGGATCGCGTCGAAGCCTCGGTCGCGGAACTCATTCGCGACATGGAGAAGGTCGCAATGAACGAGAAAGGTCTTGATTACGTCAAGGGCGACGTCGCCGAGCTCTGGCACGCCGGAACGTTGAACCTCGATGCTGTGCGGCGCGGAATCGATGTCGAGGCATTTGCTCCGCGGAATGCCTCACCGATTGACATCGCGCTTAGGGCAGATGGCTACGGATTGGCGGCCCAGCTGAAGTTCTACCGCTCGGCGGATGCCACCGCAAAGGCCATCAGCGATCCGAAGTATCAAGACCTCGAGAAGGTGGTCCCGGCGGATCAGTTGCGGGATGTTCGCGAGGCCGCCCTTCGTCTGGCGGATAGGAACGTCGAGCGACCGGACGTCGCGGCCTCCTATGACCACACCGCGCGAGTTGTCGATGACCGTTTGCGGATTGACGGAGCTGAGTCGAGGCCGCTCACGGAGGAGCAGTCGCGTATCCTCACCCAACAATTTCGACAGGATGGCGGGATCGACCAGGTACGGTTCGGGTTGACTTCCCAAGAGCTCATCGAGTGGCATGAAGTCTTTCGTGATGCGACTTCGGCCGCCGTCCGCGCCGCACTTATCACCGCTGCGCTTCAAGCCGCACCATACCTGGTGGCGATCGCGAGGAAGGGAATCGAGACTGGGGCGATCACGGCCAAGGATTTCGCGCCGCTCGGGCGTGCTGTTCCGGCGACGATGCTCCGTTCCGGGCTTGCTGGTGGGCTGGCGGCCGCCATCGTCGGAGCCGCTCGGAAGGAACTCCTCGGGGCCTCCCTGAAGGACCTCGATCCCAGCTTGGTCAGCGCGGTAGTAGTGCTATCCCTCTGTGCCGTCACGAACTCGATCAAGGCGGCACGGGGCGAGCTGACTCCTCAGGAGGCGGCGGGCTACACCGCCGAAGACGCCCTTACAATTGCCGTCGCACTGGGGTTCGGGGCGATTGGCCAAGCGCTCATCCCGATTCCGCTCCTTGGGTCCCTGATCGGGAACATCGTCGGAGCACTTGTCGCGCGACTGGTGATCGATCAGGCCAGTGCAGCCATGCTCAGCCTCGCAGTTGAGACCGGTTGGACGTTCTTCGGGCTGGTCGACCAGAACTACACGGTTCCCGCTGAACTCCTCTCTGAGGCTGGTTGGAAAATGATCGAACTTCGGAAGCTCGGGCCGCGGCCAGTAGAACTTCGAGGTCTGGAACCAAGAACCATGTACCCCGACCAGATCGATGTGACGGTGCTCCGCCGCGGGGTAGTGGCCTTCCGTCGCGTCGGATACGTCGCCTAGGCAGTCGCACGCAGAGTGTGTCGGCCGCGCTCCAAGATCCCCCAAACCGCTGGCCTCGCGTCGGCGCGTTGGGGGCTGGAGCCGTCGACGCGCACTTGCATGTGCGCCTCGACGCACAGGCTCAAGCCGTCGCCTTCCTCCCCGCGGTCAATCGCCCTGAGGTGCGCGACTGCGCGCTGCGACACAGCGGCGCGCCACGACATCAGCATCGTCACGCTCGTCGCATCGCGGAGGCCGTCGACCGGATGGGCGACCTCGTGACCGAGTTGATCCAGCCAGTTGCGGAGCGGCTCACTGGATCGGCCTGACTTTCGATCGGTTCCTCAACCAAGGATGGAACACGATCAACGGCGACAGACCCCGTCGGCCTATCGTGTGGGCATGGTTGATGTCGAACTACCTGAGAAGTACCGACTGTCGTTTCTCGTCGGAGAGATCGTCCGCAACGACGTTTCGACCGAGAACGAGACCCGGATGCTGTGGCGTCGGCTGCAAGCAGTTGGGCTCCTTGATCCCGATAAGTTCTCTTATGGGCGGTTGTTCGGCAAGCTGCGAAAGGCGCTGCCTCACCCGAGGTGCCCGGCGCCTTTCGTAGCATCGCGCTCGATGTGCTGAGTACCGCTGACGCGGGGCACAAGACTCGCAACGCCTTTGCCCACACGATCTTTATGCACCACCCCAAGTTCGGCGACGACCTGATGAGACCCGCCCGCCATGCCGTCGAATCCTGGGAACTCTCCAAGCTCGAAGACGCAGCCCGCGACAGCCTGAGGACCAGCTGGCGCATGCGTGGCGTGTGGATCATCGCGCCGTACTGGATCGGCGGTCCGACCGACGGCTATGAAACGGCCGAGCTGCTGCGGTCATGGACCCGCGTCGCGATGGGACACATCGCAGACATGCCGGGTGTCATCGAAGGGACGCCGGGTCCCGCCCCGGAACCGGCTGAGAGTTACGAGAAGACGGCGGCGCAGGAGTCCGCGCGCCGGTCAACAACCAACAGCGTCTAGCTGCGCACGGCGACAAGGGTGACGTCACTTTCATTGCTGCCGAAGCATCCACGCGGCTGTGAAGTCGGGCACGGCGCCGGGCGGCAGGAAGCCTCAGCGAACCGAGGCCGGCGAGGGAGCCGGGGCTGGATTCGAGCGCGTGACTGATCGCCGGCTTCGCGCCGTGGTGGCGCCCCTTCTTCCCCGCTGAATAAGGCGCGGCCGTTTGGCGTCCGCGGCCTTTTTGCGGCTCTTTTTATACCCAGAATCCGGCGAACGACGGCATCCATCGGCCACCACCACGCAGCCGCTCGCCCCGCTCTTCCTTATACTTGCTGGCATCCACAACCAAACACGTGCGCGCCAGCCAAGGTGCCTCCCGTCAGGGGGTCAGGGGTTCGAGTCCCCTCAGATCCACCATTCGATCGAGAACCCCGTCGCAGCGAGCGGCGGGGTTCTTCGCATTCCCGGCCCGGACGCCACGCCGCTCAGGCGGCCCGCATCGAGCTCGAACGTCGCACGCGCGTCACCGCATCGGGTGCCGCGGTGAACCGCCCCTGGCGGCCCGCAGGCGTGACGTACTGCACGCGGATACCGCGGCCGACGCGTGCGACCTTGGTGATCTCGTACACGCTGCCGGTCGCGCTGACCAGCGTGTCGCCGACGGCGAGCTGGTTGGTCTGCTTGAGTTCGACGGCCTCCATAGTGAGAGCATCTCAGTACCCACTGACATCCGGAGCGCCGGGGCCGGCCAGCGCGGCGAGTTCCATCGCGAGGCGCACGGGCGAGGTGCGCGGCACGACGTGGCGGTCGCCGGGAATCGTCACGAGGCGGGCGTCGGCCCCGTTCGCCTCGACGAGCCGCCGGCACCACGCCTCGCGGGCGATCGGATCGGACTCGCCGCGCACCACGATCGCGGGCACGGTGCATCCCGCCATCCGGTCGAGCGTCGGATAGCGCATCATCTCGCGCAGGACCTCGAGGTACCAGCGCACGCCACCGCGGACGTAGTCCCGGACCACGAGCGCGTTGACCGGCGCCGGCTCGCGGAGGGTGTCGCGAACGAGGGAGGCCGACTGCTGCCGGACGGTATGGCGAGCGTCGTCGACCACCGGGCCCACCATGACGATCGCGCGGACGCCGAGGGGGCGGATCCGGGCGAGCTCGAGGACCACCTGCGTCCCCATCGAATGACCGGCCGCGACCAGCGGCCAGGCGCCCAGGCGATCGAGGAGTCCGGCGAGATCCGCGGCGTACGCCTCGATGCTCGTGGCCCGGGGCGGCCGCTCGGTGGAGCCGAACCCGGCCAGGTCGACGTTGAGGGTTCGCAGGGTCGGCGGCAGGGCGTCCTGGACGAGGTCGAGCGATGCGTGCGTCATCCCGATGCCGTGCACGAGCAGCACCGCGGCCGTCCCGGTTCCACTCGTGCCGGACTCGTGGACGAGGTACTGCCGCCCGTTCACGCGGAGCTCGTGGCGCAGCGCGTCGGTTCCGTCGCCCGAGTTCCGGGCGACCTCCGCTCCCGCGTCGCCGCGCGCACCCCCACGTCCCATCGCGCACTCCCTTCGGCCGGTACCGGTCCGACCGTACTCCTCCGATGTTCGCCCTCGGCACCCCTTGCGCACGGCGCGGTTCCTTGACCGCCTCGCGACGGGGGCAGGACAATGAGGGGACGATCCGAACGCAAGGGGCACCCGCCGATGAGCGATACGACCACCCGACCGACCGATCCAGCGCTCCTCGATTCCGGACACGGCGACACCGCCGTCCTCGGGGCCGACGAGGTCCGCACGACCACGTCCGGTGGCGCGCACCCTGCGGCCGGCACCGCGAGCCGTCGCGTCGCGTGGAGTCGAGACCTCCGGTTCATGGCCGTCGTCCTCGCCGCCATCGTCGCGCTCTTCCTGGCCTTCGCGCTCGTGGTGGCCTTCGCGCCCGACGCCTCCGGCGTGACCGCGCTCGCGATCGTCGCCGCGCCGATCGTCACGATCGTCGCCGCCTACTACGGCATCTCCCTGGCGCTCCGCCAGGTCTCCGAGGCCCGTCGGGCGTCGGATGCCGCTGACGAACGCGCACGCGCCGCGGAGGCGACCGCGCGCGAGTCCGACGCGTGGGCCGCGCAGATGGAATCGGGTCTCCGGCTCGCCGTCTCCAAGCTCACCGCCGCGCGCATCGACACGCGCGACGTGGAGCGCGCCGCGGGGACGCCCGACGACTTCTTCTAGACCGGCCGGAGCCCGGAACCGATCGAGGCGCATCCCCTGGGGGATGCGCCTCGATCCGTCTCACGGGGCGATCACAGGTCGGCCAGCAGCGAGATGGGGCGCTCGATGCAGCCGGCGACGTAGGTGAGGAACCCGGCGGCCTCCGCTCCGTCGCACACGCGGTGGTCGAACGAGATGGTGAGCTCCGTCACGGTGCGCACCGCGAGCTCGCCGTCGACCACCCACGGCCGCGCCACGAGCCGGCCGATGCCGAGCATCGCGGCCTCGGGGTGGTTGATGATGGCGGCCGAGCCGTCCACGCCGAGCGACCCGTAGTTGTTGAGGGTGAAGGTGCCGCCGGACAGCGCGTCCGGTGGGAACGCGCCCGTCGAGGCCTGCTCGGTTCGGTCCTGCACGGCGTCGCGGAGCTCGCGGAGCGTCATCCGCTCGGCCCCGTGCACGACCGGGACGAGGAGTCCGCGCGGGGTCTGGGCGGCGAGGCCGAGGTTCACGCCCGAGTGCAGCACGAGCTCGTCGCGCTCGGCGTCGAAGCTCGCGTTGAGCGCCGGATGCCGAGCGAGCCCCGCGACCACGAACCGCGCCACGAGCGCGGTCATGCCGAAGCGCTCGCCCGTCGCCTCCTGCAGCTGGCGCTTCGCGGCGAGGAGCTCGGTCGCGTCGACGTCCATCCACACGGTCGCCTCGGGGATCTCCCGGCGGGAGCGCGTGAAGTGCGCCGCCGCCGCGCGCTGCAGGCGATCGAGCGGCACGCGCCGGTCGCCGGCCGGGGCCGCGGCAGGGGCGGGCGCCGCGGGCGCACCGGCGGGTTCGGCGGGCGCGGTGCGCGCCGCCTCGAGTTCGCGGATGAACTCCTCGACGTCGTGCCGAGTCACCAGGCCGTCGGGTCCGGAGCCCAGCAGCTCGCTCGCATCGAACCCGTGCTCGCGCGCGAGTCGGCGCACGATCGGCGAGATGACGGGGGAGTGGCGCCCGTGCTCGAGGACGTGCGGCTCGTCGGCCCTCTCGCCGGTCGGCGGCGCGGCGACGGCAGCTCGCTCGTCCGGACCCTCGCCGCCGGTGCGGCGACGACCGAAGCGCGACGGCGCCGACGACGATCGAGCGGATGCCGCCGCGGTGCGCGTGCCGTACCCGATGAGGACGGCGCCGGACTCCTCGCCCGCGGCGTCCGTGGGCACCGCGACGCCCGGCTCGGCCGCGACCGGTGCCGCGTGGGGCTCCGCGGAGGACGCGACGGACGCCGGCGGCTCGGGCTGGGAGTCGCCGGCGGCATCCGTCGCGTCGAGGGAAGCGCCGACCGGGGCGAGCCGCAGGAGCACCTCGCCGGCGTGGAGCACCTGGCCGACCTCGCCGCCGAGCGACTCGACGACACCCGCGATGGGCGTCGGCAGCTGCACGACCGACTTCGCCGATTCGAGCTCGACCACTGGCTGGTCGACTGTCACCTCGTCGCCCGGCTGGACCAGCCAGGCGACGACCTCCGCCTCGGTGAGCCCCTCGCCGAGGTCGGGCAGGATGAACTCGCGTGCGCTCATGCCAGGTCCCACTCCCATGAGGCGAGCGCATCGAGCACGCGGTCGGGTGTCGGCAGGTAGTGCTCCTCGAGCTTCGGCGAGGGGTAGGGGATGTCGTAGCCGGTGATGCGGAGGATCGGCGCGGCGAGGTGGAAGAAGTTGCGCTCGGTGAGCCGGGCCGCCACCTCGGCGCCGTAGCCGCCGAACTGCGCCGCCTCGTGGATCACGGCGGCGCGCGAGGTCTTGCGCACCGACGCGCTCACGGTCTCGTCGTCGAACGGCGAGAGGCTCCGCAGGTCGATCACCTCGATCGACAGCCCCTCGGCCTCGGCGGCGGATGCCGCATCGAGGGCGGTCCGCACGGTGGGTCCGTAGCCGATCAGGGTGACGTCCGTGCCCTCGCGGACGACCTTCGCGCGGTTCATGGGCTCCGTGCGGACGGGCAGCTCGAGGCTCGCCTTCGACCAGTACCGGCTCTTGGGCTCCATGAACACGATCGGGTCGTCGCTCTCGATCGCCTCGCGGAGCATCGAGTAGGCGTCGGCGGGGTTGGACGGCATGACGACCGTGAGCCCGGGCGTCGCCGCCCAGTACCCCTCCGACGAGTCGGAGTGGTGCTCGACGCCGCCGATCGCGCCGGCGCACGGGATGCGGATGACCATCGGCAGGCTCACGTGTCCCTTGGTGCGGTTCCGCATCTTCGCGACGTGCGAGACGATCTGCTCGAATGCGGGATAGCTGAACGCGTCGAACTGCATCTCGACGACGGGACGCATGCCGTACATGGCCATGCCGACGGCGGTGCCGATGATGCCGGACTCGGCGAGCGGGGAGTCCCAGACGCGTTCGTCGCCGAACCTCGCCTGCAGGCCGTCGGTGACGCGGAACACCCCGCCGAGCGGGCCGACGTCCTCGCCGTACACGACGACGCGGTCGTCGGCCTCCATCGCGTCGCGCAGGGCGGCGTTCAGGGCTCCGGCCATGGTCAGGGGCTGCGGGGCGGATGCCGCGGCATCCGCTGCGCGCTCGGTCGCGGTCGCGCTCATCGGGCGGCCACCTCCGTTCCGGCGTTCCGGGCGTGGGCGGCGAGCTCGGCTTCGAGGGCGGCGCGCTGCTCGCCCAGCGAGGCGCGCGGCGTCGCGTAGACGTGGTCGAAGAGCTCGAGCGGGTCGAGTTCGGGTTGCTCGTTCATCGCGTCGCGCGTGCGCGCGGCGAGCGCCTCGGCGGCCTCGCCGACCTCGGCGCGCACCGTGTCGGTGAGTGCGCCCTCGGAGACGAGGTACTTCTCGAGCCGTTCGATCGGGTCGCGGCGCTTCCAGTGCTCCACCTCGCGGCTCTGCCGGTAGCGCGTCGGGTCGTCGGAGTTCGTGTGCGACTCGATGCGGTAGGTGAGTCCCTCGATGAGCGTCGGGCCGCCGCCCGTGCGAGCGCGCGCGACGGCGGCGGAGGCCACCGCGTACATGGCCGCGATGTCGTTGCCGTCGACGTGGTAGCCGGGCATGCCGTAGCCGACGGCCTTGTCGGCGAGCGTGGCGGCGTGCGTCTGCCGGGCGAGCGGCGTGCTGATCGCGAACTGGTTGTTCTGCACGAGGAAGACGGTCGGGGTCTGCCAGACGGCGGCGAAGTTGAAGGCCTCGTGGGCGTCGCCCTCGCTCGTCGCGCCGTCGCCCAGGAAGGTGAGCGTGACGATGGGGTCGTGGCGGAGCCGAGCGGCGTGGGCGAGGCCGACGGCGTGGAGTGCCTGGGTCGCGAGCGGCGTCGCCATCGACGCGGTGCGGCGCCGGTGCTGGTCCCATCCGTTGTGCCAGTCGCCGCGGAACGACTGGAGGATCTCCCCGGGCTCGAGGCCGCGCGTGAGCAGGGCGATGCTGTCGCGGTAGGTCGGGAAGAACCAGTCGTCGGCGTCGATCGCAGAGACGACGCCGATCTCGCAGGCCTCCTGGCCCAATGCCGACGGGTACGTCGCGAGCCGGCCCTGCTTGGTGAGGGCGGTGACCTGCACGTCGAAGCGACGCGCGATGACCATGCGCCGGTACAGCTCGAGGAGGGTCTCGACGGGGGGCAGGGCGAAGCCGCCGGTCTCGCGGCCGTGCACCGCGTGGCCGGCGTTGTCGAGGAGGCGCAGGGGCTTCTCGGAGGGCAGGACCCGTGGTTCGTGATGCTCGACGTTGAGGCTCATACGGCCATGGTGCGCCAGTCCTCGGGACCCCCGCTGGGGGTACGCGTCAACCGTGAACGATCGGCACGCCGCGGGCGAAACGGATGCCGCGCGTCCGGTCGGAGGGCACTCAGGCGCGCCAGATGTCCAGCGACTGGGCGGGCGGTCGGCCGTCGATCTCGGCGAGGATCAGGTGCGACCGCGTCGAAACCACGCCGGGCATGTCGTGGATGTCGCGGAGGATCGCCTGGCTCAGCTGCTCGTGGTCGGGCGCGCTGACGGTCAGCATGATGTCGATGTCTCCCGACACGGCCTGCACCTTCTCGACGAAGGGCAGCGTCGCGAGCTTCGCGGCGATCTCCTCCCACGAGACGTCCCCGATGCGCACCACGACGAGCGCGGAGATGTTGAGCCCGATCGCCTTGCGGTCGATCTGGGCGCCGAACCCCGTGATCACGCCGCGCTGCTGCAACGCCAGCACCCGGTTGTGCGCGGCGGTGCGCGAGATGTGCACGCGCTCGGCGAGGGTGCGGACCGAGAGCCGGCCGTCGCGGCTGAGTTCGGCGACGATGCGACGGTCGATCGCGTCGAGCGGTTCGCCTCGGTGTGCTGCCTGCTGGGTCATCCTCGTCCTCGCGGTTCGTTCCCAGCGTACCGGCTGCGCCGTCGCAGCCGACGGAGCGAGATCCGCGTGGGGAGCGCGCGAGCGCGGGGAGGGACGACGCGGCGCGCCAGGCCGAGCCCTGTCAGCCAGGCCTCCGCGACCCGCCTCGTCCGCGGCGTCCAGCGGAACCCGTACGCCTCCCGCAGGGCCGGAGGGAGCAAGGCGGCGGTGACGAGTCGCACCGCCGGCAGGAGCGCGCGCAGCGGAGCCGGCAGTGCCGCACCCGTGAGCAGGTCCTGCGCCACCGACCGGGCATCGTCCCCGACTTCGAGCCGCGCCAGGCGGCCCGCCCACCACTCCTCGAACTCGCCGCGCGTCGCCGGCCACCCGGCATCCGCCCCCTGCAGCCGCGTCGCGATCGGCGCGTACCCGCGGACGAGCGCGTCGGCCGTCCCCGGGTCGAGACGGCGACCAGCCAGACGGTCCTCGAGCTGCAGCGCCATCGCGAGGATGGTCGCGGCGACCCACCGCTGCGCGTCGGCGTCGCGCGCGTCGTACCTGCGGGGCTCCTCGCCGCGGACGCGGGCGTGACGTGCGTCGACCACCCGCACGACATGCCGGATGTCGCGCTCGTCGCCGAACACGAGCGCCGTGAGGTACTGATGGGTGCCGTCGAGCCGGTCGAGCGGGCGCTCCCGGAATCCGCTGTGCCGAGCCACGCCCGCCGCGATCCTCGGGTCGGCCAGCTGGAGCAGGATCGCCGCTGCGCCGCCTGCCATGAGCGTCCCGTCGGCGGCGTGCCGACGCAGGATCGCGCGGTCGTGTTCGTCGTCCATCCCGTCCGTTCTACCCCGGCTCGCTGCGGGGAGCATGCAGGCGGGGCCGCGTAGACTCGCCGGGTGCGCCGCAGCCTCCCCTCGACCCTGGCCGCCCTCGCCCTCACGGGTGCGGCGGTGCTCTCGGGTTGCTCGGCGCCTGCGGAATCGACGCCGAGCCCGAGCGCGGCCCCTCGGAGCGCGACGCCGACGCCGACGCCTGCGACGGCCGCCGAGTGGGCGGCCGAGCGAGTCGCCGGCATGACGATCGACGAGAAGGCGGCGTCGGTGCTCATGCTGCACGCACCCGGCACCGACCCGGCCGCGATGCGCGCGCTGCTCGACGAGGGCATCGCGGGCGTCATCCTCATGGGCGACAACATGACCGGCGACCAGGCATCGCTCGCGGCGCTCACCGCCGCGCTGCAGGTCGACCCCGACGCGGCGACCCTCGTCGGCATCGACCAGGAGGGCGGCATCGTGAGCCGGATCGACTGGGATACCGCCCCCGGTCCCGTCGAAGTGCGCGCGCAGCCGCCGGCGGCCACGCGCGACGCGTTCGCCGCGCGTGCGGCGACCCTCGCGGCGTCCGGGGTCAACGTGAACTTCGGCGTCGTGGCGGACGTCACGGCGGATCCGTCGTCGTTCATCTTCGATCGCGTGCTCGGCACCGACCCTGCGGACGCCGGAGCGCGGGTCGCGGCGGCCGTCGAGGGGGAGCGGGGCGCCGTGCTGAGCACGGTCAAGCACTTCCCCGGACACGGCGCGGCTCCCGGCGACTCCCACGTGTCCATCCCCACGGCGCCGCTGACGCTCGACGAGTGGCGCGCCGGGCCGGCGCTGCCGTTCGCCGCCGCGATCGCCGCCGACGTCGAGCTGGTGATGACCGGGCACCTGGCGTACCCCGCGGTGGACGCCGCGCCGGCGTCGCTCTCGCCGGAGTGGCACCGCATCCTGCGGGAGGAGCTGGGATTCGACGGCGTGCTCGTCACCGACGACATGCTCATGCTCCAGCACAACGGCCTGCCCGAGTACGCCGATCCGGGCGAGAACGCCGTGCAGGCGATCGCCGCGGGGAGCGACCTGCTGCTCTACGTCCTGCCGGCGGATCCGTCGGAGTTCGGCATCAGCGTCGGCGGGCTCGCGGCCTCGATCGCCGAGGCCGTCGACGCGGGACGGATCCCGGAGGCGCGCCTGGACGAGGCCGCGACGCGGGTGCTGGAGCTGCGTCGCGAACTGGTCGTGGGATCCGGGGAATAGATCCGCAGGCTCCATGCGTTTGCATTCAACGTGGCCGGTACCGGCCGAGAACGCATCGAAGGAGCGACACCGTATGACGACGACCGAGACGACCGTCGAGATCCCCGGCTACAAGTCCGGCACCTGGAAGATCGACCCCACCCACAGCGAGGTGGCCTTCAGCGTCCGGCACCTCATGATCAGCAAGGTCAAGGGAAAGTTCGAGCGCTTCGACGCCACCTTCGTGACCGGCGAGGACCCGCTGGACTCGCGCGTGACCGCCACGGCCGAGGTCGCCTCGATCAACACGAACGAGCCGAACCGCGACGCGCACCTGCGCACGAACGACTTCTTCCAGGCCGAGCAGTACCCGACGATCGAGTTCGTCTCGACCGGCGTCCGCATCGAGGACGGCGAGTTCAAGGTGGACGGCGACCTCACCATCAAGGGCGTCACGAAGCCCGTCACCTTCGACTTCGACTTCGGCGGCTTCGGCACCGACCCGTACGGCAACTACAAGGGCGGCGCCACCGCGAAGACCGTGATCAACCGCGAGGACTTCGGCCTCAGCTGGAACGCGGCACTCGAGACTGGCGGCGTGCTCGTCGGCGAGCAGGTCACCATCACCATCGAGCTGCAGGCGGCGCTCGTCCAGGACTGAGCGGACGACGCAAGTCGCGACGGGCGGTCCGGGCAACGGCCCGGGCCGCCCGTCCGCTATTCGAGCACGGTGGCTTCCGAGCCCTGCAGTTCGACGCCGTGGAAACGCGCCCACGAGCCGAACGGTCGCAGGAATCGATCCGATGCCCCCTCGGGCATCCGCTCGAACCAGCGGAGCTCGACGCGCGGCGTCCTCGACGCGCCGTGACGGCGCCACGTGCCGACCACACGACCGTCGAGTACGAGCAGCGGCTGGAAGATCCCGTTGCCGCCGGGGATGACGAAGTCGGCGTACCGGGGCTCGCACACGGCGGAACGATCGGCGTAGCCCAGGAAGTACTCATCGAAGGCCGCCAGCGCGAGGGCGCCGCGCGGGCGGACCGTCGCCCCGTCCATCGACCCGGCGGCGACGAACCGATCGTGCTCATCGTCGAACGGCTCGACGCGGTCGCCCGCCGCAGCGAGCCCCGTCTTCGCGTCCGCCTTCGTCACGCCCGCCCACCATGCGAAGTCCGCGATCGTCGCCGGGCCGTGGCCGGTGACGTAGGCGCTGAACAGCTCGCCGAGCGTCTCGTCGCGGGCGGTCGGCCCGTCGCCGGCGGGCGCCCACTCGTCGAGCAGCGCGAACCGTTGCGTGCGACCATCGACGGGCCCGCAGCACAGCACGCCGTCGCGCGCCAGCCAGGCGATGAGGTGGTAGCCGCGCTGGCCCTCGGGTCGGATGCCGGCGGCCTCCCACGTCGCCGTGAGCTCGTCGCGCGACGCGCTGCCGCAACCGGCGAGCAGCCGTTCCGCGGCGTCGCGCGCGAGCCGGTAGTCGACGTCGTCGAGTTCCAGCTGCGCGAGTCTCGCGCGGGATGACGCGAGCACGCGGGGGCCCGTGATCTTCAGGACGGGCCGCAGCAGCCGAGCCGGCATGAGATGGAGCGTTCCACGCATCGGCCAGGACCGGACGATGCGGCGGGACTCGATCGCCGCGTCCACGGCCTCCACCGAGGCGTGTGCCATCCGGCTGCCGATCGCCCACTTGGCCGCGCCCAGGTCTTGCGCCTGCAGCGCGCCGAGCCGTTCGACCACGGCGACCGCGTCATCGGCCGGCGACCGGAATCCGTGCGACGCGATGCGCGCGGCCCGCATCGCCGGTGAACTCGAACGCGGCATGCGCCCAGTGTGCCGCGCACCGCCGACACGCGGCATCCGTGGCGCCGGGTAGACTGGAGGGCTGTGCCGCTCGGCACGCCCACCCGATGCCCACCCCGACCGGAGGTCGACCGTGCTCGCCGTCCACGACCTCGAGATCCGCGTCGGCGCGCGCCTGCTCATGGAGGGCGTGAACTTCCGCGTCTCCGACGGCGACAAGATCGGGCTGGTCGGGCGCAACGGCGCCGGCAAGACGACCCTGACGAAGACCCTCGCCGGCGAGACGCTGCCGACGGGCGGGCGCATCGATCGCTCGGGCGAGATCGGCTACCTGCCGCAGGACCCGCGATCGGGCGACCCCGAGATGCTCGCCCGCACTCGGATCCTCGACGCGCGCGGACTCGGCTCGCTCGTGCTCGGCATGCGCGAGGCGTCCGAGAAGATGGGCTCCTCCGACCCGGTCGTCGCCGAGAAGGCGATGAAGCGCTACGGCACCCTCACCGACCGGTTCACCGCACTCGGCGGCTACGCCGCCGAGGCCGAGGCGGCGTCGATCGCCTCGAACCTCAACCTGCCCGACCGGATCCTGGACCAGCCGCTGAAGACGCTCTCGGGCGGCCAGCGGCGCCGCATCGAGCTCGCGCGCATCCTGTTCTCGGATGCCGACACCATGATCCTCGACGAGCCGACCAACCACCTCGACGCCGACTCGGTGGTGTGGCTGCGCGAGTTCCTGAAGAACTACAAGGGCGGCGTCATCGTGATCAGCCACGATGTCGAGCTCGTGGGCGAGGTCGTGAACCGCGTGTTCTACCTCGACGCGAACCGGGCGCTCATCGACATCTACAACATGGGCTGGAAGCACTACCTCCGCCAGCGCGCCGCCGACGAGGAACGCCGCAAGAAGGAGCGCGCCAACGCCGAGAAGAAGGCCGGCGCGCTGCAGGCGCAGGCCGCGAAGTTCGGCGCGAAGGCGTCCAAGGCCGCGGCCGCGCACCAGATGGTCGCACGGGCCGAGAAGCTCCTCGCCGGCCTCGAGGAGGTGCGCGCGGTCGACCGCGTCGCCAAGCTGCGCTTCCCGACCCCCGCTCCGTGCGGTCGGACGCCCCTCACGGCGTCCGACCTGTCGAAGAGCTACGGCTCGCTCGAGATCTTCACCGCCGTCGACCTGGCCATCGATCGCGGCTCGAAGGTCGTGATCATCGGCCTGAACGGCGCCGGGAAGACCACCCTGCTCCGCATCCTCGCGGGCGTCGACCGACCCGACACCGGCGTCGTCGAGGCGGGCCACGGCCTGCGGGTCGGCTACTACGCGCAGGAGCACGAGACGCTCGACGTCGCGCGCACGGTGCTGCAGAACATGGTGAGCGCCTCGCCGAACCTCACCGAGACCGAGGCGCGGAAGGTGCTCGGGTCGTTCCTCTTCACCGGCGACGACGTGCACAAGCCGGCCGGGGTGCTCTCCGGCGGTGAGAAGACGCGGCTCGCGCTCGCGATGATCGTCGTGTCGGGCGCGAACGTGCTGCTGCTCGACGAGCCCACGAACAACCTCGACCCGGCCAGCCGCGCCGAGATCCTCGACGCGCTCGCGCACTACGAGGGCTCGGTCGTGCTCGTCTCGCACGACCCGGGCGCGGTCGAGGCGCTCAATCCCGAGCGGGTGCTGATCATGCCGGACGGCACGGAGGACCACTGGAGCCGGGAGTACCAGGAGCTCATCGAGCTCGCCTGATCGGTGCGGGGTCCGGGTCGCCCCACGCGTCCTGCCACTGTGCGAGGACGATGCGGTGCCGACCTCGCTCCGCCTCCCCGCCCGCGTCCCGGCCGGCCGGTTCGAGATCGTGCTCCGCCGCGCTGGGCGCGGCGACCTCGAGGCGATCGTGCGCCTGCTCTCCGACCACCCCGTCAGCGCGCCCGGGGCGACGTCGCCGACCCGGACGACCTCGGCCGCTATGCCGAGGCGCTCGACGAGATCCTCGACGATCCGCGCACTGAGCTCGTCGTCACCGTCGATCCGGGAGGGCGCGTCGTCGGCACGCCGCAGCTCACGTCCATCCCGGGCAGGTCGCGTCGTGGGAGCACGGGCCTGCTCGTCGAGGCGGTCCGCGTCGCTGCGGACGCACGCTCGTCGGCATCGGCAGCGCCATGATGCGATGGGTGTCGGATACCGCGGCGCCCGCGCTCGTCGCGGGCCTGGTGCCGGCCGAGCAGTTGACGGTGGATCGTTGCGCGCAACATCGCGCATTCGCCAGTTCGATGCGCTGAATGCCTTGATCATGCTGGCGAGTTGCATCGACGCCCGATTTCGCGCACACTTGCGCAGGCCAGAACCACCGGAGGGAATCCCCGCATGACCATGCCGCAGACGCCCGACGCTTCGCGCCCGACTCGGATGCACGCCGTGTCGGCCGAGACCACGGATCTCGTCGACCTCGTGCTCGACTACTCGCGTCGACGCATCCTCGCCAGCGACACCCCGCTCGACCGGCCCATCTCGGAGTTCGAGCTCGACCGCCTCGCGGGGCGGAGCATCGACGAGCGCGGCATCGGCGCCGAGCAGGCGCTGTCGCGCTTCGAGCACGTGCTCGCGCCGGCGTGCATCACGACCGACCACGCCCAGTACCTGTCGTTCATCCCGACCGCCCCGACCAAGGCGGCGATCGCCTTCGACCTCGTCGTCTCCGCGAGCGCCCTCTACGGCGGCTCGTGGCTGGAGGGCGCGGGCGCGGTGTACGCGGAGAACGAGGTGCTGGCCTGGCTCGCGCGGGAGTTCGGACTGCCCACGGCCGCGGGCGGCGTGTTCGTGCAGGGCGGCACGCTCGGGAACCTCTCCGCGCTGGTCGCCGCGCGCGAGCATGCACGACTGGCCGTCACCCTGGCGGACCGGGAGACGCCCGCGCGCTGGAAGGTCGTGTGCAGCGGCGAGGCCCACTCCTCGATCGCGTCGGCGGCACGGGTCATGGACGTCGAGGTGATCCCCGTGGCGCCCGGCGACGACGGGATGCTGCGCGGCGATGCCGTGCGCGCCGCGCTCGAGGAGCACGGAGCATCCGTCTTCGCCGTGGTGGCCACGGCCGGATCGACGAACTTCGGCATCGTCGACGACCTCGCCTCCATCGGCGCCCTGAAGGACGAGTTCGACTTCTGGCTGCACGTCGACGGCGCGTACGGCCTGGCCGCGATGCTCTCGCCGCTCGCGCGCGAGCGCTTCGCGGGCGTCGAACGCGCGGACTCGGTCATCGTCGACCCGCACAAGTGGCTGTTCGCGCCGTTCGACGCGTGTGCGCTGATCTATCGCGACCCCGAGGCGGGCCGCCGCGCGCACACGCAGCACGCCGAGTACCTCGACACCCTCACGGAGACGAGCGAGTGGAGCCCGTCGGACTACGCCGCGCACCTGACCCGACGGGCGCGCGGCCTGCCGCTCTGGTTCTCGCTCGCCACGCACGGCGCCGCGGCCTACCGTGAGGCCATCTCCGCCTCGATCCGGCTCGCGCACGACATCGCCGCCGAGATCGGACGGCGCGACGGGTTCCGCCTGGTGCGCGACCCCCAGCTGTCCGTGGTCGTCTTCGAGCGCGACGGCTGGACGAAGGCCGACTACGACTCGTGGTCGGCCCGGCTCCTCCGGGACCAGCACGCGTTCGTGACGCCGAGCTCGCACGCGGGCCGCCCGAACACGCGCTTCGCCATCGTGAACCCGCTGACCACCTTCGAGCAGCTGTCGGCGATCCTCGACACCATGGAGTGAGCGAGTCCCGGCGGCTCGGGCGGCGCAGCGCGTCGCGTGCCACGATGGACGGGTGCAGAGCGCCCGGGTCCCGACCGATCCGACTCCACGTCGACGCGCGGGCGCGGGGCTCGCGGCCCGTCGGCTGCTCGCATGGCTCGTCGACTGGCTGTGCATCCTCGGCTGGGTGGCGCTGACCGCCGCGATCGGCGTTCCGCTCGACCTCGCCGGGGTGCTCGCTCCCGCGGGGTACGCGACGCTCAACGTCATCGGCGGCGTGGTCGTGGTGCTGCCCGTCGTCCTGGCGGCGGGCTGGGCGGAGTCGCGCCCGAGCGGCGCCACGCCGGGCAAGCGCGTGCTCCGCCTCCAGGTCGACGCGGTCGGCGGTCCTCCGTCCTTCCGGGTCGCCCTGCTGCGGAACATCGTCAAGATCGGCGTCCCCTGGCTGCTCGGTCATGCGGCGGTCTTCGCGATCGTCGCGAGCAGCGGGACCGGCGGGCCGGTGCCCGTCGGGGTGTGGCTGCTCACCGGTGCGGCGTACCTGATGCCGATCGCCTGGATCGTGTCCCTCTTCGTCGGCGGCGGGAGGACTCCCTACGACCGGATCTGCGGCACTCGGGTCGTGGCGGTCGGTCCCGAAGCAGGGTGACGATGCAGTGCATTCCGGATCTCCCGGACCACAACACCCGGGAGAAGTCAGCGCCGATCGAGGATCTCGTCCTCGACATCCGCATCGCTCCGCGACCGCGACGGCCTCGCCGGACGCTTGGGCTCGGCGACCGGATGCCGCGGTGCGCCCGTGCGCTCGACGGCATCCGCTGCCGCGAGCTTGCGCTCCTGGTTCGCGAACCAGCCCAGAGCCACGAATCCCATGAGGGCGAACACGAACCACTGCAGCGCGTACGAGAGGTGGGGTCCCTCGTCGCGTTCGGGTCGGGGGAGCGCGAGCGGCGGCTCCGCCGCATCGGCGCCCGCTTGCACGAGGATGCCGTACGCGCCCGTGTACGTCGGCTCGCCGACCCGCTCGGCGAGCTCGTCGAGGTCGATCGTGGCGAACTCGCTGCCCGACGAGGTGCGACCGGCGATCCGCTGCTCGCCGGCCTTCAATCGCGCCGTCACTTCGACCCGGCCCTCGGGGGCCGGCGGCACCTCGGAGGGCCGCCCCTCGGAGTCCTGCGGGATCCAGCCGCGATCGACGACGAACACCATGCCGTCGTCGAGCCGCATCGGCGTGAGCACCTCGAACCCGGTGCTGCCGGCACCGGGCCGGTTGCGGACGACGACCTCCTCGTCGTGCAGGTACTCGCCGGAGAGACCGACGACCTGCCAGCGCTGGTCGATGTCGAACGCCTCCGGATCGGGGAGCGCCTCGCCCACCGGGACCGGGTCGGCGTCGTAGTTGGCGTCGATGCGGGCGACCTCGGCGAGCGCCTCAGCACGTCGGTTGAACTGCCACGTACCGAGCGCCGAGCACGCGATCGCGAACACGACCACGAGCGCCAGGTACCCCGCCCAGCGGGGCGACGCGAGGAAGCGCCACTGGCTCATGCGCCACCACCGGCCGTGGTCGCGCCGCCGCGACCGTGCGACGGCGACCCTGCGGCATCCGCGGGATCGAAGGGGGAGACGGCCAGCGGGAACGAACGAGCGGCGAGGAACTCGCGAAGGTAGTCGACGTGCTCGTCGCACGCCAGCCAGGTCTTGAACCGCTCGCCCATGTGGATCCGCGGATTGCGCCAGTCGATGCGCCGCGTCGCAGGCTGGTGGCATCCCGCGCGGGAGCAGCCGCCCGCGGGGGCGGCGCCGAGCGAGCCGATCACGCCGCGTCCCCCTCGGGGCGCGCGTCGCGCGGGTCGACGTCGGAGGCCGCCCGGAACCGCGGGTCGGCGTCCGGCGCGGGATCGGCGCCGGCAGCGTCGGTCCCGGGTTCGAGGGGCACGAGCCCGCCCGGGCGGAGCACCTCCTGGTCGCGTCGCGACGTGCCCACGTTCGCCACGATGACCGCGAAGTACGGCAGGAAGATGGCGCCTGCGGCGAAGACGAGGATCCACCACCCCTGCGCGAACAGCAGTGCGAAGATGCAGGCGACGCGGATGCCCATCATCACCGAGTACTTGATCATGCGCGCACGCCGCTCGTCGTCCGGCGAGGCCGGCAGCGACGTGATCGACTGGGTGGGCTGCTGCTTCATGATGGTCGCCGGGGCTGGCGGCGCTCCTCACCTCCAAGGGTACGTCCGATGCGCGCAGCGGATGCCGCTACACGGCAACCTCTATGCTGGGACGGGCCGTTCGGCCTTGACGCGCCCCCTTGGAGAGACGGAGTCCGCCATGACCACGAGCCGTACCGTTCTGGTGACCGGGGGCAACCGTGGCATCGGCTACGCGATCGCCGAGGAGTTCGTGGCCCAGGGGCACCGCGTGGCCGTGACCGCCCGCTCGGGCGAGGGTCCCGAGGGCTCGCTCACCGTGCGCGCCGACGTCACCGACACCGACTCCATCGATCGGGCCTTCACCGAGATCGAGGCAGCGCTCGGCCCGGTCGAGGTCGTCGTGGCGAACGCGGGCATCACCCGCGACACGCTCCTCATGCGCATGAGCGAGGAGGAGTTCACCAGCGTCGTCGACACGAACCTCACGGGCGCGTTCCGAGTGGCGAAGCGCGCCTCGAAGGGCATGCTCAAGGCGCGCTTCGGCCGCATCGTGCTGATCTCGAGCGTGGTCGGACTGTTCGGGGGTGCCGGGCAGGTCAACTACTCCTCGTCGAAGGCCGGCCTGGTGGGCATGGCGCGCTCGATCACGCGCGAGCTCGGCGCCCGCAACATCACC
Organism: Agromyces sp. CCNWLW213; assembly: GCF_037199545.1. Classification (NCBI taxonomy): domain Bacteria; kingdom Bacillati; phylum Actinomycetota; class Actinomycetes; order Micrococcales; family Microbacteriaceae; genus Agromyces; species Agromyces sp. CCNWLW213. The sequence goes on along the minus strand of NZ_JBBBDX010000001.1, from coordinate 299,293 downwards.
GCCAACGTCGTCGCTCCCGGATTCATCGAGACCGACATGACCGACGCCCTCCCGGCTGAGCAGCAGGCCGAGTACAGGAAGAACATCCCGGCCGGCCGGTTCGCCACGCCCGGCGAGGTCGCGAAGGTCGTCGCGTGGCTCGCGGGCGACGACGCCGGCTACATCTCGGGCGCCGTCATCCCGGTCGACGGCGGCCTCGGCATGGGGCATTGAGGCCGCCGTCGACGTCCTGTCGCGGTCGCGCGATCACCGGTCGATCCGGTTCGCCGAGTACTCGGCGCCGGCCGGAGGAGTGCCGAACCGTGCGTTCGGCAGGTAGAGCGAGTTCGCGTACGACGCGATCGTCGTGGGCACGTCGAACGACGGGTCCGTGAGCTGGTCGACGTACTCGCCGCTGAAGCCGTCGGCCGCGAGCTCGACCACGCCCACGAGGTTCAGCCGGTTCTGCACCACGTAGAGGGTGCGGCCCTCGACGAGCAGCCCGTCGCCGTTCGTGAGCGGCACGCCGCCGAGGTCGACCGCCGTCGCGACGCCGGTCGACGGGTCCACGCGGAAGAGCGTGGCGGTGGCGGACTGGATGACGAGCAGCCCCTTCCCGTCCGGGGTCACCTCGATGCCGTTGGCGTTGAAGCCGGGCTGCAGGACGAAGTCGCCGCTGAGGGGGAGGGTCTCCACTTCGTCCTGCGAGGGAAGGGCCCCGGCCGGCCCGAGGGGCACCTTGTAGAGCCGAGCCTGCTGGCTGTCGGTGAACCACGCGGCGTCCCCGGTGACGACGACGTCGTTGACGAACGTCGCGCCGGTGGCGAACTGGTAGCTCGCAAGCAGCTCGCCGGTCTGCGTGTCGATCACCCGGGCGTCGCCCGCAGGCCCGCCGGCGACGAACAGGCGCCCCCGCTGGTCGACGTCGAGGCCGACCGAGGAGGTGCCGGGACCCTGGGCGATCACCTCGCCATCGCCCGAGCGCACGTCCGCGGCGTAGATGTCGCCGTCGGCGAGCGAGCCGAAGTAGGCGGTCCCGCGCGCGTCGATGGCGATGCCCTCGGGCTGGAATCCGTCGGGAAGCGCGATGGTCTCCTCGAACGCTCCGGGCGAGCCGGTCGTGCCCGGCGCCGCGAGGGCGGACGGTGCGGTGCCGGCGGCAAGGAGTGCGAGGACGGCGATCGAAGTGGACGAAACGGCAGCGGTTCGAGTCTTCATGCCCTCACGGTAGGTGCGGATGCCTCGGCGATCGATGCATTCGGATGGATCTCCCAGTCCGCCGTCAGCCCGCTGCAAGCAAGCGACGGCCGTCGCCGGCCGGGGTGCCGGCGCTACCCGCGGAGGCCGGCGAGGGCGAGCACGCCGCTCAGATCGACGCGATCGATCGCGACGTCCGCCTGCGCGCGCACGACGGGCTTCGCGCAGAACGCGACCCCGAGCCCGGCGCGGTCGAGCATGCGGAGGTCGTTGGCGCCGTCGCCGACGGCGATGGTCCGTGAGACGGGCGTGCCGGATGCCGCGGCCCACTCCTCGAGCGCATGCCGCTTCGCCTCCGCGTCGACGATGTCGCCGAGCACCCGCCCGGTGAGTCGATCGCCCTCGACCTCGAGCCGGTTGGCCCGGCAGAAGTCGAGTCCGAGGCGTTCGGCGAGCGGATCGAGCAGCTCATGGAAGCCGCCGGACACGACGCCCACGCGTCCGCCGGACGCGTGGACCCCCTCGATCAACTCGTGCACGCCCGGCGTCGGGGTGAGCCGGGCACGGGCCGCGACCACCTCGTCGACCGGCAGGCCGGCGAGCGTCGCGACGCGCTCGCGAAGGCTCGCAGCGAAGTCGAGCTCGCCGCGCATCGCACGCTCGGTGACCGCCGCGACGTGGTCGAGGCTGCCCGCCGCCTCGGCGAGCAGCTCGATCGCCTCCTCGCGGATGAGCGTCGAGTCGGCGTCGAGCACGACGAGCAGGCCGCCCTCGCGGCCGGATGGCGCGGCGGTCACGAGGCCCGCACGTGCGAGCCCTTGCCCACCACGGTCACGCCGCTCTCGGTGACGACGAACCCGCGTGCCAGGTCCTCCGCGCGGTTCAGGCCGATGTGCGCGCCCTCCTCGACGACGACCTCCTTGTCGAGGATCGCCCGCCGCACGGTCGCGCCCGCTTCGATGCGCGCGCGGTCGAACAGGATCGAATCGGACACGTTCGCGCCCGATCCGACGATCGCCCACGGGCCGAGCACGCTCCGCTCGACGTGCGCACCCGAGATGACCGAGCCGAGCGACACGATCGAGTCGATGACCGTGCCGAGCGACCCGCGCGCGTCGCGCGTGAACTTGGCGGGCGGCGAGTTGACCTGCTGGCTGAAGATCGGCCACTCGCGGTTGTACAGGTTGAAGATCGGCAGCACCGAGATGAGGTCCTGGTGGGCCTCGAAGAACGAGTCGATCGTTCCGACATCGCGCCAGTAGTATCGGTCGCGGTCGGTCGAACCGGGCACGTCGTTGCGCTTCAGGTCGTAGACGCCCGCGTTGCCCTGCGCCACGAAGGCGGGGATGATGTCGCCGCCCATGTCGTGGCTGGAGTCGGAGCGCTCGCCGTCGCGGAGGACCGCGTCGATCAGCGCGTCGGCGTTGAAGACGTAGTTGCCCATCGAGGCGAGCACCTCGTCGGGGGAGTCCGGCAGTCCCTCGGGGTCGCTCGGCTTCTCGAGGAAGCGGTTGATGCGGTCGGGCGCCTCCGGATCGACCTCGATGACCCCGAACTGGTTCGCGAGCGAGATGGGCTGGCGGATGGCGGCGACCGTGGCATCCGCCCCGGAGTCGATGTGCGCCTGGATCATCTGGCTGAAGTCCATGCGGTACACGTGGTCGGCGCCGACGACCACGATGATGTCGGGCTGCTCGTCGTAGATGAGATTGAGGCTCTGGAGGATCGCGTCGGCCGAGCCCGAGAACCACCGCTTGCCGAGTCGCTGCTGGGCGGGCACCGACGCCACGTACGACCCGAGCAGCCCGTCGAGGTGCCAGGTCTGCGACACGTGGCGGTCGAGGCTGTGCGACTTGTACTGCGTGAGCACCACGATCTGGCGGAGGCCCGAGTTGACGAGGTTCGACAGCGCGAAGTCGATGAGCCGGTACTGCCCGCCGAACGGCACCGAGGGCTTCGCGCGGTCCTCCGTGAGGGGCATGAGGCGCTTCCCCTCGCCGCCTGCAAGGACAATCCCGAAGATCTTGCGCGTCGCCACCATGAGCCCAGCGTAGTCAGACGGATGCCGGGCGGCACAGACGGTTGACGACGCGTGACCACGACGGGCTAACGTTGCGGCATGCGCGTCGACCTGCTCACCCGCGAATACCCGCCCGAGATCTACGGAGGGGCCGGGGTGCACGTCGCGGAACTGGTCCGCGCACTCCGCCACGACACCGACGTGCGGGTCCGCGCCTTCGGCGCGCCGCGCGACGAGGAGGGCACGACCGGCTATGGCACACCCGCCGAGTTCGCCGACGTGAACGCCGCGCTCTCGACCATGGGCGTCGACCTCCTGATGGCCGCGGATGCCGCAGGCGCCGACCTGGTGCACTCCCACACCTGGTACGCGAACTTCGCCGGCTTCATCGCGAAGCGGCTCCACGGGATTCCGCACGTCGTCACCGCGCACAGCCTCGAGCCGCTCCGACCGTGGAAGGCCGAGCAGCTCGGCGGCGGGTACGCGGTGTCGAGCTGGGTGGAGCGCACCGCGTTCGAGGACGCGGACGCGGTCGTCGCCGTGAGCGACGGCATGCGTCGCGACATCCTGCGCTCGTACCCGGCGATCGACCCCGACCGGGTGTCGGTCGTCTACAACGGCATCGACCTGACCGACTGGCGTCCGAACGACGATCCCGATCTGGTGCGGTCGCTCGGAGTCGATCCGGAGCTGCCGTCGATCGTGTTCGTCGGGCGCATCACGCGCCAGAAGGGCCTGCCGTACCTGCTGCGCGCGGCGCGCTCGCTGCCCGACGACGTGCAGCTGGTGCTGTGCGCCGGCGCCCCCGACACCCCCGAGATCATGGCCGAGGTGTCCGGCCTCGTCGCGGAGCTCGGCGAGACCCGCGACGGCGTCGTGTGGATCGATCGGCACCTGCCCCGCAACGAGCTCACCGCGCTGCTCACGTCGGCCACGTGCTTCGTCTGCCCCTCGGTGTACGAGCCGCTGGGCATCGTGAACCTCGAGGCCATGGCGTGCGGCGCGGCCGTCGTCGGCACCGCCACGGGCGGCATCCCCGAGGTGGTCGAGGACGGCGTGACCGGCGTGCTCGTGCCCATCGACCAGGCCGACGACGGCACCGGCACCCCGCTCGACCCGGAGCGGTTCGTGGCCGACCTCGCCGAGGCGCTCACCCGGGTCGTGAGCGATCCCGCCCGGGCCCGCGAGATGGGCGCGGCGGGCCGCGTGCGCGCCGAGCAGCACTTCGCGTGGGACGCGATCGCCGCGTCCACCCGAGCGCTCTACGAGCGGGTCCTCGCGGGTCGCTGAGCCCGTCCACGGTGCGCGGGGCGGGTCCACGCGTCCCACTAGCATGGTCAGCATGGCGTCTACGGTTCTGCAGTTCCAGCACGTGTCGGTGGTCCGCGACGGGAACGCGATCCTCGACGGCATCGACTGGAACGTGGCATCCGACGAGCGCTGGGTCATCCTGGGCCCGAACGGCGCCGGCAAGACCACGCTGCTGCAGATCGCCGCCGCGGCGATGCACCCGACGAAGGGCTCGGTCGAGGTGCTCGGCGAGGCGCTCGGCAAGACCGACGTGTTCGAGCTGCGCCCGATGATCGGGTTCGCGTCGACGGCGATGGCCCGCCGCATCCCGAAGAACGAGACCGTGATCGACTCGGTCCTCACCGCGGCCTACTCGGTCACCGGCCGGTGGAACGAGGAGTACGAGACGATCGACGACCGGCGCGCCCAGCGCGTGCTGAAGGAGTGGCAGCTCGAGGGCTTCGCCGACCGCCGCTTCGGCAGCCTGTCGGACGGCGAGCAGAAGCGCGTGCAGATCGCGCGGTCGGTCATGACCGATCCCGAGCTGCTCCTGCTCGACGAGCCGGCTGCCTCGCTCGACCTCGGCGCGCGCGAGGAGCTCGTCGAGCTGCTCGGCGGGTACGCGTCGTCGTCCTCGTCGCCGGCCATCGTGATGGTGACCCACCACGTCGAGGAGATCCCGCAGGGGTTCACGCACGCCATGCTGCTGGCGGACGGCACCATCCGCGCCGCCGGACCGATCGGCGAGGCGCTCACGTCCGAGACCCTCACCGAGACCTTCGGCCTGCCCATCGAGCTCACCGAGCGCGACGGGCGCTACTCGGCGCGCGCAGCCCGCTGACGCGCCATCCTGCGACCCTCTGCTAGACTTGTGTGCTGGCCCGACGGCCGACATGCTTTCCCTGCCCGAAGGCGGGGCGAATCCGAATCCGAATCAACAAGGAAGTCTCCATGAAGACCGACATCCACCCCGCCTACAACGCCGTCGTCTTCCGCGACCTCGCCTCGGGCGCCACGTTCCTCACGCGTTCGACCGTGACGAGCGACAAGACGATCGAGCTCGACGGCGAGACCTACCCGGTCATCGACGTCGAGATCTCGTCGGAGTCGCACCCGTTCTACACGGGCAAGCAGCGCATCATGGACTCGGCCGGTCGCGTCGAGAAGTTCAACCAGCGCTTCAAGAACTTCGGCAAGTAGTCGCTGCCGCACCGAAGGCGCCGTCCCGCGGGGGCGGCGCCTTCGTCGTGCATCCGACTCGGCGCGAGGACGGGGGAGCGGGATCAGGCGCCCGAGCCCGCGGCGGTGACGTGCAGGTAGCGGGCCGACTCGTCGATCGCGGCGAGCTGCGCCTCGTGCGGCGTCACCCGCCCGGCGTCGAGGTCGTCGCCGATCTCGAGGAAGCGACGGGCCTCGCCGGGCTCGGCGTCGCCCACGACCCCGCGCGCCCAGTCGACGAGCTCGCGCACCGAGATGCGGTCGCGGAGCAGCAGCGCGGCCAGCGCGCGCATCGCCAGTGGGCGCGTGGCCGGGTCGGGATCGGGCACCGCGATGCCGAGCTCGCCGAGGGCGCGCTCGAGCGCGGCGCGCAGCTCCCACGCCTCGTCGGAGTCGGAGAGCCCGGCGAGCTCGTGCAGCGCCGGGGCATCCAGCCCGCTGACGACCGCCTCGACGGCGGCGTCGATGAGGAACGACGGCGGGCTGTCGCCCACGAGCCACAGGGCGCTCGCCTCCGTGAACGCGTCAACTGCCGGTCGGTCCTCGAGCGGGCTCGTCATGGGTCCAGCGTCGCAGACGAACGCGATGCGCGCGATGGTCGTTCGTCCCGCTTCCGCCGGTCGCGCCGCGTCGGGCGATGCGCGTGACGGAGCGACTCAGCGCAGCGGCCACGCCCCCGAGGTCGTGAACTCGGGCTCGCCGTTCGCGCGGCGCCACTGCTGGTAGCTCTCGGCCTGCTCGCGGCACCAGTCGACCTGGCGCGCGTGCAACTCGGCGACCGCGATCGCCGCGAGCTCGGGGAAGGTGCGGGCGATCGCCTGGGCCACCCGCCCGGCGGCGATCGCGTCGGCGCCCGCGTCATGCGCGGCGATGAGCTCGACGCCGTAGTGCTCGCACGCGGCGGTCAGCGTGCGCTTGCCCCGCCGGTACCGGTCGACGGCCTTGTCGATCACGAGCGGGTCGACGACGTGCGCCGGCCCGCGGAACGCCTCGTGGCCGTAGCGCTCGGCCTCGCGGTGCAGCACCGACAGGTCGTAGGCGGCGTTGTAGGCCACGATCGGCAGGCCCCGCGCCGCGGCATCCGTCAGCGCCCCGATGATCTCGACGACGGCCTGCACGGCCGGGAGCCCTTCGAGCCGGGCCCGCTCGGTCGTCACGCCGTGGATGAGCGTCGCCGCCGTGGGGATCTCGACGCCGGGGTCGACGATCCACTGGCGCTGCTCGAGCACCTCGCCCGCCGGCCCGATCACGCCCACGTGGGCGGTGACGATGCGGCACGTGTCGATGTCGATGCCGGTGGTCTCGAGGTCGAAGACCGCGAGCGTGTCGGCCCAGGACGCGGCGGGGGAGTGCTCCATGCCCGTCACGGTATCCACGCCCTCCGACAGCGCTCAGGAGCCGCGCCGTAGGATGGCCGGGATGATCGCCTCACCGTACGCCGACGAACTCGCGCGCATCCCGGTCCGCGAGCACCGTGCCCTCGTCGGGGGCAGCCACACCGCCTGGTGGGAGTACGGCGACCGCGACGCCCCCGCGGTCGTCATGGTCCACGGCTTCCGCGGCGACCACCACGGGCTCGAGCCCATCGTCGCCAAGCTGCCCGGCTACCGCGTGATCGTGCCCGACCTGCCCGGCTTCGGCGAGTCGTCGACGTTCACGGGCGCCGAGCACGACATCGACGGGTACGCGGCGTGGCTCAGGGCGTTCGTCGAGGCGGCCGGGGCGACGGATGCCACGCAGTCCGCCGGGCGCTACACGCTGCTCGGCCACTCGTTCGGGTCGATCATCGTGTCGGCGGCGGTCGCCGCGGGCCTCGAGCCGGGACGGCTCGTGCTCGTCAATCCCATCGGGGCACCGGCGCTCGACGGTCCGCGCGCGATCATGACGCGCCTCGCCATCGGCTACTACCGCGCTGCGGCCGCGCTCCCGAAGCGACTCGGCTTCGCGCTGCTCCGCAACCGCGCCATCGTGCGCGTGATGAGCGTGACCATGGCGAAGACCGAGGAACCCGCGCTGCGGCGGTTCATCCACGACCAGCACGACCGGTACTTCTCCGCGTTCGTCGACCGCGACGCGGTGCTCGCCGCATTCCGCGCGTCGGTGAGCCACGACGTGCGCGAGTACGCGCCGGCGATCGAGGTGCCGGTGCTCCTCGTCGTGGCCGAGAAGGACGACATCACGCCGCTCGCCGCCCAGCACCGCCTCGCGCCGCTCTTCGCCCACGGCGCCATCGCGGTGATCCCGGGCGTCGGGCACCTCATCCACTACGAGACCCCCGCCGAGGCGGCCGGGCACATCCGCGCGTTCGTCGAGGGGGAGCGCGCGTGAGGCTCGTCGTCGACTGCCGCTACGTGCGCGTCGACCACCATGACGGCATCAGCCGCTTCACGGCCGGTCTCGTGCGCGAGCTGGGCGAGCGGCATCCGCTCACCATGCTCATCAGCGACCACCGACAGCTCGACAAGCTTCCGGCGCTGCCATGGGAGCTCGTCAGCGGCCCCACCAGCGTGCGGGAACCGTGGCTCGCTCGCCAGGTGCGAAAGCTCGGGCCGGACGTCGTGTTCTCGCCCATGCAGACGATGGGATCGTGGGGCCGCGACTACCGCCTCGTCCTCACCCTGCACGACCTGATCTACTACGAGAACCGCACGCCGCCGCGCGACCTGCCCGCGTTCGTACGCGGGCTCTGGCGTCTCTACCACCTGGCCTGGTGGCCGCAGCGGATGCTGCTGAACCGGGCCGACGCGGTCGTGACCGTGTCCGAGACGACCGCCGGGCTGATCCGGAAGCACCGGCTCACGCGCCGGCCGGTCACCGTCGTGCCGAACGCGGCCGACGACCTCGGCACGCCGAGGCTTCCGCGGACGCGCCCGGAGCGCGACCGGCTCGTCTACATGGGCTCGTTCATGCCCTACAAGGGCGTCGACACGCTCGTGCGCGCCGCCGCGCAGCTGCCCGGGTTCGAGCTGCACCTCATGAGCCGCGTGCGCCCCGAGGAGCGGCGCCGGCTCGAGCAGCTCGCGCCGCAGGCGCGACTCGTGTTCCACGACGGCGCGAGCGACGGCGAGTACGCCGAGGTGCTCGCGGGCGCCACGGCGCTCGTCAGCGCATCGAAGGCCGAGGGATTCGGGATCCCGCTCGTCGAGGCCATGCGGCTCGGCACGCCGGTGGTCGTGACCGACATCCCGATCTTCCGCGAGATCGGCGGCGATGCGGCGCTGTACTTCCCCGCCGACGACCCGGCCGCGCTCGCGCAGGCGGTCGGGGCGCTCGCGCGCCCGGGGGAGTGGGAGCGGCGCTCCGCGGCATCCGTCGACGTCGCCGCCCGCTTCACGTGGGCCGCGTCCGCCGAGCGGCTGCTCGAGCTGCTGCGCGAGGTCGCGGCCGGGAACGCTCAGTAGGTCCCGGTCGCCTCGGCCGCGACGACGGCGTCCGACGACACGAGTTCGAGCCGCGCCGACGTGGCGCGCAGCTCGTGGACCGACCGTTGGCGACCGATCCGCTCGGCAGCGCCGCGCGCTCCCACAGGTGCAGCAGCACCGACTGGATGACGCCGCCGTGCGTCACCGCGACGACGGCACCACCCGGATGCCGCCCGGCGAGCGCGAGCAACGCCGGCACCGCGCGCGACACGACCGAGACGCGCGACTCGAGCCCCTCGATCGGCACCGCGTCGGCCTCGAGCCGACGCCGGTCCTCGCGCGTCAGCCCCTCGAGGATGCCGTGCCGTCGCTCGGCGAGCGCGGGGTCGTGCCCGGGCTCGGGCAGTCCGAGCCGGCGCGCGATGATCCCGGCAGTCTCCGCCGACCGTGACAGCGGGCTGGTCACCACCGCGTCCCACCGTGCGGCCGCGAGCCGCGCCGCCGTCGCGCGCGCCTGGCGGCGACCGCGGTCGTTCATGGCGATGTCGGTCGATCCCTGGATCCGGCCGTCGCGGTTCCAGTCGGTCTCGCCGTGGCGCACGAGCGCGATCGTGGTCGCCGACACCGTCCCGTGGACCGGCGCCGCCTCCTCCGCGGGCCGCCAGAGGCGCACGATCATGCGCCGAGCGCCTCCGCCATCGCCGTCAGGGTCTCGGTGGCGCCCGCGTCGAGCTTCACCGTGGCGCGCGCGTCGCCCTTCGTGGCACCTCGGTTCACGACCACGATCGGGATCCGCCGGCGACGCGCGATCTCGAGCAGCCGCACGCCCGAGTTGACGACGAGCGACGACCCGGCGACGAGCAGCACGTCGGCGCGCTGCACGAGGGCCGCGGCCTGCCGGTAGACCGGGGTGGGCACGAACTCGCCGAAGAACACGACATCGGGCTTCAGCACGCCGCCGCACACCGTGCATTCGGGCAGCACCATCGACTCGACGTCGTCGACCTCGGCATCGCCGTCGGGGTTGATCCGCGCCGGCGTCGAGAGGTCGATGTGCGGGTTCAGCAGCTCGAGGCGGTCGGCCACGGACTGGCGGGCGAACATCTGCCCGCACACGAGGCACCCCACACGGTCGGACGCGCCGTGGAGCTCGACCACGTGCGAGCTCCCGGCCTTGCGGTGCAATCCGTCGACGTTCTGCGTGACGACGCCGGAGACCACGCCCGCCGCCTCGAGACCGGCGAGCGCCCGGTGGCCGTCGTTCGGCTTCGCCGAGGCGAAGGCCCGCCACCCGAGGTGGCTGCCCGCCCAGTAGCGCTTGCGCGCCGTCTCCGACGACAGGAACGTCTGCACGGTCATCGGATTGCGGACCGGCGCGCCCTCGCCCCGGTAGTCGGGGATCCCCGAGTCCGTGCTCACGCCCGCGCCGGTCAGCACGGCCACGCGCGACCCGCGCATGATGCCGATCGCCTCGTCGAACAACGCGTTCGGCGACGTCGGCGCCTCGATGCCAGTGACCACACGGCTCCCTTCGACGGCGCTTGCGGTTCCCAGAGTCTAAACACCGCGCGTTATCGGAATGTTTCCGCCGGCTGGCAGGCTGTCCTCGGAGGACCCATGCGAATCGAACGAGTCCGCGACGCGGCATCCGACGCCGTCGCCGACTACGCCCGCTTGACGGATGTCGCACTGCGGTCGATCGCCGAGCCCGAGCGCGGCATCTTCATCGCCGAGTCGGCCAAGGTGATCCGCCGGGCGATCGAGGCGGGGCACACGCCGCGCTCGGTGCTGATGGAGGAGAAGTGGCTGCCGGGGCTGCGCGACGCGCTCGAGCCCTTCGACATCCCCGTGCACCTCGCCGACCCGGCCGAGCTCGAGGCCATCACCGGGTACCGCGTGCACCGCGGCGCGCTGGCGGCGTTCGAGCGGCCGCAGCTTCCGGAGCCGGGCGAGCTGCTCGCCGCCTCGCGCCGCGTCGTGATCCTCGAGGACATCGTCGACCACACCAACGTCGGCGCGATCATCCGGTCGGTCGCCGCGCTCGGCGCGGACGCCGTGCTCGTGACGCCGCGCTGCGCCGATCCGCTCTACCGCCGGAGCGTGCGCGTCAGCATGGGGACCGTCTTCCAGGTGCCGTGGACGCGCCTGCCCGAATGGACGCAGGCGCGCGCCATCCTGACCGAGCACGGCTTCGCGGTCGCGGCGCTCGCGCTCGCGGACGACGCCGTGACCCTGCGGCAGCTCGCCGCCCGCCCGCCCGAGCGCCTCGCCCTCGTGTTCGGCGCCGAGGGCGACGGACTGTCGCGGCAGGCGCTCGACGCCGCCGACTCGATCGTCACGATCCCCATGGCCCACGGCGTGGATTCGCTCAACGTCGCGGCGGCGGCGGCCGTGGCGCTGTACACGCTCGCATAGCGCGCGTCGGTATCCTGCAAGGGATGTCTCGCACGCTCGACCCGGCCCCGCCCGCGGCACCCGCGACCCCGAACCGCCCCTCGCCGCGGGTGTACCGCCGACGCCGCATCGCCGTGTTCGGCACCCTCGGCGCCGTGGTCGCGTCGCTGGTCGGCGGCGGCGCCTACGCCGCCACGACCCTCACCGCGCCCGTCCCGGAGCTCGCGCCCGTCGTGGTCGACCCGGTGCCGACGGCCGCGGCGGCGCAGGCGGTGGCCGAGCCCGGCTTCGGCACCTGGGCCGTGGGGGCCGTGGGCTTCGACGGAGCCCTGGCGGCCGGCGGGGAGTCGACGCCCGTGCCGATGGCGAGCATCGCGAAGGTCGTCACGGCGCTCGTGATCCTCGAGGAGCACCCCATCCCCGCCGGCGAGGGCGGCCCCGGCATCGCCTACACCGAGGCCGACATCGACCTCTACTGGGACATGGTCGCCCAGAACGGCTCGGTCGCGCCCGTCGCGGCCGGCACCACCCTGAGCCTGCGGCAGAGCCTCGAGGCCATGATGCTGCCGTCGGGGAACAACTACAGCATCTCGCTCGCGCAGTGGGCGTTCGGGTCGGTCGAGGAGTACCTCGAGCGCGCCCGGGCCTGGGTCGCCGAGCATGGCCTGGCCGACACCGTGATCGCCGACACCAGCGGCCTGTCGCTCGAGAACACGAGCACCGCCGCAGATCTCGTCGAGCTCGGCGAGCTCGCCCTGCAGGATCCGACGCTCGCCGAGATCGTCGCGACCAAGCAGGTGGACATCCCCGGGCTCGGCACCCTCGAGAACTCCAACAGGCTGCTCGGCACGCACGGCGTGGACGGCATCAAGACCGGCACGACGGATGACGCGGCGAACCTGCTCTTCTCGGCCGACGTGGCCGTCGGCTCGTCGTCGGTCACGCTCGTGGGCGTGCTGCTCGGCGGTGCGAACCACGCGCAGGTCCGCGAGGGCATCGCGGCCATGATCGACACGATCGCGCCCGGCTTCCGCGAGGTGGTGGCGCTCGAGGCCGGAACCGAGCTCGCGACCTACGAGACGCCGTGGGGCGACACGGCCGCCGCGCGGGCGTCCGAGGGGGCGACCGTCGTGGTCTGGTCGGACACGCCCGTCGACGTCGCGGTCGACGCCGAGATCGTGACGCTCGCGACGGATGGCGCGCCCGCCGGCGCCGCCGTCGTCACCGCGGGCACGCAGCGCATCGAGGTGCCGCTCGAATTCGACGGCACGATCGACGACCCGGGCGCCTGGTGGCGGCTCACCAACCCGGGCGCGCTCGACTGATACCGAACGCGATCCGCACCTCGAGCGGTTCGCAGGATGACAGGCGTCACGGGGCCGTTGCCGCAACCGTGAGCCGTGGCCTCCTGCGATCTCGCCGGAGCAGGCGGGTCAGTCGGCGTCGGCGGCGCGGGAATGGTCGGCAGCTGCCTCGATGCGCGCGGCGTACGGCCCGGCATCCGGCCGCTTGGCCGTGACGAAGTCGCCCGAGGACTGGTGGCGGATCCGGCGGACGACCCAGGGCACGAGGTACTCGCGCGCCCACGACAGGTCCTGCGTGCGGGCCTGCCGCCACGAATGGACGGGCAGGGGCTCGGGCTTCATCGGCTCGAGGTCGTTCTCGACGTTGAGGGCGCGCAGCACCATCCGCGCGACCTCGTGGTGGCCGAGCGAATTCAGGTGCAGCCGGTCGCGGTCCCACATGCGCTGGTCCTGGATCTCGGCGAGCGCCCACTGGTCGGCCACGATGCAGTCGTGCTTCTGCGCGATCGCGCGGAGGTTCTCGTTGTAGATCGCCACCTTGCCCCGGATGCCGCGGAAGACGGGGGAGAACCCCACGTCGACACCCGTGAAGACGACGATCGTCGCCCGGTCGCGCGACAGGCGCTCGACGGCGTACTCGAAGCGCGCCGAGATCTCGTCGGGGTCGGTGCGCGGGCGGATCACGTCGTTGCCCCCGGCGGAGATCGTGATGAGGTCGGGCCGCAGCTCGAGCGCCGGTTCGATCTGCTCGTCGATGATCTGCTGGATCAGTCGGCCGCGGATCGCGAGGTTCGCGTACGCGAAGTCCTCGGTGCCCTGCGAGAGCACCTCGGCGACGCGGTCGGCCCAGCCCCGGTGGCCGCCGGGCACGCCGGGCTCGGGGTCGCCGATGCCCTCGGTGAACGAGTCGCCGATCGCGACATATCTCGACCACGGATGCTGCTGGGTGACCATCCCTCCATTCTGCACAGCGCCGGGCCTCGGCGCTGCCGCCGGCGGTGCACGTCCGTGCGGGGCACGGCATCCGTGTCCGGCGTCTCGACTACAGTGCTGCAGAGTGAGCAACGCGACCCCCACCGGCCATCACCTGCCGGGCACCTCGGCCGCCGAGCATCTCTCACCCTCGTTCCCGGCCCGCGCGCCGTGGGGCACGGCCTCGAAGCTCCGCGCCTGGCAGGCCGAGGCGCTCGACCGCTACTTCGAGACCGAACCGCGCGATTTCCTCGCCGCGGCGACGCCCGGCGCGGGCAAGACCACGTTCGCGCTGCGCCTGGCGGCCGAGCTCCGCGCCCGCCGCACGATCGACCGCATCACGGTCGTGGCGCCGACAGACCACCTCAAGCGCCAGTGGGCGGACGCCGCGGCGCGCGTCGGGATCCGCCTCGACCCGGGGTTCCGCAACGCCCACGGGAGGTCGGCCCGGCACTACCACGGCGTGGCCGTCACCTACGCGCAGGTCGCCGTGCGGCCGGCCCTGCACCGCGAGCTGACGCTCTCGGGTCGGACCCTCGTGATCCTCGACGAGGTGCACCACGGCGGCGACACGCTGTCGTGGGGCGACGCCATCCGCGAGGCGTTCGAGCCGGCGACGCGTCGGCTGTCGCTCACGGGCACGCCGTTCCGCAGCGACACCGCGCCGATCCCGTTCGTGCACTACGAGCCCGACGCGCAGGGCATCCGCGTGTCGAAGACCGACTACGACTACGGCTACGCGCGGGCGCTGCAGGACGGCGTCGTCCGCCCAGTGCTGTTCATGGTCTACGCGGGCAGCATGCGCTGGCGCACGAAGGCCGGCGACGAGATGGAGGCGCGTCTCGGCGAGGACGCCACGAGGGACGTCCATTCCGCCGCCTGGCGCACGGCGCTCGAGCCCACGGGGGAGTGGATCCCCGCGGTGCTGCAGGCCGCCGACCGGCGCCTCACCGAGGTGCGACACGCGATCCCGGATGCCGGCGGGCTCGTCATCGCGACCGACCAGTCCATGGCGCGCGCGTACGCCGGGATCCTCGAGCAGGTCTGCGGTGAGCCGGTCACCGTCGTGCTCTCCGACGAGAAGGAGGCGTCCGGCCGGATCGAGGAGTTCTCGAATGGCACGAGCCGGTGGATGGTGGCCGTCCGGATGGTGTCGGAGGGCGTCGACGTCCCGCGGCTCGCCGTCGGGGTGTACGCCACGAGCTCGTCGACCCCCTTGTTCTTCGCGCAGGCGATCGGCCGGTTCGTGCGGTCGCGCCGCCGCGGCGAGACCGCCTCGGTGTTCCTGCCGAACGTGCCGGTGCTCATGGCGCTCGCGGGCGAACTCGAACGGCAGCGCGACCACGCCCTCGACCGGCGATCCGGCGACGGCGACGACGATCCGGGCCTCGACGACGGCCTGCTCGAGTCGGCCAACCGCGAGGATCGGGCCTCCGACGAGCTGCAGGACGAGTTCACCTGGCAGGCGCTGGCCTCGGATGCCACGTTCGACCGCGTCGTCTACGACGGCACGGACTTCGGCACGTTCGCCGAGCCGGGCAGCGACGAGGAACTGGACTTCATCGGCCTCCCCGGCATCCTGGAGCCCGACCAGGTGGCGGAACTGCTGCGCCACCGGCAGGCGCGCCAGGCGCGTCGCGCCTCGGAACGGCGCAAGCACGCGGCGTCCGCCGAACCGGAGGACGAGGGGCACGCGGAGCCCGTGGCGCTGTACCGCACGCTCAAGGAGCAGCGGTCGCTGCTCAACAGCCTCGTCGGGCTCTACGCGAGGCAGACCGGCCGGGCGCACTCGCTCGTGCACGCCGACCTGCGCCGCGCGTGCGGCGGTCCCGAGGTCGCGCAGGCGACGGTGACGCAGCTGCAGGCTCGGATCGAGCTGCTGCGCAAGCGGCTCTCCGGGCGGTGACCGCCGATCCGGCGACCGGCCGCCGCGATGGCCCTCGCGCGCGCCCTGCAGGGAGCGGCCCGCGCCCTCCTCGTGTCGAGCTCGCTGGCGCTCATCATCGCGGCGTCCCCGCGCAGCGAGCCGTCTCGGGCGATCGGGCGTTGGACCGCGTGGACCCCGAGCGCGTTCCTCGTCGGACCGCTCTTCCGGCCTGCTCGTCGACCTCGTCTGGTCGCGATCGACGTGCTCCCGAACGCGGGGCGCTCGTGGACCGGGATGGGCGATCCCGGCCCGCCGGTGGGCGAGAGGGCTCAGCCGGCGACGCCGACTTCGGAGGAACGTCCGAGGTCCTGAGGCTGCGCCGCGGCGTCGAGCGCCGTCATGAGGTCGGCCGTGAGGTCGTCGACGTGCTCGAGCCCCACGGAGAGCCGCACGACGCCGGCGTCGGGCTTCGCGTGCGCCGCGACGGGACGGTGGGTGAGCGACGCGGGATGCTGCACGAGCGAGTCCACCCCGCCCAGCGACACCGCGTGCGTCACGAGCTCGCACGCCTCGGTGAACCGGCACGCGGCGTCGTACCCGCCGGCGAGCTCGAGGGCGATGATCGAACCCGGTCCCGCCATCTGACGGCCGACGAGGCCCTGCGGGTCCTGGCCGGGGAGCCCCGGGTACCGCACGCGGGCCACTGCGGGGTGCGCCTCGAGGCGCCGGGCGAGCTCGCCCGCCGTCTCCTGCTGGGCGCGCACGCGCACGGGCAGGGTCCGGATGCCGCGGTGGAGCAGGTAGGCCCCCATCGGGTGCAGCAGCCCGCCGGTCAGCGCGCGCACCCGGCGCAGCTTCTCGACCCACTCGGTGGGTCCGGCGACCACGCCGCCCATCGCATCCCCGTGCCCGCCGAGGTACTTCGTCGCACTGTGCAGCACGAGCGCGGCACCATGTTCGATCGGGCGCTGCAGCACCGGGGTCGCGAAGGTGTTGTCGACCAGGAGGGGCACGTCACCCGCGGCCTCCGCTGCTCGCCCGAGCTCGATGAGCTCGAGCGTCGGGTTGGCCGGGGTCTCGACGATGACGAGTCCGGTGTCCGGGCGGACGGCGGCGGCGATCCCGCCGACGTCGGTCCAGGTGACCCGGGTGCCGAGGAGGCCGCTCTCGAGCACGTGATCCGAGCCGCCGTACAGGGGGCGCACGGCCACGACGTGGGGTCGGCCGTCGGCGACGGTCGCGATGAGGGTCGCCGCGAGCGCGGCCATCCCCGTGCCGAACGCGACCGCACCCTGGGCGCCCTCGAGGTCGGCGAGGGCCGTCTCGAAGCGCGCGACGCCGGGCTGCCACAGCCGCTGGTACACCGCCGAGCGACCCTCGGTGAGGCAGCCGCCCGTGGCGAGCTGCTCGTACGACAGTCCGCCGGTCTCGACGTCACCGAGCGGGTTGGTCGTGGAAAGATCGATGGAGGGCACGTGCGAGCCCTGCTCGCGGACGCCCTCCATGCCGGCATGGACGGCGCGGGTCTCGAAGTTCGACGACGATGTCATGCCAGCAGGCTACAGATTCTATCGCTCGCAGGCGTTCGTCGTGAAGATGCTTGCGGAATTACTGTACTACACGCAGAATCTTCACAATAGAAGCGAGAGGATCCTGCCCATGGCGCAGAAAGCCGAACTCGATCGCGTGGACCGCGCACTGCTGGCGGCGCTGTCGAAGAACGCACGTGCCTCCGGCGCGGCGCTGGCCGCCGAGGTGGGCGTGGCGGAGTCGACGGTGTCCCTCCGCCTCCGGCGCCTGCAGAGCCTCGGCACCGTGAAGGGGTACCGCGTCGACGTCGACCTCGCCTCCCTCGGCGTCTCGCTGCAGGCGCTCATCGCGATCCGCCTCGTGAAGCACGATCGCAGCGAGATCGACGCGTTCCGCAATGCCGTGCCGCACCTGCCGGGCGTGCTCGGCGTCTTCCACGTCGCCGGTGCCGAGGACTACCTGCTCCACGTCGCGGCGCGCGACGCCGAGGAGCTCCGCCAGTTCGTGCTCGCGCACCTCACCGGGCACCCCGCGGTCGCCCACACCGAGACGAACCTCATCTTCGAGTACGCCGACGGGGACGGCTGGCAGTCGCTCGTCGGCTGAGCGGGCGGCGTGCCCGCTTCGCCGGGGTGACTCCGTGGCCGCTTCGGCGGTCCGAAATGCTGCCAATCCCGACCCCGGACGCGTCGTCGCGCCGCCCGCGCCGCTAGCCTTTCGGAGGCCCCGCGGGGCCGACATGCGACGAGGCGGGCGCCGGACCGGGAGGTCGCGACCGTCGCCCGCGAACGGATGGAGCTCGATGACCACCCACCAACCGCAGAGCACCCCTGCCGACCGGGCGCGCTGGAAGCGCTACCTCGCAGACGAACGCGCCGAGGCCGCGGTCTACCGCGAACTCGCCGCGCGCCGCGAGGGCGAGGAGCGCGAGATCCTGCTCGCCCTCGCCGCCGCCGAGGGACGCCACGAGGCGCACTGGCTGGCCCTGCTCGGCGGCGATGACGACGGGATGCCCCGCGCCGACATCCGGACCCGCCTGCTCGGGGCGCTCGCGCGCCGCTTCGGCTCGATCTTCGTGCTGGCCCTGGCTCAGCGCGCGGAGTCCCGGTCCCCGTACGCCACCGACCCGCACGCGACGGCGGCGATGGCCGCCGACGAGCGCATCCACGGCGAGGTGGTGCGCGGGCTCGCCGCCCGCGGTCGCCGTCGCCTGGCTGGGACCTTCCGTGCCGCGGTCTTCGGGGCCAACGACGGGCTCGTGTCGAACCTCGCGCTCGTGCTGGGCATCGGCGCGACGGGCGTGCCGGCACCGGTCGTGCTGTTCACGGGCATCGCGGGCCTCCTCGCCGGCGCCCTGTCGATGGGCGCCGGGGAGTACGTGTCCGTGCGATCGCAGCGCGAACTGCTCGAGGCATCGGCCCCCGACCCCGGTGCCCGCGAGGCGCTCGTCGACCTCGACATCGACGCGAACGAGCTCGCGCTGGTGTACCGCGCGCGCGGCATGGCCGAGCAGGACGCCGTCGAGCAGGCGGCCCTCGTCATCGCGCGCGTGCAGGCGGCCGGACGCACGCCGGCACCGACCGACGCGATCGGGGTCGTCGAGCACGACGACGAGGCCGTCGGCACCGGCATGAGCGCGGCGATCTCGAGCTTCCTGTTCTTCGCCTCGGGCGCACTCATCCCGGTGCTGCCGTGGATCTTCGGGATGTCCGGGACCGCGGCGATCGTCACCGCGACGGTGCTCGTCGGCATCGCGCTCCTGCTCACTGGAGCCACGGTGGGCCTGCTCTCGGGTGCGTCGCCGCTCCAGCGCGCCCTTCGGCAGCTCGGGATCGGGCTCGGCGCCGCTGCCGTGACCTACCTGCTGGGGCTCGCCTTCGGCACCACGATCGGATAGGAGCAGGCATGTCGCGACCGGTCGCCCTCATCACCGGCGCCGGGCGGCGCAACGGGATCGCCTCCGCCATCGCGCTCGCCCTCTCCGCCGACGGGTGGGATGTCGCGTTCACGTACTGGCGAGCCTACGAACGTCGCGTGCCGCTCGGCGGCGACCCCGACGCGGACCCGGCCACCCTCGTCGACGAACTCGAGGCCGCCGGATCGCGAACGCTCGCGATCGAGGCCGACCTCGCCGACCCCGCGGTTCCGGAGCGCGTGGTCGCCGAGGCGGGCGGTGCGCTGGGGCCCGTGCGGGCGCTCGTCCTCTCGCACTCGGAGAGCGTCGACAGCGGGATCCTCGACACGTCGGTCGAGAGCTTCGACCGCCACTTCACGGTCAACGCACGAGCGGCCTGGCTCCTGATCCGCGCGGTCGCCGGACAGGCGCCCGACGACGGCGGGCGGATCGTCGCCCTCACGAGCGACCACGTCGTCGGGAACATGCCGTACGGCGCGAGCAAGGGCGCCCTCGATCGGATCGTGCTCGCCGCGGCCGGCGAGCTCGCATCCCGCGGCATCACCGCCAACCTCGTCAATCCCGGCCCCGTGGACACCGGCTGGATGGACGACGCGACGCGCGCGGCGCTCGTCGCCCGGCAGCCGACCGGTCGCCTCGGAACGCCGGAGGACGTCGCGCGGCTCGTCCGGTTCCTCGTGTCGTCCGAGGCGGGATGGGTGACGGGTCAGCTGCTCACGACCGACGGCGGATTCTCGATCTGAGCGCCGGGCCGAGCGACGCGCCGCCTCCGCCGGACGGAGGTCGCGAGCCGGCCGGTCATTCCGAGGCCGTCACGAAGTCGATGAGCTCCTCGACGCGTCCGAGGAGGGCCGGCTCGAGGTCGCCGTAGCCGCGCACCCGGCCGAGGATGCGCTGCCAGGCCCGCGCGATGTCGGCCTGCTCCTCGTTCGGCCAGCCGAAGGCGGCGCAGACGCCGTGCTTCCACGAGGTGCCGCGCGGAACGGTCGGCCACGCGTCGCGTCCGAGGCGCTCGGGCTTCACCGCCTGCCAGATGTCGACGTACGGGTGGCCGACGACGAGGACGTTCCCGCGGTGTCGGCCGCGCATCACGCCGTCGGCGATCCGCTGCTCCTTCGAGCCCGGGACGAGGTGATCGACGAGCACGCCCACCCTGCGCCCCGGACCGGGCCGGAACGCATCGAGCACGTCCGCCAGCACGTCGACGCCCTCGAGGTACTCGACGACGACGCCCTCGACGCGCAGGTCGGCGCCCCAGATCTTCTCGACGAGCTCGGCGTCGTGCCGCCCCTCGACGAAGATCCGGCTCGGCAACGCGACCTTCGCCGGCCCCGCGTTGGTCGCGAACGAACCGGACGCCGTGCGCAGCCGGCCCCGGGGCGCGTCGGCCTTCGGGGCGACGAGCCGCACGGGCTCGCCGTCGACGAGGAACCCGTGGCCCAGGGGGAACATCCGCGTCCGGCCGTGGCGGTCCTCGAGGGTCACCGTCTGCTTCTCGACTCCCACCACCGCACCGCAGTATCCGTCGACGGCGAGCTCGACGACGAGGTCCCGTGTGGCCGAGACCTCCGGAATCGTGCGGCGTCCCGCGGCGCGCCAGTCTCCGGCGAGCACGTCGGCTCCGTAGCGGTCGGGTCCGGATGGGTGGTCGGAGGCAGTCACCGCACGAGGTTAACGGAGCCGCCGGCGCCAGCCTGGACGACACGACGTCGTCGCACGCACGGCTCCTCCGGCGTCGCCCTCGAGGCCCGGTCGCCGCACGGCGTCGCGCCGAGCTGCGCCGCGGCATCCGTCGTCAGCGGAAGTCGCGCGACCGGTTCGAGGTCGACACGGTGAGCGGCTCGAACCGGTCGGCCACGAGGTTGACGACGCCCTCGCGGGAGCGTTCCAGGATGCCGCGGACGACCATCGCGGGCGCCTCCCGGGCGATCCGCCGGTACCGGCTCCAGACCCCGACGCTGGCGATCACGTTGAGCGTGCCGGACTCGTCTTCCAGGTTCATGAACGTGATGCCGCTCGCCGTCGCCGGCCGCTGCCGGTGCGTCACCACGCCGCCGACCTCGATCCGGCGACCCGACTCGGCCTGCTGCAGGCGGTCGATGCGCACGACCCCGCGCTCGTCGAGCCGGTCGCGCACGTGCCGGATCGGGTGGTCGTCGGGGGAGATGCCGGTCGCCCAGAGGTCGTACACGACCTGCTCGGCGTCGTTCAGCATCGGCAGCAGCGGGGGCTGCACGACGACGACCGCCCCAGGCAGGTAGTCGGCGCGATCCTGCGCGGCCTCGCCCGCGAGCCACAGCGCCTGGCGCGGCTGCAGGTCGAAGCACTCGAACGCGCCGGCCGCGGCGAGCGCCTCGAGCTGCGTCGCGTCGAGGTCGGCGCGCCGTGACAGGTCGGCCATGTCGCGGTACGGTCCGTGCGCGTCGCGCTCGGCGACGATGCGCTGGGCGACCTTCTCGCCGATCGAGGTGACGTCGGCGAGGCCCAGTCGCACGGCGAACGCGCCGTCGCGTCGGTGCTCCGCCGAGCGGTCGGGCGCCGCTCGGTCGAAGTCGCCCACGGGCGGCTGGGTCGCGTGGGCGCAGCCCGGCATGCCGGTGGGGCGACGGATGCCGCGTGCCCCCGCCGCGGCATCCGTCGCCGTCTCATCGTGGTCGTCGCCATCGACCGGCTCGAGCCCCGCGTGCACGCCCGACCGTGCGAGGTCGGGCCGGCGCAGCTCGACGCCGTGGCGGCGCGCGTCGGCCGTGAGCGTGTGCGGCGAGTAGAACCCCATCGGCTGCGCGCGCAGCAGCGCCGCGAGGAACGCCGCCGGGTAGTGCAGCTTCAGCCAGGAGCTCGCATAGACGAGCAGCCCGAAGCTGATGGCGTGGCTCTCGGCGAAGCCGAAGTTGGCGAACGCCTCGATCTTCTCGTAGATCGAGTCGGCGACGTCGGGCTCGATGCCGTTGCGGGCCATCCCCTCGTAGAGCTTCGCGCGCAGCCGCTCGATCTTCTCGACGCCGCGCTTGGACCCCATGGCGCGACGCAGCAGGTCGGCATCGGCCGCGTCGCAGTCGCCGACCGCGACGGCCATCTGCATGAGCTGCTCCTGGAACAACGGCACGCCGAGCGTGCGTCGCAGCACGGGCTCGAGCTTCGGGTGCAGGTAACTGATCGGCTCCTCGCCCGTGCGGCGGCGGATGTACGGGTGCACCGCGCCGCCCTGCACCGGGCCGGGGCGGATGAGCGCGATCTCGACGACGAGGTCGTAGAAGCACCGCGGCTTCAACCGGGGGAGCGTGCCCATCTGCGCGCGAGACTCGACCTGGAAGACCCCGATCGAGTCGGCCCGGCACAGCATGTCGTAGACCGCCGGCTCCTCCTTCGGGATGGTCGCGAGCTCCCACTCCTCGCCGGTGCACTCGCGCACGAGGTCGAACGTGTACTGCAGCGCCGCGAGCATGCCGAGGCCCAGCAGGTCGAACTTCACGAGCCCCATCCACGCGCAGTCGTCCTTGTCCCATTGCAGGACCGTGCGGTGCTCCATGCGAGCGTGCTCGATGGGGCACACCTCGCCGACGGGCCGGTCGGTGAGCACCATGCCGCCCGAGTGGATGCCGAGGTGCCGCGGGAACGTCAGCAGCTGCTCGGCGAGTTCGACGACCGCGTCGGGGATGTCGTGGTCCTGCGTCTCGACGACGGCGCCCCAGCGCTCGACCTGGCGCGACCACGCATCCTGCTGCCCGGTCGAGTAGCCGAGCGCCTTCGCCATGTCGCGCACGGCGCCCTTCGGCCGGTAGCTGATGACGTTCGCGACCTGCGCGGCGTTCTGGCGGCCGTACTTGCCGTAGACGTACTGGATGATCTCCTCCCGACGGTCGGAGTCGAAGTCGACGTCGATGTCGGGCTCCTCGTCGCGCAGCGACGACAGGAACCGCTCGAACGGCAGCTCGTAGAAGATCGAGTCGACCCCCGTGATGTCGAGCACGTAGCAGACCGCCGAGTTCGCCGCCGAGCCGCGACCCTGGCACAGGATGCCGCGCCGCCGCGCCTCCTGCACGAGGTCGTGCACGATGAGGAAGTACCCGGGGAAGTCCTTCTGCTCGATCACGTCGAGCTCCTTCGCGAGCCGGTCGCGCACGGAGTCGGGCAGCCCCGGATAGCGTCGCTCGGCGCCGCGCCACACGAGCTCGCGCAGCCACGACATGGGCGTGTGCCCCTCGGGGACCTCCTGCCGGGGCAGCTTCGGCCGGGCGCTGCGCAGCCGGAACGACAGGTCGCGCGCGAGCGTCACCGAGTGGGCGACGGCGCCGGGGTATCGGTCGAACCGCGCGAGCATCTCGGCGCCCGAGCGCAGGTGCAGGCCGTCGGTGGCGGGCAGCCAGCCGTCGAGCTCGTCGAGGCTGCGCCGCGCCCGCACCGCGGCGAGCGCCGACGCGAGCCGGTGCTCGCCGGGGGTCGCGTAGTGCACGGCGTTCGTCGCGAGCACCGGGAGGTGCGCTCGGGCGGCGAGCTCGGCGAGCTCGTCGTTGCGCACCTGGTCCATCGGGTCGCCGTGATCGGTGAGCTCGACGACCACGTGATCGCGGCCGAACAGGGCGACGAGCCGGTCGAGCTCGCGCCACGCGGCATCCGCCCCGCCCTCGCCGGCGAGCGCCCGACGCACCGCACCCTTGCGACACCCCGTCGAGACCACCCAGTGCCCGTCGGCGCGCGCCGCGAGCTCCTCGAGCGAGTAGGTCGGCCGGCCCTTCTCGCCGCCCGCGAGCTGGCCCGCGGTGATCGCCGACGCCAGCCGGTGGTAGCCCTCCTCACGCCCCGCGAGCACGAGCAGGTGGTCGCCCTCGGGGTCGGCCGCGCCCATCTGCGGCTCGGTGAGCCCGAACGACAGCTCGGCGCCGAAGACCGTGTCGAGCCCGGGGTACGCCTCGGCGGCCTCGGCGAAGCGCACGACGCCGTAGAAGCCGTCGTGGTCGGTGATCGCGATGCCGCTGAGCCCGAGCCGGTGCGCCTCCTCGACGAGTCGCTCGGGCCCCGACGCGCCGTCGAGGAAGCTGAACGTCGAGTGCGCGTGCAGCTCGGCGTACGGCACGATCGGCCCGGCCGGCCGCTCGTCCGCGCCCTCCGACGGGCGGTACGGATGCCGCTTCCGGCTCCATCCCGGGCTGTCGCCGCCATCGGCCACGACCTTCGAGCCGCCCGGCCGCTGCCGGTCGGAGAGCCGCCGCTCGAGCTCGGACCACGGGATCTCGGGGTTGTTCCAGCCCATCAGTCGTACCTCGCCTCGGCCCACCAGCCGTCGGCGTCGCGCACGAGCAGCCACGCGCAGCCGTCGTGGTCGACGACCTGGAACCGGTGCACGCGACGGGCCCGCTCGGCGTCCCACCAGCGCTCGACGACGGGCCAGGGCCCCGCCCACGCGCGCACCGGCGCGGGCCGCCCCGCGCCCACGGCGAACGAGGCGGGCGGCGCCGAGACGGCCCCGCGTGCCTCGACGGCGACGGGCGTGCCGTCGTCGTCGACGAGCGCCACCGGAATCCGCTCGCGGAACACGCTCGCGGGCGCGAGCGCCGGCAGGCTGCCTGGCCATGGCGCCTCGGCCGCGGTGCGCTCGGGGGCCCGGTCGCCCCACGGCACGAGCACCTGCCGGTCGGCGAGCATGCGTCCGCCGCCGACCGCCGCGGTCACGACGCCCTCGTGCCCGAGCATGCTCTGCACGCGCGTGAGCCCGTGGTGCACGCGCTCGTCGGGCCCGCCGCCCCACAGGCCCGCCTCGTGGTTGCCGGTGGAGTCGACGCGCTCGGGCACGACGCGCAGCCGCACGATGGGGGAGTCGAGCCCGGCGTCGGCGGTGCCCGCGCCCTGCAGCTGCCATCGGACGCGGTCGACGACGTCGGCGGGAGTGAACCAGTGCGGATGCAGCCAGCTGCGGCTCGAGTGCCCGCCACGCTCGTCGTCGAGCTCGATGCGGATGCCCGTGCACACGAGCCGCACCGCCCGCATGCGCTCGATGAACTCGTCGGCCCGCACCCGGAACGCGAACGCGAGCTGGTCGATGCGGTCGAGCGGCGGCTCGAAGTGCTGCTCGACCTCGAAGTCGGGTGGGGGAGTGCGCGGGGCGACCCGCGACTGCTCGCGGCCCGCCGCGCGGTCGTGGGCGAAGGCGCCCGCGGCACCGAAGCGCCGCCGCACGTCGTCGTCGGGCAGCGCGGCGAAGTCGCCGAGCGTGCGCACGCCGAGCCGATGCAGCAGCGTGGTCGTGCGCGCGTCGACCACGAGCGCCACGGGCAGCGGCGCGAGGAACGCGGCCGACCCCCCGGGCGGCACGACGTGCACGGGTGCCCCCGATCCGGCACCGGATGCCGCGCGCGCCGCCTGCTCGGCCGCGAACGGCCCGTCGGCCACCCCCACCCGGGCGCCGACCACGCCGAGCCCCGCGGCCGCGTCGAGCAGCGCCCGCGCGGCGGCCTCCTCGCCGCCGTAGTACCGAGCCGGGCCGCGGGCGCGCATCGCGAGCGTGCCCGGCCGCACCACCTGCACGCCCGGCACGATGGCCTCGATGCCGCGCACGACCGGCTCGAACGCGCGGTGGTCGAGCGCTGCATCGTACTCGAGCACCGTGAGGGCGGTCGAGCGGTACTGCGCCTCGCGGAGCTTGAGCCCGCGCGCCACGCCGTCGCGTCGGGCTGACATGGAGCACGAGTGCACGAGCCCCTTCTCGGTGAGCGCGACGGCCAGGGCGGGGTCGACGCCGTGCTCGCGGCATGCGGCGAGCACGGGCCAGTCGGGGCACCACAGCACGATGGTGCGCACGGCGGCGCTCACGACGCCCTCGCCGTGAAGTCCGGCCGGTGCACGACGGATGCCGCGCCCGTGCCGACCGCGTCGGGCGCTGCCTCGACCGCAGCGAAGTCCAGGTCGCCAGCCGGAAGGCGCAGGCGCCGGCGGCTGCCCCGGCCGATTTCGCCGCGGCCCGTGACGCGGACGACCACCTCGCGCTCGGCCAGGTGCCCGTGGCCCCGGTCGAGCCCGGTCCACTCGCTCCGCTCGAGCTCGAGCCGCGCGTCGCTGCCGGGCCATTCGCCGTCGACGAGCAGCAGGGCGCCGCGCTGCCGCAGCCGCGCCGCGAACCGCGACGCCTCGGCGGGCGCGAGCCGCCCGGTGGGGCGCACGGCGACCACGGGGATCACGTCGGCGAGCGCCGCCGCCACCGTGAGCCACTGCCGGCCCGGATCGGGCACGAGCACGAGCCGCTCGAGGTCGATGCCGAAGCACGCGGCCGCCTCGACGCCGAACTCGGGGATGCCCGACACCGCGACCCAGCGGCCGCTCCGCGATGGGCCGACGAGCGCGGCCATGAGCAGCGTGATCGATCCCTCGACCTGCACGACCGCGCCCTCGCGCAGGGCGCCGCCGGGCAGCACGGCGGCGAGCGCCGGATGCGTCGGCACCGCCCGTGAGGCGAGCCGCGTGGCCTGCATGCCGCGGATGCGAGCCTGCAGCTCCTCGACCCGCTCGACCCGCCCCGCGGCCGCTGCCGGCGCCGTCGGCGCGGATCGGGGAGCGGTCATCGTCACCACTCAATGTTCGAACACATGTTCGAATACGGCAAGTCCCGGATGCCACGCGTCCACATGTGTCGAGCACCGGATCGCCCCGGGCGAGGGCGAGGATGGACCGCGGCGGGCCCCGGAAACGCGAGAAGGCCGGATCCGAAGATCCGGCCTTCTCGACAACGCGTGCGCGAGGGGGGACTTGAACCCCCACGCCCGTTAGGGCACTAGCACCTCAAGCTAGCGCGTCTGCCATTTCCGCCACCCGCGCGTTGTCTCGACCCCTGATCGCTCAGCGGCCGTAGAAGACATTAGCACGGTTTCCGCAGGGGGTTGAACACCGCCGACCAGGCCCCGGCGCTAGCGTGGAGGCCATGTCCGAGACCCCTCCGACCGACGCCCGACCGCCATCGACGGCGACCCCCACGGGAACCGCCGGCGGTCCGCCGGACGGCCTCGACGAGACCGCGATCATCGCGCGCGACCTCATCCGCTTCGACACCACCAACCACGGCGAGGGCCGCTCCAACGGCGAGCGGGAGGCGGCGGAGTACGTCGAGACGCGACTGCGCGCGATGGGCCTCGAGCCCGCCCTGTACGAGTCGGCGCCCGGCCGCGCGAGCGTCGTCGCGCGCGTCCCGGGCGCGAACCCCGGCAAGCCGGCCCTCGTGCTGCACGGCCACCTCGACGTGGTGCCCGCCGACCCGCGCAACTGGAGCGTCGACCCGTTCGGGGGGGAGATCCGCGACGGCATGCTCTGGGGTCGCGGCGCAGTCGACATGAAGGACATGGACGCGATGATCATCGCCGCCGTCGGCGACATCCTCGCCGAGGGCCGACTGCCCGAACGCGAGCTCGTGCTCGGATTCTTCGCCGACGAGGAGGCCGGCGGACTGTACGGCGCGAGCTGGCTCGTCGACGAGCACCCCGAGCTGTTCGCCGGCGCGACCGAGGCGATCAGCGAGGTCGGCGGATACTCGATCACGGTCGGCGGGCAGCGCGCGTACCTGCTCCAGACGGGGGAGAAGTCGCTCGTCTGGGTGCGCCTCGTCGCGCACGGCACGGCCGCGCACGGTTCCCGCCTGGTGGGCGACAACGCCGTCACGAAGCTCGCCGAGGCCATCGCGCGCATCGGCCGCCGCGAGTGGCCGCTGCGGCTCACCGACACGACGCGCGAGCTGCTCGCGGCGATCGCGGCCGCCGTCGGTGCCGATCCCGAGCAGGTCTCGCCCGACGAACTCGCGCTCGCGACCGGCTCCGCCTCGGGGTTCATCACCGCGACGCTGCGGACGACGTCGAACCCGACGCTGCTCGACGCGGGCTACAAGCACAACGTGATCCCCGACCGCGCGGAGGCGCTCGTCGACATCCGGACCCTGCCGGGCGAGGAGGACGCGGTCCTCGCCGAGATCCGCGACCTCATCGGCCCCGACATCGAGATCCGGACCGTGCACCGCGACGTCGGCCTCGAGGCGCCCACGCACGGTCCGCTGGTCGACGCCGTGACGAGCGCCCTGCACGCGCACGACCCCGGCGCGACCGTCTTCCCGTACCTGCTCAGCGGCGGCACCGACAACAAGTCCCTCTCGCGCCTCGGCATCGCCGGCTACGGCTTCGCTCCACTCCGGCTCCCCGAGGGCATCGACTTCCCGGCGATGTTCCACGGGGTCGACGAACGCGTGCCGCTCGACGCACTAGTCTTCGGTAGGCGGGTCCTGCGGGACCTGCTCCTCTCGTACTGACGTCCTCGTCTCGAAGACGCTCCGACACTCTCGACCACGACGGTCCCGTGCCCTCCGCCGTCCCGGGGGGCGGAAGGGCGACATCCAGTTGATCGAAGCGATCATCCTCGGCCTGGTGCAGGGCCTCACCGAGTTCCTGCCGATCTCCTCCAGCGCGCACCTGCGCATCCTCGGCGAGTTCCTGCCCAACGCGTCCGATCCCGGGGCGGCGTTCACGGCGATCACGCAGCTCGGCACCGAGGCGGCCGTGGTCGTCTTCTTCTGGCGCGACATCGTCCGGATCATCCGGAACTGGTTCGCCTCGCTCGCCGGCCGCGTGCCGCGCAACGACCCCGACGCGCGCATGGGCTGGCTGATCATCGTCGGGTCCATCCCGATCGTGGTGCTGGGCCTGCTGTTCCAGGACCAGATCGAGACGGTCTTCCGATCGCTGTACGTGGTCGCCACGATGCTCATCGTGTTCGGCATCGTGCTGGGGCTCGCCGACTGGGCGGGGGCGAAGCGCCGCAAGCTCGACGAGCTGACGGTGCCGCACGGCATCTACTTCGGCCTCGCGCAGTCGCTCGCGCTCATCCCCGGCGTCTCGAGGTCCGGGGGCACGATCACCATGGGGCTGCTGCTCGGCTACGAGCGGGCCGCGGCGGCGCGGTACGCGTTCCTGCTCGCCATCCCGGCCGTGTTCGGCTCCGGCTTCTACCAGCTGTTCAAGAGCTGGGGCGAGCCGGCGGTGTACGGGCCGCTCGAGACGGCCGTGGCGACCGCGGTCGCGTTCGTCGTCGCCATCCTCGTGATCGCGTTCTTCATGAGCTACATCTCGAAACGCAGCTTCCTGCCGTTCGTGATCTACCGCATCGTGCTCGGCGCGACGATCTTCGTGCTGCTCGGCACGGGCGTGCTGGAGCCCTAGCCCGGCGGATGGCGCCGCGCGAGTCGTCGCCGTGCGGCTGCCGCGCCGGGCCGGCCGGGCTAGGCGCCGTCGCGCGGCCGCCACGGACCGCCGCCGGGCTGGTCGCCGCGGCGGCGCAGGTACCGCTCGAACTCCTGCGCGATGGCCTCGCCGGAGGCCTCGGGCGCGTCGGCGGCGTCGCGCGCCTGCTCGAGCTGCTGGATGTAGCCGGCCATCTCGTCGTCGTCCGACGCGAGCGCGTCGACGCTCGCCTCCCACGCCTGCGCCTCGTCCTCGAGCGAGCCGCGCGGGATGCTGAGGCCGGTCAGCTCCTCGACCTTGCCGAGCAGCGCGAGCACGGCCTTCGGGGAGGGTGCGTTGTGCACGTAGTGGGGGACCGACGCCCAGAGCGACACCGTGGGGATGCCGACGCGCTCGGCCTGGTCGGCGATCACGCTGAGGATCCCGACCGGGCCCTCGTAGGTCGAGCGCTCGACGCCCAGTGCCGCGCGCACCTCGGGGTTCTCGCTCGAGGCGAACACCGCGAGCGGGCGCGTGTGGGGCGCGTCGGCCAGCATCGCCCCGAGCAGCACGATCCCCTCGATGTCGGCCGACAGCGCGGCGTCGATGAGCTCGGCGGCGAAGCCCTTCCAGGTGCGCGCGGGTTCGGCGCCGAGGAGCACGTGCAGCGCGTCGGCGCCGGGGCCCGTCACGCCCTCGTCGTCCGGTTCGGCGGGGATGCCGCTCGGTCCGAGGATCGCCGCGCCGGGCCAGGAGAGCCGGCGCGTGCCGTCGGCCTCGGCCTGGATCGTGGGCCGCGTGAACTGGTAGTCGAAGTAGAGCTCCGGGTCGACCGCGGCGACCTCGACGAGGGCGAGTCGTTCGGCGAGGAGCCGGGCGGCGCCGGTGGCCGCCTCGCCCGCGTCGTTCCACCCCTCGAATGCGACGACGAGGAGTCGTCCGCCCTGGAACCCGGTCGGCTGCTGCACTCGGTTCGCCCCGCTTCCCGAGCCCGGGACCTCCGGGCTCACCTCCACAATAGGCCGTGCGGATAGAATCGCCGGTTGTGACCCCAGCCCTCCCCGCCGCCGTCCTGTGGGACATGGACGGCACCCTCGTCGACACCGAGCCGTACTGGATGCGAGCCGAAGGCGAGCTCGTCCGCGAGTTCGGCGGCTCCTGGACCGACGAGGACGCGCTGCAGGTCGTCGGGGCCGGCCTCTGGGAGGCGGCGGCGGTGTTCCAGCGGGCCGGCGTCGACCTCGACGCCGACACCATCGTGGCGCGACTCACCGCTCGCGTCCGCGAGCAGCTCGCCGAGCACGGGGTGCCGTGGCAGCCCGGGGCGCAGGCGCTCCTGAAGTCGGTCCGCGACGCGGGCATCCCGACCGCGCTCGTCACCATGTCGGTCCGGTCGATGGCGGAGGACATCGTCGCGGCGATCCCGTTCGAGGCGTTCGACCTGCTCGTCACGGGCGACGAGGTGTCCGAGCCCAAGCCGCATCCCGAGCCGTACCTCACGGCCGCCGACCGGCTCGGCGTGGCCATCGGCGAGTGCGTCGCGATCGAGGACTCGGTGCCGGGCCTCCGCTCCGCGGCATCCGCAGGCACCGTCGCCATCGGCGTGCCGCACATGGTGCCCCTCGACCCGGCCGCCGCCCACGTGATCTGGGACTCGCTCGACGGACGGACCGTCGACGACATCGCCCGGGTCGCGGCATCCGCGAGGGAGACCGCATGAGCCGCGGCGAGGCAGGCGGGCCGTTCCGCGCCGGCGACCGCGTGCAGCTGACCGGCCCGAAGGGCCGCCTGCACACGATCACGCTCGAGCCGGGCAAGCTGTTCCACTCCCACAAGGGCGCGATCGCGCACGACGACCTCATCGGCCTGCCCGACGGCTCGGTCGTCGCGAACCAGGTCGGCGTCGAGTACCTCGCGCTGCGGCCGCTGCTCAGCGACTTCGTGATGTCGATGCCGCGCGGCGCCGCGATCGTCTACCCGAAGGACGCCGCGCAGATCCTCGCGCAGGCCGACGTCTTCCCCGGCGCGACCGTCGTCGAGGCGGGCGTCGGCTCGGGCGCGCTGTCGCTCTGGCTGCTCCGTGCCATCGGTCCGCAGGGCCGCCTCATGTCATTCGAGCGCCGCGAGGAGTTCGCCGACGTCGCCCGCGGCAACGTCGCGACCTTCCACGGCGAGGACCCGGCGAACTGGTCGATCACCCTCGGCGACCTCGCCGAGGCGCTGCCCGGGCAGGCGTCCGAGGCCTCCGTCGACCGCGTGGTGCTCGACATGCTCGCTCCGTGGGAGTGCATCGACGCCGTGTCCACCGCGCTGAAGCCCGGCGGCGTGCTGCTCTGCTACATCGCGACCGTGACGCAGCTCTCGCGCGTGGCCGAGGCGATCCGCGCGACCGGCCGCTACACCGAGCCGCAGGCGAGCGAGACGATGGTCCGCGGATGGCACGTGCAGGGCCTCGCGGTCCGGCCCGACCACCGCATGATCGCCCACACCGGGTTCCTCCTCACGGCTCGCCGGCTCGCGCCCGACACGGTCCCGCCCGAGCGCAAGCGCCGACCGTCGAAGACCGAGTTCAGCGACGAGGACGTCGAGGCCTGGACCCCGGGCGCGCTCGGCGAGCGCAACGTGAGCGACAAGGTGCTGCGCAAGCGCGCGCGGGCGGCCGATGCCGCGGCCCGCCATTCGCGCCGCGACGACGACTCCCGACCCGACACCGAGGCGGCCGACGCCGACTAGGCTGTCTGCGCCCGTTCCACCCAGACGAAACGAGGACCCGTGCGACTCCCGCTCGCGCTTCTGGCCACCGCGACCGCCCTCGCGGTCGCGCTCACCGGCTGCACCGCGGCACCCGACCCCGAGGCGAGCGCCGGCCCGTCCTCCGACCTGATCGAGGTCGAGGGCGAGTTCGGCGAGACCCCCCGGGTCGACTTCCCGACGCCCGTCTCGCCGTCGGCGACCCAGTGCACCGAGGTCATCGAAGGCGAGGGCGACCGTCTCGTCACCGGCCAGCAGGCGCTCGTCGGCCTGGCCGTCTACAACGGGTCGACCGGCGAGGAGATCGACGTCACCGGATTCGGCGACGAGGACCCCGTCCCGATCCTGCTCAGCGACGGCGGCCTGCCCGGCATCCGCAAGGGCCTCTCCTGCGCGAGCGAGGGCTCGCGCGTCGTGATCGTCGCACCGCCCGCCGACGCGTTCGGCGAGGAGGGCAACGCCCAGCTCGCCGTCGAGCCCGACGACAGCCTCGTCATGGTCTTCGACGTGCACCGCGCGTTCCTCGTCAAGGCCGACGGCGCGCCCCAGCTCACGCGCGACGGCTTCCCTGCCGTGGTGACCGCACCCGACGGGCGTCCGGGCATCACCGTGCCCGACACGGACCCCTTCGAGGACACCGAGGTCGAGGTCATCAAGCGGGGCGACGGCGAGGAGGTCGGGGCCGGCGACCAGGTCCTCGTGCACTACACCGGCGTGCGGTGGGACGACGGCACCCTCCTCGAGGGGTCGACGTGGGAGCAGGGCGGCCCGACGGCCGTCGTCGTCGGCGACGACGCCGCGGCCCAGGGCAGCCCGCCGTTCGCCGCCTCGCTCGAGGGACGGACGGTCGGCTCGCAGCTCGGCATCGCCCTGCCGGGCGACGAGTCGACGGGCGGCGCGGTGTTCTACGTGGTCGACATCCTCGGCGTCGTGTGAGCGGCGGGCGCGTCATCCGCCCCTCGCACGCCGGTCAGTATGATCGCTGACGTGGCGTCATCCAAGCGCTCGGGGGAGCCGAGGATCCCGGTCGAGGACCGGCTCTTCAGCCTCGTCCTGGCCCTCCTCGCGACCGAGACCGGACTGCTGAAGTCCGAGATCCTGTCGACGGTGCGCGGCTACGCCGAGCGCTACGACGACCGGGGCGGCAACGCGAACCTCGAGCGGCAGTTCGAGCGCGACAAGGACGAGATCCGCGACCTCGGCATCCCGCTCGAGACGATCGAGTCCCCCGACCGCCCGGGCGACAACCAGGCGCTCCGCTACCGCATCCCGAAGGGCGACTACGACCTCCCCGTCGACGTGCGGTTCACGCCCGACGAGCTCGCCCTGCTCGGCCTCGCGGCCGAGGTGTGGCGCGAGGCGTCGTTGTCCGCCGATTCGCAGCGGGCGCTCACGAAGCTCCGCTCGCTCGGCATCGAGCCCCGCGAGCCGGTGATCGGGTACGCCCCGCGGCTCCGCGTCCGCGACGCCGCGTTCGAGCCGATCCGGCAGGCGCTCGACAAGCGCCAGCGGGTGCGGTTCCGCTACCTCAAGCCGGGGGAGCGGGAACCGCGCCTGCGGACCGTCGAGCCCTACGCGGTCGTCCTCCACGAGGGGCGCTGGCATCTCCACGGACGCGACGTCGACGTGGCCGCGTCCCGCACGTTCCTGCTGTCGCGCATCGTCGGCGACGTGCAGGCCGTCGCGGGCAAGCCCTTCGACCCGCCGCCCGCCGACGTGCAGGACCGGGCCCTCGCCGACCTCCGGGCCCTGCGGCAGGCGAACGTCGCCGACCTCGCGGTGACGGCCGGCTCCGACGCCGAGGTGCGCCTCGGCAAGCGCGCGGTGCAGGCCGACGACGACGCCGGGGTCATCCGGCTGCACTACACCGACGCGGCCGTGTTCGCCGACGAGCTCGCCTCGTACGGACCGGAGGTGCGCGTGCTGTCGCCCGCCGACCTGCGCGACGCGGTGCGCGAGCGGCTCGCCGCCGTCGCCGACGCCCACCGGGCGAGAGCCGCCCGATGAGCGGGTCGTCGCGCCGCGCCGCGGGCATGCGCGGGCCCGACAAGCTCGTGTTCCTGCTCGCGCTCGTCCCGTACCTGCTCGAGCAGCGCGTCGTCGACGTCGCCGAGGCCGCCGCGCACTTCGGGGTCGGCGAGGAGGAGATCCGCGACGCGGTCCGGCTCATCGCCACCTCCGGACTTCCCGGTGCGACGGGCACCTACCAGCCGAACGACCTCTTCGACATCGACTGGGACTCGTTCGAGGACGACGACGTCATCGTCATCGTCCACCACGTCGCGATCGACGACGCCCCGAGGCTCTCGGCGCGCGAGGCGGCGGCCCTCATCGCAGGCCTGCAGTACCTCTCCGCCTCGCCGGAGAACGCCGGCAGTGCGTCCCTGGCCGCGCTGACGCGGAAGCTGCGGGCCGGTGCGTCCGCAGCGCCCAGCCGCCTGGCGGTCGCGGAGGAGGCTGCGGACGCGTCGCTCGCGGTGGTGCGCGACGCCGTGGCATCCGGTCGCCAGCTCGAGTTCGACTACCTGAACGCCCGCGGGGAGCGCCGGCGGCGCCGGGTGGATCCGCTCCGGATCGCCTCCCTCGGGGCGGACTGGTACCTCCAGGCGTTCGACCACCTGAGGGAGGAGGTGCGGAACTTCCGCATCGACCGCATGAGCGGCCTCGAGGTGGCCGACGAGCCGATCGCCGACCATTCCGACCGCACCATCCCGGAGACCCTGTTCCAGGCGTCCGACACCGACCTCGAGGTCGTCGTCGACGTCGCCCCGGCGACGCTCCCGCTGCTCGCGGACTACCTCGCGGACTCGACCGCCACCGAGGTCGACGGGCGACTGCGCGTCACCCTGCGGCTCGCGCACGTGCACGGGCTCAAGCGGCTCGTGGCCGGCCTTCCGGGCCTCGTCACGGTCGTCGCCCCGGAGGAGGCGCGCGCGGTCGTGGCGGAGTGGGCCGAGGCCGGCCTCGCGGGCTATCCCGACGACGGCCGCTGAGCCCGAGTCCGCGGCGCCGCGGCGGGTGGGATGCGCCGCACGATCGACCGGCTAGACTGACTGCACCATCCCGCCAGAATTGGACGAGCACCTATGTTTGGAAACGCCTTCACCGGTTGGCACGCGCTGATCATCCTGCTGGTGATCCTGCTGCTGTTCGGTGCGCCGAAGCTGCCCGCACTCGCGCGCAGCCTGGGCCAGTCGATGAAGATCCTCAAGAACGAGGTCCGTCCCGACGCCGACGGCGAGCGGACCGACGCGGCCGACGGCACGACGGCGGCCGATGCGCCTGTCACGGGGACGTCGACGGCATCGAACGCGTCGACCGCCACGCCGCCCGCGTCTTCGACGAGCGCCGATCCGGCGAAGCGCACGGACGCCGGCCCGACCGCCTAGCCCGTGTCGGCCGTGAAGGATCGCGGCACCGCGAACCGCGAGAAGCGGATGTCGCTCGGCGCGCACCTCGTCGAGCTGCGCAAGCGACTGTTCATCTCCGCCATCGCCATCGTGCTCGGCGCCGTCGTCGGCTGGATCCTCACCGACCTGTTCATCTGGAACGCCCTGCAGGCGCCCGTCGAGGCGGTCGCCGAGGCCCAGGGCGGCGGCGGCATCATCTTCCCGACGATCTCCAGCGCGTTCGACCTCCGACTGCAGGTGGCGTTCACGGTCGGCATCGTCATCTCGAGCCCGGTGTGGCTGTACCAGATCTTCGCGTTCCTCGTCCCGGGCCTCAATCAGCGCGAGCGCAAGTTCTCCTTCATCTTCCTGGGCTCGGCCATCCCGCTCTTCCTCGCCGGGTGCGCCGCGGGCTGGTTCGTCCTGCCCAACATCGTCAAGCTCATGACCGGGTTCGTCCCCGAGGGGAGCGAATCGCTGCTCACGGCGAAGGAGTACTACGACTTCGTGCTGAAGCTCGTGCTCGCGATCGGGATCGCGTTCGTCGTCCCGGTGTTCATCGTCCTGCTCAACTTCGCGGGAGTCATCAGCGCGGCCTCGATCATCAAGTCGTGGCGCGTGGCGATCCTCGTGATCACGCTGTTCACGGCGATCGCGACGCCGTCGGCCGATGTCGTCTCGATGTTCATGCTCGCGATCCCGATGGTCGGCTTGTACTTCGCCGCATACGGCATCGCGTACCTGCACGACAAGCGGGTGGCCAAGCGCCTGGAGCGGGAGTTCGGCACGCCTGTCTAGGCTGGAGGGGTGATGAGCCTCTCGCCGGCGGAACGCTATGCACTGTCCCGGCAGCAACGGCGCCAGCCGAGGCTGCAGGAGTTCGCGGCGAACCTCTCGTTCGACCTCGACCCCTTCCAGCGCGCGGCATGCGGTGCGCTCGACGAGGGTCGCAGCGTCCTCGTCGCTGCTCCCACCGGGGCGGGCAAGACGGTGGTCGCCGAATACGCCGTCCACCTCGCGATGCAGTCCGGCGACGAGAAGGTGTTCTACACGACGCCGATCAAGGCCCTCTCGAACCAGAAGTACCAGGAGTTCGTCGAGGCCTGGGGTGCGCGCAACGTCGGGTTGCTCACGGGCGACACGAACATCAACTCCGGGGCGCGCATCGTCGTGATGACGACCGAGGTGCTCCGGAACATGCTCTACGCCGAATCGCCGCTGCTCGACCGGCTCGCGTTCGTCGTGATGGACGAGGTGCACTACCTCGCCGACCGCTTCCGCGGCGCGGTCTGGGAGGAGGTCATCATCCACCTCCCCGAGGAGGTGCGCCTGGTTTCGCTGAGCGCCACCGTCTCGAACGCCGAGGAGTTCGGGGACTGGCTCCAGGCCGTCCGCGGCGACACCGACGTCATCGTGTCCGAGCAGCGGCCGGTGCCGCTCGAGCAGCACGTCCTCGTCGGCGGCAAGCTCGTCGACCTCTTCGACTCCTCGGGCCAGGCGGCAACGCACCGGGTGAACCCCGAGCTGCAGCGCCTCGCTCGGGCGGGCGGCCGCTCCATCCGGGGCCGCTCCGAACGCGGTCGCCGCGGCGGCGACCGCGGCCGATTCCACCAGGGCCAGCACGGGGCCGGGAGGATCGACCGGCCCGATGTCGTGGCCCTGCTGCACTCCAAGCACCTGCTGCCCGCGATCGTCTTCATCTTCTCGCGTGCGGGATGCGACCAGGCCGTGCGCCAGGTGCTGCGCAGCGGCATCCGCCTCACCGACACGGCCGAGCGCGACGAGATCCGGGCGATCGTCGAGGAACGCGCGAGGATGCTGCGCGACGACGACCTCGCGGTGCTCGGGTACTGGGAGTGGCTCGAAGGGCTGCAGCGCGGCGTTGCGGCGCACCACGCCGGAATGCTCCCGACGTTCAAGGAGATCGTCGAGGACCTGTTCCAGCGCAAGCTCCTCAAGGTCGTCTTCGCGACCGAGACGCTCGCGCTGGGCGTCAACATGCCGGCCCGGTCGGTCGTGCTCGAGAAGCTCGAGAAGTTCAACGGCGAGGCGCGCGTGCCGATCACCCCGGGGGAGTACACGCAGCTCACCGGGCGCGCGGGCCGTCGCGGCATCGACGTCGAGGGCCACTCGGTCATCCAGTGGGTCGACGGCCTCGACCCCGAGGCGGTGGCCTCGCT
Organism: Agromyces sp. CCNWLW213; assembly: GCF_037199545.1. Lineage (NCBI taxonomy): Bacteria > Bacillati > Actinomycetota > Actinomycetes > Micrococcales > Microbacteriaceae > Agromyces > Agromyces sp. CCNWLW213. The sequence goes on along the minus strand of NZ_JBBBDX010000001.1, from coordinate 261,741 downwards.
CGCCTCACGCCGCAGCTACCCCCTGAACTCCAGCTTCTCTCCCACCTACAACATGGCCGTGAACCTCGTCGACCAGTTCGGCCGCGAGCGCACGCGCCAGGTGCTCGAACTGTCCTTCGCGCAGTTCCAGGCCGATCGCGCGGTGGTCGATCTCGCCCGGACCCTGCGCAAGCAGGAGGAGTCGATGGCCGGCTTCGAACGCGCCATGCAGTGCCACCTCGGCGACTTCGGGGAGTACGCGGGCATCCGCCGCCGCATCGCCGACCTCGAGCGGCAGCAGGCCAAGGGCAATCCGACGCACGCCCAGCGCGAGCGCCTGCAGCGCGAGCTCGCCGCCGAGCGCAAGCGCCTGCGCGCGCACCCCTGCCACGGCTGCGCCGAGCGCGAGCAGCACGCCCGGTGGGCTGAACGCTGGTGGCGCCTGAAGCGCGACCACGACGACCTGAGCCGGCAGATCCGGACGCGCACCGGACAGGTCGCCAAGCGGTTCGACCGCGTGGCCGACGTGCTCGAGCAGCTCGGCTACCTCGAGTCCGACGGCCGGGGCGGCCTGGCGTCGACGGCGGCAGGGCGCACCCTCAAGCGGATCTACGGCGAGCGCGACCTGCTCGTCGCCGAGTCGCTCCGCCGCGGGCTGTGGGACGGGCTCGACGTCGCGGGACTCGCCGCGATGGGCGCCTCCCTCGTGTACGAGCCGAGGCGCGACGAGCGAGGACTCCAGTCCCGGTTGCCGAAGGGACCCTTCCGGGTCGCGTTCGACCGCACCACCGACGCGTGGAGCGAGCTCGACGACGTCGAGCGCGACCATCGGCTGCCCGGAACCGAGCAGCCGGTGCCCACGCTCGCGGCGGCCATGCACGCGTGGGCCCGCGGCGCCGGCCTCGCCGGCGTGCTGTCGGAGACCGAGCTCGCCGCGGGCGACTTCGTCCGCCTGTCCAAGCAGGTCATCGATCTCCTCGACCAGGTCTCGATCGTGGCCGACGCCGAGCTCGGGGCCACTGCGCGGGCCGCCATCGACGCGGTGCGCCGCGGGGTCGTCGCCTACGGTGCGGCCGCATGAGCATGGCCCCGACGCGATCCGATGCCGCGTCCGCGGCATCCGTCGACGCGACGCGGCCCGTCATGCCCCTGTGGGCGGCGCTGCTGGTCGCCGCGCTCGGCGGGGTCGTGTACGACCTCGGGTTCCCCGGCGCGAGCGTGTGGCCGCTCGCCTTCGTCGGCATCGCCATGGCGCTGATCGCGCTCATCGGGCGCTCGTCGTGGGCGGCGTTCCACATCGGCCTCGTGTTCGGCCTGGCCTTCTACCTCACGCACGTCTCGTGGACCTCGCTGTACCTCGGTCCGGTGCCGTGGCTGGCGCTGTCGATCCTGCAGGCGCTGTTCGTGGGCGGGGGAGCGGTGCTCATCGCGCTCGCCTACCGATGGGTGCCGCGTGCGACGCCCTCCCGATGGGTGCGACTGGTCGCGCTGCCCCTCCTCGTCGCCGGGCTCTGGATCGTCCGGGAGACGGCGACCGGCACGCTGCCGTACGGCGGGTTCCCGTGGGGCCGCGCCGCGCTGAGCCAGTCCGAGAGCCCGTTCGCACAGGTCGTGTCATGGGTCGGGTCGAGCGGCCTCGGGCTGCTCATGGTGGCCATCGCCGCGGGCGTGATCGAGTGGGTGCGGCTGCGCGGATGGCGCGACCTGCGCACGGCTGCGCCCGTCGCCGCCCTCCTCGCGGTCGCCGTCGCGGTGCCCGCGTGGCCGACGGTCCCGACCGGCGAGTTCCGCGTCGCGAGCGTGCAGGGCAACGGCCCGTCGGGCTACTTCGACGAACGCGAGCCCGGCGACATCCTCGCGGCGCAGCTCGATGCGACCGAGCCCGTGCTCGATGAGCCGGGGATCGACGTGCTGCTCTGGCCCGAGGGCGGATCCGACGTCGATCCGACCCGCAGCGCGGACGCGGCCCGCGTCTTCGACGACCTCAGCGAACGCATCGACGCGCCGGTCGTCCTCAACACGGTCACCGTCGACGACGAGGAGCGCTTCTACAACACGTCGCTCCAGTGGGAGGCCGGCGCCGGCGCCGTCGACCGGTTCTCGAAGCGGAACCCGGTGCCGTTCGGCGAGTACATCCCGGACCGCTGGTTCTACGACGCGCTGGCCCCCGAGCTCACGGGACTCATCCAGCGCGGCTACTCGCCCGGCACCGAGCCGCCCGTGTTCGACCTCGGCGGCGCGGTGGCCGGTGTGGCGATCTGCTTCGACGTCATCTACGACGGGCTCATCTGGGAGGGGGCGCGCGACGGCGCGGAGCTCTACCTCCTGCAGACCAACAACGCCGACTTCCGCGGCACCGACGAGAACCAGCAGCAGCTCGCGATCGCGCGCCTGCGCGCCATCGAGACGGGCCGGTCGGTCGTGAACATCTCGACCGTCGGCACGAGCCAGGTCATCGACCCGGCCGGCCGCACCGTCGACGACCTCCCTGCGTACGAGGCCGGTGCGATGGTGACCGACGTCGAACTGCGCGAGGGCCTGACGCCGGCCGTGGTGCTCGGCGGATTCGTGCCCACGCTCACGGTGATCGGCGCGCTCGCGGGGCTCGTGCTCGCGGGCGTGCGGGCGGGGGCGGGCCACACGCAGAACGCCCCGCGCCGGACGGGATCCGGGCGGGGCGACGGCGTGCAATCGGCGGGCTAGGCGCCGATCTTCTGCTGGCCGCGACGGGCCCGCAGGTAGTTGAGGCGCTCCTGCAGGAGCTCCTCGAGCTCGGCGCGCGTGCGGCGCTCGAGCAGCATGTCCCAGTGGGTGCGGGCGACCTTCTCGCCCGAGCGGTCGATCTCGACCGGCTTGGAGTCCACGAGCAGGACCGCGGAACCGCCGCAGTGACGGCACTCCCACATCTCGGGGATCTCCGCCTCCGTCGAGAAGGTCATGACCGTCTCGCGTCCGCACGCCTCGCACTGGTAGCTGTAGTCGGCGCGGTCGGCGAACACGACGCCGTCCTCGCTCTGCAGGCTCTGGGCGCCGATGCGCATGCCTCGAAGGCTCCGGTCCGCCATGGCGTACTCCTCTCGATCGTCAATCAGGTATAGACGATCAAGCTGGGCGTATTCTTCCCGGGGGCTGGGGTTTTGCCGGGGAACTCTCAGCTTTGCGAGACGACCCGCAGCGCCAGGTCGGCCCGGTCGGTCACGATCCCGTCGATCCCGAGGGCGAGCAGGCGCCGCATGTCGGCCTCCTCGTTGACGGTCCACACGTGGACCTCGACACCGGCGGCGTGGGCGCTCGCGACGAGCGCGGGGGTGAGCAGCGCCATCCGGCCGACGCGCTCGGGCACCTGCAGGGCCTGCGCGCCCGCGACGGCGCGACGCAGCAGCGACGGGTTCCGGGCGAGGGATGCCGCGCGCGCCCGGAGCACGGACGTGCGGCCCGCCGACGTGACCGCTCCCGGCACCATCGCGCCGAGCCGTCTCCGTCGCGCGTCCGAGAACGCCGTGAGGAGCACTCGGTCGGCCGCAGCCGCCCGGCGGACGGCCTCGACGGTCGCGTGCACCGCGGCATCCGTCTTCACGTCGATGTTGAACCGGACGCCGGGGAACGCATGCAGCACCTCGTCGAGGGTCGCGAAGCCCTGGCCGCCGCCGAGGTCGACCCGACGGAGCTCGGCGACCGGGAGATCGGCGACCCGCTCGCGGCGTCCCGGCGCGACGCGCTCGAGGGTCGGGTCGTGGGCGACGACCGCCTCGCCGTCCGCACTGAGGTGCACGTCGGTCTCGAGGTAGGCGGCACCGGCGTCCACGGCGCGCTCGAACGCGAGCAGGGTGTTCTCGGGCGCGTCGAGGGCGAGGCCGCGGTGGGCGAGCACGCGCGGCGTCGCCGGCTCGAACCAGCGCGAGGACACGGGCGGGATCAGCCCGCGAGGTCGGGCCGCGCGGCCGCGGTGCCGGCGGCACCCTCGCCGGACTTCGGCGTGAACGCGCCGCCGATGCCCTTCAGGGCCTCGGTGAGCTCGCTGGGGATGATCCAGAGCTTGTTCGACGCACCCTCGGCGAGCTGGGGGAGCATCTGCAGGTACTGGTAGCCGAGCAGCTTCGGGTCGGGGTCGCCGCGGTGGATCGCGTCGAACACGGTGAGGATCGCCTCCGCCTCGCCCTGGGCTCGGAGCACGGCGGCCTTCGCGTCGCCCTCCGCCTTGAGGATCGATGCCTGGCGGGCGCCCTCGGCCTCGAGGATCGCCGACTGCTTGGTGCCCTCGGCCGTGAGGATCGCAGCGCGACGGTCGCGCTCGGCGCGCATCTGCTTCTCCATCGAGTCCTGGATGGACAGCGGCGGGTCGATCGCCTTGAGCTCGACGCGCGAGACGCGGATGCCCCACTTGCCGGTCGCCTCGTCGAGCACGATCCGCAGCTGGCCGTTGATGTTGTCGCGGCTCGTGAGCGCCTCTTCGAGGTTCAGGCCGCCGACGACGTTGCGCAGCGTCGTGGTCGTGAGCTGCTCGACCGCGCCGAGGTAGTTGTTGATCTCGTAGGTGGCGGCACGCGCGTCGGTGACCTGGAAGTACACGACCGTGTCGATGGACACGACGAGGTTGTCCTCGGTGATCACCGGCTGCGGCGGGAACGAGACGACCTGCTCGCGCATGTCGACGAGCGGCAGCAGTCGGTCGATGAAGGGCACGAGGACGTTGAGGCCCGGGGACAGCGTCTTGTGGTACCGGCCGAGGCGCTCGACCACACCCGAGTAGGCCTGCGGAACGATGCGGATCGATCGTGCGATCACCACGATCGCGAAGATCGCGATCGCCGCGACGACGACCAGGGTGATGAAGGGACCGATGTCGTTCACGCCGGGGCGCTCCTCTCAATGGGCACGACGACCGCCGTCGCGCCGTCGATGCCGGTGACGAGCACGCGCTCGCCCGCGGCCACGTCCGCCTGTTCGGTGATCGGCGAGAGCCGTGCCGTCCACACGTCGCCGTTGTGCAGCTTGACCTGGCCGCCGGCCGCCGTGACCGTGCGCACCACGCTGCCCTCGGCGCCGATGAGCGCGTCGACGTTGCTCCGGGCCGGGTCGGCGCCGCGCCGCAGCATCCGCAGCAGCGACGGCCGCAGCGTGAGCAGCAATGCGACCGCCACGACGGCCGCCACGATGAACTGCGCCCACCACGGGATGCCGGTCAGACCCGACAGCAGCCCGGCAACGCTGCCGAGCGCGAGCATCAGGAACGTCATCTCGAGCGTGAACACCTCGATGGTCGCGAACACGAGGATCAGCACGAGCCAGGCGATCCACGCGTACTGCGTCAGCACATCCACTTCGTCTCCTTCGGACCCGTGTCGAACCTAGCAGCGCGCGGGTCGCCGGTGGGGGAGTTGGTAGTCTCGGGGACGGCGCGTCCGCGTGACGCGCGAACGCCCCCGCACGCATCGAGGAGCCCCAACGTGACCAACCCGCTCGCCCCCGGATCGCTCGACGGCCGCGTCGCCGTCGTGACGGGCTCGTCCCGCGGCATCGGCGCCGACACCGCGCGCTACCTCGCCGAGGCCGGTGCCGCCGTCGTCATCAACTACCGCAGCAAGGCGCCGCGTGCCGAGAAGCTCGTCGGCGAGATCACGGCGGCCGGCGGTCGCGCGATCGCGGTCGGCGCCGACCTCACGGATTCCGCGTCGGTGCAGTCGATGTTCGAGCGCGCCGTCGGCGAGTTCGGTCCGATCGACCTCCTCGTGCTCAACGCCTCGGGCGGCATGGAGACCGGCATGGGCGAGGACTACGCCATGCGCCTGAACCGCGACGCCCAGGTGAACGTGGTCGACAACGCCCTGCCGCACCTCGCCGAGAACGCCCGCATCGTGTTCGTCACGAGCCACCAGGCGCACTTCATCCGCACGACCCCGACCATGCCCGAGTACGAACCCGTCGCCCTGTCCAAGCGCGCCGGCGAGGATGCGCTCCGCGCCAAGCTCGACGAGTTCGATGGGAAGGGCGTGGAGTTCGTGGTCGTGTCGGGCGACATGATCGAGGGCACCATCACGGCCACGCTCCTCGAGCGCGCCAACCCGGGTGCCATCGCAGCCCGCAAGGAGGACGCGGGCAAGCTCTACAACGTCGCCGAGTTCGCCGCCGAGGTGGCCTCGGCCGCCGTCGACCCGATCCCCGCCGACCACACGCGCTACGTCGGCGACGTCTCCGGGTTCGCGCCCGAGCAGTAGGCCGTACGGCAGCGGGGGGGGGGGGGGGGGGGGGGGGGGGGGGGGGGGGGGGGGGGGGGGGGTCTTCCCCCCCCCCCCCCCCCCCCCGGTCCGCCCGCGAGCAGCCCGACTCAGGCCGAGAGCTGAAGCCCGCGACCGAAGGTGAACGCGCGCACGATCTGGATGACCCCGAGCACGATGAGCGAGATGCCGGTCACCCAGAACAGGATCGCGGCGCCCCAGAGCGGCGAGAACAGCAGCACGATGCCCGCGATCACGCTGAGCAGGCCGAAGAAGATGGACCAGCCCTTCGACGACGAACTGCCGGCCTGCGCGAGCGCGACCGCGCCCTCGATGATCCAGAGGATGCCGACGAGCACCCCGAGGAAGATGCCGAGCACGACGGCACTCTCGCTCGGGCTCGACAGCATCAGGATGCCGCCGATCACGAACAGGACGCCGAGGATGATGTCCAGCGCCCTCGCCCCGCCCGAGAGGCCCTTCGAGAAGATCCCGAGGCCCACGTAGGCCAGGCCCGCGATCAGGAAGTAGATGCCGATCATCACGGTGAGCACGATCGCCGAGTTCTTGGGCCAGAACGTGATGAAGATGCCGGCGATGAGCGCGAGGACGCCCGTGATGCCGAGCGTGACGCGGATCGTGTTCACGGCCGATCTCGTCAGGTCGGCCGAATCGAACGCGAACGCGCTGAAGGTGCTGCTGGACTGCGGGGAGGACATGGCGACGACTCCTTCCGGCACGCCCGGGGTGGCGTGCTCGGGGTCAGCGTATGCCCGCGATTCGCCGGAATCTCGGAGGGAACCGGGTCGGGCTCGGCGTGTCGCCGCCCGCCGGACGTCCCCGTGCGGCCCCGCCGCCGGTCCGCTCCCACGCGACCGCAGCAGGTCCGGCGAGCTCGTGCACAAGCCCCCGCGCGGCGTGATCACATGGGCCAGACTGGGAGCTTCGTGCAGAGAGGGAGTCGCGTGAGCCGAACGACGGACAGGATGCACCGGGTCGCCAGGGAGCGATTCGGCTGGACGCAGCTCAAGCCCGGACAGGAGGAGGCGATCGAGGCCGTCGCGGAGGGCCGCGACGTCCTCGTCGTGATGCCGACCGGCTACGGCAAGTCGGCCGTCTACCAGGTCGCCGCACACCTGCTCGACGGGCCCACCCTGGTCGTCTCCCCGCTCATCGCCCTGCAGGCCGACCAGGTGCGCCACCTCGAGCGCGCCACCGGGGAGGGTTCGGCGGTCGCGGTCAATTCGTCCCGCAGCGACGGCGACAACGCCCGCGCCTGGGAATCGATCGCCTCCGGCGACGCCGAGTTCGTCTTCCTGGCTCCCGAGCAACTCGCGAAGCCCGAGGTGCTCGAGGAGCTCGGAGGCCTCGGGGTGTCGCTCTTCGTCGTCGACGAGGCGCATTGCGTGTCGTCGTGGGGCCACGACTTCCGTCCGGACTACCTCCGGCTCGGCTCGGCGATCGAGGCGCTCGGGCGCCCGCGCGTCGTCGCGCTCACGGCGACCGGATCCGCCCCGGTGCGCGAGGAGATCGTCGAGCGCCTCGGGATGCGGGATCCGCGCGTGCTCGTCGGCGGGTTCGATCGGCCGAACATCCACCTCGACGTCGTGCGCCATGAGGACGCCGAGGCGAAGGAGCAGTCGGTCGTCGACACGGTGCTGTCGGCCGACGCGCCCGGGCTCGTCTACGTCGCCACCCGCGCCGACACGGAGCGCCTCGCCGAGCGGTTCCGGGAACTCGGCCGGCGAGCCGCCGCGTACCATGGCGGGCTCACCGGACGGGTCCGCCGCGAGGTGCACGAGGCCTTCCTCGCCGACCGGTTCGACGTCGTCGTGGCGACGAGCGCCTTCGGCATGGGAGTGGACAAGCCCGGCGTGCGGTTCATCGTGCACGGGGACATCACGGAGTCGCTCGACGCGTACTACCAGGAGGTCGGCCGAAGCGGCCGCGACGGCCGGCCGGCCCGAGCCACGCTCCACTACCGCGCCGAGGACCTGGGGCTGCGCGCGTTCTTCGCGTCGGGGCGTCCGAAGGAGGAGCGCGTGCGTGCGGTCGTCGCGGCGCTCGCCGCCGCCGACGGCCCGCAGACGGCGCGCGGGCTCGCGAAGGACCTCGACCTTCCGACGCGAGCCGTCACGGCGATCCTCAACATCCTGGTCGAGGCGGATGCCGCGGGCTCGGTCGAGCAGGGGACCGTGCTGCGCGACCCGCTCGGGCCCACCGCGGCGCTCGCGCTCGTCGACGAGATGGTCGACCGTCGTCGGCGCGTCGACGAGTCGAGGCTCGCCATGATCCGTGGCTACGCCGAGACGACGCGCTGCCGTCGCGCGTACCTGCTCGAGTACTTCGGCGCCGAGGTCGCCGAGCCGTGCGGGAACTGCGACACGTGCGACAGCGGCTCCGCGCTCGTGCGGACCGAGGCGGTCGACGCGGAGTACCGACCGGACCAGCCCGTGCGGCATCGCGAGTGGGGCGACGGCCGCGTCATGAGCGTCGAGTCGGATCGGGTGACCGTCTTCTTCGACGAGGAGGGATACCGTGTGCTCTCGCTCGACGCCGTGCGGAACGCCGGACTCCTCACCGCCCGCTGACCCGGCTCGGCACCGCGGCGCTGGACACCGACATCGCGAAGTGGCAGCATCGCGCAGGTGAGCAGCAGTCCGGCCGACGACCAGCGCCTGCGAGACCTCGCACGACTCCGCCGGGTGCGCGACCGCATGGATCGCGACTACGCGCAGCCCCTCGACGTCGACGCGCTCGCGCGGTCGGTCAACATGTCGGCCGGGCACCTGAGCCGGGAGTTCCGGCGCGCCTACGGCGAGTCGCCCTACTCGTACCTGATGACGCGCCGGATCGAGCGCGCGATGGCGCTCCTCCGGCGCGGCGACCTCAGCGTGACCGACGTCTGCTTCGCCGTCGGATGCTCGTCGCTCGGCACGTTCAGCACGCGCTTCACCGAACTCGTCGGCGTGTCGCCGAGCTCGTACCGGCGCACGGCGATGCATCCGCTCGAGGGGGTGCCGTCCGTGCTCGCCAAGCGGGTCGCCAGGCCGGTCAGGAATCGAGAAGCCGCGCGCACCGGCCGGCAGTAGCGTGGCGGTCATGGACATCACGATTCAGTACACGTTCCTGCCGCACACGGATCCCGATGCGTCGCTCGCGTTCTACCGGGACACGCTCGGGTTCGAGGTGCGGAACGACGTCGGGTACGAGGGCATGCGGTGGATCACCGTCGGGCCCGCCGGGCAGCCCGGCACGTCGGTCGTGCTCCACCCGCCGGCCGCCGACCCCGGCGTGACCGACGAGGAGCGGCGGACGATCGCCGAGATGATGGCCAAGGGCACCTACGCGAGCCTCGTCCTCGCGACTCCGGACGTCGACGGCGTCTTCGAGCAGGTGGCGGCCACGGGCGCCGAGGTCGCCCAGGAGCCCATCGACCAGCCCTACGGCGTGCGCGACTGCGCGTTCCGCGACCCCGCCGGCAACATGATCCGCATCCAGGAGCCCGCCAGCGCATGACGACCACCTCCACCGAGCGCCCGCCCGTGAACGGGCACCCCGCCGACCGGCACGACCTGATCCGGGTGCAGGGCGCCCGGGAGAACAACCTGAAGGATGTCGACGTCGAGATCCCGAAGCGCCGACTGACGGTGTTCACGGGCGTCTCGGGGTCGGGCAAGAGCTCGCTCGTGTTCGACACCATCGCGGCCGAGTCGCAGCGGATGATCAACGAGACCTACAGCGCCTTCGTGCAGGGCTTCATGCCCTCGCTGGCGCGGCCGGACGTCGACGTGCTCGACGGACTCACCACCGCCATCCTCGTCGACCAGGAGCGCATGGGCGCCAACGCGCGCTCGACCGTCGGCACCGTGACCGACGCGAACGCCATGCTGCGGATCCTGTTCAGCCGGCTGGGACAGCCGCACCTCGGCTCGCCGCAGGCGTTCTCGTTCAACATCCCGACGGTGCGGGGGAGCGGATCGATCACCGTCGACCGCGGCGACGGCAAGGCGGTGACCGCCGAGTTCAGCCAGCTCGGCGGCATGTGCCCGCGCTGCGAGGGCATGGGCACCGTCTCCGACATCGACGTGTCCCAGCTGTACGACGAGCGCAAGTCGCTCGCGGCGGGCGCGCTCACCGTGCCCGGGTACAGCGTCGACGGATGGATGGTGCGCATCTTCAGCGAGTCGGGGTTCCTCGACCCGGACAAGCCCATCCGCGACTACTCCGAGGCCGAGCTCCACGACTTCCTGCACAAGGAGCCGACCAAGGTCCGGCTGCAGTCCATGAACATGACCTACGAGGGGCTGATCCCCAAGATCCAGAAGTCGTTCCTCTCGAAGGACCGCGATGCGATGCAGCCGCACATCCGGGCGTTCGTCGAGCGCGCCGTGACGTTCACTCCGTGCCCCGACTGCGGCGGCACGCGCCTCAACGAGGGCGCCCGGTCGTCGAAGGTCGCCGGCATCAGCATCGCCGACGCGTGCGCCATGCAGATCAGCGACCTCGCCGGGTGGGTCCGGGCCCTCGACGAGCCGACGGTGGCACCCCTTCTGGCGACGCTGCGGCAGATCCTCGACTCGTTCGTCGACGTCGGCCTCGGCTATCTCTCGCTGGAGCGCCCCTCGGGCACGCTCTCGGGAGGCGAGGCGCAGCGCACCAAGATGATCCGTCACCTGGGTTCGTCGCTGACGGATGTCACGTACGTGTTCGACGAGCCCACGGTCGGCCTGCACCCGCACGACATCCAGCGCATGAACCGCCTCCTCCTGCAGCTCCGCGACAAGGGGAACACCGTGCTCGTGGTCGAGCACAAGCCCGAGGCGATCGCGATCGCCGATCACGTCGTCGATCTCGGCCCCGGAGCCGGGTCGGCCGGGGGAGAGGTGGTCTTCGAGGGCACCGTCGAGGGGTTGCGGGGGAGCGGCACGCTGACGGGCCGGCACCTGGACGACCGGGCCAGCCTCAAGCCGTCCACGCGGCAGCCCACCGGGGTCCTCGAGGTGCGCGGCGCGTCCGAGAACAACCTGCAGGACGTCGACGTCGACATCCCGCTGGGCGTCCTCACCGTCGTCACCGGCGTCGCCGGGTCGGGCAAGAGCTCGCTCATCCACGGGTCCGTCGCCGGACGGGACGGCGTCGTGTCGATCGACCAGGCCGCGATCCGCGGCTCGCGTCGGAGCAACCCCGCGACGTACACCGGCCTCCTGGAACCGATTCGGAAAGCGTTTGCCAAGGCGAACGGGGTCAAGCCCGCGCTCTTCAGCGCCAACTCGGAGGGGGCGTGCCCGAACTGCAACGGCGCCGGCGTCGTCTACACCGACCTCGGTCCGATGGCGAGCGTCGCCAGCACGTGCGAGGTCTGCGAGGGCCGCCGCTTCGACGCATCGGTGCTCGAGTACCGCCTCGGCGGACGCGACATCAGCCAGGTGCTCGGGATGCCCGTGTCGGAGGCCGAGGAGTTCTTCGGGGCCGGCGAGGCCCGCCTGCCCGCAGCCCACGCGATCCTGAAGCGGCTGGCCGACGTGGGACTCGGCTACATCGCCCTGGGACAGCCGCTGACGACGCTGTCGGGCGGCGAGCGGCAGCGCCTGAAGCTGGCGTCGCACATGGGGGAGAAGGGCGAGGTCTACGTGCTCGACGAGCCCACCACGGGCCTGCACCTCGCCGACGTCGAGCAGTTGCTCGGCCTGCTCGACCGGCTGGTCGAGTCCGGCAGGTCCGTCGTCGTCATCGAGCACCACCAGGCCGTCATGGCGCACGCCGACTGGATCATCGACCTCGGTCCCGGCGCCGGCCACGACGGCGGACGCGTCGTGTTCCAGGGCACGCCCGCCGACCTGGTCGCGGAGCGGCCGACGCTGACTGGCCAGCACCTCGCCGACTACGTCGGCGCGTGACCTCCGTACTCATCGACCGACCCGAACCACGAACCGAAGGGAGCCGACCATGGCCGAGGCGAAGAAGGCGGCACGCGACGAGGACGTCGAGGGATTCACCGACGCGGAGCGCGCTGCGATGAAGGAGCGGGCCAGGGAGGTCCGCGGGAAGAAGAAGAAGAAGGACGGCACCGCGGACGTGCTCGAGAAGATCGCCGAGATGGGCGACGCGGACCGAGCGATGGCCGAACGCCTGCATGCGCTGATCACCGAGGCCGCGCCGGAGCTCGCCCCGAAGACCTGGTACGGCATGCCGGCGTACGCGAAGGACGGCAAGGTGCTCTGCTTCTTCCAGGCCGCGTCGAAGTTCGACTCGCGCTATGCGACGTTCGGATTCAACGACACGGCGATGCTCGACGACGGCGAGATGTGGCCGACGACGTTCGCCCTGACCGAGCTCACCCCGCGGGCGGAGGCGACCATCGTGGAGCTCGTGACGCGGGCGGCCCGCGGATAGGCCGACGACATGCGGAGACTCTCCTTCGGCATGAACGTCAGCCTGGACGGCTACGTCGCCGCGCCCGGCGACGACCTCGGCTGGGGCGTCCCGAGCGACGAGCTGTTCCAGTGGTGGTCGGACCGCGTGGGCTCGGCGGGCCTCGCGCTGTACGGACGGAGAGTCTGGGAGGGCATGAGCGCCCACTGGCCGAGCGCCGACCGGCAGCCGGGCGCCACCCCGGCGGAGATCGAGTTCGCCCGCCGCTGGCGCGCCATGCCGAAGGTCGTGTTCTCCTCGACGGTCCGCGCCGTCGACTGGAACGCCCGCCTGGTCTCCGGCGACGCCGTCGACGAGATCACCCGGCTCAAGGCCGAGGACGGCGGGCGCATGGACATCGCCGGCGCCACGCTCGCCGCGGCGGCCATGCGAGCCGGACTGATCGACGAGTACGTGCTGGTCACGGCGCCGGTGCTGGTGGGCGGCGGCACGCCGTTCTTCGCGGCACTCGACGACCGGGTGAACCTCGAACTGGTCGAGACCCGGACGTTTCCTCACGGGGTGCGGCTGGCGAGGTACGAGACGAGGCGCTGATCGGCGCGACGGATCGCGTCGAGGACCAGACGTCGGGCCGCGGTCTGTCGGGATCGCACCCGTCCGCTGTTCCGGCTGTAGGCCGATAATGCACATTATGTCGGTTCGGCGGCCACGGGTGCGTTCGCCCGCGGCAGCGGCCGATCCCCCGAGGCGTCTCACCAGGAGATTGCCCGGTCTCGGCACCTTCTCTGCCGCCGGGCTCGAAGTCGCACGCGATTCCCTGAAGCGACCGCATCGTGCAGTCGCTTCACCATGCATCGGCTACGCGCGTTTCTCGGCGCGTCGCCGCATCCTCTCGAGGCGCTCATCGCTCGCCGGCATGCCGAATTCATTGAGCGGACCGCTGGCAGCGGGCTCCGGCAAGCGCTCGTCGGTCGGGCATTCGAGCAGCACGTTCGGCGTGGACTCGTCGATGTAGTGCTCGAACATCGGGTGTCCGCACAGCGGACACGGCTTCTCCCCCGACGTACTGCGATCGTCGGGATCTTCCTGGGCCACCATGGGCGACTCGAACGCCGGGGTCATCACCCGGTCCACGCGGTCGAAGAATCGCGTGAACGCGTTTCGAGTGTCTGGGCCCGCTTCGTCGCGTGCCATGGCGCGATGGTACTCCCCCGCACGGGCCCCGGGCGAGACCGAATATGGACAGTTCCACTATCGATAGCTATACTATCGATATGCGGATGTCGGAGCTCAGCCGGATCACGGGGACCCCCATCGCGACCGTGAAGTACTACCTTCGCGAAGGGCTGCTGCCGCCCGGACTGCGGACGAGCCCGAACCAGGCGCAATACGACGAGGAGCATGCGCGTCGCATCCGCCTCATCCGCGCCTTGCTCGGGCCCGGAGGGCTCGACGTGGCGACCGCGCGCGAGGTCATCGGAGCGATCGACTCCGACCTGCCGCTCCCCCACGTCTTCGGCGTCGCACAGCGCGCGGCATCCGTTCGCATCGACGAGCGCGACGTCGACGCCGCGGCGCTCGAACGCGCCGACGCGCTGCTGGCCGACTTCGCCATCCACCCCGAGAACCCGGGACGCACCGCGGTCGCGGCAGTGCTCCGCGCGTTCGACTCCGTCGGCCAGCGGGATGCCGACGACTGGTACCGCCGGTACGTCGAGGCGGCGCTCGCCGTCGCCGAGGCCGACCTCGACATGGTCGAGCGCCGCGCGACGCGCGACGAGAAGGCTGAGACGGTCGTCGTCGGCACCGCGCTGGGCGATGCGCTGTTCGCCGCCGTCCGACGCGCGGCGCAGGAGCACGTCTCCACCATGCGCTACCAGCCCGAGTCGGCCGACGAGCTCCGACGCACGAGGAGGACGCCATGACCACGACCGGAGCACCCGAGCGGCGCGAGCCGGCTGCACCGGCCCGACCAGCGGACGCCGCCGCGCACCGCCCGCTGCTCGCCCTCGCCGCCGTGATGATCGCCCTGGCCGTCGGGAGCATCGTCGGCCTCGTCGGCGACGACCGGACGCTCCTCGGCCAGCCCATCTGGGCCAAGCCGTTGAAGTTCTCGCTCTCGATCGCGATCTACGCGGTCACGCTCGCCTGGCTCATCGGCCTGACGCGGGGTCGCCTCCGCCGTGCGTCGTGGTGGGCCGGCACGATCAGCGCGATCGCGCTCGTCGTCGAGATGGTCGTCATCGTCGGCGCGGTCGCGACGGGGACGCGGAGCCACTTCAACGTCTCGACGCCGCTCGCGGCGACGGCCTGGTCGGTCATGGCGATCTCGATCGTGGTGGTGTGGGTGGCGACGCTCGTCGTGGCGTTCGCGCTCCTCCGAGCACCGCTCGGCGACGCGGCGCGCAGCCTCGCCATCCGGGCGGGGTCGATCCTGGCCCTCGGCGGAATGGCCCTGGCGTTCCTCATGACGAGTCCCACGGCGGCCCAGATGGCCGACTTCCGAGGCATCGCCGGCGCGCACGCCGTCGGCGTGGCCGACGGCGGCCCGGGCCTGCCCGTGCTCGGCTGGAGCACCGTCGCCGGCGACCTTCGCATTCCCCACTTCGTGGGCATGCACGCGCTGCAGGTCCTCATCCTCTTCGTCATGGCGCTCGAGTGGGCGGCGCGCCGGGTCGCGGTGCTCGCGGACGTGCGCGTTCGATTCGGGTTCGTCGTCATCGCGACCGTCCTCGCCGCTGCGACGACCGCGATCGTGACGTCGCAGGCCCTCATGGGCGAGTCGATCGTGTCGCCGAGCGGGCCGATCGCCGTCGCGACGACGGCGACGTGGTCCGTTGCCGTCCTTGCCGGGGCGACGGTGCTCGCTCGCGGCGCGGCCCGCATGCGGGCGGTGAGCCGCGGCGTCGTGGCCTGATCCCCGTTCGCATGCCGCGACCACTCGGTCGCGGCAGCCGGGTCAGTGCTCGCCGAATCCCGACTCGGCGAGGGCGACGATCGCGTCCACCGCCGCGGCCCCCTCGGGGTCGTCCGATGCGATCTCCACCTCGGCGCCCTTGGTCAGGCCCAGCCCCATGATCGACAGGAGGCTCTTGGCGTCGATGCCGTTGACCGTCACGCGCTGCGGGAACGAGCTCGCGAGCTTCACGAGTTCCGCCGCCGGTCGCGCGTGCAGGCCGTCCGCATTGGTCAGCGTGACCCGACGGACGATCCGCGCCGGCTGGGGCTCCGGACCACCGGCCGGCCCGACGGACGCTCCGTCCGGCGTCCGGCCCGCACCGCCGGCGGCCTCGGCGGCCCGGACCACCGCATCGAGGCCCTCCCCCGACTCGGCGGCGACGGAGGCCGCGACGCCGCCCTCGACGAGCGGGGCATCGGCGATCCGCACCCGGCCGCGCTGGTCGTCGTCGAGGAACTCGAGCGCCGTGTCGGCCGTCATGATGGCCGAGCCGAGATCGCAGAGGACGACCACCCCGGCGCCGCCGTCCGCGGCCCCGATCGCCGAGGTCACCTTCTCGAAGCTCGTGCCGATTCGTCCGTCGTCGGTGCCTCCGGCCGCCTCCAGGCGCACCGTGGGCGCCATCTGCCGGGCGAGCTCGACGAGTCCGGCGGCGAGTCGCTCCGAATGGGAGACGAACACGACGCCGACCCGCTCGGTCGTCGCCGGCTCAGGCACTGGTCCCGTTGGATGCGGCCGCGGCCGCGGCCGCGAGCAGGTAGGCGGTCGACTGCGCGCCCGGATCCCGATGCCCGGCCGAGCGTTCGCCGAGGTAGCTCGCGCGGCCCTTGCGAGCCACGAGGGGTTCGGTCGCCACCGCGCCGGCCGCCGCGGCATCCGCTGCAGCCTGCAGGGTCTCGGCCGCGCTCGCACCGGAATCGGCCGCCGCACGCGCCGCCTCCACGGCCGGCGACCACGCGTCGACCATCGTCTTGTCACCGAGCTCGGCCTTGCCGCGCAGCACGATGCCGTCCCGCCCCGACTCGAGGAGCCGCACGACCGCGGCGGAATCGAGGGACACCTCGCCGCCGACCGCGCCGGACGCCTTGAGGTAGGCCGTACCGTAGAGCGGTCCGGCGGCGCCGCCCACGGTCGAGATCAGCGTCGTCGCGAGCAGCTTCAGCACGTCCGACGGCGTCGAACCCGCCGGGAGGTCGTCGAGCTTGGGCAGCACGGCCTGGAACCCGCGGTCCATGTTCTCGCCGTGGTCGCCGTCGCCGATCTCCCGGTCGAGGGTGATGAGCTCGACGCGGTGCTCCGCCATGGACTCGGCGCTGCGTCGGACCCAGTCGACCGCCCAGGTGATGTCGAGTCCCACCCCGCGCCCCCTACCGGCCCCACCGCAGCGCCGCGGTGTGCACGGGAGCGTCCCACAGCCCGATCATCTCGTCGTCGAGCTTCAGCAGCGTGATCGAGAACCCCTGCATCTCGAGGGCGGTGATGTAGTTGCCGACGAGCGAGCGCTCGATGCGGATGCCGCGCTCCTCGAGCACCTCGGCGGCCCGGCGGTACGCGAGGTAGAGCTCGACCTGCGGGGTGCCGCCCATGCCGTTGACGAACAGCAGGACGCGATCGCCCGACGAGAAGGGGAGGTCCTCGATCACGGGCGTGATCAGTCGGTCGACGAGCGAGTCGGCGGGCTCGATCTTGATGCGCTCACGCCCGGGCTCGCCGTGGATGCCGATGCCGATCTCGACCTCATCCTCGGCCAGGGTGAAGCTCGGCTCGCCCGCGTGGGGAACCGTGCAGGGCGTCAGCGCCATGCCCATCGACCGCGCGTTCGCGTTCACGCGCTCGGCGATCTCGGCCACCTGGTCGAGCGAGTCGCCGCGCTCCGCGGCCGCTCCCGCGATCTTCTCGACGAGCACCGTCCCGGCCACTCCGCGGCGACCGGCGGTGTAGAGGGAGTCCTTCACCGCCACGTCGTCGTTGGTGACGACCGCGCGCACCTCGATCCCGTCGGCCGCCGCGAGGTCGGCCGCCGTCTCGAAGTTCAGGACGTCGCCCGTGTAGTTCTTGACGATGTGGAGCACGCCCTTGCCGCCGTCGACGGCCTTCGTGGCGTTGAGGATCGGGTCGGGCGTCGGCGAGGTGAACACCGCGCCGGGCACCGCGGCGTCGAGCATGCCATGGCCGACGTAGCCGGCGTGCAGCGGCTCGTGGCCGCTGCCTCCGCCCGAGACGATGCCGACCTTGCCCTGCACGGGCGCGTCGGCGCGCATCACGTGGATCGGGTCGGTCGCGACCGTGACGAGGTCGGCGTGCGCGAGCGCGAATCCGGCGACGGACTCGTCGACGACGCGCTTCGGGTCGTTGATGATCTTCTTCACGAAGCGTCCCTTTCCCCTCGGCTGCGCACGCACCGAGCCCCTCGCCCGTCCGCGTCGACGCAGCACTCCCCCGTCAAGCTACCCCCGCCGACGGCACGCGTGAAAGGGCTTCGACGGAAAAGGCGGAAGCCCTTCCCCGCTTGTCCGGCCCGCGAGTAGGGTGGGCGCAGTTCCGCCCCCGGGCGCGGCCCGTCGGGGCACGGCGAAAGGATGGAAGGTCAACGTGGACAATCTCGGTGTGTTGTTCCTCGCCGAACTGGTGGGCACGGCGATGCTGCTGCTCCTCGGTTGCGGTGTCGTGGCGAACGTCGCCCTGACGAAGACCAAGGGCTTCGGGGGCGGGTTCCTCTTGGTGAACTTCGGCTGGGGCATCGCCGTCTTCGCGGGTGTCATCGTCGCCTACGCCTCCGGCGCCCACATCAACCCGGCCGTCACGCTCGGGCTCGTCGCCAACGGAGCGACCGAGTTCGGCAACGCCGCCTTGGGCACGACCGTCGAGGTCGGTCCGCTCAGCGTGCTCACCTACATCGCCGCGCAGATGATCGGCGCGTTCCTCGGCGCGGTGATCTGCTGGCTCGCCTACAAGCAGCACTTCGACGAGGAGCCCGAGCCCGCTGCCAAGCTCGGCGTCTTCTCCACCGGACCGGCGATCCGCTCCACCGCCTGGAACCTGGTCACCGAGATCATCGGCACGTTCGTGCTGGTGTTCGTCGTGATCGGCTTCGGACGCAACGGCGACGCGTCGGGCCTGGCAGCCCTCGGCGCTCTTCCCGTGGCCCTCCTCGTGGTCGGCATCGGCGCCTCGCTCGGTGGCCCGACCGGGTACGCGATCAACCCGGCCCGCGACCTCGGGCCGCGCATCGCGCACGCGGTCCTTCCCATCCGGGGCAAGGGCGGCTCCGACTGGGGCTACTCCTGGATCCCGGTGGTCGGCCCGATCATCGGCGGCGTCCTCGCCGGCTGGGCGGCCATCTTCGCCCTTCCCGTCCTCGGCTGACGCTGCGGAGGGGCCGGTCGCCGACCGGCCCCTCCGCACGTCCCGCGGACCCGCGCGCGGCGTTCGACCCGCGCGATCGAAACAACGCACCACAACGGTACAGAGAGGTACGAATCCGACATGGCCGACTACATCCTGGCGATCGACCAGGGCACCACCAGCTCGCGGGCGATCATCTTCGACAAGAAGGGCTCGATCGTCGCGACGGGGCAGCTCGAGCACGAGCAGATCTTCCCCAAGGCCGGCTGGGTCGAGCACGACCCGATGGAGATCTGGCGCAACACGCGCGAGGTCATCGGGCAGGCGCTCGGCAAGGCCGACCTCACCCGCCACGACATCGCCGCCGTGGGCATCACCAACCAGCGCGAGACCGCGGTGGTGTGGGACAAGAACACGGGCGAGCCGGTCTACAACGCGATCGTCTGGCAGGACACCCGCACGCAGCCCATCGTCGACCGGCTCGCGGCCGACGGCGGCGTCGAGCGGTTCAAGCAGGACGTCGGGCTGCCGCTCGCGACGTACTTCTCGGGCACGAAGATCGTCTGGATCCTCGAGAACGTCGAGGGCGCGCGCGAGAAGGCCGAGGCCGGCGACCTCCTGTTCGGCACCACCGACTGCTGGGTCCTGTGGAACCTCACCGGCGGCACCGAGGGCGGTGTGCACGCGACGGATGTCACGAACGCGAGCCGCACCATGTTCATGGACCTCGAGACGCTCTCGTGGCGGGACGACATCCTCCAGACCTTCGGCGTGCCGCGGTCGATGATGCCGGAGATCCGCTCCTCGTCGGAGGTGTACGGGACGGTCGAGCCCTCGAGCCTGCTCCGCGAGGTCCCGGTCGCGGGCATCCTCGGCGACCAGCAGGCGGCGACGTTCGGCCAGGCCGCGTTCGACAAGGGCGAGTCGAAGAACACCTACGGCACGGGCAACTTCCTCATCTTCAACACCGACACCGAGATCGTGCACTCGCAGAACGGCCTGCTCACCACGCTCGGGTACAAGCTGGGCGACCAGCCGGCGCACTACGCGCTCGAGGGAGCGATCGCCGTGACCGGGTCGCTCGTGCAGTGGCTGCGCGACAACCTCGGTCTCATCTCGAGCGCACCGGAGATCGAGGAGCTCGCGAAGACGGTGGACGACAACGGCGGCGCCTACTTCGTGCCGGCGTTCTCGGGCCTGTTCGCGCCGTACTGGCGGCCGGACGCGCGCGGCGCGCTCGTCGGCCTCACGCGCTACGTGAACAAGGGCCACATCGCCCGGGCGGCGCTGGAGGCCACGGCGTTCCAGACGCGCGAGGTGCTCGACGCGGTCAACGCGGACTCGGGAGTCGACCTCGCCGACCTCAGGGTCGACGGCGGCATGATCGCGAACGACACGCTCATGCAGTTCCAGGCCGACATCCTCGGCGTGCCGGTCATCCGTCCGGTCGTCGCCGAGACCACCGCCCTCGGCGCCGCGTACGCCGCCGGCCTCGCGGTCGGGTTCTGGTCGGACCTCGACGAGCTCCGAGCCAACTGGCAGGAGGACCGACGCTGGGAGCCCAAGATGGAACCCGAGGAGCGCGAGCGCCAACTCCGGCTGTGGAAGAAGGCGGTCACGAAGACGTTCGACTGGGTCGACGAGGACGTCCGCTGACCGGATCCGCCTGCGACATGACGACGGGGTCCCGCTTCGGCGGGGCCCCGTCGTCCTGTCGCGACCCGTGGCCCGGTCGACGCGGCGCGCCTGCGAGCCTCCGTCGGCATCGCCTACTCGCGCGTGGCCGCGATCCAGTCGGCGAGCTTGCGCGCCGCGGCGCCACTGTCGATCGCGCCCTCGGCGACCGCCATCTTCTCGTGGAAGCGTTCGAGGATCGTCCGCTGCATCTGCGACGGGTCGTTGGCCAGCTCGTACGAGACCAGACCGGCCGCGGCGTTCAGCACGACGATGTCGCGGATCGGCCCGCGCGAACCCGCGAAGACCTCGTGCACGACCGCGGCATTGTGCTGCGCGTCGCCGCCCTTCAGCTGCTCGATCCCGGTCCGCGGGATCCCGAGCTCGCGCGGGTCGAGGTCGTGCTCCTTGACGGTCCCGCGCGAGATCTCCCAGATGTGGCTGTGCCCGGTCGTGGTGAGCTCGTCGAGCCCGTCGTCGCCGCGGAAGACGAGCGCGGTCGCCCCGCGTGTCTGGAACACGCCCACGATGAGCGGCACCCGGTCGAGCTGGGCCACGCCGACGGCCGACGCCTCGGGCCGGGCGGGGTTGCACAGCGGGCCGAGGAAGTTGAAGACGGTGGGGATCCCGAGCTGCGAGCGCACGGCGCCCGCGTGGCGGAAGCCGGGGTGGAACGCCGCGGCGAACGCGAAGGTGATCCCGGCCCGATCGAGCACCTCGGCGACGCGCTGCGCCGAGAGCGAGAGGTCGATGCCGAGCGCGCCCAGCACGTCGGACGAGCCGGACGCGGAGCTGGCCGCCTTGTTCCCGTGCTTGATGACCGGCACGCCGGCCGCCGCGCAGACGACGGAGGCCATCGTGGAGACGTTGACCGTGCCGAAGCGGTCGCCGCCCGTGCCCACGATGTCGAGGGCCATCGAGTCGGCGGGCAGCTGCACCGCATGCTCCAGGATGGCGTCGCGGAAGCCGACGATCTCGTCGACGGTCTCGCCCTTCAACCGCAGCGCCACGAGGAATGCGGCCAGCTGCGCCTCGGTCGCGGCACCGGTCATGACCTGCTCCATGCACCACGCGGCATCCGACACGCTCAGATCCTCGCCCTCGAGAAGGGCGTTCAGGACGGCCGGCCAGTTCTGCATCGCGGACATGGATCGATCCTATCCGCGTGGATTCACGGCGGATTCACGGCCCGACGGAAGGCTCGACCTCGGTTCGACATCGCGGATCATGCTGCGAGCACGCCGTGACGTCGAAAATCTCGCCTCCGAATCAGCCATAATGGGATGGTGACGAGCACCTCATTGACGTATCAGGCGAGCGCGCCCGTGATCAAGCGTCCGAACACCGTTGCGGTCGGCACGAT
This sequence comes from Agromyces sp. CCNWLW213, assembly GCF_037199545.1. NCBI lineage: Bacteria > Bacillati > Actinomycetota > Actinomycetes > Micrococcales > Microbacteriaceae > Agromyces > Agromyces sp. CCNWLW213. Next base: position 239,831 of record NZ_JBBBDX010000001.1, on the reverse strand, counting down.
CGTGTGGCTCGGAAGCGAGGTGATGTTCTTCGCGGGGCTGTTCGCGATCTACTTCACCCTCCGTTCGACCTCCCCCGAGCTGTGGGAGTTCGAAGCGGGTCGCCTGAACTTCCCGTTCGCCCTGACGAACACGATCATCCTCGTGGCGTCGTCGTTCACCTGCCAGTTCGGCGTGTTCGCGGCGGAGCGCAGCCAGCCCTACCGAACGGGGTGGAAGCCCACCCAGTGGGGCATGGTCGAGTGGTTCTTCCTCACCTATGCCATGGGCGCGATCTTCGTCGCCGGCCAGGTCTGGGAGTACGCGCAGCTCGTCTCCGAGGGCATCGCCCTCGACTCGAACGCGTACGGCTCGGCCTTCTACCTCACGACCGGCTTCCACGGCCTCCACGTCACCGGCGGCCTGCTCGCCTTCCTGTTCGTGATCGGCCGCACCTTCGCCGTGAAGAACTTCGGCCACCGCGAGGCGACGAGCGCCATCGTCGTGTCGTACTACTGGCACTTCGTCGACGTGGTCTGGATCGGCCTGTTCCTCGTCATCTACGTCCTCAGATGACCGCCGAGACGAACGACCCCGCAATGCCCGCGAACAGGAAGAGATCAATGACCCGCTCGAAGCGACGCACCGGTCGCCGGCATCCGCTCGCCACCGCCGCGCTGCTCGCCCTCGGCCTCGTGTTCACCGGCGGCGCGTACGCCGCCTTCAGCACGACCACGGCGCAGGCCGAGCCCTCCCCCACGTCGCAGGAGACGATCGAGGAGGGCGAGAAGCTGTTCCAGGCGAACTGCGCCACGTGCCACGGGCTCGAGGCGCAGGGCACCTCGGAGGGACCGAGCCTCATCGGCGTCGGTGCGGCGTCGGTCGACTTCCAGGTCGGCACCGGCCGCATGCCCATGCAGATGCAGGGCCCGCAGGCGCAGGTGAAGCCGCCGCAGTTCACCGACGAGCAGGTCAAGCAGCTGGCCTACTACGTCGGCTCGCTCGGCCCGGGCCCCGACATCCCCGCCGACAGCCTCGTGAACGGCGGCGGCGACGCGGCCAACGGTGCCGAGCTGTTCCGCATCAACTGCGCCATGTGCCACAACGTGGCCGGCGCGGGCGGTGCCCTCACCGAGGGCAAGTACGCTCCCCCGCTCACGGATGTCTCGGGCGTCCACATCTACGAGGCCATGGTCACGGGCCCGCAGAACATGCCGGTGTTCAACGACCTGAACATCACGCCCGAGGACAAGCGCGACATCATCACGTACCTGCAGTACGTGCAGGACAACCGTTCACCCGGCGGGTTCGAGCTCGGCTCGCTCGGTCCGGTCGCGGAGGGCCTGTTCATCTGGATCTTCGGTCTCGGCGCCATCGTCGCGATCACCGTGTGGATCACGGCGAAGTCCAACTAGGGCCGACCGAAGAAGCGAAGAAGGAGAACCATGGCACAGGACGACCACAGCGGCACTGAGATCGCCGCTGCCGACTCGTCGCACGCCGCGCACGTTCCCGCCGTCAAGACGGGCACCGCACTCATCCCGACGGACGCGTTCGAGAACCCCGGCTTCCCGCCGCACCGCCCGCGCGTCACCGACGAGGACCCGAAGAAGGAGCAGCGCGCACAGCGCACCGTCTATACGCTCTTCTACCTGTCGATCCTCGGCAGCGTCTGGGCGATCGCGGCGTACATGCTCTTCCCGATCGAGGGCAACAACGTCGGCGACGTCCGCCTGAACAACATGTTCATCGGCCTGGGTGCCACGCTCGCCCTGCTCGGCATCGGCTTCGGCGCCGTCCACTGGGCCAAGTCGCTCATGGCCGACGTCGAGCTGGCCGACGAGCGGCACCCGATCGGCGGCAACCCCGTCGCCCGCGAAGGCGCGATCCAGGTCTTCCAGGATGCGGACCGAGAGTCCGGCTTCACCCGCCGCTCGGTCATCCGCAACAGCCTCATCGGAGCGCTGCTGGTCTTCCCGCTTCCCGCCGTCGTGCTGTTCCGCGGTCTCGCCCCGCAGGACGAGAACCCCGTCGAGCTCCTCAGCCACACCATGTGGAAGGCCGGCACGCGACTCACCCTCGACCCGTCGGGCGTCCCGATCCGGGCGTCGGACGTCACGATCGGCAGCGCGTTCCACGTCATCCCCGAGGGCCTGTCCGAGATGCACCACGGCCGGCTCGAAGAGAAGGCGAAGGCCGCCGTCCTCCTCATGCGGCTCAACCCCGAGGAACTCAACGAGACCGAGGAGCGCGCGTCCTGGTCGTACGACGGCATCGTCGCGTACTCCAAGATCTGCACCCACGTGGGCTGCCCCGTCGCACTGTACGAGCAGCACACGCACCACCTGCTCTGCCCCTGCCACCAGTCGCAGTTCGACGTGGCGAACCACTGCGAGGTCATCTTCGGACCGGCTGCGCGGCCACTGCCGCAGCTGCCGATCGCGGTCGACGACGAGGGCTACCTCGTGGCACAGAGCGACTTCACCGAACCCGTCGGCCCGAGTTTCTGGGAGCGCAATTGAGCACCGCAACCACCCAGGCGCCGCAGCGCCGCTCCGTCACGGGTGCCGCGTCGAACTACGTCGACCAGCGCCTCAGCCTCTCGCCGTTCGTTCACACGCTCGGCCGCAAGGCATTCCCCGACCACTGGTCGTTCCTACTGGGTGAGATCGCGCTCTTCAGCTTCCTGGTCATCCTGATCACGGGCACGTTCCTGACCTTCTTCTTCCAGGCCTCCATGGCCGAGGTCGAGTACGAGGGGTCCTACGTCCCGCTCAAGGGCGTCGAGATGTCGGTCGCGATGGCCTCCACGCTCGACATCTCGTTCGACGTGCGCGGCGGGCTCTTCGTGCGCCAGATGCACCACTGGGCCGCGCTGCTGTTCGTCGCATCCATCGGCCTCCACATGCTGCGCATCTTCTTCACGGGTGCGTTCCGCAAGCCGCGCGAGTTCAACTGGGTCATCGGATTCGTGATGTTCATCCTCGCCATGGGCGAGGGCTTCACGGGGTACTCCCTCCCCGACGACCTGCTCTCGGGCAACGGCCTCCGCATCATCGACGGCATGATCAAGGGCTTCCCGCTCATCGGCACCTGGACCTCGTTCCTGCTGTTCGGCGGCGAGTTCCCGGGCACCGCGATCGTGGGCCGCCTCTACACGCTGCACATCCTGATCCTGCCGGTGATCCTGCTCGGTCTCATCGCGGTCCACCTGCTGTACGTGGTCGTGCACAAGCACACGCACTACGCCGCGCCGGGACGCACCCAGCAGAACGCCGTGGGCCCGCCCATCCTGCCCATCTACGCCGCGAAAGCCGGCGGCTTCTTCTTCATCGTGTTCGGCGTGCTGGCGCTGATCGCGTCGATGTTCACCATCAACCCGATCTGGAACTACGGCCCGTACGACCCGTCGCCGGTCTCCGCCGGTACGCAGCCGGACTGGTACATCGGCTTCGCCGATGGCGCGCTGCGCCTCGTGCCGCCGGGCTGGGAGTTCGTGCTGTTCGACCGCACCTGGTCGTTCAACATCCTCGTCCCGGTGACGGTGCTCGGACTGTTCATCGTGACCGTGCTCATCTACCCGTTCATCGAGGCGTGGGTCACGGGCGACAAGCGCGAGCACCACATCGCCGAGCGTCCGCGCAACGCGCCGACCCGTACGGCCATCGGCGCTGCGGGCGTGACCTTCTACGCGGTCCTCTGGGCGGCAGCGGCCTCCGACATCATCGCGACGCACTTCATGCTCACGATGGAGGGCGTGATCAACGCGCTGCAGGTCTCGCTCTTCGTCGGGCCGATCATCGCCTACTTCGTCACCAAGCGCGTGTGCATCGCGCTCCAGAAGAAGGACCGCGAGATCGTGCTCCACGGCTACGAGTCCGGACGCATCGTCAAGCTGCCGGGCGGCGAGTTCATCGAGGTCCACCAGCCGCTCGACGAGTACGAGCGCTGGCGGCTCGTGAGCTACGAGGCGTACGAGCCGCTCATGCTGCGGCCGAACGACCGGGGCAAGATCACGGTCGGCCAGCGTCTCCGCGCCGGCATGTCGCGGTGGTTCTTCGAGGACCGCATCGCGCCGGTGACGAAGGGCGAGCTGGAGGCGGCTCACCACTCGTCGCACCACTGATCTCGACCGCAGTACCATCGGGCACCGGACCATGTCGATCGATTCGACGTGGCTCCGGTGCCCGAACTGCATGGAGCCGCTCTCGACCGTCGATGTCCGCGTCCTGGGGTGCGCCGAGGGTCACCGATTCGACGCGTCGAAGTACGGCACCCTGACGCTCCTTCCCCCGCGTGCACCGCACACCGTGGGCGACAGCCGCGACATGCTCGAGGCGCGCTCGCGACTGCTCGGCTCCGGCGTGTACGACCCCATCGTCCGGGCCGTCGGCGATGCGGCGGCCACGGGCCGCTCCCCCGCCTCCGATCATGACGACGATTCCGGCGCCCTGAGGATCGTCGATCTCGGATGCGGCACGGGCTACTACGCTGCGGGCCTCGCGAGGCGTTTCGCGCCTGCGGCCCTCCTCCTCGTGGACCGCTCCCCCGCTGCCGTCCGGATGGCCGTTCGCACGCTGCCCGGCGCGACCGGCGTGGTCGTCGACCTCTGGCGCCCGCTCCCGATCCGCGACGACGCCGCCGACCTGGCGATCAACGTGTTCGCCCCGAGGAACGCGGCGGAGTTCGCGCGCATCCTGCGCCGTGACGGCCTCCTGGTGATCGTCGTTCCGACGGACCGTCACCTGGCGGAGCTGCGCTCGCTCGGCGGCCTGCTCGACATCCCCACCGGGAAAGCCGAACAGGTGACCGCCCAGTTCGCTGGTGCCGGCTTCGCGGCCGTGTCGCGGACCCCGGTCGAGTATCCGGTGTCGCTCGACGCCGACCAGGTGCGGGCGACCATGGACATGGGGCCCTCGGCGCACCACCGGGCCGACCTCGACCACGCGAAGGGCGACGTCGGGCTCGACGTCACCGTCTCGGTCGACGTGCTCCTCTTCCGGCGGAACTGATTCGAGCCCATACTGTCGGCATGGAGCCGTGCTGCGGTCCACCGAACCCCGACGCCTACGACGCCGTCTTCGATCGACGCTTCGCCGCGCGCGTCGCGCGCCGCTACGGCGCACGCGGTCCGTCCGGCGTCGAACGCCGCCTGCTGGAGTTCCTCGTCGACAGCGGCATCGAGGGGGCGACCGTCCTGGAGATCGGCGGCGGGGTGGGCGAGCTGCAGTTGGAGCTGCTCGCGCGTGGCGCGGCCCGGACCGTGAACCTCGAGCTCTCGCACGAGTACGAAGCCGACGCGACGCGCCTGCTCACCGCCGCAGGCGTCCAGGATCGCGTCACGCGGCTGGTCGGCGTCGACGTGGCCACGGATCCCGTGGCGGTGGACTCCGCGGACATCGTCGTGCTCAACCGCGTGGTCTGCTGCTACCCCGACGCGGAACGACTGCTCGCGGCCGCGGCGGGTCGGGCGAAGCGCACGCTCGCGTACAGCCATCCGAGGCGGAACTGGTTCACCCGGGCGCGAGTGGCACTCGAGAACCGGTTGCGCCGCGAGTCCCTCCGAGGCTTTCGGGCCTACATCCACCGGCCGGAGGCGATGCTCGACGCGGTGCGCGGACAGGGGTTCGCCATCGTCCGCGACCAGCGCGGACTCGCCTGGTCGACGGTCGGGGCGCTCCGGATGCGCTGAGCGCGCCCGGCAACGCACGACGCCCCGGCCGATCCCGGCCGGGGCGTCGTCCGCGCTGACTCAGCGCGCGAAGTTGCCGCGATAGTACTCGTAGACCCACCCGACGAGGGCGATCAGGGCCAGCGGCACCGCGATGAACGTGATCCAGAACCCGACGGCGAGTCCGAGGAACGCGAGGCCTGCCCCGGCCGCAAGGAGGATCGGCCACCAGCTCCACGGGCTGAAGAAACCGAGCTCGGCGTCGCCGTCGTCAATGTTCGCGTCGAGGCGGTCCTCGGGGAGCTCACCGCCCTGCTCCTTGCGAACCCGGCCGAGGTAGAACGCGATGAACGCGCTCAGGATCGCCGTCAGTGCGAGCGCGACGGTCCCGGCCCACTCGGGCCCCGGGCTGAACGAGTTCGCGATCCGCGAGGCACCGTCGATCGACGACCAGAAGGCGTAGACGGCGGCGGCCAGGACGAAGAATCCGGTCAGGACCCAGAAGAGGATGACGTTGGTGCGCATCTACTTGACTTCCTTGGTGTCGGCATCGTAGACGGGAGCCTCGGGCGCGTCCTTCGCCGGACCGATGCCCACGGGGATGCCCGCCTCGGGGTGGTTGAGGTCGAACGCGGGGCGCTCGGAGCGGATCCGAGGAATCGACGTGAAGTTGTGGCGCGGCGGCGGGCAGCTGGTCGCCCACTCGAGCGATCCGCCGTAGCCCCACGGGTCGTTCACGGTCACCTTCGGCGCGCGTCGTGCGGTCAGGTACACGTTGAGGAAGAACGGGATCATCGACACCGCGAGGATGAAGGCGCCGAACGTCGACAGCTGGTTCATCCAGGTGATGTTGTCCTCGGGCAGGTACGAGTAGTACCGGCGCGGCATCGCCACGACGCCCAGCCAGTGCTGGATGAGGAAGGTCGTGTGGAAGCCGATGAAGAGCAGCCAGAAGTGCCACTTGCCGAGGGTCTCGTTGAGCATCTTGCCGGTCCACTTCGGCCACCAGAAGTAGAAGCCCGCGAACATCGCGAACACGACGGTGCCGAAGACGACGTAGTGGAAGTGCGCGACCACGAAGTAGGTGTCGGAGACGTGGAAGTCGAGCGGCGGCGACGCGAGGATGACGCCCGTGAGCCCGCCGAACACGAAGGTGATCAGGAAGCCCAGCGCCCAGATGAGCGGCGTCTCGAACGTGATCGAGCCACGCCACATCGTTCCGATCCAGTTGAAGATCTTCACGCCCGTCGGGACGGCGATGAGCATCGTCATGAGGGCGAAGAACGGCAGCAGCACCGAGCCGGTGACGTACATGTGGTGCGCCCACACCGACACCGAGAGCGCCGCGATGGCGATGGTCGCGTAGATCAGCGTCTTGTATCCGAAGATGGGCTTGCGGCTGAAGACCGGGAAGATCTCGGACACGATGCCGAAGAACGGCAGCGCGATGATGTAGACCTCTGGGTGCCCGAAGAACCAGAACAGGTGCTGCCAGAGGATGACACCGCCGTTCTCGGGATCGTAGATGTGGGCGCCGAAGATGCGGTCGGCCGACGCCGCCAGGATCGCCGCGGCGAGGACCGGGAAGGCCATCAGGATCAGGATCGACGTGACGAGCGTGTTCCACGTGAAGATCGGCATCCGGAACATGGTCATGCCCGGCGCGCGCATCGTGATGATCGTCGTGATGAAGTTCACGGCGCCGAGGATCGTGCCGAAGCCGGACATGCCGAGGCCGAGCATCCAGAGGTTGCCGCCGATCCCCGGTGAGAAGGTCGTCGAGGCCAATGGCTGGTAGGCGAACCAGCCGAAGGATGCCGCGCCCTGCGGCGTGAAGAAGCCGGCCACCGCGATGAGCGAGCCGAAGTTGAAGAGCCAGTACGCGAACGCGTTCAGCCGTGGGAAGGCCACGTCGGGCGCGCCGATCTGGAGCGGCATCAGGACATTGGCGAAGCCCGCGAACAGCGGCGTCGCGAACATCAGCAGCATGATCGTGCCGTGCATCGTGAACAGCTGGTTGTACTGCTCACGGGTCTGGACGATCTCGAGGCCGGGCTCGAACAGCTGGGCGCGGATGATGAGCGCCATCACGCCGCCGATGAGGAAGTAGATGAACGAGGTGATCAGGTAGAGGTACCCGATGACCTTGTGGTCGGTGGAGGTGATCCACTTGACCAGGATGTTGCCCTTGCGCTCGACCTTCGAGGCGCCGAACGGCTGCGACGTCGCGCTGGGGCGAGCCGGTGCGGTTGTGGTGCTCATCGCGGCTTACTCTTCCTCTTTCAGTTCGGGCGCGCCCGTGCCGGGCTTGTTCTGGTTGCGGTCGTACTCGGTCGACAGCTGGCCCTCCTGGCCGGCGTCGCGGAGCGAGTCGATGTAGTCCTCGTACTCGGACTCGGAGACGACCTCGACGTTGAAGAGCATGAGCGAGTGGTACTCGCCGCACAGCTCGGCGCACTTGCCGGCGTAGGTGCCCTCGCGCTCGGGAACGAAGGACATGTAGTTGGTCTTGCCGGGGAACATGTCCTTCTTGTAGAGGAAGTCGACCACCCAGAACGAGTGGATCACGTCGCGAGCCTCGAGGGCGATCTCGACGTTCGCGCCGACCGGCAGCACGAGCGTCGGCAGCTCCTCCTGCTTGACGGATCCGGCCGGCCCCTCGTCGTCGAGCTGGGCCTGGATGCCGGCGGAGTAGACGTCCTCGTTGACGTAGTTGAAGTCCCACGCCCACTGCTTCGCGATCGCCTCGATCTTGACGTCGACCTCGTCCTCGGCGAAGCGCTCCTCGATCGCCGCCTGGTCGCGCGCCGTGAAGGCGAAGAACCCGAGGACCAGGATCAGCGGGACGACCGTGTAGAACACCTCGATCGGCATGTTGTAGCGCAGCTGGACCGGGAGTCCGGTCTGGCCCTTGCGACGCCGGTACGCGATCACGGCCCAGATCGTCAGGCCCCACGTGATGACGCCGACCACGAGCAGCACGATCCACGAGGTGACCCAGAGGCCCGAGATGCGCTCGGCGTGGTTGGTCGTGGGCGGCTCGCCCTCGACGAACCCGGGGAGGAATCCGTTCAGCTGTGCCTGCGTGCATCCGGCGAGGACGAGGCTGAGCGTCGCTGCGATCGGAACAGCAGCCCATCGGAGACGGCGATTGTGGCGCACCGGTGACCTTTCGGGAGACTCGAAGGCGCTTCTCATCGAAGCGCATTGATCGGACCTAGCCTACTCCGAACCGGCACCCGGGTCGTGCACGCTCGGCTCGCATTCAGCGAGATGTGCGACGAAACGACGGACCGCCGGCGGAAAATGCGGAAGGGAGACCCGCCGGAGCGGATCTCCCTTCGCGGGAACGGGTCGCCGTCAGTGGAACGAGTCGCCGCACGCGCAGCTGCCCTGCGCATTGGGGTTGTCGATCGTGAAGCCCTGCTTCTGGATGGTGTCCTCGAAGTCGATCGTCGATCCGTCGAGGTACGGCACGCTCATCTTGTCGACCACGACCTCGACGCCGGAGAAGTCGACCACGGCGTCGCCGTCGAGCATCCGCTCGTCGAAGTAGAGCTGGTAGATGAGTCCGGAGCATCCGCCGGGCTGCACCGCCACGCGAAGTCGGAGGTCGTCCCGACCCTCCTGCTCGAGGAGGCTGCGCACCTTCGCGGCGGCGGGCTCGCTCAGCTTCACGCCCTGGGCGGCGTCGGTGATCGTGTCGCTCATGTCACTCCTCGGGATGGTCTTCGGTACCACGATTGTACCCGCGCCGGCAGGGCGTCTCCCCCGAGGAGCCCGCGCGGCCGCGGCATCCGTCGGGTGCGGGGCACCGGGGCGACGGGCTCAGCCCGCCGCCCGGGCCTGCAGGCGCGCCAGGAGGGCGGCCTCGGCGAGCACCGCGCGCCGGAACACGCCGAGGTGGAGCGACTCGTTCGGGCTGTGCGCACGCGAGTCCGGGTCCTCGACCCCCGTGACCAGGATCTGGGCCGACGGGAACTCCTCGACGAGCTCGGAGATGAACGGGATCGAGCCGCCCACGCCGATGTCGACCGGGTCCCGCCCCCACGCCTCCGCCATGGCCGCCTTGGCCTCGGCCACGGCCCAGCCGGTCGTGTCGACCAGGAAGGGCTGCCCGGTGTCGACGTCGTCGATCGCGAGGTGCGCACCGAACGGCGCGTTCGCGTGCAGGTGCGCGCGCAGCGCCTCGAGCGCCTCCTCGGCGTCCTGGCCGGGCGCGATCCGGGCGCTCACGCGGACCGACACGGTCGGCAGCAGCGTGTTCGACGCGTTCGCGACCGACGGGGCGTCGATGCCCGTGACGGTGATGGAGGGCTGCGCCCAGATGCGCGAGAGGATGCTGCCGCGTCCGATCGGCGCGACCCCGTCGAGCAGTCCGGTCTCGGCGCGGAGCTGCGCCTCGTCGTAGGCCGGCGTCGTCAGCCCGGCCGATCGGAGCCCCGCGACGGCGACGGCGCCGTCGGCGTCCCACAGGGAGTCGAGCAGGCGCACGGTGGCGAGCATCGCGTCGGGCACCGCACCGCCGAACATGCCGGAGTGCGAGGCGTGGTCGAGGGTCGAGACGGTGAGCCGGAACGTGACGTTGCCGCGGAGGGCGACCGTGAGGGCCGGCGTGTCGACGTCCCAGTTGTTCGAGTCCGCGACCACGATGGCGTCCGCCTCGAGCAGGTCGCGGTTCTCGCGGAGGAAGGCGGCGAACGAGCGGGAGCCGAACTCCTCCTCGCCCTCGATGAAGAGCGCGATGCCGAGGTCGAGGTCGTCGCCGACGACCTCGACCAGCGCGCGGACGGCGGCCACGTGCGCCATCACGCCCGCCTTGTCGTCGGCCGCGCCGCGGCCGTACAGGCGGTCGCCGCGCAGGGTGGGCTCGAACGGCGCGGAGTCCCAGTCCTCGTCGCGACCCGGCGGCTGGACGTCGTGGTGCGCGTAGAGGAGCACGGTCGGGCGTCCGTCGCGGGCGGCACGGCGGGCCACCACGGCGGGCTGGCCGAGGGCGGCGCCCTCCTCGGGCCCGACCGCCGCGCGCCGGATGTCGACGACGTCGAAGACGCCGAGTCCGCGCACGAGCTCGGCGACGGCGTCGGCGCTCGCGGCCACGTGCTCGGGGTCGAACGCCGCCCACGAGACCGACGGGATGCGGACGAGCCGCGTGAGCTCGGCGATCGTGGTGGGGAATCCCGCTTCGACCGCCTCGCGGAGCCGGTCGACCACGGCGGTCCGGTCGGAGTCCTCGGCGGGGTCGCGGGCGGGAAGGACGTCGGGTCGCGGGTCGGTCATGCGGGTAATCTTAAGGCGAACCGAATCGACGAGGACTCCCGTGGCAAAGCACCCCAGTACCGACCTCCCCGCTCCCCAGACCGGCGACGGCGACGCCGCGCCCAAGGTCGGCAAGGGCGCCCCCACCCCGACGCGCGCGGAGCGCGAGGCGGCCCGCAGGCGCCCCCTGGTGCCGAACGACCGCAAGGAGGCGGCCCGCCAGGCCCGCGCCAAGGCCGCCGACGCGCGCGAGCGCGCCCGCCTCGGCCTCGCGGCCGGCGACGAGAAGTACCTCCCGGCGCGTGACCGCGGCCCGCAGAAGAAGTACGTCCGCGACTACGTCGACGCGCGCTTCAGCATCGGGGAGATCCTCATCCCCGTCATGTTCGGTGTCATCATCCTGACGTTCGTCCCGAGCTACGAGGTGCAGACGATCGGCATCTTCGCGCTGTGGGCGTTCTTCCTCATCTCGGTGGTCGACGTGATCATCCTGGGCGTCGTCCTGCAGCGCAAGCTCGCGGCGAAGTTCGGCGCCGACAAGGTCGAGCGCGTGCGCTGGTACGCCGCGATGCGCGCGCTGCAGCTGCGTCCGCTCCGCCTGCCGAAGCCGCAGGTGAAGCGCGGGCAGTACCCCGCCTGATCCGGCGGGCTCCGCCGCGGTCACGGGCGCGAGAAGGCTCCCATCCGGATGAGCGGGATGCGCGTCTCGTCGTCGGTCATCGAGCCGTGCTGGCCGATCATCGACTCGCCGCGCCGGTCCGCGTCGCGCCGGTCGTAGTACGCGACGCCGCTCCGTGCGGCGATCAGGACGTCGGCGATGCGATCGCGGTTGCGGGCGTCGACGTCGCCGTACAGCCCGGCCGCCACGGCCTCCTCTCCGGACATCACCCAGGCGCGGGAACCCTCGGCCTCCCGCCATCCGTCGAGCAGCGCGGCACGGGCGTCGTCGTTGAGCCCCGGCTCGAGGACCAGCCCCAGGCATCGCGGCTCCCCCGCGACGTGGCGGACGCCGTCGAGCAGCTCCGGCCGCGAGTCCACGAAGACGTGGCGATGCGCGGGCACGTCGACCATGCCGTGGTCGGCCGTCACCAGCAGCCCGACGCCGCGCGGCATCCGTCGTTCGAAGGCCGCGACTTCGGCGTCGAGCGACTCCAGCGCGGCGATCCAGCGATCCGACTCCCACCCGTGCGCGTGTGCGATCTGGTCGAGCTCGGAGACGTACACGTAGACGAGCGCGGGGCCCTCCTGCACGACGCGCAGGGCCTCCGCGAACCGGTCCGCGACGGTCGCGCCGGCACGGTACTCGGCACCGCGCAGCACGGCGCGCGTGAAGCCGGAGGTCGCGTACCGGGTGCCGCCGATGGCGACGGCCCGGATGCCGAGCTCGGTCGACCGGTCGAAGACGGTGGGATGCGGCTGCCACTCCTCGGGGACCATGAGCTCGTCCCATCCGCTCAGCTGGTTCACGACCCGGTCGTTGCGGCGGTCGGGCACGCGGTAGCCCATCAGGCCGTGCACGCCCGGCAGGACCCCGGTCGCGAAGCTCGCGATCGCCGCCGCCGTCGTCGAGGGGAAGACGGTCCGGATGACGTCGCGCCGGCCCATCCGGCCGACGAGGGTGCGGGCGTGACCCGCACGTGCGGCGAGGTTCGCGGCGCCGAGCCCGTCGACGAGGACGACCACCGCGGACGACGCCGGCGGCAGTCCCAGCTCCTTCGGCGTCCCGGAGACGCTCGCGAGCGCGGCACCCAGGACCGCGGTGAGCCGCGGGGCTCCGTCGGCGGGGACCGGTAGCATTGCAGGCATCGCGCCCAGTCTGGCACAGGCCGGGCGCGGTCCCCGTTCCCCCGCGCGCCCATCGCGCCCGCCCAGAGACGACGAATGAGCCCAGGCAAGAACGAGTCCCCCGCCGCCCAGATCGCCGAGCGGATCGACGACGTCGACGTCGCCGAGGAGATGCAGGGGTCGTTCCTCGAGTACGCCTACTCGGTCATCTACTCGCGTGCGCTCCCCGATGCGCGCGACGGGCTGAAGCCCGTCCAGCGGCGCATCCTCTACATGATGAGCGACATGGGCCTCCGGCCCGACCGCGGGCACGTGAAGTCCGCGCGCGTCGTCGGCGAGGTCATGGGCAAGCTGCACCCCCACGGGGACTCGGCGATCTACGACGCGCTCGTGCGGCTCGCCCAGCCCTTCACGCTGCGCGTGCCCCTCGTCGACGGGCACGGCAACTTCGGCTCGCTCGACGACGGGCCGGCGGCCGCGCGCTACACCGAGGCGCGCATGGCACCGCCGGCCATGTCGATGACGGAGGACCTCGACGAGGACGTCGTCGACTTCGTGCCGAACTACGACAACTCGCATCAGCAGCCCGAGGTGCTGCCGGCCGCCATCCCGAACCTGCTGGTCAACGGGGCGAGCGGCATCGCGGTCGGCATGGCGACGAACATGGCGCCGCACAACCTCGTCGAGGTGGTGGCCGCCGCGCGGCACCTGCTCGAGCATCCCCGGTCGACGCTCGACGAGCTCATGGAATTCGTGCCCGGCCCCGACTTCCCGTCCGGCGGCACGATCGTCGGACTCGCGGGCATCCGCGATGCGTACTCGACCGGCCGCGGCTCGTTCAAGACCCGCGCCAGGGTCAGCATCGAGCAGCTCACCGCACGCAAGACCGGACTCGTGGTCACCGAGCTGCCCTACCTCGTCGGCCCCGAGAAGGTCATCGAGAAGATCAAGGACGGCGTCAACGCCAAGAAGATCACCGGCATCGCGGATGTCACCGACCTGACCGACCGCAATCGCGGCCTGCGCCTCGTCATCGGGGTCAAGACGGGCTTCAACCCGCAGGCCGTGCTCGAGCAGCTCTACCGGCTCACGCCGCTCGAGGACGGCTTCAACATCAACAACGTCGCGCTCGTCGACGGCCAGCCGCAGACGCTCGGCCTACGCGAGCTCCTCGAGGTGTACCTCGCCCACCGCATCCGGGTCGTCACGCGGCGCTCCGAGTTCCGCCTCGCACGGCGCCGCGAGCGCCTGCACCTCGTCGAGGGCCTGCTCATCGCGATCCTCGACATCGACGAGGTCATCCAGGTGATCCGAACGAGCGACGACGCGGATGCCGCGCGCTCGCGCCTCATCGACGTCTTCGACCTCAGTCGCCTCCAGGCCGAGTACATCCTCGAGCTGCGCCTCCGCCGGCTGACGAGGTTCTCGCGCATCGAGCTCGAAGCCGAGCGCGACCAGCTCCTCGCCGAGATCGCCGACCTCGAGGAGCTGCTCGGCAGCGACGCCCGGATCCGCGCGCAGGTCGGCGACGAGCTGACCCGGGCCGCCGAGCTGTACGGCACGCCCCGCCGGACGATGCTCACCGAGGCGAGGGTGCAGCCGAAGACCCGGAAGGCGGTCGACCCGGCCGACCTGCAGCACGCCGACGTGCCGTGCCGCGTGATCCTGAGCGCGACCGGCCGCATCGCGCGCGTCGACGCGGCCGAGGGCGCCGCCGCGGTCCAGGTGACACCCCCGGCCCGGCGTGCGAAGCACGACGCCGTCCGCTCGGAGCTCGACACGACGAGCCGGAGCGAGATCGGCGCGGTCACCTCGAAGGGCCGCCTGATCCGGTTCTCACCGCTCGAACTCCCCGTGCTGCCCGCGAACTCGGTCCACCTCGCGGCCGGCGTCAAGGCGACCGAGTACCTCGCGCTCACCGACCGCGACGAGCGCGTGCTCGCGGTCGTCTCGCTCGAGTCGGCGAAGCCGATCGTGCTCGGCACCGAGCAGGGCGTCGTGAAGCGCGTCGCTCCGGGGGGCCACCCCGCCCGCCCCGACTTCGAGGTGATCGCGCTGAAGCCCGGCGATCAGGTGGTCGGTGCGGCTCAAGGCGGCGACGACGACGAACTGGTCTTCGTCACGAGCGACGCCCAGCTGCTCCACTTCCCCGCCTCGGCCGTGCGACCCCAGGGGTGTCCGGCGGGCGGCATGGCGGGCATCAAGCTCGCCCCGGGCGCACGCGCGATCGACTTCGAGGCGCTGCCGCGGCCCGACGTCGAGGGCGCGGTCGTCGTGACGGTCGCGGCGGCGAGCGACACCCTGCTGGGCGCCGACCCCGGCGCGGCGAAGGTCTCCGACTTCGCCGAGTACCCCGGCAAGGGACGGGCCACCGGCGGGGTGCGCGCGCATCGCTTCCTCAAGGGGCAGGATGCGCTCGCCGTCGCCTGGGTCGGTCCGGGTCCCGCCCACGCGCTCGCGACGGACGGCGCGGTCCGCCCGCTGCCGGAGGGCGGCGCGAAGCGGGACGGATCGGGTCAGCCGCTCGAGGCGGTCGTGCAGGTCGTGGGCCGCGCCATCCGCTGAGCGCGGCGGGCGGGGGCGACGCCCGCGCCTTGACGGACCCGTCGCGGCATGGCAGGTTCACCGTTGACCGAGCGGCGCGAACCGGGATGCACCCCGGGCGCGGTCGCGCCCGGCCTGCGAGGGGTGCTCGATGACCGCACGAGAGCTGCGCACCGCCGTCGAGGGCACCGTGCTCGAACCCGGCGACGCCGGCTACGACGACGCCAGGGCGGTGTGGAACGCCATGGTCGACCGCCGACCCCGGTTCATCGTGGCCTGCGCGAACCCGGACGACGTGGCCGCGGCGGTGCGGTTCGCCGCCGAGCACGCGCTGGAGGTCGGCGTCCGGTGCGGCGGCCATGCGATCACCGGGCACGCGGTCCCGGATCACGGGCTCATGATCGACCTCCGGCCGATGGGCGCCATCGTCGTCGACCGGCACGCCCGGCGGGCCCGCGTGCAGGGTGGAGCGCTGCTCGGCGCACTCGATCGCGCCTCGCAGCAGCACGGCCTCGCCACGACGGCCGGCAACGTGTCGCACACCGGCGTCGGCGGCCTCACGCTCGGCGGGGGCATGGGCTGGCTCGCGCGGCAACACGGCCTGGCGTGCGACAACGTCGTGTCGTTCCAGCTCGTGACCGCCCGAGGAGAGATCCTGCGCGTGGACGCCGAGACCCATCCCGAGCTGTTCTGGGGCCTGCGGGGCGGCGGCGGGAACTTCGGCATCGTCACGGAGTTCGGGTTCGCACTGCATCCCGAGCCCGGCGAAGCGCTCTCGGTCGCGTTCCTGCTGCCCGTCGAACGCGCCGCCGGGGCGATGCGAGCCTGGCGCGACCTCGGCCAGGGGGTCGATCGCCGCGCGACCTGGAACGCCACGATCGACGCGGACACCGTGTCGCTCGGGTTCGTCTGGGTGGGGGCGCGCACCGAGGGTGCGGCGCTCGCCGACCGGCTGGGCGCCGCGCTCGGGTCGGCGGGTCCGCAACCGAGGCGGGTCGTCGAGCCGCTGACCTACCTGCAGCTCCAGACCCGCGAGGACGACGTCGAGGGCCACGCGTGGCGCCGCTACTGGAAGGGACACTACTTCACGGCGCTCGGCGACGAGGTCATCGACGCCATCCTCGCGAGGAAGGGGGCGGACCTTCCCGCCGTGAGCCTGCAGGCCTACGGCGGCGCCATCGCGGACGTGCCCGCGGATGCGACGGCGTTCGCGCGCCGTGCCACGGCGTTCGAGTTCGTGGCCGCCTCCCGGTGGAGCGATCCCGCGGAGGACGAACGGCGGATGGCGGCCGCACGGCGGTACGCCGGTGCGCTCGAGCCGTATGCGGACGGCGCCTACGTGAACGCGCTCGGCGACGACGGTGCGGCGGGCGTCCGACGCGCGTATCCCGAGGCGCACCTGGCTCGGCTGCGCGCGCTGAAGGACGAGTACGATCCCGGCAACGTGTTCCACCTGAACCACAACATCGCCCCGAGCCGCGCCTGAGCCCGCTCCGCGCGACCCGCGCTCGCGATCATCGGGCGCGCGGTCGCTAGGCGTCGATGCGGTCCCGCGTCAGCGCCGCCGCGCTGTCGACGATGAACTCCTTGCGCGGCGCGACCTCGTTGCCCATGAGCAGCTCGAACACCCGTCCGGCGTTCTCGGCGTCGGCGACCCCGACCCGGCGCAACGTGCGGTGCTGCCGATCCATGGTGGTGGTCGCGAGCTGGTCGGCGTCCATCTCGCCGAGGCCCTTGTACCGCTGGATCGGGTCCTGGTACTTCTTGCCCTGCTTGCGCAGCGTGGCGAGGACGCCCGTGAGCTCCGCCTCGGAGTAGGTGTAGATGACGTCGTTGGGCTTCGAGCCGGGGTTCATCACCACGACGCGATGCAGGGGCGGCACGGCGGCGAACACGCGGCCGTCCTCGATCATGGGACGCATGTAGCGGAAGAAGAGGGTCAGCAGGAGGGTGCGGATGTGGGCGCCGTCGACATCCGCGTCGCTCATGATGATCACGTTGCCGTAGCGCGCCGCCGACAGGTCGAACGTGCGCCCCGAGCCCGCGCCGATCACCTGGATGATCGACGCGCACTCGGCGTTGCCCAGCATGTCGGCGATGCTCGCCTTCTGCACGTTCAGGATCTTCCCGCGGATCGGCAGCAGCGCCTGGTGCTCGCTGTCGCGCGCGAGCTTCGCCGTGCCGAGCGCCGAGTCGCCCTCGACGATGAACAGCTCGCTCTGGGCGACATCGGAGGACCGGCAGTCCACGAGCTTGGCCGGCAGCGAGGAGGTCTCGAGCGCGTTCTTGCGCCTCTGGGTCTCCTTGTGGGTCCGCGCCGAGATACGCGCCTTCATCTCGGAGACGATCTTCTCGAGGACGAGCGACGTCTGGGCCTTGTCGTCGCGCTTGGTGGAGGCGAAGCGCTCCCCCAGCGCCTTCTGCACGACCGAGGCGACGATCGAGCGCACGGCGGGGGTGCCGAGCACCTCCTTCGTCTGCCCCTCGAACTGCGGCTCGGGCAGGCGCACCGTGAGCACCATGGTGAGGCCCGCGAGCACGTCGTCCTTCTCGATCTTGTCGTTGCCGACCTTCAGGCGGCGGGCGTTCTGCTCAACCTGCTGCCTGAGGAACTTCAGCAGTCCCTGCTCGAATCCCGCCTGGTGGGTTCCGCCCTTCGGCGTGGCGATGATGTTCACGAAGCTGCGCGCGACGGTGTCGTACCCGGTGCCCCAGCGCAGCGCGATGTCGACGTGGCAGTGCCGCTCGACATCCGTCGGGATCATGGCGCCGTGGTCGTTCAGCACGGGGACGGTCTCGGTGAATCGCCCGTCGCCCGTGAGGCGCCACACGTCGGTCACCGGGCCGTCGACGGCGAGGTGCTCGACGAACTCGGAGATGCCCCCCTCGAAGCGGAACCGATGCGTCTCCGGTTCGGCGCCGCGCTGGTCGATCACCGAGATCCCGAGGCCGGGGACGAGGAACGCGGTCTGCCGGGCCCGGTTCAGCAGGTCGTCGAGCTGGAAGGTTGCGCCCTTGGTGAAGATCTGCGGATCGGCCCAGTAGCGCACCCGCGTGCCCGTGACGCCCTTCGCGACCCGGCCGACCTTGCGCAGCTCGCTGGACTGCTCGAACGGTGTGAACGGCGACTGCGGCGACGGGGCGCCGCGGTCGGCGAAGACGCCGGGCTCACCGCGATGGAACGACATGGCCCACGTGGCGCCGCCCCGGTCGACCTCGACGTCGAGGCGCTCCGACAGCGCGTTGACGACCGACGCGCCGACGCCGTGCAGGCCACCGGACGCGGCGTAGGAGCCCGAACCGAACTTGCCCCCCGCGTGCAGCTTCGTGAAGACGACCTCGACGCCGGAGAGCCCCGTCTTGGGCTCGGCGTCGACCGGGATGCCGCGCGCGCGGTCGCGGACCTCGACGCTGCCGTCGGCGTGCAGCACCACGTCGATCTCGCTGCCGTGACCGCCGAGCGCCTCGTCCACGGAGTTGTCGATGATCTCCCACAGGCAGTGCATGAGGCCGCGCGAGTCGGTCGAGCCGATGTACATGCCCGGTCGCTTGCGGACGGCCTCGAGGCCCTCGAGCACGGAGAGATGTCGGGCGGAATAGTCGGAGCTCACGTCGGACAAGCCTACTGAGGGCGACCCCCGATGCCGGCCAGGCGCTTCGCGCTGAGCGAAATGCGGGCCCGCACGGAAGGTTCGCAGGCCTGCGCGTGTTTTGATTGAGGAACGAAGGAACGGATCGTGAGCTACGGAGGAGGCGCCATGAACCAGTACACCGACACCGCCGGTGCGGTCGACGAACTCGACACCCCCCACGAGCTCACGGCCCTCGACCGCTGCGATGCGTGCGGCGCGCAAGCCTACATCCGCGTGGTCGTCGCGAGCGGCGAACTCCTGTTCTGCGCCCACCACGGCCGCAAGCACGAGGAGAAGCTCTCGCAGATCGCCCACAGCTGGCACGACGAGTCGAGCCGGCTCCTCACCGACACGCGCGACTGAGCGCGTCCCAGGCAACGCGAACGCCCCGGAGCCATCCGGGGCGTTCCGCCGTTCGGTGGGCCCTCGTGGTTCGGTGGGCCCGCACCGTGCCGGGCCGCAGGAGTGGATGCCGCGAGACCTAGCCGGCGCCGACCCCGGTGGCCCGCAGCTGCGCCTGGCGCGCAGCCTCCGCGTACGCGTCGACCACGGCCGTCCGCTCGCCGGGCACGTACGCGAGGCCGGCCCGTTCGCACATCCGCTCCAGGATCGCGTCGGCCAGGGCCGGGTTCTTGGCGAGGACCGGTCCGTGCAGGTGGGTGCCGATGACGTCGCCCATCCGCACGCCCTCCTGGCCGGAACCCCGCCCGTTCCCGGTGCCGGCCCGAACGCGGCCGAGCGGGGACGCCTCGGCGCCCACGTAGTCGCGTGCGTGGTTCTCGAATCCGACGAGGAGGCCGATGCGCGGCACCTGCACGACGAGGTCGCCGGTGATGCGGGTCGGGCGCGGCACGCCGCGGCCCGCGACGATGCCGAGTCCCTCGACGCTCGATCCGTCGGCGCGCTCGATGCCCCAGCTCAGCAGCTCCCAGCCCGTGCCGACCGCCAGGATCGGCACGCCCTCGGTGCCCCAGCGCCGGAGCTCGTCGATGAGCCCCAGCAGGCGCTCGCGGCCGATCTCGAGCGACGCGTCGCTGCCCGACCCGAGCACGACGGCGTCGGCGCCCGCGGGCAGGTCGGCCGCCGACTCCACCGCGACCACGCGGGCCTCGAGTCCGGCCCAGGCCGCACGCTGCGCGAGCACGGCCGCGTTCTCGGCGTCGCCGTTGGTGTTCTGCAGCGACGGCAGCAGGGAGACGATGGTGAGGGTCATTCCGCTCCGGTGAGTCCGAGGTGGGCGCGCGTGCGGCGCATGGCGTCGGCCGAGAAGACGATGGTCTTGATCCCGGATGCCGGCGCCGGGGCGGCGAGGAAGTCGTCGAGGGCCCGGGACAGGTCCGGTTCGACGCGCTCGATCTCGACGCCGTCGTACGCCAGCATGAGGGCCGCCTCGGCGGACTTCGACCCGCTCACGATCGCGACACGGCGGAGGGACGAGGCGTCCACGGGCCAGAAGTACGAGGGGTCGCGGACGTCCGACCCGATCGCGAACAGGATCTGCTCGGTGCCAGGCGCGATGCTGTCGACGTTGAGCTGGTAGCTCGCCGGGTTCTGGACGAGCACGAAGTCGACCTCCTGGCCGCGCACCGTCACGCGCTCGCCGCGACCGAACACCGCGGGGATGGCGCTCAACGCCGCGACGGCGGTCTCCGCGGAGAACCGCTCACCCAGCACCTGCTTCGCGGTGGCGTACGCCGCGGCGGCATCGACGGCGTAGTGCGTGCCGCGGGCGGGAAGCCGCACGGCGACGGTCCTCTCGCCGTCGGCCAGCACGGTCGACGCCCCGTCGACGGAGGCCACGACCACGCCGTCGCCGGGATCGAGCCGCTCGCGGCTCGTCTCGGTGTGCCCGAGCCCGCGCGGCGCCGCCGCGAGGACCGTGTCGGACACTCCGAAGCGCCGGACCTCGACGCCCGGCCGCATCGCCGCGGCGAGGCGCTCCAGGTAGGCGTCGTCGGCGTTCACCACGACGGCCTCGTGCGCGCGGTCGGCGATGCGCGCGAGCATGCCCGCGACCATCTCGGAGTCGTGGAAGCGGTCGATCTGGTCGACCATCACGTTGGTCAGCGCGACGACGCGCGCGTCGACGCCCTGCATGACGAGCGCGCCGTGCCCCTCGTCCATCTCGAGCACCGCGACGTCGCCCGGGACGCGACCGCGCCAATCGGCCTGCTCGAGGAGGGCCGACGTGAGGCCCTGGCTGATGTTCGCCGTGGAGGGGTTCGTGAACACGCGCTCGCCGTGCGCACGCAGGATCGCGACGAGCATCTTGGTGGTCGTGGACTTGCCGCTGGACCCCGAGACCACCACGAGGCCCTCGGGGAAACCGGAGAGCGTCGTCTTCAGGTAGCCGGGCGCGATGCGGTTGACGACCAGGCCCGGCACCGCGGAGCCGCCGCCCGGCTTGCGCAACCGGGCGGCGAACCTGACGAGCCGGCCGACGAGGATCGCCGGCGCGTACCTCACCGCGGGCCTACTCGAGGTAGTCGCGCAGCGACTGGGAACGCGACGGGTGGCGCAGCTTCGCCATCGTCTTCGACTCGATCTGGCGGATGCGCTCGCGCGTGACGCCGAACGTGTCGCCGATCTGGTCGAGCGTCTTCGGCATGCCGTCGCCGAGCCCGAACCTCATGCGGATGACCCCGGCCTCGCGCTCGCTCAGCGAGTCGAGCAGCGACTCGAGCTGCTTCTGCAGCATCGTGAACCCCACGGCGTCGGCCGGGACGACCGCCTCGGTGTCCTCGATGAGGTCGCCGAACTCGCTGTCGCCGTCCTCACCGAGCGGGGTGTGCAGCGAGATGGGCTCGCGGCCGTACTTCTGGACCTCGATGACCTTCTCGGGGGTCATGTCGAGTTCCTTCGACAGCTCCTCCGGCGTGGGCTCGCGGCCCAGGTCCTGCAGCATCTGCCGCTGCACGCGGGCGAGCTTGTTGATGACCTCGACCATGTGCACCGGGATGCGGATGGTGCGGGCCTGGTCGGCCATCGCGCGCGTGATCGCCTGGCGGATCCACCACGTGGCGTACGTGGAGAACTTGAAGCCCTTGGTGTAGTCGAACTTCTCGACCGCGCGGATGAGACCCAGGTTGCCCTCCTGGATGAGGTCGAGGAACTGCATGCCGCGACCCGTGTAGCGCTTGGCGAGCGACACCACGAGACGCAGGTTCGCGCCGAGCAGGTGGCTCTTGGCTCGCTGGCCGTCGCGCGCGACCCACTGCAGCTCGCGGCCGAGCTGGGACTTCTTCTCGGCGTCCGACATGTGCGAGAGTTTCTCCTCGGCGAAGAGGCCCGCCTCGATGCGCATCGCGAGCTCGACCTCTTCGGCCGCGTTGAGCAGCGCGACCTTTCCGATCTGCTTGAGGTAGTCCTTCACCGGGTCGGCGGTGGCACCGGTGATCGTCGTCGAGTAGACCGGGATCTCGTCCTCGTCGTCGGACGCACGGAGCACGAGGGCGCCGGTGGGGTGCGGCTCGGCCGGGATGGGCTTGGCCTCCTCCTCGTCCTCGACGGGCACGGCGACCTCGTCGGCGGGAGCCTCGTCGGTCACGTCGGCGACCTCGGTCGCGTCGACCTCGGTCGCGTCGACCTCGGTCGCGTCGACCTCGGCGTCGTCGAGCTCCTCGGGCTCGACCTCCGCCTCGTCGACGGCGTCGCCCCCGGCGGCCTTCGCGGACTTCGCCGTCGCGGCCTTCGCCGTCGCGGTCCGCGGGGTCTTCGAGGCGGTGGCGGCGCGCTTGCCCTTCGCCGGCGTCGACTGGGCAGCGGCATCCGTCGCCTCGGCCGACTTCGTCGAGGCGGACTTCGGCGCGGCCTTGGCCGCGGTGGTCTTCTTCGTCGCGCTGGTGCGCTTCGACGTCGAGCCGGCGGCGGTCGTCGCCTCGGCCTCGTCGGTCGCCGCCGTGGTGGCCTTGGTTGCCATGCGTTTGAACCTCTTCCTCACCGTCGCGCGCGGTGCCCGAAGCTCGGACACGCGGAGAACGTCGCGATCCGGCGATTTCGGACACGATGAGGACCCATGTCAAGTCCGCGTCGGATGCAGCGCGAGCCGCACAGCGGACCAGAACGGGTCCTTCCCCCTATTATACAGGGCCCGCACGCGTCTGCCGTCCCGCGACACCGCCGGAATCGGGCGCGTCGTGCCCATCGCCGTGTACAACGTCCGGGCTCCGTCCCGCATTCCCCTCGGGGGCCTCACTCGCGTTCGTCGTCGCGGTTGCGCCGGAAGGCGAGGAACTTCTCGAGTTCCGCCGCGATCTCGTCCGCCGAGGGGGGCTCGCCGTCCTCGGCGGTGAGCGGCGATCGGAGCGTCGTGCCCTCCATGTACGCGTCGTGCCGCTCCTCGAGCGCATGCACCAGCTTGGCGAGCTCACCGTTCTCGGCGACCTGCTCGTCGATGCGCGCGATGAAGTCGCGGCCCTGCTCGCGCAGCGCGTCGGTCGGGAAGATGCGGCCCGTCGAGGCGGTGACGGCCTCGAGCGCCGCGACCGCCGCCGTCGGGTACTCCGTGTCGGAGAGGTAGTGCGGCACGAGCAGCACGAACCCGGTCGTCGGATGACCGCGCTCCTGCAGGCGGAACTCGACGAGGTGCAGCGCGTTCGCCGGCACCTGGGTCGTGGGACGCCACACCGACATCGCCTCGACGAGCTCGGACCGGTTGCCGCTCACGGTCACGCCGATCGGCCGCGTGTGCGGCACGGGCATGGGGATCGCGTTGATCCAGGTGGTCGAGCCGACCTGGAAGCGGTCGATGAGCTCGAGCACCGCGGCGCCGAAGCGCTCCCACTGGAAGTCGGGCTCGAAGCCGGTGAGCAGCAGGAAGGGCTGGCCGAGCTCGTCGCGGGCCAGGTCGAGCGAGAGCCGCGGCGGTCGGTAGTCGGTGAGGTGGTCCTCCTGGAAGAGGATGATCGGCCGACGCGCACGGTAGTCGAGCAGCTCGTCGGCGTCGAACGCGGCGACGACGGTGGTCTCGAGCGTGGAGCGCAGGTACTCGGTCGTCTGCGCGACCGCCCCGCCGGCGTCGGCGAAGCCGGTGAGCCCGGCGACGAGCGGGAGGCCGGAGGGCACCTCGACCGCGTCGTCGATCTCGTAGAGGGAGCGGGGATCGCGCATGCCTCAAGGCTACTGACGACGCGGGCGCCTCCGGCCGGATGCAGGACGACGGACGTGGTGCCCACAGCGAACACCTACGATCGGATCCATGCCCGTTCCCAGCCTCGAACTCAGCACCGCACCCCCTTCCGACTCCGAGGCCGATGCGGTCCTCGTCTTCGCGCGCCGCACGGCCGAAGGCGCCGAGTCGCTCGCGCCGGCCGGATTCGAGTGGGTCGCGGGCGCGCTGTCGACGCTCGGGGCCAAGGGCGGCACCGACGAGGCCGTGCGACTCGTCTCCCCCGGCGACTCCGCGCGCCTCGTCGTGGCCTGCGGCCTGGGCGAGACGACGGATGCCGCGGCGTTCCGCCTCGCCGCGGGCGCCGGATCCCGCGCCGTCGCGACGGCGACCGCGATCGCCGTCGCGGTCCCCGCGGACGCACCCGCGGATGCGGCGGAGGCCGCGCTCGAGGGCGCCGGTCTCGGTGCCTACGCCTTCACGCGCTACCGCGACGCCCCCGACGGCCCGGAGCGCGTCGTCCTCCACGCCGAGCACGACGCGAAGGCCGTGCGGCTGGAGCGCGTGCGAGCGACCGTGGCTGCCGTCGCGCGCACCAAGGACCTCGTGAACGCCGCGCCGAACGACCTGTCGCCGTCCGTGCTCGCCGAGCTCGCCGCGGACGCGGCGTCCGCCGTCGGCATCGGCGTGCGGGTCCTCGACGAGGCGGCCCTCGCGGCGGAGGGCTTCGCGGGGATCGCGGCCGTGGGCAGCGGCTCCGCACGCCCGCCGCGTCTCGTGCGCCTCGAGTACGCCCCGGCCGCGGCATCCGTGCACCTCGCCCTGGTCGGCAAGGGCATCACCTTCGACTCGGGCGGCCTCTCGCTGAAGCCCGGAGCGTCGATGGTCGGCATGAAGTCCGACATGGCGGGCGCCGCCGCCGTGCTCTCGGCGATGGTGGCCCTCGCCGAGCTCGAGGTCCCCGTGCGCGTCACCGGCTGGCTGTGCCTCGCCGAGAACATGCCGTCGGGTCACGCGACCCGGCCCAACGACGTGATCCGCATGAAGGGCGGCACCACCGTCGAGGTGCTCAACACCGATGCCGAGGGCCGCCTCGTCATGGCCGACGCGCTCGCCGCGGCGAGCGAGGAGCAGCCCGACGCGATCGTCGACGTCGCCACGCTCACGGGTGCGCAGGTCGTGGCGCTGGGCAACCGCATCTGCGGGCTCATGGGCGACGACGATCTCGTCGCCGAGGTGCGACGGGCCGCGGATGCCGCGGGCGAGGCCGTGTGGCCGATGCCCCTCCCGTCCGACCTCACGTCGCTGCTCAAGTCCGACGTGGCCGACCTGGCGAACACGAAGCTCGGCACCGTGGTGCCGGGGATGCTGCTCGCCGGCGTGTTCCTCCAGGAGTTCGTGGGCCGTCGGGATGGCGACGACGCGCCCCGCATCCCGTGGGCGCACCTGGACATCGCAGGCCCGTCGTTCAACACCGGATCCCCCTGGGGCCACACCGGTCCGGGCGCGACCGGGGCGGCCGTCCGCACCCTCGTCGCGCTGGGCGAGCAGCTCTCGGCCAGGTAGTAAGGTCATAGGGGCGATCACCGCCCGTGCAGCCTGCCCGGCCACCAGCCGGGGCAGTTCTCGCCGCAGATCCGACGCGCAAGGGAGATTCCGGTTTGTCCGAGCAGAACTTTGACCTCGTCATCCTCGGAGGCGGCAGCGGGGGCTATGCGGCCGCGCTGCGTGCCGTGCAGCTGGGCCTCAGCGTGGCCCTCGTCGAGAAGGACAAGCTCGGCGGCACGTGCCTCCACCGCGGGTGCATCCCGACGAAGGCGCTGCTCCACGCGGCCGAGGTCGCGGACAACTCGCGCGAGTCGGCGAAGTTCGGCGTGCGCTCGACCTTCGAGGGCATCGACGTGCCGGCGGTCACCAAGTACCGCGAGAGCATCGTGGCGAGCAAGTACAAGGGCTTGCAGGGCCTCGTGAAGGCCCGCGGCATCACCGTCGTCGAAGGCGAGGGCCGCCTCGTCGCCGCCAACGCGGTCCAGGTCGGCGACCAGCGCCTCGTGGGCAAGAGCGTCGTCTTGGCGACCGGTTCGTACTCCCGGTCGCTCCCCGGCCTCGAGATCGGCGGCCGGGTCATCACGAGCGAGCAGGCGCTCGAACTCGACTTCGTGCCGAAGAAGGTCGCCGTCCTCGGCGGCGGCGTGATCGGCGTCGAGTTCGCGAGCGTGTGGAAGTCCTTCGGCGCCGACGTGACGATCATCGAGGCGCTCCCCCACCTCGTGCCGAACGAGGAGGAGTCGATCTCCAAGCAGCTCGAGCGCGCCTTCCGCAAGCGCGGCATCGACTACAAGCTCGGCGTGCGCTTCCAGGGCGTGAGCCAGCACGAGGACGGCGTCGTCGTCACCCTCGAGAACGGCGACACGGTCGAGGCCGAGCTGCTGCTCGTGGCCGTCGGCCGCGGCCCGGTCACGGCGAACCTCGGATACGAGGAGGCCGGCGTCACGATCGACCGCGGCTTCGTCATCACCGACGAGCGCCTCCGCACGAGCGTCCCGGGCGTCTACGCCGTCGGCGACATCGTCCCGGGCCTCCAGCTCGCGCACCGCGGCTTCCAGCAGGGCATCTTCGTCGCCGAGGAGATCGCGGGACTCAACCCGATCGTGGTGGAGGACGTGAACATCCCCAAGGTCACGTACTGCGAGCCCGAGGTCGCCTCCATCGGCTACACCGAGGCGAAGGCCGCCGAGAAGTTCGGTGCCGACCAGGTGTCGTCGTACGAGTACAACCTCGCCGGCAACGGCAAGAGCCACATCCTCGAGACGAGCGGGTCGATCAAGGTCGTCCGCGTGAACGACGGTCCCGTCGTCGGCGTCCACATGATCGGCGCCCGGGTCGGCGAGCTCATCGGCGAGGCCCAGCTCGCGGTGAACTGGGAGGCGTACCCCGAGGACATCGCGCCGCTCCTGCACGCGCACCCGACTCAGAACGAGGCGCTCGGCGAGGCCTTCCTGAAGCTCGCCGGCAAGCCGCTCCACGCGCTCTGACCCCCGGCTGCCGAAACACGACTGCAATAAGCTAGAACGCGTCACACGCTGTGAAGGAGACAAGCGCATGAGCGAATCCGTCAGCCTGCCGGCACTCGGTGAGAGTGTCACGGAAGGCACGGTCACCCGCTGGCTGAAGAACGTGGGCGACCGTGTCGAGGTCGACGAGCCGCTGCTCGAGGTCTCGACCGACAAGGTCGACACCGAGATCCCGTCGCCCGTGGCGGGCGTCATCGAGGCGATCCTCGTCCAGGAGGACGAGACCGTCGAGGTGGGCACCGCGCTGGTCACCATCGGTGACGGCTCCGGAGCCGGGGCCGCGCCCGCCGAGGCGCAGCCCGCCGCCGAGGCGCAGCCCGCCGCCGAGGCGCAGCCCGCCGCCGAGGCGCAGCCCGCGGCTCAGGCGCAGCCGGCCGAGGCCCCGACCGCCTCGCCGGTCGAGCAGCCGTCCGCTCCTGCGACCCCGCCCGCCGACCAGGCTCCCGCGGCTCCCCCGGCGGCTCCGGCCACCGCCCCGCAGCCGTCCGCGGCCCCGGCCGAGCTCGGCGGCTACGAGTCGCCGTCCCCCGCCGCCGAGAGCGCTGCCCCTGCCGAGCCGGCTCCGGCGCAGCAGGCTCCTGCCCAGCCCGCTTCCGCACCGCAGGCCCAGCCCGCACCGCAGGCCCAGCCGGCAGCTGAGGCGCAGCCGGCTCCGCAGGCCGCGCCCACCCCGGCGCAGCCCGAGGCGGCGCCTGCGGCACCGGCCCCGGCGCCCCAGGCACCGGCCCAGCAGGCCCCCGCCGAGCAGCCCGCTGCGGCGCCGTCGGGTGGCGCACACGCCGGCCCGTCGGGCTACGTCACGCCGATCGTCCGCAAGCTCGCGAACGAGCAGGGCGTCGACCTCGCGTCGGTGCAGGGCACCGGAGTGGGAGGTCGGATCCGCAAGCAGGACGTGCTCTCGGCCGGCTCGGCCCCCGCGGCGACCGCCGCCGAGGCGGCCCCCGCGCGCCAGCCCCTGGAGACGTCGCCGCTGCGCGGCACCACCCAGCCGATGACCCGCCTGCGCAAGGTCGTCGCCGAGCGTGCCGTCGTCTCGATGCAGTCGACCGCGCAGCTCACCTCGGTGGTCGAGGTCGACGTCACGCGGGTCGCACGTCTCCGCGACCGCGTGAAGGGCGAGTTCCTCGAGAAGACCGGGACGAAGCTCTCGTTCCTCCCCTTCTTCGCCCTCGCCGCCGTCGAGGCGCTCCGCGCGTACCCGATCATCAACTCGACCGTCGACGGCGAGTCGATCGTCTACCCCGAGCGCGAGAACCTCAGCATCGCGGTCGATACCGAGCGCGGCCTGCTCACGCCGGTCGTGCGCGACGCGGGTGAACTCGACCTCGCCGGTCTCTCGAAGCAGATCGCCGATCTCGCCGAGCGCACGCGGAACAACCAGCTCAAGCCCGACGAGCTGGCCGGCGGCACGTTCACGCTCACCAACACCGGGTCGCGCGGCGCGCTGTTCGACACGCCCGTCGTCTTCCTGCCGCAGACCGCGATCCTCGGCACCGGCATCGTGGTGAAGCGACCCGTCGTGATCTCGGAGGACGGCTCGGACGCGATCGCGATCCGTTCGATGGTGTACCTCGCTCTGTCGTACGACCACCGGATCATCGACGGCGCCGACGCGGCGCGGTTCCTCACGGCCGTCAAGGCCCGACTCGAGGAGGGCGACTTCGAGGGCGACCTCGGCATCTAGTCGAACCATTCCCGTAGACGCCAACCGGCCTCGCTCCGCATCATCAGGAGCGAGGCCGGTTCGCGTCCCGCCTCCGCCCACGGCACGGTCAGCACCACCGCATCGCCCAGGTCGGCCGCGACGGTGATCGCCGCGAGGTCCGCCTCGCCGGGAGTCGGCTCCTCACCCGCCTGGATCGTCGCGCCGTCCCGCGCGGCGATCGGCGAGCCGGGCTGAGCGACGGCCAGGACGCACTCCGCGTCGCGGGACGCCAGGCAGGTCTGCCGGATCTCGAGCAGGGCGGCCGCCGCCGCGACCGGGTCGTCCGGCAGTGCTCCGAGGTCGGGGACCCGCTCCGGAGCTCGGGCATCGTCCGACCGGGGCGTCGAGTCGGCTGCGCTCCCCGGTCCGCCGGCCTCCTCGACCGACGATCGGGTCACCGAATCCGCCGCCGTCGCGTCCTCGGCCGAGGAGGGCGGGACCGCCGAGAGCAGCGCGACCAGCGCCGCAGCCCCGACCAGTCCCCCCGTGAGGAGTGCCGGCCGGCGTCGGGCCGCCCAGGCCGCCAGCCGGCGCATGACGCGCACGCGCGGATCCGTGTCGAGTGCGGTGGCCAGCTCGTCGATCGCGGCCGTCGGCAGTTGCGCCAGGGCGCCCCACCGTCCGAGCCGCGCGTCGCGCATCGTGTCGGCCTCGGGTTCGACGCACTGCGCATCGAGGCCGTGGGGCTCGGCGCCGATCCGGTCCACGGACATGCGGATCGGGGTCGCCGACGCGCGCACGTGATCGGCCGGCATCACGATGGGAAGGGCCGGCGCCACCGCGAACAGCGCGCGCTCGATGTCGGCTTCCGCGCGTCGGAACGGTCGCGCCCCGACGGCGGCGCGCACGATCCGGAGCAGGCCGTCGAAGGCGGCCCGATCGGTGCATGCCGCGACCACGTCCTCGGTGAGCCGCAGCATCGCCGCGTGGCCCTCGCGGGTCGCGGCGACCCGGTCTCGTGCCGTGGCCATCGCATCGAGGCGGCACAGGGCACCCAGGCCCAGCAGGCGAGGCCGGCCCGAGTCCTCGATGCGGATGTCCGACGCGGCGAGGCGGCGGTGCACGAACCCGCGGTCCCCGAGTCCCTGCACGGCGACGACGATGGGCGCGAGGGCGGTGACGACCTGGCCCGGGACGAGGCCGCCGGCAGCGAGGATCTCGGACAGCGGCCTGCCCGTCACGCGCTCGACCACGAGGCATGCCCGGCCGTCGCCGACGTTCGCGACGTCGAGCAGTTCCGGCAGGGTCCCCGTGACATCCGCCTCCATCGCCTCGATCTCGGTCGTGATGGCGTCGTCGTCGGCCTCGGGACCGTAGACGCGCATGACGACGAGCGGTGACGCCGGTGCGACCTCCTCGCCCTCGGCCATCGGACGCCGGGCGCCGTCCACGACGGCGAGGTACACGTCGGCACGCTCACCCGCGGAGAGGCGCCGCACGAGCCGATAGCCGGCGATCGCGCCCTCACCCGGACCCCGCTCCGCCGAGTCCGCGGTCGCGGTGACCTCGCGGGAGCTCCGGCGGCCTCGAGGGTCGCGCGCGGCGACCGCAGGCGCGGTGCGATCCGGGTGTCGTCGCGGGAAGACGGGCATGCGACCGATCCTGCGCGACTCGGCCCGCGACGGGACCCCGAACCTCCTCGGGACTGACGGGAGGGGCGAGCACCGTGCTGGGGAGGACCGGTCGCCCGCCTAGACTTGGCGGCATGCTCGACTACGTCGTCACGGGGCTAAGCGCCAACTCCGTGCCGTACAGCGAGGGCCTCTCCCTCCAGCGCGCCGTCCATCAGGCGGTGGTCTCCGGTGATCGACCGGACACCGTCATCCTCCTCGAACACGAGCCGGTGTACACCGCCGGCAAGCGGACCGCTCCCGACGAACGTCCGACCGACGGCACCCCCGTCGTCGACGTCGATCGGGGCGGCAAGATCACCTGGCACGGGCCGGGGCAGCTCGTCGGCTACCCGATCCTGCGCCTGGCGGAACCCATCGACGTGGTCGGCTACGTCCGACGGCTCGAAGCCGTCCTCATCGACGTCCTCGCGGGGTTCGGCATCGAGGGCCGCCGCATCGAGGGCCGCTCGGGTGTCTGGATCATCCGCGGCGGCCTCGAGGAGAAGATCGCCGCGATCGGCATCCGCGTCGCCGACGGCGTCACGATGCACGGCTTCGCGCTGAACTGCTCGAACTCGCTCGAGCCCTACGGCCGGATCGTCGCCTGCGGCATCCGCGACGCGGGCGTCACGACCATGTCGCAGGTGCTCGGTCGCACCGTGTCCCCGGCCGACGTCGTCGAGGCCGTGCGGTCGCGCCTGGACGCGGAGTTCGCGCCGGCCGAAGGAGTCGCGGCATGAGCGCCGATCCCGCGGGGCGGCGGATGCTGCGCCTCGAGGTCCGCAATGCGCAGACGCCGATCGAACGCAAGCCCGAGTGGATCAAGACGCGGGCGAAGATGGGCCCCGAGTACCGGCAGCTCCAGCAGCTGGTCAAGGGCGAGGATCTGCACACGGTCTGCCAGGAGGCCGGATGCCCCAACATCTACGAGTGCTGGGAGGACCGCGAGGCGACCTTCCTGATCGGCGGCTCGCAGTGCACGCGGCGCTGCGACTTCTGCCAGATCGACACCGGCAAGCCGGCCGACTACGACGTCGACGAGCCGCGGCGGGTCGCCGAGTCGGTGGTGCGGATGCAGCTGCGCTACTCGACCGTGACCGGCGTCGCTCGCGACGACCTGCCCGACGAGGGAGCATGGCTCTACGCCGAGACCATCCGGCAGATCCACGCCCAGTCGCCGGGCACCGGGGTCGAGATCCTCGTGCCCGACTTCTCGGGCCGGCCGGAACTGCTGGGCGAGGTCTTCTCGGCGCGTCCCGAGGTGTTCGCGCACAACGTCGAGACGGTCCCGCGCATCTTCAAGCGCATCCGCCCGGCGTTCCGCTACGAGCGCTCGCTCGACGTCGTCACGCAGGGTCGTGACGCGGGGCTCATCACCAAGTCGAACCTCATCCTCGGGATGGGCGAGGAGCGGGCCGAGGTCTCGCAGGCGCTCCGCGACCTGCACGACGCCGGTACCGACATCATCACGGTCACCCAGTACCTCCGTCCGAGCCCGCGTCACCTCCCGGTCGCCCGCTGGGTCCGGCCGGAGGAGTTCGTCGAACTCAAGGCCGAGGCCGAGGAGATCGGGTTCCTCGGCGTCCTCGCCGGTCCGCTCGTCCGCTCGTCGTACCGGGCGGGACGCCTGTGGGCGCAGTCGATGCGCGCCAAGGGCCGCGCGCTGCCGCCCGAGCTGTCGCACCTGGCCGACGAGTCGCTCGGGTTCGCGCAGGCGGTCGGCTGAGCCGGTCGGGCGGGCCGCCACGCGGTCGGAACGGCCCGCCCGCCGCCGGTATCCTTGACGCATGGCACGCACCAAGGACGCCGGGTCCGCCCCCAAGCCCCGCAAGGAGCCCGGCCGCATGAAGCAGATGTGGCAGGTCTTCCAGATGACCCGCCGCTACGACTCGAGCGCCCAGTGGCTCATGCTCCTCGGCTTCCTGCTGCCGATCCTCGTGACCCTCGGCCTGGCGCTGTGGCTGTCCGAGGGCAACGGATTCACGATCGCCCTCTGGATCGTGTCGGGCGTGCTCGCGGGCCTGCTGATCGCCCTCGTCATCCTCGGTCGGCGCGCCGAGCGCGCCGCGTACTCGCAGATCGAGGGGCAGCCGGGCGCGGTCGGCGCGGTCCTCCGCAGCGGCCTGCGCGGCGGATGGGTCGGCAACGAGATGCCCGTCGCGGTGAACGGCAAGACGCAGGATGCGGTCTACCGGGCCGTCGGGCGGGGCGGCGTCGTCCTCATCAGCGAGGGCCCCCGCTCCCGCACGACTCGCATGCTCGACGACGAGAAGCGCAAGATCTCGCGTGTCCTGCCGAACGTGCCCGTCTCGCTGCTCTCCGTGGGGCACGAGGAGGGCTCGGTCGAGCTGCACCGGCTCCCCGGCACTCTGCGCAAGATGAAGCGGACGCTGACGAAGCCCGAGGTGCTCGCGGTGACGAACCGCCTGAACTCGCTGCAGGCCTCGCTGCCCATCCCGAAGGGCATCGACCCGATGAAGGTCCGGCCCCAGCGCGGCAAGATGCGCTGACCCGGCGACCTGCCTGCGGCATCCGTTCACCCGAACGGATGCCGCCGTCGTCTCAGCCGCGGATGAGCACCGTTCCCGCGGCCCGGTCGTGCAGCCCCCGCTGGTCGGAGTCCCAGATGACCGCGGGGATCACGACGACGAGGAGCAGGGTGCGCACGACGGGTCGCCACGCGCCCACCCAGCCGCCGCCGAGCGGCACGACCCGGAGCCCCAGCGCCCGGTGGCCGATGCTTCCCCCGATGGTCGGGATGAAGAGCACCTGCATGAGCGCGAACAGGCCGAGCGTCGCCCAGGACTGCTCGTTCGACGCGTACGGGCCGGCGAGCAGCGCGATGACGTTCGCGATCGCCCAGTCGACGAGGAGTGCCGTGAACCGGCGGCCGAAGCGGGCCACCGAACCGGCCCCCTCCTCGGGGAGTCCGAGCCGCTCCCCCGGGTACCGGCTCGGCTCGAGGTCTCCGGACGGGTCGGCGGGGGGCTGGCTCACCGGACGATTCTACCGAGGCGCGGCGGCGTAACACGGCGGAAACATCCGCGTCACGGTCGGGAAACGGCGTCCGGCTACCGTCGTGAGCGGTCGAACGACTGCGTCTCGCCCCCCAACCCGCCTTGGAGCATCGTCACATGTTCAGTGATTCTTCCGAAGTCCTCAAGTTCATCAAGGAGACGGACGTCAAGTTCCTCGACATCCGTTTCACCGACCTCCCGGGTGTGCAGCAGCACTTCAACATCCCGGCCGCCACCGTCGACGAGGACTTCTTCACCGTCGGCCAGCTGTTCGACGGCTCCTCGATCCGCGGGTTCGCGTCGATCCACGAGTCCGACATGCAGCTCATCCCGGACGTCTCGACGGCGTACGTCGACCCGTTCCGCGCGGAGCGCACGCTGGTCATGGTGTTCGACATCTACAACCCCCGCAACGGAGAGATCTACGCGAAGGACCCGCGCCAGGTCGCCAAGAAGGCCGAGAAGTACCTCGCCTCGACCGGCATCGCCGACACCGCGTTCTTCGCGCCCGAGGCGGAGTTCTACATCTTCGACGATGTGCGCTACGAGGTGAACCAGCACTCGAGCTCCTACTTCGTCGACTCGAGCGAGGGCGCCTGGAACTCGGGCCGCGTCGAAGAGGGCGGCAACCTCGCCAACAAGACCCCGTACAAGGGCGGGTACTTCCCCGTCTCGCCCGTCGACCAGCATGCCGACCTCCGCGACGACATCGTGCTGAAGCTCATCGAGGTGGGCCTCGAGGTCGAGCGGTCGCACCACGAGGTGGGCACCGCCGGTCAGGGCGAGATCAACTACAAGTTCGACACGATGGTCCACGCCGCCGACGACATCCTCAAGTTCAAGTACATCGTCAAGAACACCGCGAACGAGTGGGGCAAGACTGCGACGTTCATGCCGAAGCCGCTCTTCGGCGACAACGGCTCGGGCATGCACACCCACCAGTCGCTGTGGAACGACGGCACGCCGCTGTTCTACGACGAGGCCGGCTACGGCGGCCTGTCCGACATCGCGCGCTGGTACATCGGCGGCATCCTGAAGCACGCCCCGGCCGTGCTCGCGTTCACCAACCCGACGGTGAACTCGTACCACCGCCTGGTGCCCGGCTTCGAAGCGCCCGTCAACCTGGTCTACTCGGCCGGTAACCGCTCGGCCTCGATCCGCATCCCGATCACCGGGACGAACCCGAAGGCCAAGCGCATCGAGTTCCGTGCTCCGGATGCCTCGGGCAACCCGTACCTCGCGTTCGCCGCCCAGCTCATGGCGGGCCTCGACGGCATCAAGAACCGCATCGAGCCGCACGAGCCGGTCGACAAGGACCTCTACGAGCTTCCCCCGGAGGAGGCCAAGTCGATCCCGCAGGTGCCGGCGTCGCTCGGCGAGGCCCTCGACGCGCTCGAGGCCGACCACGACTTCCTCCTCGAGGGCGGCGTGTTCACCAAGGAGCTCATCGAGACGTGGATCGACTACAAGCGCGAGAAGGAGCTCAAGCCGCTCGCGCAGCGTCCGCACCCGTTCGAGTTCGAGCTGTACTACGGCGTCTAGTCCCTCTCCCACCCCCCAGGAGAGGCGAGGGCCCGTGTCGCGATGCGGCACGGGCCCTCGTGACGTCCGGCCGGGTGCCGCGGTGCGGGACGCGGCGGCCTGTCGGGCGACTCAGCCGCGCGTCGGTTCGCGCTTCGGTTCGACGCCGTAGAAGCCCCGTTCGAACACCGCTCGCGCGCGCCGCGTGACCTGCAGGTAGTCGTCCTCGAGCTCGGCGCCGGAACCGGGCGGGTACCCCATGATGCGCGCGACGCCCTCGAGCTGCGTGCGCTCGACGGGCAGCACGTCGGTCGTCCTGTCGAGCCACAGCGTGAGCGCCGAGCGCGCGCGGGACGCGAAGATCCACGCCGCCCGGAGGGTCTCGGCGTCGGCGCGTTCGACGAGTCCGGCCTCGACCGCCGCGCCGAGCGCCTCCAGCGTCGACGTCGTCCGGAGCGACGGCACGCGCGCGGCATGCTCGAGCTGGACGAGCTGGACGTACCATTCCACGTCGCTCAGCGACCCGCGGCCCAGTTTCAGGTGACGCGTCGGATCGGCGCCCTGGGGCAGCCGCTCGCTCTCGACGCGCGCCTTGATGCGCTTGACCTCGCGCACCTCCCGCTCGGCGATCCGCTCGGGGTACCGGACGGTGTCGGCGAGGGCGGTGAAGTCGTCGATGAGCGCTGGGTCCCCCGCGACGCCGCGGGCGCGGAGCAGCGCCTGGGCCTCCCAGGTCAGGGACCAGCGCGCGTAGTACGCGCGGTACGCGTCGAGCGAGCGGGCGACGACGCCGTTGCGGCCCTCCGGGCGGAGGTTCGCGTCGAGCTCGAACGGCAGCCGTGCGTCCTCGCTCACGCGCACGAGCTCCGAGACCACCTTCAGCGCACGGGTGTGCGCGGCATCCGGCTCGGCACCGGCGGCCCGGTAGACGTAGAGGATGTCGGCATCGGAGCCGATGCCGAGCTCCCGGCCGCCGAACCGGCCCATGCCGATCACCGCGAACTCGATGCCGTCGTCGCCGCGGCGGATGGCGCGGACGAGCCCGTCGATGTGCGCCTCGACGACGTCGCTCAGGCCGTGGCCGAGCTCCTCGACCGTGCACGCGTCGAGCATGCCGGCGAGCGCGAGCCGGAGCACCTCGCGGCGGCGCATCGCGCGCAGCACCTTCGCGGCCGGCTCGAGGTCGGCGTGGCGCGCGAGGACGGCGCCCACCTCGTCGCGCAGTGCCGCGAGCGGACGTGGCCGGAGCTCGGCGACGTCCTCGAGCCAGGCCACGGCTTCGGGGATGCGCTCCAGGAGCTCGCCCGCGAACCTCGAGCCGGCCAGGACGCGCGTGAGGCGCAGCGCCGCGTCCGAGGAGTCCCGGAGCAGGCGGAGGTACCAGTGGGTCGTGCCGAGCGTGTCGCTGATGCGCCGGAAGGCGAGCAGGCCGTAGTCGGGGTCGGTGCCCTCGGCGAACCAGGAGATGAGCACGGGCATGAGGTGGCGCTGGATGGTGGCCCGGCGGGAGACGCCGGCCGTCAGCGCGCCGATGTGCGCGAGGGCGCCCTTCGGGTCGCGGAAGCCGATCGCGGCGAGGCGCGCCGCGGCCTGGTCGCTCGTGAGACCGAGCCCGTCCGCGGGCAGCGCCGCGACTGCCGACAGCAGCGGGCGGTAGAACAACCGCTCGTGGAGGCCGCGCACGCGGCGCCGGGTGGACTGCCAGAGCGTGGTGAGCTCCTCGGCGGTCCGCCCGAGTCCGGACGCCCTGGCGAGGGTGCGGGTGTCGGCGGGATCCGTCGGCATCAGGTGCGTGCGCCGCAGTCGCGCCAGCTGGAGGCGATGCTCGAGCACCCGGAGGATCCGGTAGTCGCGCGAGAACTCCGCCGCCTCCTCGCGCCCGACGTAGCCGTGCTCGGCGAGGGCGGCCAGCGCGGGGATGGTGCCGGGCTGGCGGACGGCGTCGTCCGTCGCGCCGTGCACGAGCTGGAGCAGTTGGACCGTGAACTCGATGTCGCGCAGGCCGCCGGGCCCGAGCTTCAGCTGGACGTCGACCTCGTCGGCGGGGATGTGCTCCGTCACGCGCTCGCGCATGCGCTGCACGGACTCGACGAAGCCCTCGCGCGAGGAGCTCGACCAGACCTTCGGGGCGACCCCCGCGGCGTACCGTGCCCCGAGCTCCGCGTCGCCGGCGAGCGGACGCGCCTTCAGGAGCGCCTGGAACTCCCAGCTCTTCGCCCACCGGTCGTAGTACTGCAGGTGCGAGTCGAGCGTGCGCACGAGGGCGCCGTCCTTGCCCTCCGGGCGGAGGTCGGGGTCGACCTCCCACAGCGGCGGCTCGATGCCCGGCTCCCCGATGACCCGCATGACGAGCATCGCGAGCCGCGTCGCGATGTCGAGGGCGCGCGGGGTCGGGGCCGCGTCCTCGTCGGCGGACTCGGCGACGAAGATCACGTCGACGTCGCTCACGTAGTTCAGCTCGCGCGCACCCGACTTGCCCATGCCGATGACGGCGAGCCGCGTGGCCGAGACCTCGGATACCGGGTACCGTCCGGGCGCGGCGGGCTCACCGGGTTCGCGCGCCACGACGCGCCGCGCGAGGAGCAGCGCCGCCTCGAGCGCGGCGCCGGCGAGGTCGGCGAGTCCGGCGGCGACGGTGTCGACCGCGTCCACCGCGTCGGGCTGCGTCAGGTCCCACAGTGCGACCTGGGCGAGCAGCCGTCGGTACCGCACCCGCAGCACGCGCGCGCCGGCGTCGATCAGGTCGGCGCCGCGCGCCTCGACGGATGCCACGGCGTCGACGAGCTCGGCCGCGGCAGCCTCGGCTCCGGGCGGCGTCGGGGCCGGCGTGCGGAGCACCGCGAGCTGGTCGGGGTTGCGGAGCAGGTAGTCGGCGAATCCCCGGGACGCACCGAGCAGTCGCGCCGCGCGGTCGCGCGACCCGTCGTCGGCCAGCAGGGCCGTGACCTCGTCCGGCGCGCGTTCCATGAGGCGGCGCAGTTCCGCGAGCGCCTGGTCGGGGTCCGCCGCGCCCGCGAACGCCTCGATGAGGCCGTCCAGCGGGACGCCGGCGCCATCGGAGAGCGCGGTCGACTCGCGAGCCGCGCGGTCGAGGTCGGCGAACCCGGCACGCGCGAGCGCACCGAGCATCGGGGCCTGACGCGTCATCCGTCGCCGTTCGTCAGAGGATCTCGAGGTTGCGCTGGAGCTCGAAGGGGGTGACCTGCGAACGATAGTCGCGCCATTCGGCGCGCTTGTTCGCGAGCACGTAGTTGTAGACGTGCTCGCCGAGGGTGTCGGCGACGAGCTCGGACTCCTCCATGTACTCGATGGCGTGATCGAGGCTCGCCGGGAGGGGCCGGTAGCCGAGCGCCCGCCGCTCGCTGTCGGTGAGGGCCCACACGTCGTCCTCCGCCTCGGCGGGCAGGTCGTAGCCCTCCTCGATGCCCTTCATGCCCGCGGCGAGCAGGAGCGAGAACGCCAGGTAGGGGTTCGCGGCCGAATCGATCGCGCGGTACTCGACGCGCGCGCTCTGGCCCTTGCCGGGCTTGTACAGCGGCACCCGAACGAGCGCGGAACGGTTGTTGTGGCCCCAGCACACGAAGCTCGGCGCCTCGTCGCCGCCCCAGAGCCGCTTGTACGAGTTGACGAACTGGTTCGTGACGGCTGTGATCTCGTTGGCGTGCACGAGGAGGCCGGCGATGAACTGGCGGCCGATCTTCGAGAGCTGGTACTGCGACCCGGCCTCGTAGAACGCGTTCGCGTCGCCCTCGAAGAGCGAGAGGTGCGTGTGCATGCCCGAGCCGGGCTTGTCGGAGAACGGCTTCGGCATGAACGTCGCGTACACGCCCTGCTCGATCGCCACCTCCTTGACGACCGTGCGGAAGGTCATGATGTTGTCGGCCGTCGTGAGGGCGTCGGCGTAGCGCAGGTCGATCTCGTTCTGGCCGGGGCCCGCCTCATGGTGGCTGAACTCCACCGAGATGCCCAGGTCTTCGAGCATGCGGACCGATCGGCGCCGGAAGTCGTGCGCGGTGCCGCCCGGGACGTTGTCGAAGTAGCCCGCGGAGTCGACCGGCTGCGGTCCCTCGGGGCCGTACTTGCTCGACTTGAGCAGGTAGAACTCGATCTCGGGGTGCGTGTAGAAGGTGAAGCCGCGGTCGGCGGCGCGCGCGAGCGTGCGCTTCAGGACGTTGCGCGGGTCGGCCATCGCCGGCTCGCCGTCGGGCGTCGTGATGTCGCAGAACATGCGCGCGGTCGGATCGATGTCGCCGCGCCACGGCAGGGTCTGGAACGTCGTCGGATCCGGGAAGGCGAGCAGGTCGGACTCGAACGTGCGGCTCAGCCCCTCGATCGCCGAGCCGTCGAATCCGATGCCCTCGGTGAAGGCGCCCTCGACCTCGGCCGGTGCGATGGCGACCGACTTGAGCGTGCCCACGACGTCGGTGAACCACAGCCTGACGAACTTGACCCCGCGTTCTTCGATGGTCCGGAGAACGAAGTCGCGCTGCTTGTCCATGCACACCCTTCCTCGATGCTCTCAGCGTACTGGGTCGCACCGGCCCGCCAGATCGAGGGGATGTCACGTGTGCCAGACTTGCGACATGTCCGAGCACGCATCGAACGAGGCCGCATCCGACAGCGCGAGCGAGCCCGCCGAGAACCCCTACGGCGGGGCCGCGAAGTCCGCGCCGGGGCCGAAGCGGGTCCGCACGAGGCACTTCCAGAACGCCAAGCGCGAGGGCATCAAGATCACGGGCCTCACGAGCTACGACGCGCTCACCGCGCGGATCTTCGACGAGGCGGGGATCGACTTCCTGCTGGTCGGCGACTCGGCGGCGAACAACGTCCTCGGCTACGAGACGACCCTCCCCGTCACGCTCGACGAGCTCGTCCCGCTGACCCGCGCGGTGGCCGGCGCGGTGCAGCGCGCGTTCGTGGTCGCCGACATGCCCTTCGGGTCGTACGAGAATGGTCCCGACGAGGCGCTGCGGACCGCCATCCGGTTCATGAAGGAGACGGGCGCCCACGCGGTCAAGCTCGAGGGCGGCGAACGCAGCCACAAGCAGATCCGCCGCGTCGTCGGCGCCGGCATCCCGGTCATGGCGCACATCGGCTACACGCCGCAGAGCGAGCACGGCCTGGGCGGCCACATCATCCAGGGCCGCGGCGATGGGATCAAGCAGCTGCTCGCCGACGCCGAGGCGGTGCAGGAGGCGGGTGCCTTCGCGGTCGTGCTCGAGATGGTGCCGGCCGACGCGGCACGCCAGGTCACCGAGATGCTCGACATCCCGACGATCTCGGTCGGCGGCGGCCCGCACTGCGACGGCCAGCTGCTCGTGTGGACCGACTGGGCGGGGCTCACCACGGGCCGCATCCCGAAGTTCGTCAAGCAGTACGCGAACCTCGCGGGCGTCCTCAGCGAGGCGGCGACGGCGTGGCGGGCGGATGTCGCGTCGGGGGCGTACCCGACCGAGGAGCACTCCTACTGAACCGGGCCGGCTCAGCCGGCGCGGCGCGGTGCGCTCACTCCTCGGCGGCCTCCTCCTCGGCCCACTTGGCGCTGTTCGCGCGGAGGATCTCGAGCGCGTGCTCGGCCTCGGCACGCGTCTCGAAGGGACCCACGCGCTCGACGGCCGGGGAGACCATGCCCTCCTCGACCTCGCCGGACGTGAGGTTGTACCAGAACTGATGCTCGGTGTCTCGCGACATAGGCTGATCCTATGCCCAAGGACCCCGCCGGCCTTCTGATCCCCGGCCGCCTGTCGCCCGCGCGCGCGGTGCCGGCGTCCATCCCGCGGCCCGAGTACGTCGGGCGTGCAGCGCCCTCGCCGAACACCGGCGGCGACCGCTACTCGCCCGACGAGGTGGAGCTGATCCGCGCGGCAGGACGCGTCGCGGCCGGAGCGATCGGGGCCGCGGCCGCCGCCATCCGCCCCGGCGCGACGACCGACGAGCTCGACCGGATCGCGCACGAGTACGTGGTCGACCACGGTGCCTACCCGTCGACGCTCGGCTACCGCGGCTACCCGAAGTCGTCGTGCACCTCGGTCAACGAGGTGATCTGCCACGGCATCCCCGACGACACGGTGCTCGAGGAGGGCGACCTCGTCAACATCGACGTGACCGCCTACCTCGACGGGTACCACGGCGACCTCAACCACACGTTCGTCGTCGGCGAGGCCGACGAGGAGAGGACGCTGCTCGTGGAGCGCACGCGGGAGGCACTGGCCCGCGGCATCCGCGCTGTCGCCCCCGGGCGCCGTGTGAACGTGATCGGCCGGGCGATCGAGTCGTATGCGAAGCGCTTCGGCTACGGCGTCGTGCGCGACTACACGGGCCACGGCGTCGGTCGCGCCTTCCACACCGGGCTCGTGATCCCCCACTTCGACGACCCGGCCGCGACGACGGTGCTCGAGCCCGGCATGGTGTTCACGATCGAGCCCATGCTCACGCTCGGCACGACCGAGTGGGACCTCTGGAGCGACGACTGGACGGTGGTGACCCGCGACCGCTCGCTCACCGCGCAGTTCGAGCACACGCTCGTCGTGACCGATCGCGGGGCGGAGATCCTGACCCTGCCCTGAACGTCGGCCGTACGCCCCGCGATAGGGTGACGCCATGGCGACTGAGCGGGCGATCGGCATCGACATCGGCGGCACGGGCATCAAGGGCGCGGTCGTCGACCTCGGCACGGGCGAGCTCGTCACCGAGCGCGTGAAGGTCAAGACGCCGAAGGGCGGGCGGCCGGCCGACATCCTCGAGGCCACCGCACAACTGCTCGCGACCATCGCCGAGCAGGGCCACACGTCGCTTCCGCTGGGCGTCTGCTTCCCCGCGATCGTGAAGCACGGCCGCACGCTCTCCGCGGCGAACATCTCCGAGGAGTGGATCGGCCTCGAGGCCGAGCGGCTCTTCGAGCACGAGCTCGGCACCGAGATCCACTTCATCAACGACGCGGATGCCGCCGGCTACGCCGAGTCCCGGTTCGGCGCGGCGAGGGGCGAGCAGGGCCTCGTCATCCTGACGACCCTCGGCACGGGCATCGGGTCGGCCTTCGTGTACGACGGCGTCCTGGTGCCCAACACCGAGCTCGGCCACCTCGAGCTCGACGGTCACGATGCCGAGGACCGGGCGGCGTACTCGGCCATGGAGCGCGAGGACCTGTCCTGGACCGAGTGGGCCGAGCGGCTGCAGCGGTACTACTCGCACGTCGAGTTCCTCTTCAGCCCCGACCTGTTCGTGGTGGGCGGCGGGGTGTCGAAGCACCACCGGGAGTTCCTGCCGCTGCTGTCGCTGACGACGCCGATCGTCCCGGCCGCGTTCCGCAACAACGCCGGGCTCCTGGGCGCGGCCGCGCTCGCCGCGCGCTTCTGAGGCGGCGCGGGCGCGGTGGCGGCCGGGTGCGAGCGGGCCGGCTGATACGCCGGGTTCTGTTCACCGGGCGCTTGCGCGACACCGGCTGGACGGCCATCTCTCTCGGAGCTGCGTCACCGCAGCCCTCCAGCGGCCTACCCGGGGACGGGACGGGCCGCCCCATGGTCCCCTGTCTGGCCTTGCTCCGGACGAGGTTTACCGAGCCGACCGCGTCACCGCGGTCGCTGGTGGGCTCTTACCCCACCGTTTCACCCTTACCGCGGGCCGAAGCCCGAGGCGGTCTGCTTTCTGTGGCACTGTCTCGCGGGTCACCCCGGGTGGGCGTTACCCACCGTCCTGCCCTGCGGAGCCCGGACGTTCCTCGGCATCCGATTCGCACCGGACGACGCGGCCGTCTTGCCGACCCGCTCGCGCTTCAAGGGTAGCCGACGCGCCGCCGGCCCCGGTGACCCGAGCGTCAGAGGCCCGACTCGTCCGTTCGGACCAGGATCCGGTCGCATTCGGGGCACTGCACGACCTCGTCCGGAGCCGCGCGGCGCACCGCCTCGAGGTCGGAGCCCGTGAGGGTGATCGTGCAGCCCCCGCACGTGCGCTGCCGGAGCAGGGCCGCTCCGACCCCGCCGCCCCTCGTCCGGCGCTGCTCGTAGAAGCCGAGCAGCTCTTCGGGGATCGTCGCGGCGATCGTGGTGCGGTCGCGCTCGGCGCCGTCGCGTTCGGTGCCGAGGCCGCCGGCGGCCTCGTCGCGCTCGGCCTCGAGGCGCGCGACGTCGGCGCTGATCGCGGCGCGCTCCTCGTCGATCGCGGCCACCCGCGACTCCGCGTCCTCCACCTTCTGCATCACGACGAGCTCGAGGTCCTCGAGGTCGGCGAGGCGCTTGCGGAGCGAGACGAGCTCGGACTCGAGCGCGGCGACGTCCTTCATCGAGGACGTGTGGGTGAGCCGTTCCCCGTCGCGCGCGATCCGCTTCTCGACGACCTCCACGTCGGACTCGATCCGGCCGAGCTCGGTCCTCGCGTCCTCGAGCGCGCCGACGGCCTCGGCCCGACGGCCGCGGACGCCCGAGTCGCGCTCGGCGAGGGCCTGCAGGTCGGCGGTCTGCGGCAGCGACCGGAGCCGGTGGGCCAGCTGCTGCAGGCGCGTGTCGATCGACTGGAGACGCAGCAGCTGCTGCTGGTCGGCGGGGCTGGCCTTCACGTGGTGCTCCTCGGAGGGGTGGGGGCGGGAGTGGTCACTGGACGACCACGAAGTCCCAGGGGTCGGTGTTGAGGTCGCTCACGACGACCTCGAGCTCGGGGTGCGCCGCGCGCAGCTCGGCGGCCGCGGACTCGAGCCACAGCCACTCGCTCGCCCAGTGCGACACGTCGACGAGCGCGGGACCGCCGCCGACGAGCGCCTGCTCGCGGGACTCGGACGCCGGATGGTGTCGCAGGTCGGCCGTGACGTAGGCGTCGGCGGCGCGCACGGCCGGGTCGGCGAGCAGCGAGTCGCCGGCACCGCCGCAGACGGCCACGGTCTCGACGCAGGACTCGTACTCTCCCGCCACGCGCACGCCGCCGGCGGTCACGGGGAGCGCGTCGGCGAGCTGCCGGGCGAGCCGGCCGAGCGTCGTCGGCTCGGCCAGGCGGCCGACCCGGCCGAGCCCGCGCGCGGCATCCGTCGCACCCGGCACGATGGGCCGCGCGTCGAGCAGGCCGAGGCGCTCGGCGAGCACCGCCGACGTGCCCGACTCCACGACGTCGGCGTTCGTGTGGGCGGCGACGAGGGCGCAGTCCGCTCGGATGAGGCGCGCGAGGAGGGCGCCCTTGTAACGGTCCTCCGCGACGGAGGTGACGCCGCGCAGCAGCAGCGGGTGATGGGCGATCACGACGTCGGCACGGGCGGCGATCGCCTCGTCGACCGTCGCCGACACCGCGTCGACGACGAGTCGCACCCGTCCGACCTCGCGCGAGGGATCACCGGTCACGAGTCCGGGTGCGTCCCAGGGCTCGGCGCCCGCGAGGGGCCACAGGCGCTCGACGGTCGCGAGGAGGTCGGCGAGGAGGACTGGCACGCGCCCCAGCCTAGCGGCGCACGCACCGTCCGCCGCCGGGGACGCCCGCGTACGGGCACCGACGGGCCCCGTCCCGACGACCCGGTCGTGGGCCCTGCCGGGCTCGAACCGACGACATCCACGGTGTAAGCGTGGCGCTCTACC
This sequence comes from Agromyces sp. CCNWLW213, assembly GCF_037199545.1. Taxonomy (NCBI): domain Bacteria; kingdom Bacillati; phylum Actinomycetota; class Actinomycetes; order Micrococcales; family Microbacteriaceae; genus Agromyces; species Agromyces sp. CCNWLW213. Next base: position 195,375 of record NZ_JBBBDX010000001.1, on the reverse strand, counting down.
AACTGAGCTAAAGGCCCCCGCGCCTGCGGCGCTCCCCCATCGTACGCCGCGGGCCCGCGGCATCCGTCACCCGCGGGCGAGCGCGTCGAGCGCCTCGCGGTACGCCGAGAGCGGCCGTGCCTCGCCGGGGCCGGCGGCGAACGACGAGCGGATGACGCCGTCGGCGCCGATCGCGAACGTGGCCCTCCGCGCGAACCCCGCCGACTCGTCGAAGGCCCCGTAGGTCGCGGCCGCGCCGCCGTGCGGCCAGAAGTCGGAGAGGAGGGTGAGCCCGACCCCCTCGGCCTCGGCCCACGCGCGCAGGGCGTACTTGGCGTCGACGGAGGCCACGAGCACCTCGGCGCCGACCTCGTCGAACAGCGCGGCGTTCGCGTCGAGCTCGCGCAGCTCGCCCGTGCAGGTGCGCGAGAACGCGAACGGCACGAACACGAGCACCACCGGACGCACGCCCCGGCGGTCGGCGAGCCGCTGCGGGGCGCCGTACTGGTCGGACAGGACGAACTCGGGCGCGATCGCGCCGACGTCGAGCATCACGGCGCCTCCCTGATGGCCGGTCGGACGCGCGCCAGCCTAGCTGCCGAAACGCGGGCATAGAATCACTAGGATGGCGTGGTGCCCCCGACCGTGACCCGGTCTTCGTCGTGCGCACGCACGAATCAGAGGCACGATCTGCTGAAGAGAGAGGTCGAGTGTGACTGTCAACGACCAGGACCCGTACTCGGTCGAGGCGATGGACTCCGATCCGGAGGAGACCAGCGAGTGGAGCGAATCCCTCGACGCCCTCGTCGCCGAGAAGGGCCACCAGCGCGGGCGTGAGATCATGCTCAGCCTGCTCAAGCGCTCCAAGGAGCTGCACCTGGGCGTGCCGATGGTGCCCACCACCGACTACCTGAACACCATCGCCCCGGAGAACGAGCCCGAGTTCCCCGGCGACGAGGAGATCGAGCGCCGCTACCGCGCGTGGATCCGCTGGAACGCGGCGATGCTCGTGCACCGCTCGCAGCGGCCCGGCATCGCCGTGGGCGGCCACATCTCGACCTACGCGTCGTCCGCCGCCCTCTACGAGGTCGGATTCAACCACTTCTTCCGCGGCCAGGACCACCCGGGCGGCGGCGACCAGATCTTCATCCAGGGCCACGCCTCCCCCGGCACGTACGCGCGCGCCTACCTCGAGGGCCGGCTCTCCGCCGACCAGCTCGACGGCTTCCGCCAGGAGAAGTCGCACGCGCCGAACGGCCTCTCGTCGTACCCCCACCCGCGCCTGATGCCCGCGTTCTGGCAGTTCCCGACCGTCTCGATGGGCCTCGGCCCGATCAACGCGATCTACCAGGCGCAGGCCAACAAGTACCTCACCAACCGCGGCATCAAGGACGCGTCCGACCAGCACGTCTGGGCCTTCCTCGGCGACGGCGAGATGGACGAGGTCGAGAGCCGCGGCCAGCTCCAGGTCGCCGCGAACGAGGGGCTCGACAACCTCACGTTCGTCATCAACTGCAACCTGCAGCGCCTCGACGGCCCGGTCCGCGGCAACGGCAAGATCATCCAGGAGCTCGAGAGCTTCTTCCGGGGCGCCGGATGGAACGTCATCAAGGTCGTCTGGGGCCGCGAGTGGGACGACCTCCTCGCGCGCGACCACGACGGCGCGCTCCGCAACCTCATGAACGTCACGCCCGACGGCGACTACCAGACCTACAAGGCCGAGTCCGGGGCGTACGTGCGCGAGAACTTCTTCGGACGCGACCCGCGGGCCCTCGAGCTCGTGAAGGACCTCACCGACGAGCAGGTCTGGGGACTCAAGCGCGGCGGCCACGACTACCGCAAGGTGTACGCCGCGTTCAAGGCGGCCACCGAGCACACGGGCCAGCCCACCGTCATCCTCGCGAAGACCATCAAGGGCTACGGCCTCGGCCCGTCGTTCGAGGGCCGCAACGCGACCCACCAGATGAAGAAGATGACGCTCGACAACCTGAAGACCTTCAGGGACACGATGCGCATCCCCATCTCGGACGCGCAGCTCGAGGAGAACCCGTATCTCCCGCCGTACTACCACCCCGGAAACGACGACGAGGCCATCCAGTACCTGCACGAGCGTCGCCGCGAGCTCGGCGGCTACCTGCCCGAGCGCCGCACCGCGCACACCGCGATCTCGCTCCCCGACGACTCGGCGTACGCGATCGCGAAGAAGGGCTCGGGGACGCAGGAGGTCGCCACCACGATGGCGTTCGTCCGCCTCCTCAAGGACCTGATGCGTTCGAAGGACTTCGGCAACCGCATCGTGCCGATCATCCCCGACGAGGCGCGCACGTTCGGCATGGACGCCTTCTTCCCGAACGCGAAGATCTACAACCCGATGGGTCAGCACTACACGTCCGTCGACCGCGAGCTGCTCCTGGCCTACAAGGAGAGCCCGCAGGGCCAGATCATCCACGTCGGCATCAACGAGGCGGGCGCGCTCGCCGCGTTCACCGCGGTCGGCACGTCGTACTCGACGCAGGGCGAGCCGCTCATCCCGATCTACGTCTTCTACTCGATGTTCGGGTTCCAGCGCACGGGAGACGCGATCTGGGCGGCCGGCGACCAGATGACCCGCGGCTTCATGATCGGCGCGACCGCGGGCCGGACCACGCTCACGGGCGAGGGCCTGCAGCACGCCGACGGCCACTCCCCGCTGCTCGCCGCGACGAACCCCGCGGTCGTCTCGTACGACCCGGCGTACGGCTACGAGATCGGGCACATCATGCGCTCGGGCCTCGAGCGCATGTACGGCGGCAACCACCCCGACCCGAACGTCATGTACTACCTCACGGTGTACAACGAGCCGCTCGTGCAGCCGGCCGAACCCGAGGGCGTCGACGTCGACGGCATCGTCCGCGGCATCCACCGGGTGTCGGAGGGCTGGGGCGACGGCCCCCGCGCCCAGCTGCTCGCGTCGGGCGTCGCGGTGCCGTGGATCATCGAGGCGCAGCACCTGCTGGGCCAGGACTGGGGCGTCGCCGCCGACGTGTGGTCGGTCACGAGCTGGTCCGAGCTGAACCGCGACGGCCTCGCGGTCGACGAGCACAACTTCCTCAACCCGGATGCCGAGCGCCGCGTGCCGTACGTCACGCAGAAGCTCGCCGGGGCACGCGGTCCGTTCGTGGCGGTGTCCGACTTCATGCGGGCCGTGCAGGAGCAGATCCGGCCGTACGTGCCGGGGCAGTACGCCACCCTGGGCGCCGACGGCTTCGGCTTCTCGGACACCCGCCCGGCGGCGCGCCGCCACTTCAAGATCGACGGACCGTCGGTGGTCGTCCGGACGCTGCAGCTCCTCGCGGATCGCGGCGAGGTGGACCGCTCCCTCCCGGGCAAGGCGATCGAGAAGTACCGCCTGCACGACGTGAACGCGGGCACGACCGGCACCGCCGGCGGCGAGAGCTAGCAGGCCCCCGGCAGTGGCGACGAAGCCCAGGACCAAGGCGGAGACGCTCGCGTGGTTGCGGACCATCGCGGGCGAGCTGTCGACGCAGACGCTGAAGCGCCTGGAGGACACGCTGCCCTGGTACGGGGACATGCCGCCGAGCCGCCGCTCGGCGGTCGGACTCGTCGCCCAGGCCGGGATCTCGTCCTTCATCGCGTGGTTCGACGACCCGAAGTCGACGCCGTGGATCGCGGCCGACGTCTTCGGCGCGGCCCCGCGTGAACTGCTGCGCTCGGTGAGCCTGCAGCAGACGCTGCAGCTCATCCGGGTCACGGTCGAGGTCGTCGAGGAGCGCGTCAAGGACGGCGGCGAGCCCCTCCGCGAGGCGATCCTGCTCTACTCGCGCGAGATCGCCTTCGCCGCCGCCGACGTGTACGCGCGTGCCGCCGAGGCCCGCGGACTGTGGGACGCGCGCCTGGAGGCGCTCGTGGTCGACTCGATCCTCTCCGGCGAGTACGACGACGAGCTCCCGAGCCGCATCGCCGCACTCGGCTGGCACGGGCACGGCGAGGTCGCGGTGCTCGTCGGCACGGCGCCCAAGCTGTTCGACGTCGACCAGGTCCGGCGCGCGGCGCGCCACATGCAGGCGGACGTGCTCGTCGGCGTGCAGGGCAACCGGCTCGTGGTCGTCATCGGCCGCGCCGAGCCGCGCGGAACCGAGCCCGACGAGCCCGTCGGCACCGCACCGGCCCTCACGTTCCTCGAGATCGCGACCCAGCTCGAACCGCACTTCGGAGCGGGGCACCTCGTGCTCGGCCACGAGGTGCCGAACCTCGTCGACGCCGGCAAGAGCGCGAAGGCGGCGCTCGCCGGCTTCGCGGTGGCTCGGTCCTGGCGGCACGCGCCGCGGCCCGTGCACGCCGACGACCTGCTTCCCGAGCGCGCGCTCGCCGGCGATCCGCTCGCGCGTGCGACGCTCGTCCACCGCATCTACCGGCCCCTTCAGGCGCATTCCACCGAGCTGCTGACCACGCTCTGGAGCTACCTCGACAACGGCCGCTCCCTCGAGGCGACGGCCCGCGAGCTCTTCGTCCACCCCAACACGGTGCGCTACCGGCTGAAGCGCGTCTCCGACGTCATCGGGTGGGATGCCACGGGCGCCCGCGAGGCGCTCATCCTCCAGTCCGCGCTCATCATCGGCTCGATGAGCGATCACGAGGCGGTTCCGCGTCGCAGATCCGCGGGCTGACGCCGACTATGTGCGGCCGTCACAACGTCTCGCCCGATACCTTGTCGCGAGTGCACACTCATCGCGCTGGGGCGATTGGCAGACTGAGACGGTGATCGTCGTCGTCTGCCCTGGTCAGGGCTCCCAGACCCCCGGTTTCCTCGCACCCTGGCTCGCCGAGCCGTCGTTCGCCGAGCGCCTGTCCGCGCTCTCCGAGGCCGCCGGCGTCGACCTGACCCTCCACGGCACCCGGAGCGACGCCGACACCATCCGCGACACCGCGATCGCACAGCCCCTCATCGTCGCCGCCGGCATCCTCGCGTTCGATGCGCTCGCGGCCGACGGCCGCGGTGCACGCATCGGCGGCGTGGCCGGCCACTCGGTCGGCGAGATCACCGCGGCGGCGGCCACCGGCGTGCTCGACGCGGCCGACGCGATGCGCTTCGTCGCCGAGCGGGGTCGGGCGATGGCGGATGCCGCCGCACTCGAGCCCACGGGAATGAGCGCGGTGATCGGCGCCGACGAGACCGAGCTGCTGGCCCGCCTCGACGGGCTCGGGCTCGAGCCGGCCAACTTCAACGGCGGCGGGCAGATCGTGGTCGCGGGGAGGATCGACGCGCTCGACCAGCTGAAGGCCGAGCCGCCGTCCGGCGCACGGGTCATCCCCCTGCAGGTCGCGGGCGCCTTCCACACCCGGTACATGCGGCCCGCCCGCGAGCGCCTCGCCGAGGTGGCCCTCTCGCTCTCCGCCTCCGACCCGGGCGTCACGCTCTGGACCAACCGCGACGGCTCCCCCGTGGCATCCGGTGCCGCGTTCGTCGAGCTGCTCGTCGGCCAGGTCGCCTCGCCGGTCCGCTGGGACCGCTGCATGGAGGCGTTCGCCGGGGCGGGCGTCACGGGCCTCATCGAGCTCGCGCCGGCCGGTGCGCTCGTCGGCCTCGCCAAGCGCGCGCTCAAGGGCGTGCCGACGGTCGCCGTCAAGACGCCCGACGACCTGCCCGCGGCGATCGAGCTGCTCCAGCAGGCCGCGTAGCCCCCACCGAACACGAGAGAACCGCATGACGCATCCCACGCTCACCCAGTCGCACGGTCCCGCGCACACGCGCCTCTACTCGGTCGGCGCCGCGCGCGGCGAGAACGCCGTGCCCAACGACGACCTGGTCGGGCCCATCGACTCGTCCGACGAGTGGATCCGCCAGCGCACGGGCATCGTCACGCGCGTCCGGGCGGGCGCCGACGTGCTCGCCGTCGACCTCGCGACGGATGCCGCGCGCGAGGCGATCGAGCGATCCGGCGTCCCCGCCGACCGCATCGACCTCGTGATCGTCGCGACGATCTCGAACGTGCAGCAGACCCCGTCCATCGCCGCGGTCGTCGCCGATCGCGTCGGGGCGAACCCCGCTGCGGCGTACGACATGAACGCCGCGTGCGCGGGCTACGCGTACGCGGTCGCGCAGGCGGACGCCCTGATCCGCACCGGGGCGGCCGAGTACGCCCTCGTCATCGGCGCCGAGAAGCTCTCCGACGTCGTCGACCCCGCCGACCGCACGATCTCCTTCCTGCTCGGCGACGGCGCCGGCGCGGTCGTGGTCGGACCGAGCGAGACCCCGGGCATCGGCTCGACGGTGTGGGGGTCGGACGGTTCGAAGGCCGGCGCGGTCGGCATGAACCACACGCTCCTCGACTTCCGAGAGGGCCGGTCGGAGTGGCCGACGCTTCGCCAGGAGGGGCAGACCGTCTTCCGCTGGGCCGTCTGGGACATGGCGAAGGTCGCCAAGCAGGCCCTCGACGCCGCCGGGGTCACCGCCGACGACCTCGCCGCCTTCATCCCCCACCAGGCGAACATGCGCATCATCGACGAGTTCGCCAAGCAGCTGAAGCTGCCCGAGTCCGTCGCGATCGGCCGTGACATCGCCACCACGGGCAACACGTCGGCCGCCTCCATCCCGCTGGCGATGCACCGCCTGCTCGAGGAACGTCCCGAGCTCTCCGGCGGACTCGCGCTCCAGATCGGCTTCGGCGCCGGCCTCGTGTTCGGCGCCCAAGTGGTGGTTCTCCCCTGAGCCGCCGTCCCCCGTCCATCTAGACTGTGTCTCGGTCAACGAGACACCCCTGAGGAGAAGAACCATGGCATTGTCCAACGAAGAAGTGCTTGCCGGCCTGGCCGAGCTCATCAACGACGAGACCGGCATCGCGACCGACACGGTTGAGCTGGACAAGTCGTTCACCGATGACCTCGACATCGACTCCATCTCGATGATGACGATCGTCGTCAACGCCGAGGAGAAGTTCGACGTGAAGATCCCCGACGAGGAGGTCAAGAACCTCAAGACCGTCGGCGACGCCGTCGACTTCATCGTCAAGGCCCAGGCCTAGTGCACGGGCGGGCCGGTCCACCCGGCCCGCCCGTCCCTTCCCCACGGAGTTCTCTCGTATGACCAAGAAGATCGTGATCACGGGTATCGGTGCGACCTCGCCGATCGGCGGCACCGCCCGTGACAGCTGGAACGCCCTGCTCGCCGGTGAATCCGGTGCGCGCACGCTCGAGGCCGAGTGGGTGGAGAAGTACGACCTGCCCGTCACCTTCGCCGCGACGGCCAAGGTGCCCGCGGCCGAGTCGCTCGAACGCCACGAGCTGAAGCGGCTCGACCCGTCGAGCCAGTTCGCGCTCATCGCCGGCCGCGAGGCGTGGGCCGACGCGGGCTCGCCCGAGGTCGAGCCCGAGCGGCTCGCCGTGGCCTGGGCGACGGGCATCGGCGGGGTCTGGACCCTGCTGGACGCATGGGACACCCTGCGCGAGCGCGGCACGCGGCGCGTGCTGCCGATGACCGTCCCGATGCTCATGCCGAACGGCCCGGGCGCCGCGGTGGGCATGGACCTCCACGCTCGCGCGGGCATCCGCACCGTCGTCTCGGCGTGCGCATCCAGCACCGAATCGCTCGTGAACGCCTGGGAGCAGCTCCAGGACGGCATCGCCGACGTCGTGATCGCGGGCGGCTCCGAGTCCGCGATCCACCCCATCACGATCGCGTCCTTCAACTCGATGCAGGCGCTGTCGCGCCGCAACGACGACCCCGCGGTCGCGTCGCGTCCGTACGACGTGGGCCGCGACGGGTTCGTCATGGGCGAAGGCGGCGCCGCGCTCGTGCTCGAGACCGAGGAGCACGCGAAGGCCCGCGGCGCGCGCATCTACGCCGAGCTGCTCGGCGGCGCCATCACGAGCGACGCCTACCACATCACCGCACCCGACCCCGAGGGCTCCGCCGCCGCGCGGGCCATGAAGTCGGCGATCCAGGGTGCGGGCGCGTCCATGGCCGACGTGCGTCACGTGAACGCGCACGCCACGAGCACGCCCGTCGGCGACATCGCCGAGTACAACGCCCTGCGGCGCGTGTTCGGCGACGGCCTCGACTCGATCGCGGTGACCGCGACCAAGGCGTCCACGGGACACCTGCTGGGCGGGGCCGGTGCGATCGAGGCGATCTTCACGGTCCTCGCGCTCCACGAGCGCACGGCGCCGCCGACCATCAACCTCGACGAGCAGGACCCGGAGATCCCGCTCGACGTGGTCACCGCTCCGCGCCCCCTCGGCGACGGCGAGGTCATCGCGATCAGCAACTCGTTCGGGTTCGGCGGGCACAACGCCGTCGCCGCATTCCGGAGCGCCTGACCGCCGGCTTCGGGCGGCGCCATCCGTCACGTGCGAAGGCCCCGGCACCTCACGGTGCCGGGGCCTGCTGCGTCGCCGCCGCGCGGTTTCGGTCGTGCGCTGCCGGGACCAGGTCGACCGGCGGGCGCGTCGCGCCACCTGCGGCGGCGTGCGTCACCCCACGCGGTGCAGCCAGACCACGGGGGCGAAGTCGCTGGCGTGGCGGAACGGCTCGAGCTCGTCGTCCCACGCCTGGCCGAGCGCGAGGCGGAGCTCGCGGTGCAGTTCCGCGGCGTCGAAGGCGGCGATCTCCATCGCGTATCGGATGCGATCCTCGGGGATGACGACGTTCCCGGCCGAATCGGTCTGCGCGAAGAAGACGCCCAGCTCCGGGGTGTGCATCCAGCGCGAGCCGTCGTTGCCCGGCGCCGGGTCCTCGCTCACCTCGAAGCGGAGCTGTTCCCAGCCGCGGAGCGCCGAGGCGATGCGGGCGCCGGCTCCCGGCTCGCCGGTCCACGAGTACTCGGTGCGCATCGCTCCGGGCATCACGGGCTGGTCGGCCCAGTCGAAGTTGACGGGCGTGCCCAGCGCACGGCCCACCGCCCACTCGACATGGGGGCTCAGCGCCCGCGGCGACGAGTGCACGAACAGCATGCCTCGCGCGGCGCGCGCGGCCCGCGTGAACTGCTCCGCCATCTCCTGCTCCGTTTCTCGTGAGGTGCGTCTTCCCCTACGACCTCGGAAACGAGCGGCTCGGCGTGAGCGACGTGTTCGGTTATGGCGATGCGACTCGCCAGTTCGAGTATGACGCGGGATGGGCGCCGTGACAAGTCTCTGCCCTAAACTGCATACCGGGTGAGTCGATCATCCCGGGCGAAGGAGACCACGTGGCCGTACGCGATGCGCTGCTCGTCCTGCTGCTCAACGGTCCGGCATACGGCTTCCAGCTCCACGGCGGGCTCGCCGAACGCACCGGCGGTCGCCGCCAGGTCAACGTCGGGCAGATCTACTCGACGCTCGACCGGTTGAGCGGCCGGGGCCTCGTGGAATCCGCCGGCGAGACCGACGACGGGCTCCCGCTGTACCGGATCACCGCCGCCGGGCGCGCGGCCGCGGCGACCTGGCTCGCGGGCGAGGACGCGACGGGCGCGGACCCCTGGCACGAGACCGTCGACCGGGTCCTCATCGCCCTGTCGATGCCGTCGGTCGAGGGCGCCCGGGTGGTCGAGGCCGAGCGGTCGCGATGGACCGGGCGTCGCGAAGCGGCCGCCGCCGCCCTCGGCTCGGCCTCCGGAGCCGGCATCCCCGCTGCCGGCCGCCGCCTCGCCGGGCTCTCCGCCGCCGCCGACCTCGGGCTCGCCGAGTCCGCCCTGCACTGGCTCGACGAGGTGGCGCGAACGGATGCCGCAGGTCTCGCCTTCGCGCCGAGCGCCGAGCGCCCCCGCCGCGGACGACGGCCCGCGCACGCGGACGAGGGGACCGCCGTGGTGTCGGCCGGTCACGCCACCGACGCGTAGGAGCGCACCACGGCGAGGTCGAGCGGGAACTCGACCGGTGCGTCGCCGAAGAGCAGCCGGCCCGCCTCGGCCGCGGAATCGCGCACCGCCCCGGCGACGGCATCGGCCAGCGCATCGGGCGCGTGCACGATCAGCTCGTCATGGAGGAAGTACACGAGGTGCGGCATCCGCTCGAATGCCGGTCCCGAGGCCGCTGCCGTGGCCGCGCCGGGCGGCAGCCGCATGGCGGCGAGCCGGGTGCGGAGGCCGGCCATCCAGCAGAGCGCCCACTCCGCCGCGGTGCCCTGCACCACGAAGTTCCGCGTGAAGCGCCCCCAGTCACGCGCCGACGAGCGCGCGCGACGTTCGTCGGCGGGCGTCGCCTCGACGCCGTTCGCCCGCGCCTGGGTCTCGTGCCAGCTCGCGGGAGGCAGCGGCGACGAGCGGCCCAGCAGGGTCGTGACCCGTCGGCCGGCCTCGCCGGCCCGGGCCGCGTCGTCGACGAGGCCCATCGCCCGCGGGTAGGCCCGAGCGAGGCGGGGCACGAGGCGACCACTGTCGCCCGTGGTCGCGCCGTACATGGCCCCGAGCAGCGCGACCTTGGCCTCGTCGCGCGTCTCGACCACGCCCGCGTCGACGATGGCGCGGTACAGGTCGCGGCCCCGGCCCGCGGCCGCCATGGCGGGGTCGCGGGCGAGTGCGGCGAGCACGCGGGGCTCGAGCTGGGAGGCGTCGGCGACCACGAGGGACCAGCCCTCGTCGGCGGTCACGGCACCGCGCACGACCTTCGGCAGCTGCAGCGCTCCCCCGCCCGCGGTGGCCCAGCGACCGGTCGCGGTGCCGCCCGCGACGTACTCCGCGCGGAGCCGACCGTCGACGATCCACTCGTCGAGCCACGCCCACCCGTTGGCCGACCAGAGCCGCGCGAGGCGCTTGTAGGCCAGCAGCGGCTCGATCGCCGGATGGTCGTGCTCGCGCAGTTCCCATCGCGCCGTCGAGTCGACGCCGATCCCCGCCGCCCGCAACGCGCGGAGGAGGTCGGGGTGCGAGTCGATGTTGAGGCGCGGCGCCTCGAGCGCATCGCGGACCCGGGCCGCGAGCTCCTCCATCCGGTCGGGCTTCCGGCCCGGGGCGGGCCGCCGCCCGAGCGCCTCCTCGAGCACGCGTTCGTGCTCGGCGCGATCCCAGGGCAGGCCGGCCGCGCGCAGCTCGGCCGCGACGAGGGCCCCGGCCGACTCGGCCGCGAGCAGCAGTCGCACGGCACTCGGGGACGCCGCAGCGTCCGCGAGCCCCGCCTGGCGATCATGCTCGACGGCGAGTTCGTCGATCGACGGATGGCGCGCCCGTTCGCCCGCCGCAGCAGCCGCGGTGTCGAGCTCGAAGAGCGCGGCATGGGCGGCAATGGATGTCGCGGGCGCGGCGGGCACATCGACCGCGCCCTCCGCGGGGCCCGGCGCCAGCCACGGCGGGCGCTGCGACGCCGCCTCCCCGGCCGCGGCCACCGCGGTCGATCCGGCGAGGACGGCCCCGCAGAGGCGCAGGTCGTGGCACCGCGCGACCCGGACGCCGGAGGCGAGCAACGGGCCCGCCCACTCGCGCGTGTCGTGCCAGATCCATCGCGGGGCGTGCTCGGCCTCGACCCGGGCGACGAGCCCGGGCAGCTCGGACCGGTCGACCTCGTGACGCTCGCCGCCGTCGGGGTCGCCGATCGCCACGCGCCCAGCGCCCGTCGCCGTGATCGCGATCCGCACACGACGATTCTCCCGGCACCCGGGGACACCCGGCGCCGTCGACCGGATGTCGGCGGCATCCGCCACGATGTCGGCATGTCGAACGGGAGTGACTCGTGGTCGCCGTGAGCTTCGGATGCGGCCATGGCGCCGAGGCGGGAGCGCCCGGCACCGTCGCGCTGCGCCGCAACTGCCCGCTCTGCATGCTCCTGCACGAGACGCAGCGGTCGCGCGGCGAGCTGCTCGGGCGGGTCGCTCCGCCCCAGCGCCGGGCGCTCGCCGCCGAGACGCGCATCGGCGCCGAGTTCGACTGGCGGTGCCGGCGCGGCCACGACCGCTTCCGCGCCAGCGTGGTCGACGTGCTGACGGGACCGGGGTGCCCGAAGTGCGGTGCCAACGCCGCCTCCCCGGGGGCCGCGCGCGAGGCCGGGATGCCGTTCATGAAGCCCGGACTCCGCGTCGGCACCTCCATGACCGAGCAGCGGCTGCGCGTGCTCCTCGGCGAACGCCTGCGGCTGCACCACCGCGCCAACGCCGTCCGGACCGCCCGGATGTTCTACGGCCGGCAGGAGGTGTGGCCCGACATCCTCGTCGCCGAGCTGCGGATCGCGATCGAGTACGACGACCCGGGTCGTTCGGGCCGGGCGCATCGCGGGCTCAAGCAGGGCTCCGACCATGAGAAGGACGCCGCGCTGCGCGAGGTCGGGTGGGAGGTCATCCGCATCCGCGGAGGCGGGCTCCCGCCGCTCGGACCGTACAGCGTCTCCTGTCGCTCGGTCACCGCCGAGGTGGCCGACGAGGTCGTGCGGCTCATGCGAGCCATCCGGGGCGATGCGGCCGTCGATGCCATCGCCGTCCCGGTCGAGGCGGCCGGCTGACCGCCCCGGGTCCGCCTCTGGTGTCGAGCACCGACGCGCCGCTAAGGTGATCCCGACCCGCCACACCACCCCCGCCCCGCCTGCCCTGCGGCCGTCGCGCCCGCGTCGGCTCGGGGTGCCGCCAGAGAGGCCGCCCGTGCTCCTTCCGTTCCTCATCGTGGGAGGCATCGGCCTCATCCTGCTCGTCGTCTCGCTCGTGCTCGGCGACGTGCTCGACCACTTCGAGCTCGGCGACGGGATGATCTCGGGCACGGCGATCGCGGTGGCGCTCACCGTCTTCGGCGCCGCCGGCGCGATCACGGCGAGCAGCGGGCTCGACCTCGTGTGGGCGTACATCCTCGCCGCCGCCCTCGCCGTCGGCGCCTACGTCGCGGCGGCGCTCGCCGTGCGGTCGCTCGCGAGGAGCTCGGACGGGGCCCCCGCCTCGGCGATCGGGCTCGCGGGCACCGCGACCGCGGCGATCAGCGAGTCCGGCGGCGAGGTCAGCCTCGAGGGGCCCGGCGAGCTCGAGCGCCGCCTCGCGTTCGCCGACCACCCGATCCCAGCGGGCGCGAGGGTCCGCGTCGTCGCCCACGCCGGGAGCCGCGTCAAGGTCGTCGTCGACCACGCCTGACGCCCCACCGCCCGGCGCGGGCGCCTCGAACGCCACCGGCCCGGGATCCACCGGCGCCGCTCGCGTCGACCCCGATCGCCCGCAGACCACCGCACCACCCCGCCCGACCCGGAAGGACCCCCGTGATCCCCCTCTCCCCCGAACTCGTGCAAGTCGGCGCGATCATCGCGATCGTCGTCGCCGTCGCCGGACTGCTGACGTTCATCGCCCGGCGCATCCGCCGCGTGCCGCCGAACGAGGCACTCATCATCGTCGGCCGTGGCGCCGGCCGCGCCGCCGACAGCGGCTCGGGGCAGCGCGTGGTCATCGGCGGACGCACCTTCGTCTGGCCCATCCTCCAGCAGGGCTTCGCGATCTCCCTCGAGCAGCGCCAGATCGGGATCACCGTCGAGGGCGTCGACAAGCACCGCATCAAGATCGCCATCAAGGCCTCGATCAACTTCAAGGTCAGCGGCACCGAGGACGGCGTGCGCCGCGCGGCCCAGCGCTTCCTCTCGCAGCAGGACCTCCTCACCGAGATCATCAAGGAGTCGCTCGAGGGATCGCTGCGCTCCATCGTCGGCGACATGACCATCGAGCAGATCATCTCCGACCGCAAGTCGCTCTCCGATCGGGTGGTGGCCGAGACCAAGACCGACCTCGCCGAACAGGGGCTCCAGGTCGACCTGCTGAACATCAGCGACATCTCGACGCCGGGCAGCGACTACCTCGCCAACCTCGGCCGCGCCGAGGCGGCGCGTGCCCGCCAGGTCGCCGAGGTCAGCGAGGCCGAGGCGGCGCGCGTCAGCGAGTTCGCGCGCATCGAGGCGGCCGAGCAGGTCGCCGAGCGGCAGAAGGCGCTCAGCCTCAAGCAGGCGTCCATCAAGGCCGAGACCGACCGCGCGAACGCCGAGGCCGAGGCATCCGGACTGCTGGCGCGCGCCGAGCAGGACAAGCTGGTCGCCGTGCAGGAGCGCGACGCGCTGTCCGAGCAGGCGCTCGTGACCCAGGAGCGCCTCGACATCGAGGTCCGCAAGCCCGCCGAGGCCGAGGCGTACGCCGAGGTGCAGCGCGCGAACGCGCAGCGCGACGCGGCGAACGCCGCCACCGAGGCCGACGCGTACAAGCGCACGAAGATCGCCGAGGCGAACAAGGTCGCCGCGGTCCAGGACGCCGAGGCGGCTGCGACCAGCGTGCGGTTCGCGGGCGAGGCCGAGCGCGATCGCAAGGTCGCGCTCGCCGCCGGTGTCCGCGCGGAGGGCGAGGCGCGCGCGGCGGCCATCCAGGCGGAGGGCGTCGCGGAGGCTGCGGCGACCGACGCGAAGGCGGAGGCGCTGAAGAAGTACGGCGAGGCCGCGCTCGCGCAGGAGATCATCTCGCGCCTGCCGGAGATCGTCCGCGCTGCCGCCGAGCCGATCTCGAACATCGACACGCTCACCGTGGTCTCCACCGACGGAGCGAGCGCGGTGACGAAGACCGTCGGCCAGGTGCTCGGCGAGGGCACCGAGGTGGTCAAGTCGCTGACGGGACTCGACGTCGGCGCGATCCTCGCGGGGCTCGCAGGCGGCACCATCGCCAACGGGGCCGGTGCGGTCGCCGCGAAGCGCGACTGATCCGAGACCGATGCCGGGGCGCCGCATCGCGGCGTCCCGGCGGCGGGTTCCGGCGACCCGCGTTCAGCCCGTCTCGGCGGTCCGGGCGGCCAGCCGGGCGAGTCCCTCGTCGATGGTGACCGTCGGCGACCACCGGAGGTCCTCGCGCACCCGACGTTGGTCGAACCAGTGCGCGGTCGAGAGCTGCTCTGCCAGGAACCGCGTCATCGGCGGCTCATCGCGGCCGGGTCGGATCCGCCACAGCGCCTCGACGAGGCCGCCTGCACCGCGCGCCACCGCAGCCGGCACCCGCCAGGACGGTGCGGGGGCGCCGGAGGCGAGGCAGATGCCCGCCAGGAGCTCCGCGACGGCGCGCGGCTCGCCGTTCGTCACGACGTACGCGCGGCCGTGCACGGCCTCGGCACGATCGAGGGCGGCGACGATCGCCGAGACCGCGTTGTCGATGTAGGTGGAGTCGATCAGGGCGGCACCGCTGCCGATCACCGGCAGGCGGCCCTGCCGCGCGCGCTCGACGATGCGGCCGACGAGCTGGGGGTCGCCCGGACCCCACACGAGGTGCGGGCGCACGGCGACGACCGCGAAGCCCCGGGCATCGGCCGCGAGCGCGAGCCGCTCCCCCTCCGCCTTCGTCCGCGCGTAGTCGCCTCGCGCACGATCGGGATCGGCCGGGTCGGTGCCGTCGCCGACGAGCGACGATCCGGCGTGCGCGACCGACGGCGATGAGACGTGGACGACGCGTCGGGCTCCCGCCCGGCGCGCCTCGGCGAGGAGGGTGCGGGTGCCCTCCACGTTGACGGCGTCGAACTCGGCGGGTGAGCCGGCCAACGACACCTTCGCGGCGAGGTGCACGACCGCCTCGACGCCGTCGAGTGCGGATCGCACGCGAGCGGCATCCGTCACGTCGCCCAGCACGTCCTCCGCGCCCTCGACGCGCGATGGACGCCGCTGCAGCGTCCGCACGGCGTGGCCACGCCGGACCAGATCCCGTGCGACCTCGCCGCCGAGGTAGCCGCTCGCTCCGGTGACGAGGAGCCTCACGGTCGCCCGGCCCGTTCCCCGCGCAGGACGGCGTCGGCCCACGTCGCGAGCGCGGTGCGGTCGATCTTGGAGTTGTGGCGGATGTCGGTCGGCAGTCGGCTCGCCGTGAGCACGGCCGCGAGCGGCCGGTCCGCCGCGGCACGGGCCGCGGCGGCGAGCGGCGCATCGGCGAGTCCCCACCTCCGCCCGCCCTCGACCACCGCGACCAGCGCCTGCGTGCCCCGCGGACCGACGCCGACGAGCGCGACCCGGCGCCCGCCGGTGACCGCCTCGATGCGCTGCTCGATACCGACCGGGGTGACCACGCCGTCGGCCGTCACCACGACGTGCGGCAGGCGGCCCTCGACCCAGAGGCGGCCCTCGGCGTCGAGATGGCCGACGTCGCCGGTGCTGTGCCGACGCGCCTCCGGCGTGCTGTGCGCCTTCGCGACGCGGTCGACCGCCCACAGCCGGTCGTAGCCGTCGCGGAGGTGGCGTGCCGACACGACGATCTCGCCGGAGACCCCGGGAGCGGTGGTGAGCGCTCCGGTCGGGCGTCCCTCGCCGTCGAGCGGGCTGATGCGCACCTCGACGCCCTCGACCGGGTGACCGACGCAGACCCCGCCGCTGCTGCCGTCGCCTCCCGCCGCACGGATGCCCTCGAGTGTGACGTCGGTCATGAGCAGTCCCTCGGTCATCCCGTAGGGGGTGTGCATCGTGGCGTTCGGCATGAGCGCCCCGACGCGTTCGAGCAGGTGCACCGGCACGGGGGCGCCCGCCGACAGCACCGTGCGGATCCGGGCGAGCGCGTCGTGCTGGGCGGGCGTGAGCCCGGGCGCCGTCGCGACGACGTTCGCGAGCGCGGCCGGCGAGAGGAACAGCACCGTGGCGGCGGCGGCGCGCGCCGCGTCGGCGACCGCAGCCGCCGTCAGCGTGCGCGGGGCGGTGACGTCGCCGACGGGGATCACCGAGCGGGCGCCGAGCGCCGGCCCGAGCAGGGCGAACGGGGCGAATCCGGCGACGATGCCCGTGCCCTCCCCGAGCTCGTAGTGGCGTGCGAGTGCATCGCGCAGGGCGCCGAGCTGCGCGTGGGTGTATCGCACGCCCTTCGCCGGCCCGGTCGAGCCCGAGGTGAAAAGCACGGCAGCGGCATCCGTCGGCGCGGGTGCGGGCAGCGTCGCATCGGTTGCGCCGGCCGAGGCCGCCCGGCCGAGGCGGCGCAGGTCGCCGAGCGAGTGCTCGACCGCGAGCGCGCGGGCGAGCGCGGGCGAGAGGGTCGCGACCGAGATCCGCCGACCCGGCCAGCCCAGCGCGCGCGCGGCGAGGAGGCCGGGGAGCGCCCCGACGAGCACGTCGGGGTGCGCACCCCGGATGGCGCGGCCGAGGCCTCGAACGCCGAGCCCGGCATCGGCGACCACGACGACGGCGCCGACGCGCACCGCGGCGTACAGCACCGCAGTGAGATCGGCGGACGGCGGGACGAGGAGGCTGACCCGGTCCCCCGGGCGGACGCCCGCGGCGATGAACCC
This sequence comes from Agromyces sp. CCNWLW213, assembly GCF_037199545.1. Lineage (NCBI taxonomy): Bacteria > Bacillati > Actinomycetota > Actinomycetes > Micrococcales > Microbacteriaceae > Agromyces > Agromyces sp. CCNWLW213. The sequence continues at coordinate 178,246 of NZ_JBBBDX010000001.1, read as the reverse complement.
GCGCGCGAGCTCGTCGACGCGCTGCGCGAGCATCGACCACGGGATGCTGCGCGGTGCGCCGGCGTCACCGGCGCCCATGTCGATCAGCGCCGGCGCGTCGCTCCGGGCGTTCCGGGCCATCGCCGCCCAGATCGGCTCGCTCGGTGCGTCGGCCGGGGACTGCGAGGCGGGCGCGGGCCGTGCGGCCTCCTCGGCGAGCCAGTCGAGCACGATGGGCGCGTAGTCGAGCTCCTCGGCGATGAGATGGCCGGCCCCTTCGGCGCGGTGCACATCGGCACGCGGCATCCGCTCGAGGAGATCGCGCAGGTGGGCTTCGCCGAACACCGGGTCGCGTGGTCCCCAGAGCACGAGCGCCGGCACGTCGAGCCGGGCGACGCCGGCCGCGATGCGTTCCAGCTCGGCCGAGCTCGGGTGCGTCGTGTCCGCCGGGATGTCGGCGACGAAGTCGCGGATGCCGCGGCGACGCTCGGGCGACGCGTAGGGAGCCCGGAACGCCTCGCGGACGGCCGGTGCGAGGGCGGGCCGGGCGAGCGACAGCGTCGTCTCGACGAAGGAGGGCGTGCCGCGGGTCGCCAGCTCGTGGACGCCCGGCGCGAGCGCCGCCCGCAGCGGCGCCGGGATCGGCCGACCGTCGGGTTGATGCACGGCGGTGTTGAGGAGCACGACCCCGGCGAGGAGGTCGGGGTGGTCGACGGCCCAGCCGAGGCTCACCGGCCCTCCCCAGTCGTGCCCGACCGTGACGACCGGTCCGCCGAGCCCGAGCTCGTCGGTCAGGGCGCCGAGGTCGGCGACGCGGTCGGCGAGCCGGCGGAGCCGCCCGGTGCGCTCGGAGTACCCCATCTCGAGCTGGTCGACGGCGATGACGCGCCAGGCGGGGCGCGCGGCATCCGACACCGCGGCATCCGTCGCGTGCGCGACCAGCCGCCGCCAGAGGTACGACCAGGTCGGGTTGCCGTGGACGCAGAGCAGCGTGCCGAACGGCGCCACGCCGGCCGCATCGAGTGCGGCGGCGTTGTCGAGCAGGTGCCAGTCGGCCCCTGCCGCCCGCACGATGCGGGAGTGGCCGTCGGCGAGGCCGGGGAGGCCGGGCGGCGGCGCGGATGCGGCGACCTGCATGCGCTACCAGGCCATCTCGAGCATCGACGTGTTGAGTCCCGAGCCCACCCCCATGAGCAGCACCCGGTCGCCGCGCCGGAGCGAGGGGGCCTCGTGTGCGAGCGTGATCGGGATGGACGCAGGTCCGATGTTGCCGAGCGTCGGGTAGGTGAGCGGGATCCGCGACCGGTCGAGCTTCGCCGCCTTCACGATCGCGTCCGTGTGCACGTCGGAGACCTGGTGCATGATGTAGCGGTCCATCTGGGCCCAGTTCCAGTGCTTGCGGGCCTCACGCCAGGCGGCGGTGACGAGTTCCATGCCGCCCTTGAGCAGCGCGCGCGCGTCGGTGAACATGCCGTCGACGCTCCCGACGCAGAGCGCGTTGAACTGCGTCGCGGCGCGCGTGATGCCGCCCAGGATGCGGTGGCCCTCCGGATGCCGGTCGGTCCGGCCGATGACGGCGGCGGCCGCCCCGGACCCGAGCGTGAGGCTCGCGAACTCGCTCATGAACTGGGCTCGCCCGATGCCGTCGCGCTGCAGGCGCTCGATCGTGTTGCGCTGCACCTGGTCGGCATCCTCGCCGTCGACGACCATCGCGTAGTCGATCTGGCCGGAGTCGATCATGCCGGCGGCCAGGCTCATGCCGTTCACGAATCCGAGGCAGGCGTTCGTCACGTCGAAGTTGATCGCCGACGACGGCAGACCCAGGCCGTGGTGGATCCGGACCGCCACCGAGGGTTCGAGGTGCGGCCTCGTGATCGACGTGTTGATGAGCAGGCCCACCTGGTCGGGCCGCACGCCCGCGCTGGCGAGCGCCCGTCGCCCCGCATCGATCGCCGCGGAGTCGAAGGTCATGCCGTCCTCCCAGTTGCGCCGCTCGCGCACCCCGGCGACCCGCTCGAGCAGCCCGCTCGGCAGCGCCAGCCGCTCGAGCACCGGCCCCAGGCGCCGCTCGATCTCGTCGGAGGTCGTGATGCGCTTGGCGATGGTGGTCGCGACGGAGAGCATCGAGACGTTGCGGTGCCGGGTGGTCGCGTTCCCGGGAACGTGGGCGGCCATCCTCAAACAGTAGTTGTCGCACCGCCTCGGCGCGCGGTCATTGCCCTGAAGCGCATTCCGATGTAGGGCGGTCGCACCCGAGCGGCACCGGAGCCGGCGTGACGTGGGAGCGTCCCGGGCGGGAACGTGCCCGCTCAGCCGTCGACGTCGGTCCAGGACGCGATGTCCACGCCGTGGTTGTCGGGCGACGCGAGCGACCACCAGTCGGGTGCGTGGGAGTCGTCGGCGAGTCGGCCTCCGGCGGCGAGGGCGGCGTCGACCCTGGCCCGCGCCTGGTCGGCCGGCACGAAGACGTCGAAGTGCGTCCGGCCTCGGGCCGGGGTGTCGCCGCTGATCGGGTTGAACGCGAGCTGCGGCCCGCAGCGCAGCGGATCGACGGCATCCGTGTCGCCGAAGGCCTCGTACCCCAGCGCGGCTTCGAAGAACGGTCGCACGTCGGCCTCGGAGTGCTGCGCCACGTAGATGCCGATCGACTGCGCGCGCGACGGGTCGGGCGCCAGTCGCAGCCCGGCGGCGGCCCGGGACACCTCGGCGGCGAACTCGGCGGCGGCGGCGGGGATGCCCTCCGGATCGCGGTGCGGGATGCGCACGATCACGCCCTCCGGGCGCACGTCGACGTCGGGCAGGACGCCGGACCGCTCGGCGGCGTCGACGACCGGGGCGACGAGGTCCGCCGCGTGCGAGATGGAGTTCGCGAGGAAGACGGCCTGCGGACCGGTGCCGGTCACGCGCCAGTCCCCGACGCCCGGGGCTCGGTGGAACTCGGCCGGGGAGATCCATCGCGGTGCACTGGTCGACTCGCCCATGGGAGCTCCTTCGTCGGCGGTCGGAGTCCGGGAGCGGTGACGAGCGGGGACCCCGCGAGGAGTCCACCATACTCGGGGCGCCGCGCCCGGGTGGCGTGGGGCGGCGACTCCCTGCTGGAGCGACGGCGCACGACGCGCTAGCTTGGGGGCACCTCAACCCGGAGGAGGCGCGTCATGGGCGAGGTCGTCATGTACGGCTCGGTGTCGGTGGACGGCTTCATCGCGGACGAGGACGACCAGCCGGGAGCGCTGTTCGACTGGTTGACCGGCGGCGACGTGCCGCTGGACGAGAGCGGCGTCCTGAACGTGTCGCAGGCGTCCCACGACTACGTCCGGGCGTACTGGGACCGCATCGGGGTGACGATCACCGGCCGTCACGTGTTCGACCTCGCGGACGGCTGGGACGGGACGCCCCCGAGCGGGATCGACCACGTGGTCGTCGTGACGCACCGGCCGGCGCCCGAGCATTGGGACCCCGCGGCGCCGTTCCATTTCGTCGACGGCGTCGAGGCGGCCGTGGCCAGGGCCCGGGAGCTCGCGGGCGACCGTCTGGTCGAGGTGGCCGCCGGCGACGTCGGCGGCCAGGTGCTCGCCGCGGGCCTCGTCGACGAGGTGCGCATGGACGTCGTCCCCGTGGTGTTCGGGTCCGGCAGGCGCTTCTTCGGATCGGTCCGTGCGCAGCACCTGCTGGAGGATCCCGACGTGGTGATCCAGGGCGACCGGGTGCTCCACCTTCGCTACCGGGTGCGCCGTTGACCCGCACCGGGCGTGCGATGCGCACGCCGGCGGTCAAGGTGGCCATGCTCGGCCCGATCGCCTGGCGCACGCCGCCGCGACACTACGGTCCGTGGGAACGCGTGACGAGCCTGCTCACCGAGGGGCTGGTGCGCCGGGGCGTCGACGTCACCCTCTTCGCGACGGGCGACTCGGTGACGTCGGCGATGCTCGAGTCGGTCGCACCGCACGGGTACGCCGAGGACGCCGACATGGACGGCCGGGTGTGGGAGGCGCTCCACATCGCCCACGCGATGGAGCTCTCGTCCGGCTTCGACCTCGTGCACAACCAGCTCGACTGGCTCCCGCTCGCGTTCGACGCGCAGTGGGGTGCACCGATGGTGACGACCATCCACGGCTTCTCGGGTGCCGCCATCCTGCCGGCCTACGAGCGGGCGCGTTCGACCTTCGTGTCGATCTCGGACGCCGACCGCTCGCCGGCGCTCACGTACGCGGCGACGGTGCACCACGGCATCGACATGACCGAGTTCGACGTCCCGGAGGACGAGGCGGGACCGACGGCGCGCGACGACCTCGTCGTCTTCGGCCGCATCCACCCCGACAAGGGCATCGCCGATGCGATCGAGATCGCCGCCCGAGCTGGGCGGCGGCTCGTCATCTGCGGGATCGTGCAGGACGCCGCCTACCACGCGGAGCAGATCGAACCGCGCATCGACGGCGACCGGGTCGTCTATCGCGGATCGGTGGGTCCGGCGGAGCGGACCGCGGTACTGGCGTCGGCGGCCGTGCTGCTCCATCCGATCCACTTCGACGAGCCGTTCGGCCTCTCGGTCGTCGAGGCCATGGCATGCGGGACGCCGGTCGTCGCCTACCGCCGCGGCTCGATGCCCGAGTTGGTCGAGGACGGCCTGACCGGCTTCGTCGTCGACGGCCCAGCCGACGCCGTCGCCGCGATCCCCCGCGCCGCGGCCCTCGATCGCGCCGCGGTGCGGCGGCGCGCACGTGAACGCTTCGACGTGGAGCGCATGGTCGACGGCTACCTCGAGGTCTACGACGCCGTGCTCGGGCGTCCCGAGGGGCTCGCATAGCCGTGGTGTATGGTGCGGAGCACAGCGCGCCCGGCTCGGACGCGTGAACCGGACCGCGGCAGCGCAGGCGTAGTTCCACGAGGGTGGCCGTTCTGGCAGACGTCTCGAAGGCACCGGCATCCTCGGATGGCGGTCGGAAGAGAAGATCGCCATGGCCCGATACGGATACCTGTCCACCTACCCGCCCACACGCTGCGGGCTCGCCACGTTCACCGAGGCCCTCGCGGGCGCCATGGCCGGCGGCGGAACCGGCGAGCCCACGATCGTCCGGGTGCTCGATTCGCCCGGCGGCCGAACGGATCCGACCGTCGTGGGCCGGATCCGCCCCTCGCGGGAGCTCGTCACGGGCGATCCGGCGAGTCTCGTCGCCTCGGTGCGCGCGCTCGAGGGGTGCGATGTCGCGATCGTGCAGCACGAGTACGGCATCTACGGCGGACGGGACGGCGCCGACGTCGTCACGCTGCTCCGGATGCTCCGAACCCCGACGATCGTCGTCCTGCACACCGTGCTCGCCGCCCCGTCGCCGCATCAGCGCGAGGTCCTCGAGTCGGTCTGCGAATCGGCCGCGGCCGTCGTGGTGATGACGCGGAACGCCCAGGACATCCTGATGCGGACCTATCGCGTCACGCCGACGAAGGTCCGCGTCATCCCCCACGGGGTCCCCGTGCGCCACGCGGGGTCCGCGCCGAGGCGAACCTCGACGAAGCGCGTGCTGACGTGGGGTCTGATCTCTCCCGGCAAGGGCCTCGAATGGGGCATCCGCGCGATCTCGGAGCTCACCGGGCTCGCGTCCCCCGTCGAGTACGTCATCGCGGGGCAGACGCACCCCAAGGTGCTCGCGCGCGAGGGCGAACGGTACCGCGAGGAACTCCAGCGCCTCATCGTCGACCTGGGACTCGGCGGAATGGTCACGATGGACGACCGCTACCTCGACCCCGCGCAGCTCGCCGACCTCGTGACCACGGCGGACGTCGTGCTGCTGCCCTACGACTCTCGCGACCAGGCCACCTCGGGTGTGCTCGTCGAGGCGATCGCGGCCGGCGTGCCCGTGGTCTCGACCGGGTTCCCCCACGCCGTCGAGCTGCTCGGCGGCGGGGCCGGGCTGATCGCCCGGCACGGCGATCCGGGATCGATGGCCGCGGCGATCCGCACCATCATCGAGACCGAGGAGACGGCGCGGCGGATGCACGAGGCCGCGCTCCGGGATGCGCACGATTCGACCTGGCCGGTCGTCGCCGAGCGCTACCGCGAGCTCGCGGACCGGATCGCGGCGGCGCGCGCCGCATGACCATGTCCGGCCGCTCTCCGTCCTACTCGCACCTCGTCGCGCTCATGGACGAGCACGGGATCTTCGAGCATGCGCGGTTCGACGACCCGCGCCGCGGCGACGGCTACTGCGTCGACGACGTCGCCCGCGCCCTCATCGTGCTCGTGCGCGAACCGGACCCGACGCCCCGGCTCGCGACCCTCGCGGAGACCTGCCTCGCGTTCCTCGAGGATGCGGTCGACGCCGACGGCCGGGTGCACAACCGGATGGCCGCCGGCGGCGGCTGGACCGACCTGCCCGCGCTCGGCGACTGGTGGGGCCGCGCGATCTGGGCGCTCGGCGTCACGGCCGCCCGCGCGCCGAACGAGGCCGCGCGATCGCGCGCACTCCGGACCTTCCACCGAGCGGCATCCGCGAGGTCGTCGCATGGTCGGGCACTGGCCTTCGCGACGCTCGGGGCCGCCGACGTGCTGACCGCGTACCCGGACGACCTCGCGGCGCACGCCCTGCTGATCGACGGAGCGCTGACGATCGCCATTCCGACCGATGACGCGTGGGCCTGGCCGGAACCCCGCCTCCGCTACGCCAACGCGGTGCTCCCCGAGGCCCTGCTGGCGGCCGGGATGGCGATCGACAGCCCTCGTCTCGTGGGCCGGGGGCTCGGGATGCTGCGATTCCTCGTCGGCGTCGAGACGGCCGGCGGACACCTGTCCGTCACCGGGACCCGCGGTCGCGGTCCCGCTCAGCGGGCTGCCCAGTTCGACCAGCAGCCGATCGAGGTGGCCGCGATCGCGGACGCCTGCGCGCGCGCGTTCGACCTCACGGGCGAACCGTCGTGGCGGGACGCGGTCGCCATGGGCTGGGCGTGGTTCATGGGTGAGAACGATTCCTCGACCCCGATGTTCGATCCGGAGTCCGGCGCCGGATTCGACGGGCTCGAGGCGGATGGGCGCAACGAGAACCGCGGAGCCGAGTCGACGCTGGCGGCGCTGAGCACGTATCAGCAGGCCCGGCGCCTCGGGGTCCTCGCCATGGTGCCCTCGCGATGATCCGCGCGCACCGGGCAGCCCTCGAGCACGATCCCTCTCGCGTGGTCGCGAGGCTGTTCCTCCCCGGCGACGGGCTCCCTTCATCGCACTCGCGCGTCACGCAGATCGTCGATCGGGTGCTCGAGAGCCCCCCGCGCCTCACCCAGGAGACCGCCGATCGCGTCGTCGCCGCGCTCGCGGAGCGACACCCGGACGCCGTCGAGGTGATCCTCGCCAACGCGAGGGCGGTGGGCAGTCGCGTCCGGGAATCCGCGGCGCTGACGGAGTCCCAGGCCGTGGTGCTCGGTGCGGCGTTCACGGCGGAGTACGCCGTCGAGGGCGCCGCGCTCTGCAACCCGAGCGCGGTCGTGCATCCGTCGCAGGACGGCCTCGCACGCGACGAGCTCAGGGTGGCGATCTCGCTCCGCTGCATCGGCGAGGGACACGTCTCGTCCATCGGCTTCGCCGAGGCCGTGATCGGGGCCGACGACAGCTGGACGTTCCTGCCGAGGGCGGCACCGATCACGACTCCCGCGATCTCCGGCGGAGACTGGTTCCGGCACCACTTCAGTCGCGCGCTGGAGGACGAGGGCCACCTCAGCGATCTCGCGAACGCCGTCGTGGGCGACCTGCCCGAACGGTTCACCGGCGTCGAACTCGAGCTGGCACTGCTCACGCTGCCGGACCAGCTCTCCACGCGTCCGGACAGCCGCGAGCCGACGCAGGCGCTGCGCGACATGGCGGCATCCGCCTACCGCGCCGAGTTCCCCCCGGCCGCACCGCTGAGCGCACGCGTGCTGCTCCCCGTCGCCGCCGAGGAGGACCACGGCGTGGAGGATGCCCGCTTCGTGCGCTTCACCGACGCCGACGGCACCGTCGGGTACCGCGCGACGTACACGGCCTACGACGGCCGGAACGTCGCACCCCGGCTCATCACCTCGCCCGACCTGAGCTCGTTCGCCTTCCATCGCCTGGCCGGCAGCGGCGCCCACGACAAGGGCATGGCCCTGTTCCCCCGGCGCGTCGGAGGCGACCACCTGGCGCTCACGCGCACGGACGGTGAGAACATCCTGCTCGCACGCTCAGCGGACGGCGTGATCTGGGACGACGTCGGCATCGTGCATCGCCCCGCGGAACCGTGGGAGCTCGTGCAGCTCGGCAACTGCGGCTCCCCGATCGAGACCGAGGCGGGTTGGGTCGTGCTCACGCACGGGGTGGGTCCCCTGCGCACGTACTCGCTCGGCGCGCTCCTCCTCGACCTCGACGACCCGTCCCGGGTGATCGCGCGGTCCACCGCCCCGCTCCTGCAACCCACCGGCCCCTTGCTCGACGGCTACGTTCCGCGGGTCGTGTACTCATGCGGTGCACTCGTCCACCGCGGCACCATGTGGATCCCCGTCGGAGTCGGGGACGCACGCATCCGGGTCTACTCCGTTCCGATCGACGAACTCATCGCGTCGATGACCCGCCTGCCGGCGACCTGACCGGTGCTCCCGTGACACGCGCCCCGGTCGCCGGACGACCGGCGCCGCTGCTCAGGACCCGGGGCCCGCGCGGCGCTCCAGGGCGTCGATGACCGTCTCGGCGATGTCGATGTCGTAGAGCCGCTCGACGCTCTGGAACCCGCCGGGACTCTCCGCGTTGATCTCCACCACCTTGCTGCCGATGACGTCGATGCCCACGAGGAACATGCCATCGGCGACGAGCTTGTCGCCCATCGCCTCGACGATGCCGAGCTCGGCCGCACCGACCTCGAGGGGAACCGACCGACCGCCGGTGCTGATGTTGGCGCGCGGGTCGTTGCCGGTGGGCACGCGTCGGAACGCGGCCGGCCTGCCGTCGCGCTCGAGGATGCGGCCCTCCAGCAGGAAGATCCGGGCATCGCCGTCCCTGGCTCCGTCGATGAACTCCTGGATGATGGCGTAGCCGTCCTGCAGGACCGCCTCGGTCATCTGCGCGAGGTTGGTCTCCCCCGGGCCCTCGATCATGAAGACGTTGCGACCCTTGGCCCCGTAGAGCGGTTTGACGACGCAATGGCCGACTTCCTCGACGAACCGCTCGATCGCCTCCGGATCTCGTGTCACGAGCGACCGTGGCCGTACCTCCTCGGGGAACTCCTCCAGGTAGAGCTTGCTGGTCGCTCGATGAAGGGCATTCGGGTCGTTCACCACCGTCACGCCTCGGTCCGCGAGCATCCGCCCGAAGATCACGCCCATCGGGCTGGCCCAGGGGCGCTCCTGCATGTCGTCGATCGACTCGTTGCGCAGGAACAGCGCATCCAGGTCCTCCATGACGATCCGCTCGGCGTCGCGCGCCTTGATCCCCTCCATGAAGCTCTCGAGGGTGTCGCCGCTCTTCCACCTCGCGGCACGAGCCCTGGCCGCGAACCGCCCGTCGCTGCTGCCGAGTTCGAGGTCCCCGACGCCGACGTACCAGGTCTCGTGCCCGCCCCTGGCTGCGGCCCTGGCGAGTCGGGTGGTCGCGTACTCGTCCACCTCGGTGTCGACGTCGTTGACGAGGAATGCGAGCCTCATGCGGCCACGTCTCCTTCATACAGGTCGGTGACCGTCGCGCCCGCGCGCAGCCGTTCCAGACGCTCTCGTGCGCCGGGCACGTCGAGCCACCGTGGCCGGACCCAGGGCGCGTGGAGCACCTCGCGGTCGAGCAGGTCCTGCACCAGCGGGATGTGGTCCAGCGCGAGCTTGCCGACGAGCAGGACGTCGAGGCGGCTGCCCTCCGCGAGGGCGTCGAGGATGCGCGTGATTCCGCGCAGGTAGATCGCGTCCATCACCGAGCCGCCCCCGACGACGGCCCGAATGGCGATCGACCACGCGGTCCGTGCCGGCATGCGGTGGTCGGCCCGCAGCGACTCGAAGATGTCCAGGAAGCCCGCGCCGTCGAGCATCTTGCCGACCGCGACCACTCGCCCGGCGAGCACGCGAAGCCGCCGCGGGTCCAGCCCGCCGGTCAGGTACTCGGCGAGCACGGCGAGGCCCTCCTGGGTCTCGTCGTAGCCGGGCAGGCCGATGGTCAGCAGCGTCAGCGGCTGCCGGGCGCCGTTCTGGTAGGTGACCACGTGGGTGCCGATCTCGTGGTGCAGCAGCGGCTCGACCCGGTCGGCCCGGAAGGCGGCGGACTCCGGGATGAGCAGGCGCCCGAACGACACCATCAGCTCGGAGATGTCGTCCCGCACCTCGACGCTCACGGGGAAGTCCGGATACACGGCGCGGTAGCGCTCGAACTCCGCACGGGCCGCGTCGGCGAACGCGCCGGCCGTGACGGTCTGGGTGCTGGGCGCCTGCGGGGGGATGGTCTCGAGGAGTGCCTCCGCCGCAGCCGCCAGCGGAGGGGCGACCGTTCCGTAGAGCTGGAGCGACCCGTAGAGGAACCGTGACGTGTCGCGGTCCTCCAACGCGGTGATCTGCCGGGCGATCTCGTCCCGCTTCGCACGGAAGAGCGTGTGCAGCGCCGGGTCGTCGACATTCTCGACCTCGAGGTCGTACAGGTCGCGCCGCGCCAGGTCCGGGTCGAAGTCCAACGGGCGCAGCCGCAGCGTGGGGGCCGCGCCGAAGTCACTTCGCTCGAAGTCCGCCCACGCCTCCGCCGCGTTGAGTGGCGTGACGTTCACGAGCAGGTTCACGCGGCGCTCGATCTCGGTGAGCCGGGCGTCGATGTCGAGTGCGGGCGCCAGCTCCTCGATCGGTGACGACATCTCATGAGCATACCCACGCGTCGTCCGCCCGACCCCTCGCATGGTCCGGGCCTCTCGATCCGAGCGTGCCGGGGGTCGCCTTCGCCATGGATTCCGAGGTAGGGCGGACGGGACTTGAACCCGTGACCGATGGACCTACTCCGTCCGAACCCGTCCTCTCGGTTCAAGGCCGGATGGTTCGCGTGATCTCGCCGTTATCAGGAGTTTCTTGCCGCGATCGTCGCCGTCGACTTCCGATGCTACCCGCTGATCTCGATCGTACTCGATACGTCTCGAGTCAAAAGTGCTGGATAAAAGTGCGTCGAGGACGATCGGTCCGCGCTTGAGGGTCGGCGATCGGGGACTCGGTACGGTGCGGGAGGGGACGGTTGGCAGTCCACTCTCACCTCATGGTCGAGCGAGAAGGGTGCATCGCTGTGAGAGCGAAGAGCGAGGCGCACATGCGCCTGACGGACAGGCACCGCGAGCGCGCGCAGCTCGATCGCTTGGTGACCGCAGCGCGAAGCGGCACCAGTGGAGCGCTCGTGGTGAAGGGTACGGCGGGAATCGGGAAGACGGCGCTCCTCGACTACCTGATCGGGCATTCCGCGGGCTGCCGCATCGTGCGGGCAGGATCATCCGAATCGGAGATGGAGCTCGCTTACAGCGGATTGCATCAGCTGTGCGCTCCGCTCCTCGATCACTTGGACCGACTCCCAGCGCCCCAGCGTCACGCGATGGCGACGGCGTTCGGGCTAGTCGCGGGCACGCCGCCCAACAAGTTTCTGGTTGGACTCGCTGTGCTGAGCTTGATGTCAGATGTCGCGGCGTCGCAACCGCTCGTGTGCCTCATCGATGATGCGCAGTGGCTCGACCGCGTTTCGGCTCAGGTGCTCGGCTTCGTCGCGCGCCGTCTGGGGGCCGAGTCCGTTGTCTTGGTATTCGCCGCGCGCGACGCGGAAGATCTCCCAGAACTGGCGGGTCTCCCGGTACTCCTCGTCACGCCGCTCGCAGACCATGACGCGCGAGCACTCGTCGAGTCGGCAATCCATGGCCGACTCGACAGATCGGTGACGGACAGGATCGTCGCAGAGGCGCGCGGCAACCCCTTGGCCCTGCTCGAGCTGCCGAAGTCCTCGTCGATGGCCTCCATCGCGGGCGGCTACGGTCTCCCCGACACCGTTCCGGTGCCGGCGAAGGTTGAGGAGAGCTTCCGGCGACGGTTCGCGGACCTCCCCAGGCCGAGCAGGCTCTTGCTGCTCGTTGCAGCCGCCGAGCCCGTCGGCGATCCCGCACTGGTTCGATCGGCGGCCCACCGTCTCGGTATCGCCTCGGATGCCGCGGCGCCGGCAGTTGCCGCGGGCCTGTTCGATAGCCGGACTGAACTCGGATTCCGCCATCCGCTGGTTCGCTCGGTGGTCTACCGAGCCGCCGCCCTTGACGACCGCCGGCGCGTGCATGCCGTGCTCGCGGAGGCGACAGACCCCGAAACCGATCAGGATCGACGGGCCTGGCACCTCGCGGCAGCGAGCACCGGCCCCGACAACGAGGTCGCTGATGCCCTCGTCCATTCGGCAAGTCGAGCGCAGGCTCGTGGAGGAATCGCGGCGGCCGCAGCCTTCCTGAAGCGGGCCGCCGCGTTGACGCCGGATCCTGGGCAGCGCACGGAGCGCACCCTGGCTGCGGTGCAGGCGAGCTTTCAGGGCGGCGCGTTCGATGATGCACTGGACCTCCTCGACACCGTGGAGCACAGGGAGGTGCACGCCCGAGAACGGGCTACAACCGATCTCCTCCGCGCTCGCATCGCCTTCGCGACGGGCTTCGGCCGCGATGCTCCGCCGAGGCTGGCCGAGGCGGCCAGCCAGATGGAGGCGTTCGACGCGGACGAGGCACGACAGACGTACCTCATCGCCTGGGTCGCGATGGTATTCGCCGGGAAGCACGGCGGGCGGGGGGATCTCGAGCGGATCAGCCGTACGATCCTGGCGCTCCCCCCTCGCTCGGGCAGTCCAGCTGCATTGGACCTTCTCCTTCAGGGGCTCGCGGAGTTGATAATCGACGGGCACGCGACCGCCGCTCCCACCTTGCAGCGCGCGGCGAAGGCCCTCACTGGACTCGCCGTGAACGACGTCATTCGCTGGGGGTGGGCGGCGACCGCAGCGACGAACTCCACCTGGGATCCTGAGGGCACGTGGGCGATCGCCCAGTCCCAGAGTGCGATCTTCCGGAAGGTGGGAGCGCTCGGGCAGCTGCCGCTCTCGCTCGCCGCGCTCGGAACCGCCGCGGTCTGGGCGGGCGACTTCAGCGGGGCGGCCTCGATCCAGGCGGAGGCGACCAGTGTCGCCAATGCCACAGGCACCCACTTCCCGCCCACCATCGCGCTCCGGCTCGTCGCCGCTAAGGGCGACGAGCGAGCGGCCACGGCGCTGATCGCAGAGGCGCATGCCGCCGCCTCACGAGACGGGCAGGGTCTGGCTGCGGCCAACGCCGACTGGGCTGCGGCTGTGCTCTACAACGGCCTCGGGCGGTATGGCGACGCCGTGACTGCCGCCTCGCGCGCGACATCCGCCACCTTTGAGCCGTTCGTGTCCATGTGGGCGCTGCCGGAGCTGATCGAAGGGGCGGTGCGCGCCGGACACGCGGAGCAGGCGCGGGAGGCGCTGGACCGGCTTGCCAGTACGACGCGGCCATGCGCAACGCACTCCGCGCTCGGCATCGAAGCGCGCAGCCGGGCGCTCCTGAACTCCGGCGACGACGCCGATGAGCTCTACCAGAACTCGATCAGTCACCTCCGTCGCACGCCTCTCCGGCCCGAGCTCGCCCGCACGCGACTTCTTTACGGCGAATGGCTCCGTCGGGAAGGTCGCCGAGTGGACGCGCGAGATCAGCTACGAGACGCCTTCGAGCAGTTCTCAGCCATCGGGATGGCAGCGTTCGCGGACCGTGCCCGGCGTGAGCTCCTCACCACCGGTGAGCGCCTGCGCAGACGTGAAAGCGGCGATCAGGTCCCGTTGACGCCGCAGGAGGAGCAGATCGCCCGCCTCGCCAGTGCCGGCCACTCGAACCAGGACATCGCCGCACACCTGTTCCTCAGTCCGCGGACCGTCGAGTGGCACCTGCACAAGGTGTTCGCCAAGCTGGGAATCGCGTCCCGGCGGGAGCTGCGCCGCGCCCTGGCGCCGGGGGCGGCGGAGCCGAGCTAGCACCGCTATTCGCCGTCGATCACCAGCACGACCTTCCCTGCCCCACCGCGGCGACGTCCGTGTCCGTACGCTTCGCCGCCTCTGGCAAGCGGCACCGTGTCGGAGACGAGCGGTCGAACATGGCCGGCATCGATCAGCTCGCCGATCTCGGTGAGCTGTCCGGTGTCCGATCGGACGACGAACCAAATCGCCTGCCGGCCATCGATGGGTTCCCGATCCGGCGGACGAGGAACGGCGATCGATACGACTCGGCCGCCGGGCCGGACGGTGCCGAAGGACCGCTCCCAGGTTTCGCCCCCGACCGTGTCGACGACGAGATCCACGGCCCCCTCCCCCACGGAGTCCTCGAAGGGTGTCTCCTGATAGTCGATCACGTCGTCGGCTCCGAGATTCCTCACCTGATCGGCGTCGCGCGAGGAACTGGTCGCTGTGGTGCGAGCCCCGCGCCAGCGGGCGAACTGGACGGCGAAGCTGCCTACGCCGCCCGCACCGCCATGGATGAGCACCCGCTGGCCCCGCTCGAGATCTCCATGCTCGAAGAGCGCCTGCCATGCAGTGAGTGCAGAGAGTGGGACGGTTGACGCCTCGGCTGCGGTCAGACTCACCGGCTTCGGAACAAGCTCGTCGGCACGCACCGCCACGAACTCCGCGTCGGCTCCGTCGCGATGGACGTCGATGAAGCCGAAGACCTCTTGGCCGACGGTGATGCCCTCCACGTCCGACCCGACGATCTCCACCGTGCCGGCAAGCTCGTGGCCCGGCACGATCGGCGGCACTCTGGGCGCGCCGTCGCGATCGAGCCACGCCCCCGGCCAATCGAGCTCGCCGGGGCTGACCCCACTGGCCTGCACACGGACGAGGACATCCCCCGGGCCGAGGGCGGGTACGGGCGCTTCCTCGAAAACCAGCCGTGAGGCGTCCCGCTTGGCATACGCGTGCAGTACCTGCATCGTGCTCATCTCCTTCGGTTCCTTCGGTGATCGGTCTGGACCCAGCCTTGTCGCTCCTCCGCCAGCTCGCGCCCGCGACAGCACCCGGTCGGCCCACCGGATTCCCCGGGCCCTTCCTCGCGGATGACCCAGCCGTTGCCGTCGGGATCCGAGAACCGAGCAAACGAAGCCCGATCACGTCGGTCGGGGTCGGGGCCCACTTCTAGGTGCGCAGGCGCGAGGTGATAGAAGACACCCCCCGAGTCGTGGAACACCTCGCTGACGGCCACCCCATCAGCGAGCAGATCCTCGCGAGCCGCTTGGAGATCGGGTACGCCGAGCACCAACCCCTGCACTGAACCTGGGCGAGCGGAGGTGATCCCCTCACCGAACACAATCGATGCCGTGGAGCCGGGAGGTGTGAACTGCACAATCCGGAATGCAGCCCCGCAGCTGTAGTCCATGTCCTCGCAGAACCCCGCCGAACGATAGAACGCCTTCGCCCGTTCCACGTCGTTCACGGGGAGGACCACAACCGCCAGCTGCAATGTCCTCACCGCCCTCATCGCGCCCGCGACACCCACACGAACGCCTGCGACACAGGATGCGTCGCCACGTCCTCCGTTCGCGCCCGTGGCGACCACTGGTTCGGAATCAGCGGCACCGGTCCGACGAGGACCAGTGGTTTCCACAGGCGCGAGCTCGCCGGATGTCCACTGAAACTGCCCGATGACGGACAGGAGAACACCCATGGCGATCGAGACATCCCCTCAGCCCCCGATAGAGCGCGATGCCGCCGTCCGACCATTCACGATCACGACCGACCAGGCGGAGATCGATGAGCTGCAACGCCGGATCCGAGCGACACGTTGGCCCGAGCGGGAGACGGTACCGGATCCGTCGCAGGGAGTGCAGCTGGCGACGATCCGGGAACTCGCCGGCTACTGGGCCACCGAGTACGACTTCCGCAGGTTCGAGACCAGATTGAACGCGGTACCGCAGTACGTGACGGAGATCGACGGCCTCGACATCCATTTCATCCACGTCAGGTCACCGCACGAGAACGCTCTCCCGGTGATCATCACCCACGGGTGGCCCGGCTCGATCATCGAGATGCTGAACGTACTCGACCCTCTCGCTGATCCCACCGGGCACGGCGGCGATGCGGCGGACGCCTTCGACGTGATCGTCCCGTCGATGCCCGGATACGGCTACTCGGAGAAGCCGGCCGAACCCGGCTGGGGGCCGGTGCGAATCGCGGACGCCTGGATCCTCCTGATGCGACGGCTCGGCTACGAACGGTTCGTCGCGCAGGGTGGCGATTGGGGCGCCCAAATTACGGACGTCATGGGCGCGAAGGCCCCGCCTGAGCTGCTGGGGATCCACTCCAACATGCCCGGCACGGTTCCGCCTGCCATCTCGAAGGCGCTCACCTCGAACGTGTTCGGTACCGGCGACCCCGCACCATCCGGACTCTCGCCAGCGGAGCAGCGCGCGTACGATCGGCTCGCCTTCCTCTTCACGAAGGGCATCGGCTACGCCTTGGAGATGGGTCTGCGCCCCCAGACGCTCTACGGGCTCGCCGACTCGCCGGTCGCCCTCGCCGCGTGGATGATCGACCACGACGCCCTGAGCCTCGAAGACATCACCTCTGCCGTGGAAGGCGAGCCGGTGGGGGCGCTCACACGTGACGAAGTGCTGGACAACGTCACCATGACCTGGCTGACCAACACCGGCGTCTCCTCCGGTCGCCTCTACTGGGAGAACACGCTCGGCTTCTTCGACGTGAAGGGCGTGACCGTTCCGGCAGCCGTCTCAGTCTTCCCGCGCGAGCTCTACCAAGCGCCCAAGTCGTGGACGGAGCAGGCCTATCCGAACCTCATCTACTTCAACGAGGTCGACGAGGGCAATCACTTCGCGGCCTGGCAGCAGCCCGAGCTCTTCAGTTCCGAGCTCCGAGCCGCCTTCCGAACCCTGCGCTGATCTACGCGCGACTCGACCGCGGCACGGCCGCGAGAAGGAGAGAGATTCATCATGAACACGAGATATGGCGCCAGCCGACGGCACGCACTCCGAGTTAGCGCCGTCGCCGCCGCCGCGGCCGCCACGATCGCGGTGACGGTCGGCGTACCGGCCGCCGCCCAAGCGGAGCGCGGCTCCGGCACCTCACTGCCGACCGTGGTGCTCGTCCATGGCGCGTTCGCGGACTCCTCCGGATGGGCCGACGTGACGACGAAGCTGCAGAGGAAGGGCTACACCGTACTCGCCGCGTCAAGTCCGCTCCGTGGACTGCAGTCCGACGCCGACTACCTCAAGGCCGTCCTGTCCACCATCGAAGGACCGCTCGTCCTCGTCGGCCACTCCTATGGCGGCGCCGTGATCACGAACGCCGCCACCGGAAACCCGAACGTCAAGTCGCTCGTCTACATCGCCGGCTACGCCCTCGACGAGGGCGAGAGCGCCATCGCAGCCAACGAACTCGGCGGCGGCCACTCCGAGATCGGCGAGCATCTGTTCCTCCGCCCGTACCCGGGCGCTCCCGAGGGCGACGCGGACGCGTACATCGACCCGGCCCACTTCGGCGAGCTGTTCGCAGCAGACCTCCCGGCAAAGCAGACGGCCGTACTCGCGACGGCACAGCGCCCCGTCGCGGCCTCGGCACTGTTCACCCCCTCCGGCGAGCCCGCATGGAAGACGATCCCGAGCTGGTACCTCGTCGCGGCGCACGACCGTGTCATTCCCCCGGAGGCGGAACTCGCCATGGCCGAGCGGGCCGGATCCACGACCGTCGAGGTCGACAGCTCGCACGCCGCCATGATCAGTCAGCCCAGCGCCGTGGTCGACCTCATCCTCGACGCGGCGAAATAGATCGACGACGATTTCGAGGAGGATCACCATGACCACCACCGTTCAGACCGCAACCGAGATCCGCCCCTTCCGCATCGACATCCCGGACGCTGCTTTGGAAGCCCTGCGTGAGCGCATCGCGGCGACCCAGTGGCCGGAGAAGGAGACGGTGTCGGATGAGTCGCAGGGTGTGCCGCTGGCGGCGATGCAGGAACTCGCCCGGTATTGGGAATCGGCGTATGACTGGCGCGCGATCGAGAGGCGGTTGAATGCGCTACCGCAGTTCACGACTGAGATCGATGGGCTGGATATTCATTTCCTGCACGTCCGTTCGCAGCACGAGGGTGCCCTGCCGCTGGTCATCAACCACGGATGGCCCGGATCGATCATCGAGCAGCTGAAGCTCGTCCACCGGCTCACTGACCCGACCGCGCACGGCGGCAGCCACGACGACGCGTTCCACGTGGTCATTCCCTCGATGCCCGGCTACGGGTTCTCGGAGAAACCAACCGACACCGGATGGGGCCCGGAACGCATGGCTCGCGCGTGGGCGGAACTGATGGGACGCCTCGGCTACGACCGCTACGTCGCCCAGGGCGGCGACTGGGGGGCGTTCGTCGTCGACCAGATGGGCCTCCAGGCACCGTCGGGACTGCTCGCGATACACACGAACATGCCCGCCACGGTTCCCGCCGATGTGAATCTGGCGGCCTTGGCCGGCGAACCAGCACCGGACGGTCTTTCGGCCGAGGAACGACGAGCGTACGAGCAACTGGTCCGCACCTTCGGTCAAGTGCAGTACGCCGTCTACATGGCCGCCCGGCCGCAGACGCTCTACGGCATCGCCGATTCGCCCGTCGGGCTCGCCGCCTGGCTCCTCGATCACAACGATGCAGACGGCCAGCCGGCCGCGGCGGTCACCGCTGCTCTGACCCGGACTTCGAGCGACTCCGGCGAGCTCACCCGGGACGAGATCCTCGACAACATCACTCTCTACTGGCTGACCAACACGGGAGTATCCGCCTCTCGCTTGTACTGGGAGTACAAGGGTGGATTCTTCGACGCCAAAGGCGTCACCATCCCCGTCGCCGTGACCGTCTTCCCCGGCGAGCAGTACCAAGCTCCTCGGAGCTGGGCAGAGAAGGCCTACGCCAACCTCATCTACTACAACGTCGCAGACAAGGGCGGCCACTTCGCCGCCTGGGAACAGCCGCAACTGTTCGCAGAAGAGCTCCGCGCCGCCTTCCGACCGATCCGCTGACGACGCCCAACCGAAGGACAGGCCATGCACACGCACAAGATCGGCTACTTCGTCGGCAGCCTATCGAGCACATCCATCAACCGCACGCTCTCGAAGGCGCTCATCAAGCTGGCACCGGATGATCTGGAGTTCACCGAGATCGCGATCCGCGACCTTCCGCTGTACAGCCAGGACTTCGACGCGGACTTCCCGCCGCCGGCCCGAGCACTCAAGCAGGCGATCGAGGCATCCGATGGCATCCTCTTCATCTCGCCGGAGTACAACCGCTCGATCCCCGGGGCGCTGAAGAATGCCATCGACTGGGGTTCGCGCCCGTGGGGCTCCAACTCATTCGCGATGAAGCCGACGGGCATCATCGGCGCCTCGCCCGGCGGAATCGGAACGGCGGTCATGCAGTCGTCAATGCGGAGCGTGCTGAGCTTCCTGGATGCCCCCCAGCTGAACGCGCCCGAGGCCTACATCACGTTCAGCGCCGACGTGTTCAGCGACGACGGCGAGGTCACCGACAAGCGCACTGCCGACTTCCTGCGTCACTTCATGGAGGAGTACAACGCCTTCGTGCAACGCGTGCTGGCTGTCACGGCCCCCGGGCACATCGGCGATATGCTCCCCGAGATCCGGCGTTGACGGTCCGAAGCTCATGACCACGACGTCGGCCCCAGCCTCGGCGGCTCAACCGAATCGAGATCCCCGCTCCGATGTTCGGTTCGAAAACACTCGATTCGATCCCGACCTCACGCCATTCCACGACCTCGCAAAGCAGATGGCAGCGCGGTTCGGGTACACGGCCGAGCTGTCGCTGGACCCGCGTCTTGCCGAACTGCTACGTCTTCGCGTGGCCCAGCTCAACCCCTGCTCGTACTGTCTCATCTTGCACAGCCGGGCGGCGGATGGATTGGGGATCCTCGCGGAGATGGTCGCCCATCTGGCCGGGTGGCGCGAGAGTGCCATGTTCTCGCCCGCCGAGAAGGTCGCGCTCGCCTACTGCGAGGGCCTCACACTGTACGACATCGCCCGGTTCGCCGAATTGCACGATGCGCTTCGCGTCCACTTTAACGAGAAGGAGGTCGCCGAGATCGCCGCGGTGATCATCAACATGAACGTCTGGACTCGGCTCAAGCTCGCTCAGGGCGCCACACCCACCGCAGACGAGGCGTTGCGCCCTGCGAGCCCGTCCGTTTGACCGAGCAACTCTCTCTTGGAGGTGTCCCATGCACGATGAGCAGAATCCGAGAAACGACGCGGGTGCCACGACGAAGCCGGAAGGGCGAGCCCGAATCGGGATCATCCGTTCCATCGCGCACTGGTTGGCGGAAGACGACGGCATGCTCCCAGTCGAAGGGCGCCTCGCACCGTTCGACGGGGCGACCGCGTGGCTCAACTCCGAGCCGCTGACCCTCGAGGCCCTCCGCGGCCGGGTCGTCCTCGTCGACTTCTGGACCTACACCTGCGTCAACTGGCTTCGAACGCTCCCGTACATCCGGGCATGGGCTTCCAAATACGAGGAGGCGGGCCTGACCGTCGTGGGCGTGCACACGCCCGAGTTCGGCTTCGAGAGCGACCTCGACAACGTGGTCGCGCAGACCCGCAACCTGGGCGTCGAGTATCCCGTCGCGGTCGACAGCGGCTACCGGGTGTGGGGCGCCTTCGAGAACCGGTTCTGGCCAGCGGTCTACATCGCCGACGCGGGTGGGCGCGTCCGGCACCATCACTTCGGCGAGGGCGAGTACGCGCAGACCGAGATGGTGATCCAGCGCCTCCTGCTCGACGCCGGGGCACAGGCTCTCGACCGGGACCTGGTGTCGGTCGAGCCTCGCGGACTCGAGGTCGCAGCTGACTGGCAGGCGCTGCGGTCACCAGAGACGTACCTCGGGTACATCCAGAGCAGTGGCTTCGCGTCGGAGGGATCAGCGCCACTGGACCTGCCGTACGAGTTCACGGCGGCTCCCTTGCTGCCGCTCAACTCGTGGGACCTCTCGGGGAACTGGACCGTCGCCCGGCACGCCGCGGGCTCGAACGCGCCCCGCGCACGGATCCGGTTCCAGTTCAGCGCCCGCGACCTCAACCTCGTCATGGGCCCCCGGGCCAAGGGCGCTGCGATTCCGTTCCGCGTGACCCTCGACGGCCGGGCCGTGGCCGACGCCAACGGTACCGACGTGGACGCCGCCGGCCGCGGGATCGTCCGCGATCAGAACACGTACCAGCTCATCCGCCAGCCCGGTCCGATCACGGACCGCAGGTTCGAGATCGAATTCCTCGAAACCGGTGCGGAGGTCTACTGCTTCACATTCGGCTGATCACGGCCGGGCGCAGGAGCCCGTGACCGGGCACCACGAGAAGAACGAAATCCCACGATCGTCCACACGAATCTCGTCAGCCAGTCGCACGGACCGTGCGAGAACGAGATAGGAGCACCTGATGGGTCTACTCGAACGCATCTTCGGTCGGAAGGTCGAACTCGAACCCGAGCCCGCACCGGCCGGCGTCCCGCGCAGAGACGCCGCAGCCGTCGAACGATACGAGCAACTGCTGCGGACTGCGCCACACGACGTCCTCGAGCAGGCGCATGTCGAAGCATTCGAACAGCTCACCCCCGCGCAGCTCGACCTGCTCTACGAACGGCTCACCGCGACCGCGACCACCGACGACGAGCGACCAGCCGACGCTCGCCCCGAGAGCCTCGCCCACTCGGCCGCCAGAGCAGAACGCCGCCGACCCGGCACCATCGCACAGACGCTCGACGAGACGGAGGCGCGAGCAGAGACGAACGCGGTGGTTGGTTACTCCATCCTCGACGCCGTCATCTGGTACTCGCTCGCCTCGGTCGCATGGAACACCTGGAGCCTTCCTCCTGATGACACCACCGACGCGCCCCCGCCCGACGAGTTCGACGCCGGAGGCAGCTTCGACCTCGGCCTCTGATCACATAACCATCCCGCCGCAGGGGCTGCCACGGGATCACGGCCGCGCACGGTTCCCACGTGCCCGAGGGGTGACCACCCTCAACGTCCCGAGAATCCGCAAATAGGTGCTGAATATCGTGCGCGGCGTGCGCTCCCCGCGAGCCCGAGTCCAATGAAACTCGAAATCAAGGGAGATTTCCGCACGGGACGAGGGGACCTGAACCCGTATCCAAGCGTAGGTATGTCACAGGTTCGAATCTAAAATCCCAGATCAAGCACGCTTTCGCGGCAGTACCACGCCACGGCCCCAGCTTCAGAACGAAAGCCCCGCCTGAGAGGAATCGCTGATCAAAGGCACATTCCGAGGTAGGGCGGACGGGACTTGAACCCGTGACCGATGGATTATGAGTCCACTGCTCTGACCGGCTGAGCTACCGCCCCGCGCGCCCGCTCACTCGGAGAGTGCCGCCGGCGCGGTGTCGGTGACCCGATCGGTCACCGGCTTCCCACGATACAGATTCTCGAAGGTCGTGATGGTGCGCTGGATGTCGTGCGCGCCGATGAGGCGCAGCGACTCCTCCTGCATCCGGCGGTACTCTTCGGGCGGCGCCTCGAGGACGAGGCGCAGCTTGGCGGCCAGGTCCTCGGCGCTGCCGGGGGCGAAGAGGTAGCCGTTCTCGCCGTCGTGCACGAGGTGCGGCAGCGCCATGGCGTTCGCGGCGACGACCGGCAGCGCCGACGCCATCGCCTCCATCGTCACGATGCTCTGCAGCTCGGCGATGGAGGGCATCGCGAGCACCGACGCGCGGTGGTAGGCCTCGCGGAGCTCCTCGTCGGTGACGTAGCCGGTGAAGGTCACGCGATCGGTGATCCCGAGTTCGCCCGCCAGGTTCTCGAGGTTGCGCTTCTGGTCGCCCCCTCCCACGATCTCGACCTTCACGTCGAGCTCGGCCGGCAGGAGCGTGACCGCGTGGAGCAGCACGTCGATGTGCTTCTCGTGCGTGACGCGGCCGACGAAGATGATGCGGTTCTCGGTGCGCGGCTCCCAGTTCGGCACGTACTTGTGCGCGTCGATGCCGCACGAGATCGCGTGGACGCCGCGCAGCCCGGTGGCGCGCTCGAGGAAGTCGGCGGCGCGCCGCGTGGGGGTGGTGACGGCCTCGGCTCGGCCGAAGCTGCGCCGCGCGGCCTTCCAGGCGAGGCCGACGGCCCATTCCTGCCAGGCCTTCGGGATGAGCGAGAACTCGAGCATGTTCTCGGGCATCATGTGGTTGGTTCCGATGATGCGGATGCCGCGCTTCTGCGCCTCGACCGAGAGCCCGCGACCGACGATGATGTGGGACTGGAAGTGCACGACGTCGGGCTGCACGCGGTCGAGGATCCGGGCGCTGTTCTGCTTGATCCGCCACGGCAGCGCGAAGCGCAGCCAGTCGTGCGGGTACCACCGCCAGCTGTGCAGCCGGTGCGCGGTCATCTCCTGACCCTCGTGCACCTCCTTCCAGGTGCCGTGCTTCCGGCTGGCGGCGGGCGCCATGACGTGCACCTCGTGGCCTCGTTCGACGAGGCCCGCGGCGAGCCGTTCGGCGAACCGGGCGGCGCCGTTGACGTCGGGCGCGAAGGTGTCGGCGCCGATCAGGATGCGGAGGGGGCGCTCCGCGTCGGTATCGGCGGACGTGCTCGGAGTGTCGGACACGTGGTGCTGTACCTCGCAGTTCATGGGCGGTGGAGTGGCCCGGCGGGACGGATCGGGTGGCGATCGCCGGGGCCGTGCCGGCTCGATGGCCGGAGGCTTCATCCGAAGATAGTCTACGAGACCTGCCCGCCGGGGGCCGGGATGGCGCGCACCGGGCGTCAGAGCCGGGTCTGCGGGTGGTTCTTCGCGAGCCGGAAGACGCCCCAGATCGCGACGGCGCCGGTCACGATGAAGACCCCGATCGCCCACGGCGGCGCCTGCGACGCCTCGCCGAGCACGATGACGCCGATGAGGACGGCCACCATCGGGTCGACGACGGTGAGGCCCGCGATGACGAGGTCGGGCGGGCCGCTGGCGTAGGCGTTCTGCACGAAGTAGGCGCCGAGCGCCGTGCCCGCCAGGAGCGCGAGCACGCACAGCACCGTGAGCCATTCGAACTCGCCCTGCTGCAGGCGGTTGAGGACGACCTTCGCGAGCGTGGCCACGAAGCCGTAGATGACGCCCGCCATGATCACGTAGAAGAGCGCCCGGATCCGCCGGCGCCAGAGGGCGAAGGTCACCGCCGCCGCCGTGACGACGACGGCGAGGACGATCAGGATGGTGACGATCTGCCGGTCGGTGACCGGCTTGCTGACCGCGGTGAAGGCCGCGACGCCGACGAAGACGAAGACGCCGCCCACGCACATGACGATCGCGACGATCGACTTGTGGTTCAGCTTCACGTGGTTGAGCCGCGAGTTCAGGATGGACGTGATCACGAGCGCGAGTGCGCCGAGCGGCTGCACGACGATGAGCGGGGCGAAGTAGAGGCTCGAGAGCTGGAAGACGATCGCGAGCCCGAGCATGAGCGTGCCGAGGACCCACGAGGGGCGCGCGAGCAGCAGGGCGAGTTGCCGCCCGTTGAGCCCCTTGCCGAGCGTGTCGGCGGTGAGCGCCTCGACCTTCACCACGCCGCGGTGCTGGAACTGGGCCCCCATCGAGAGGAAGACCGCACCGATGAGTGCGAGGGGGATGCCGATGAACTGCCGCGGATCGAGCGGGATGAGCTCGGTCAATTCGCTGAGGTCGGGATCCACGCAACGACCCTACCCGCTCCCCCGCGGATATCCTTGCCGAATGGCCGTGCTCCCCATCCGAATCACGGGCGACCCCGTGCTCCACGCGCCGGCGGCGCCCGTCGGTCGGATCGACGACGGGATCCGCACCCTGGTGCGCGACATGTTCGAGACGATGGATGCCGCCCCGGGCGTCGGCCTCGCTGCACCGCAGGTCGGCGTGCCGCTCCGCCTGTTCACCTACGGGTGGACGGACGAGGAGGGCAGGTCGTGGCGCGGCGTCGCGGTCGATCCCGAGCTCTGGATCTCCCCGCTCGTGCCCGGGATGCCCGACGAGGACGACGAGTCCGAGGGGTGCCTGTCGTTCCCCGGCGAGCGCTTCGCGCTGCGGCGGGCGGACCGGGCGATCCTCCGCGCCACCGACCTCGAGGGCGAGCCGTTCGAGATCGTGGCCGACGGATGGCTCGCGCGGATCTTCCAGCACGAGTACGACCACCTCGACGGCGTCCTCTACCTGGACCGCCTCGACGATCACGACCAGCGGATCGTGCAGAAGGTCACCCGCAAGCGGGGCTGGGGGCGGCCCGGGGGCAGCTGGATGCCCGGCGTCGACGACCTCGAGGGCTGACCGGTCGCGGGCGCGCCCGCTGCGGCATCCGACGACCGCCGGGTCAGGCGACCAGCCGGATTCCGGCCGCGACGGCGGCCGCGACGGCGACCACGACGATGAAGGGCGTGCGCACCGCGTAGAGCGCGGCGGCGACGATGACCGCAGGAACGCGCGCGTCGACCGTGAGCGCCTGGCCCGAACCGAGCGTCTGCACCGCGATGAGCGCTGCCAGCAGGGCGACGGTGAGCAGGTCGGCGATGCGGGCGGGGCGTTCGCGTTCGAGGAAGCCCGCCGGCACGAGGTGACCGGCGAGCTTGAGTGCGAGCGTCGCGGCCGTGGCGACGAGGATGACGTGCCAGACGGTCATGCGCGCCGCCTCCGGCCGAGCAGGTCGAACCAGCCGATGACCACGGCGACCGCGGCCGCGACGAGCACGGGGAGCCCGGGGGTGAGCACGGGGGTGGCGATGGTCGCCACGACGGCGGCGACGACGGCCGTGGCGCCGGCCTGGAGCCGCTTCAATCTCGGCCACAGCAGGCCGAGGAACGCGGCCGCCGCGGCGGCGTCGAGCCCGTAGGCCCGGGTGTCGCCGAGCGCGTCGCCGATGAGGGCGCCCGCGAGCGTGGTCAGGTTCCAGCCGACGAAGATCGCGACGCCCGTCACCCAGAATCCGACCCGCGCGGCGCGATCGTTCGCCTGCGCGAGGGCGACCGCGGTCGACTCGTCGATCGTGATCCACGCCGCCGCGACCCGGTGGAGGAGGCTGCGGCTGCCGACGACGGGTCGCATGCGCATGCCGTAGACCACGTTGCGCACCCCGAGCAGGGCGGCGGCGGCGATCGCGGATCCGCCGGCCGCCGCTCCGCCGGATGCCACGACGCCGACGAGCGCGAACTGCGAGCCGCCGGTGAACATCACGAGGCTGAGGAAGCAGGCCTGCCACACGTCGAGCCCGGACGCGACGGCGAGGGCGCCGAACGAGATCCCGTACGCCGCCGTCGCCAGGCCCACGGCGAGGCCGTCGCGACGCGCACGTCGGACGGACAGGGCCTCGTCGGTCGTGGCGCCGGCGGTCGCCGCCGAATCGTCGGACACCAGTCGACCTCCCGGATGGCGAAAGGCCGCCCGGGAACCGGACGGCCTTCGAAAGCTCCCCCACTTGGACTCGAACCAAGAACCTATCGGTTAACAGCCGATTGCTCTGCCAATTGAGCTATGGAGGATCGCGTGATGCGCAGGGATCACTTTAGCAAAACGACGGCCGGACTCCCAATCCGAGCCGGGCTCACGTCCGTCAGTACCCGGCCTCGAGGTCGATCACGCCCACGAAGGCGCTCCGGCCGAGCAGGGCGCGCGTGTTCGCCGCGATCCGCTCGGCGAAGAGGGGCACCGTCATGGCCTCGGTGTCCGCGACGTGCGGCGTGACGATGCAGTTCGGGGCGGTCCACAACGCGTGCCCGGCGGGCAGCGGTTCGGGCTCCGTGACGTCGAGCCCGGCGCCGCCGAGTCGCCCTGTCTCGAGTGCCGCGACGAGCTCGTCGGTGTCGACGATCGCGCCGCGCGCCACGTTCACGAGGACGGCGCCCTGCGCCATCGCAGCGAACGCGTCCCGTCCGACCAGGCCGCGCGTCGCATCCGTCAGCGCAGCCGTGACGAAGACCACCTGCGCGTCGCCGAGGGCCTCGAGGAGGTGGTCGGACGTCAGGGTCCGCGCCGCGCCCGGCACCGCGGCATCCGTTCGCCGGACCACCGTGGCGCGAACGCCGAAGGGCTCGAGCAGGCGCAGCAGCTCGACCGTGATGCCGCCGCCGCCCACGATCGCGACCGTCGCGCCGTGCAGGCTCCGGCCCAGCTCGTCGTGCGACCACTCCTCCGCGCGCACGCGCCGCGGGAGCTCGCGGAGGGCCGCGAGCGCGAGCGTGAGCGCATGCTCGGCCACCGGGCGCGCGTACGAGCCCTTCGCGCTCGTCCAGGTCCGACCGTCGCCGACGTGCCGGCGCAGGAGGCCCGAGAACGCGTCGACGCCCGCCCACGGCAGCTGCACCCACGAGATCTCCGGATGCCGCGCGAGCAGCTGCTCGAGGTCGCGCTCCCCCGTCGCGCTCGTCCAGACCAGGCCGCGCGTCGCCGCGGACGGTGCTGCGACGACTCCGCCCGCCGCCGCGACCGCGGCGGCGAACTCCGGCTCGGCCGTCGGAACGATCGCGACCGGGGCGGCGTGCGGACTCCGGGTCACGCGGGCAGCTCGGGGCGGAGGTCGTCGGTCACGGCGTGACCACCGTCGAGCGCCGCGCCGAGCGCCTGCACGTACGGGTGCTCGGGATCGCGGAACACCTCGTCCATCGGACCGACCGCGACCAGCCGGCCGCGGTCGAGCACCGCCAGGCGGTCGGCCACGCGCCGCAGCACCGGGAGGTCGTGCGTGATGATGATCGCCGAGAACGTGTGGCCGTCGCGCAGCTCGCCGATCAGCTCGGCGACCGCGTCGCGCACGGTGAGGTCGATGCCGGCGGTGGGCTGATCCGCCACGAGCAGCGAGGGCCCGAGGACGAGCGCGCGGGCGAGCGCGACGCGCTGCCGCTGCCCGCCGCTCAGCTCGTACGGATAGCGGTCGAGCATGCCGAGCGGCAGCCGGACCGCGTCGACCATGGTGGCCACCCGCGTGGCGAGTGCCTTCCGCGAATACCGGTGGTCGCGCTCGAGGATCGGCTCGCCGATGATCTCGGTGACCGTGCGATCCGACGGCAGGTGCTCGGCGGCATCCTGCGCGAGGTAGCCCACGCGGAAGCGCAGCTCGGGTACCTTGCGGCGCGGGATGCCGCGCAGGGGCGTGCCGAGCACGATCGCCTCGCCGCCCGTGATCACCGGGCGCACCTCGCCGCCGGCGCCGGCCGGCTCGAAGGCCGCCCCCGACAGGATCCGCGCGAGCGTCGACTTGCCGCTCCCGGCCGACCCGAGGAGCCCGAGGACCTCGCCCGGCGCGAGCCGCAGGTCGACGCCTCGCAGCGCGACGTGCGCGGCGCTCGCGCCGTGCGCCGGGTACTCGACCGAGAGGTCGCTGACGACGACCGGATAGCCGTGGGTGACGGCGCGGCTCATCGAGCCGCCTCGTCGAGGCTCCGCAGCCGTTCCCGACGCTCGGCCTGGGCGACCGGGTCGGGGACCGGCAGCGACGCGAGGAGCCGCTGCGTGTACGGGTCCTGCGGCGCCCCGAGCACCTCGGCGCCGGTGCCCTCCTCGACGAGGCGACCGCGGTAGAGCACCGCGATCCGGTCGGCGAGCAGGTCGACCACGGCGAGGTCGTGGCTGATGAACAGGGAGGCGAACCCGAACTCGCGCTGCAGCTCGGCGAACAGCTCGAGCACGCGCGCCTGCACGGACACGTCGAGCGCCGAGGTCGGCTCGTCCGCGATGAGCAGTTCGGGCTCGAGCGCGATCGCGCGCGCGAGGCTCGCACGCTGCCGCTGCCCGCCCGAGAGCTCGTGCGGATACCGGTCGCCGTACGAGGCGGGCAGCTGCACGGCTTCGAGCAGCTCGTTCACCCGCGGCCGTGCATCGCGCGCGTCGACCGCGCGCTCGTGGATCACGAGCGGCTCGGCGACGCACTCGGCGATCGTCAGCAGCGGGTTGAAGCTCGACGCCGGGTCCTGGAACACGAAGCCGATCCGGCTTCGGGACGGCCGGAACTGCCGCTCGCGGATGCCGTTCATCTCGTGTCCGAGCACCGTGAGCGACCCGCCGGTGACCTTGGTGAGCCCCGCGATCGCCCGGCCGATGGTCGTCTTCCCCGAGCCGCTCTCGCCGACGAGGCCCAGGACCTCGCCCGGCCGGATCGAGAGGTCCACGCCGTCGACCGCGCGGAACCCGGCACGTCCGAGGCGGCCGGGGTACTCGATCTCGAGCCCGCGCGCTTCGACGACCGGCGTGCCCGACGCCCAGCCCTCGGGACGCGCCGCAGCGCGTTCGGCGGCCTTGGCCACGCCGTGGCCGACGTACGGCACGGCCGCGAGGAGGCGCTTGGTGTAGTCGTCCTGCGGGTCCGCGAACAGCTGCGTCGCCGACGCCTCCTCGACCACCCGGCCCTGGTACATCACCACGACCCGGTCGGCGAGGTCGGCGACGACGCCCATGTTGTGGGTGATGAGCACGATCGCCGTGCCGAACTCGTCACGCACCCGCCGCAGCAGGTCGAGGATCTCGGCCTGGACGGTGACGTCGAGCGCGGTCGTCGGCTCGTCGGCCACGATGAGCCCGGGCTCGAGCACGAGCGCCATGGCGATGACGATGCGCTGCTTCTGCCCGCCCGAGAACTGGTGCGGGAAGTGGTCGACCCGCTCCCCGGGGTCGGGGATGCCGACCTTGCCGAGGATCTCGATCGCCTTGGCGCGCGCCTCGGACTTCGAGACCTTGCCATGTGCGCGCAGGCCCTCCATGATCTGCCAGCCCACCGTGTACACGGGGTTCAGCGCGGTCGACGGCTCCTGGAACACCATGGCGACGTCCGTGCCGCGGATGGCACGCAGCTGCGGCCCGCTCAGCGCGGCGACGTCGTGCTCGGCCGTCCCCGCCCGATTGGACAGCACCACCGCGCCGTTCGTCGTCGCGGTCTCGGGCAGCAGTCCGAGGATCGTCTTCGCCGTCACCGTCTTCCCGCTGCCGGACTCCCCGACGATCGCGACGACCTCGCCGCGCTCGACCGACAGGCTGACGTCGTCGACCGCCTTGACCGCGCCGGCATCCGTCGAGAACGAGACGCCCAGGTTCCGGATGTCGACCACCGTGCTCATCGCTTGACCTCGATCCCGTGCTCGTCGAACGTCTCCCCGTCTTCGAGGCCGCCGAGTCCGCCCGGGCCCGCCGTGAGGGTGCCGCCGGGGACGACGGACGTCTCCGCCACCTGGCCGGCGGCCTGCGCGACGCGGCGGCGCCCGCGGAGGCGCGGGTCGGCGAGGTCGTTCAGGCTCTCGCCGACCAGGGTGATGCCGAGGACCGTGAACACGATCGCGAGGCCCGGGAACAGTGCCGTCCACCAGATGCCGCTCGTGACATCCGACTGCGCCTTGAAGAGGTCGTAGCCCCACTCGGCGGCCGCCGTCGGCTCGATGCCGAACCCGAGGAAGCCGAGCGCGGCGAGCGTGAGGATCGCCTCGGAGGAGTTCAGCGTGATGATGAGCGGCAGCGTGCGCGTGGCGTTGCGGAGCACGTGCTTGAACACGATCCGGGCGTTCGACGCGCCCAGGACCTTGGCCGACTCGACGTAGGCCTCGGACTTGATGCGCACCGTCTCGGCGCGGATCACGCGGAAGTACTGCGGGATGAACACGACCATGATCGAGATCGCCGCGGCGAGGACGCCGCCGAGGAGGCTCGACTGCCCGCCCGAGATCACGATCGACATGACGATCGCGAGCAGCAGCGACGGGAAGGCGTAGATCGCGTCGGCGACGACGACGAGCACGCGATCGAGCCAGCCGCCGAAGTATCCCGCGTAGAGACCCAGCGCGACGCCGATGAAGATCGACAGCAGCACGGCGAGCACGATCACGAGGACCGCGGTCTGGGTGCCCCAGATCACCCGGGAGAGCACGTCGTAGCCGCCGACGGTCGTGCCGAGCAGGTGCTCGGGCGAGGGCGGCTGCTGGGTGCCGAACGAACCGTCGTCGTCGCGCCGTTGCGCGAAGCCGTACGGCGCGAGCAGCGGCGCGAGCGCGGCCGTGACGAGGAACACGCCGACCATGACGAGGCCCGCGACGAGCATGCCGCGCTGCAGGCCGACGCTCTGGCGCACCTGGCGGACCACCGGGAGGCGGTCGGCGAGGCGCCGGCGGGGCGCGGGCGGGGCGGCGGTGACGGATGTCGCCGTCATGTCAGTACCTCACCCTCGGGTCGATGAACGCCGCGATGATGTCGACGACGAAGTTGGTCAGGGCGACGATCACGGCGAGCAGCGCGACGATGCCCTGCACGGCGACGAAGTCGCGGGACTCGAGGAACTCGGCGAGGATGAAGCCGAGCCCCTTCCATTCGAAGGTGGTCTCGGTGAGCACCGCACCGGCGAGCAGGAGCGCGATCTGCATCCCGATCACCGTGATGATCGGGATGAGCGCCGGACGGTACGCGTGCCGCTTCAGCAGGCGCCGTTCGCTCACGCCGCGCGAGCGCGCCGCGTCGACGTAGTCCGTGGCGAGCGTGCCGATCACGTTGGTGCGGACGAGGCGCAGGAAGATGCCCGCGGTGAGCAGCCCGAGCGCGATCGCCGGCAGGACCGCGTGCGCGAGCACGTCGGCGAGCACCTCGGGGTCGCCCGTCAGGATGGCGTCGATGGTGTACAGGCCCGTCCGGGTGTCGAGCAGCTGCATCTGGATCTCGGAGCTCACGGTGGCGCGCCCCGCGACGGGCAACCACTTCAGCCAGACGGCGAAGACGAGCTTGAGGAGCAGTCCCGCGAAGAAGATGGGGATCGCGTACCAGAGGATCGCGAGCACCCGGTAGACCGCGTCCTGCGGCTTGTCGCGGTGGTACGCGGCCCGGAGCCCCAACGGGATGCCGACTGCGAACGCGACGATCAGCGAGTAGAACACGAGCTCGAGCGTGGCGGGACCGTAGGTCAGCAGCACCTCGATGACCGGGCGGTTCGTCGTGATGGTCTCGCCGAAGTTGCCGGTGAAGATCTGCCCGAGGTACTCGACGTACTGCACCAGGATCGGCCGGTCGTATCCGGCCTCGGCCCGCAGCGCTGCGAGCTGGTCGGCGCTCAGTCGACCGCCCTGGGCCGCGGTGATCGGGTCGCCGGTCGTGCGCATCAGGAAGAAGACGACGGTGACGAGGATGAAGATCGTGGGGAAGATCAGGAGGAAGCGGATCAGCAGGTACCGGGCGAAGCCGCCGCCCTGCGCCTTCGCCTTCGGCCGATCCGGTTGGGGTATGCCCTCGGACGGGGAGACGGTGTCAACAGTGGTGCTCATGGATTCCTCAGGGGTACAGGGGAACGGGGGCGACCCGCGGTAGCAGATCGCCCCCGTCGTCGAGCTTCAACGACTCTAGCCCGTGACTAGCCCTTCGAGAGCGCCGCGTAGCGGAACTTGAACGACGCGTCCAGGGTGTCTTCGGCACCCTCGACGTCGGCGCCCACGACCGCGATCTGCGCACCCTGCATGTACGGGATCGTGGACAGGTCGGCGGCGACCTTGTCCTGGATCTCGCCGATGAGCGCCTCGCGCTCGGCGGGGTCGGCCGTGACGGCCTGCTGCAGGATGAGGTCGTTCACCTCGGGGTTGTCGTAGTGGTTCGACAGGAAGTTCTCCGTGAGGAAGAACGGCGTGAGGTAGTTGTCGGCGTCCGAGTAGTCCGGGAACCAGCCGAGCTGGTACGCGGGGTACAGGTCGGCGACCCGGTCGTCGGAGTACTGGACCCACTCCGTGGACTGGAGGTTCACGGTGAAGTGACCCTCGGCCTCGAGGCTGTCCTTGATGACGGCGTACTCGTCGGCCGACGAGGGGCCGTAGCGCTCCGCGACGTACTGGATGCTGATGTCCAGCGGCGTCTCGATGCCGGCGGCCTCGAGCACCTCGGTGGCCTTGGCCGCGTCGGGCGCGCCGTTGCCGTCGCCGTAGAGCCCCTTGAGCGACTCGGTCGCACCGGTCAGGCCCTCGGGCACGTACGAGTACAGCGGCGTGAAGGTGCCCTTGTAGACGTCCTCGGAGATCGCGTCGCGGTCGATGAGGTGCGCGATCGCCTGGCGCACGGCGAGCGCCTTGGCCGGGTCGGCCTCGGGCGTCTCGGCACCGAACGGCATCGTGTTGAAGTTGAAGACCAGGTAGCGGATCTCGCCGCCGGGGCCGTCGACGACCTTCACGTTGTCGTTGCCGCGGAGGTCCTCGATGTCGGTCGCGCTGAGCGTGCGGTGCGCGACGTCGATGTTGCCCTCCTGCACGTCGAGCTTCAGGTTCGACGCGTCGGTGTAGTAGCGGACGTTGACCGTCTCGGTCTTGGCCTCGCCGAGGATGCCCTGGTAGTCGGGGTTCGCCTGGTACGACACGAGCTCGTTGAAGTTGTAGCTCGTGATCGTGTACTGGCCGGCGAACGCCTCGCCCTCGACGATCTCGTCGTCGGAGGTGAGCGCGTCGGGCGAGAAGACGTCCTCGTCGACGATCGGACCGACCGGGCTCGACAGGATCTGCGGGAAGATCTGGTCGTTCGGCGACTTCAGCTTGAACACGACGGTCAGGTCGTCCGGGGTCTCGACGCTGTCGAGGTTGTACAGCAGCGAGGACGGGCCGTTCGGATCGGCGATCGCGAGCTGGCGGTCGAACGTGAACTTCACGTCGGACGAGGTGAGCTCGTTGCCGTTGGCGAAGGTGAGGCCCTCCTTCAGGGTGACCGTGTACTCGCTCTCCGAGGTGAACTCGGCCGACTCGGCGATGTCGGGCTCGACATCCGGGCTGCCGTACGGGGTGTTCAGGAGGAACGGGTACACCTGGTTCATGACGGCGAAAGAGCCGTTGTCGTAGGAGCCCGCCGGGTCGAGCGCGGTGATCTGCTCGGTGGTGCCGATGGTGAGCGTGCCGGCGGCGTCGCCGCCCTCGTCATCGCTGCCGCCGGCCGTGCAGCCGGTGAGCGCGAGGGCCGCGGCGGAGAACCCCGCGGCGAACGCGAGCGCGCGCCGGCGGTTCGTGGATGCGGATGCCATATCCGTCTACCTCTTCCTGTCGGGTGATCGCGCGCGGGGTCGCCGCGTCGCGATCTGGTATCTCTCAGGCCTAGCACACGCCCCGCGCCGCGCTCCGGCCGGTGTCCCCCACCGCTGCCGAATGTGACCGTTCTGCAACCTTGCGCTCATCTGCGCAGGTCGCCCCTGAGTGCCCCTCAGTTCGACGCGCTCCGAGACGGATGCGCTCGAGGCGACGGGTGCGCCGCCGTCAGTCGTCGCGCAGCTGCCGGCGCTCGTTCTCGAGGTCGACGAGCGCCCTCTGGATGACGGCGAACGTCGCCGTGTCGGCGCGGTCGGTCCGCTGGAGCCGCCCGAGCAGTTCCTGCTTCTGGCGCAGCAGCTCCCGGTCGACGAGCGCGGCGACCACGCCCCGCACGTACGCGGTGAGCTCGACGGCGTTGCGCTGCGGCACCGGCAGCACGGCGAGCTGCTGAACGATCGAGGCGAACGGCGCGGGCACCTCGGCGACCACGCGCTCCACCGTGACGGTCGCGGTCGCGGTCGCGCCGATTCCCGCCGGCCCGGCCGACACGCCCGCGAGGGCCGACGCGATGCCGTCGCGCACGACCGCGAGCGTCGCGTTGCCGAACCGGCAGTCGACGCCCCGGCGGAGCAGGTCGATCCCGAGCCGGTCCGGGTACTGCAGCATCGCCTGGAGCGCATCCCGCTCGAGACGCGTGGCCGGGTCGTTCGGCAGGTGACGGATCGAGTAGGCGCGCTCCGCCGCCCCGTCCGCCGCCGCTGCGTCGGAGGCCGGCGGGGCGCCCGTTCCGCGCCGGTCCTCGCCGGGACGACCTGCGTGGGGTGGGCGGTCGCGACGATCCCCCCCGGGCTCGGCATGCGCCCCGCGACCCGCGGCGCCGCGGTCGCGGCTCTCCGCTGCGCGCACGGCACGGCCGACCTCGCCGAGCTCGACGCCCAGCATGCGGGCGAGCTCGCGCGTGTACCCCGGCCGCAGCGCCGGGTCGCGGATGTCGGCGACGATGGGCGCCGCCGCCCGCAGCGCGTTCACGCGCCCCTCGACCGTCTCGAGGTCGAATCGCGAGAGCGTGTGCCGGATCACGAACTCGAACATCGGCGTCTTCGCCTCGACGAGTGCGCGCACCGCGCCGTCGCCGCGCGCGAGGCGCAGGTCGCACGGGTCGAGGCCGTCGGGTGCGACCGCGACGAAGGTCTGGGCGGCGAACCGCCGCTCTTCGCCGAACGCGCGCATCGCGGCCTTCTGCCCGGCCTCGTCGCCGTCGAACGTGAACACCACCTCGCCCACTCCGGAGTCGTCGCCGAGCACCCTCCGCAGCACCTTGATGTGGTCGACGCCGAACGAGGTGCCGCAGGTCGCGATGGCGGTGGTGACTCCCGCAAGGTGGCAGGCCATGACATCCGTGTACCCCTCGACGACCACGACGCGGTGCGTCTTCGCGATGTCGCGCTTGGCGAGGTCGAGCCCGTAGAGCACCTGGGCCTTGTGGTAGATCGCGGTCTCCGGGGTGTTCAGGTACTTGGGGCCGTTGTCGTCCTCGAGCAGGCGCCGGGCGCCGAATCCGACGGTCTGGCCGGTCACGTCGCGGATGGGCCACACGAGCCGGCCCCGGAAGCGGTCGTAGACCCCGCGGTCGCCCTGCGAGACGAGACCGGATGCCGCGAGCTCCTCGGTCGTGAAGCCCCGGCCGCGCAGGTAATTCGTGAGCGCGTCCCAGCTCTTCGGCGCGAAGCCGACGCCGAACCGGCGGGCCGCCTCGGCGTCGAAGCCGCGCTCGCCGAGGAAGCGCCGGCCGACCTCGGCCTCGGGCGCGCCGAGGCGCTCGACGAAGAACTCGGCCGCGGCCTGGTTCGCCGCGAGCAGGCGGGCGCGGTTGCCGTGCTCGGCCGCGGGGCCGCCGTCCTCGTAGTGCAGCTCGAACCCGATCCTGCCGGCGAGGCGTTCGACCGCCTCGGAGAACGAGACGTGGTCCATGCGCTGCAGGAACGTGTAGACGTCGCCCGACTCGCCGCATCCGAAGCAGTGGTAGAAGCCGCGCTGCGGCGTGACGTGGAAGCTGGGGCTCCGCTCGTCGTGGAAGGGGCAGAGGCCCTTGAGCGATCCGACGCCGGCGGACTTCAACGACACGTGCTCGCCGATGATGTCGGCGATGTTCGTGCGGGCCTTCACCTCGTCGACGTCGCTCTGTCGAATCCGGCCCGCCATGGTGTTCATCCTATTCGGCGGATGGCGCGCGGCGGCCGGTGGAGCCGCTCATCGCTGCACGAGGCGCTCGTACCAGGCGAGCGCGGACTGGTCGGTGAGGCTCGCGACCTGGTCGACCACGACCCGCTTGCGGGCCGAGTCGTCGGCGGCCCGGCGCCAGTCCTCGGCGAAGCCCGCGTCGAGGTTCGCATCGCCCGTCTCCCACAGCACGTCGGCGAGGGCCGTGAGCACCTGGCGCTGCTGGGAGTAGATCGGCTGCCGGGTGTTCCGCGACATGACGAATGCGGCGACGATGCCCTTCAGCACGGCGATCTCGGCCTGGATCTGACGCGGCACCACCACGTCGGCATCGAAGCGGATGAGGCTCGCGACCGGGTGCTGGGCGCGGGTCGCCTCGGTCGCGGCGTGCGCGAACCGCCCGATGAGCTGGCTCGTGAGGTTCTTCAGGGCCGCCTGGTCGCGTCGGCTGCCGTCCCACGACGAGATCCACGCGTCGAGCGAGTCGAGCCGGTCGAACGCCGCGATGAGCTCGTCGTGCCCGATGGCGCCGCCGATCCAGTCGTGCATCGAGGAGACGAGCTCGTCGTGGTCGACCCGCCGGCCGAGCGCGGCGACGTCGATGTAGCCGCCCACGATCGCGTCCTCGAGGTCGTGGACCGAGTAGGCGATGTCGTCCGAGAGGTCCATGACCTGCGCCTCGACGCAGAGCCGTCGCTCGGGGGCACCGCGTCGCATCCACTCGAAGACGTCGACGTCGTCGGCGTAGAACCCGAACTTGTTGCGCCCGCTCGGGTCGCCGACGCCCGCGACCTCGGGCCACGGGTACTTGCAGCTCGCGTCGAGGCTCGCGCGCGTGAGGTTGAGGCCGAGCGGGCGTCCGTCGGGCGAGGACACCTTCGGCTCGAGTCTCGTGAGGATGCGCAGCGTCTGCGCGTTGCCCTCGAAGCCGCCGATGTCGGCCGCCCAGGAGTTGAGCGCCTTCTCGCCGTTGTGGCCGAACGGCGGGTGCCCGAGGTCGTGGGCGAGGCACGCGGTGTCGACCACGTCGGGGTCGAGTCCGAGGCTTCCGGCGAGCTCACGACCCACCTGGGCGACCTCGAGCGAGTGCGTGAGCCGGTTGCGGGCGAAGTCGAGACCGGAGGTCGGGCTCAGCACCTGCGTCTTCGCCGCGAGCCGGCGGAGGGCGCTCGAGTGGAGCAGCCGCGCCCGGTCGCGGGCGAAGTCGCTGCGCCGGCGGTTCTCGTGCTGCTCGGGCAGGAAGCGTTCGGCGTCGGCCTCGTGGTAGCCGCCGAAGAGTCGGTCGCGCACGCGCTCAGCCGCCCGACGTGTCGAGCTCGGCGTCGACGAGCGTCGTGCGGTCGTGGCCGACGAGGTCGCGCGACTCGAGCCAGCGATCGGGCAGCGCGGGGTTCTTCGGTGTGCCGGCGCGCCCCCGCGGCCCTTCGGCGCCCTCGCCGGGGTACGGCGTCGACCAGTCGAGCGTGCCGAGCAGGTCGTCGAGCTCGGCGAGCGACTCGACGGTCGCGAGCCTCGCCCGCAGGTCGCCGCCCACCGGGTACCCCTTGAAGTACCAGGCGACGTGCTTGCGGATGTCGCGGCACCCGCGCTCCTCGCTGTCGAAGAACTCGGTGAGCAGCTCGGCGTGGCGGCGGAACGTGCGGGCCACGTCGCCCAGCGTGGGCTCGGCCTTGACGCGCTCGCCGCGGAACGCCGCCGCGAGATCGCCGAAGAGCCACGGCCGGCCGAGGCATCCGCGGCCCACGACCACGCCGTCGCACCCCGTCTCGTCGACCATGCGGAGCGCGTCGTCGGCCGACCAGATGTCGCCGTTGCCGAGCACCGGCACGCTCGTGACGGTCTGCTTGAGCTCCGCGATCGCCGACCAGTCCGCGTGGCCGGAGTAGAACTCCGCCGCGGTGCGGGCGTGCAGCGCGATGGAGGCGACGCCCGCGCCCTCGGCGATGCGCCCCGCCTCGAGGTAGGTGAGGTGGTCG
This sequence comes from Agromyces sp. CCNWLW213, assembly GCF_037199545.1. Lineage (NCBI taxonomy): Bacteria > Bacillati > Actinomycetota > Actinomycetes > Micrococcales > Microbacteriaceae > Agromyces > Agromyces sp. CCNWLW213. Next base: position 140,087 of record NZ_JBBBDX010000001.1, on the reverse strand, counting down.
GCGTCGATGCCCTTGCGCATCTTGATCGTGAGCGGCACGTCGCCCGCCGCCGTCACCGCGCCCTCGACGATGTCGCGGAACAGGCCCGACTTCCACGGCAGCGCCGCTCCCCCGCCCTTGCGGGTGACCTTGGGCACGGGGCAGCCGAAGTTGAGGTCGATGTGGTCGGCCCGGTCTTCGGCGACGAGCATCGTGACCGCCTCGGACACCGTCTTCGGGTCGACGCCGTAGAGCTGGATGGACCGGGGCGTCTCGGACTCGTGGTGCGTGATGAGGCGCATCGACTCGGGCGTGCGCTCGACGAGCGCGCGGCTCGTGATCATCTCGCTGACGTAGAGGCCGGCGCCGAACTCGCGGCACAGCCGCCGGAACGCGGTATTGGTGATGCCCGCCATGGGGGCGAGGACGACCGGCACCTCGAGGTCGAGGCCGCCGATCGTGAGCGGGCGGGCGGGTTCGGTGGTCGTAGGCATCACCGTCGATTCTCCCAGACGACCGGGCCCTCCCGCCCGGCGCGGCCGCGGGTCGGCCTAGGATGCCGACATGGCCGCACTGTGGAGGATGGCATGACCGCGTTCGAGGGGCTCGCCGGCGTCGAGCGCGTGCAGGCGGATGCCGCGGCGCGGGGCCTCGACATCCAGGTGATCGAGCGGCCCGCCGCCCGCAGTCTCGACGAGGCGGCGCAGCTGCTCGGCATCACCCCGGCCGACATCGTGAAGTCGCTCGTGGTGAAGAAGAGCGACGACACGTACGTGTTCGCGCTCGTCCCCGGCGGCCGCAAGATCAGCTGGCCGAAGCTGCGCGCCCTCCTGTCGGTCAACAAGCTGCAGCTGCCCGACGCGTCGCTCGCCCTCGCTGCGACGGGCTACGAGCGCGGCACGATCACGCCGCTCGGATCCACGCACGACTGGCCGGTCGTCGTCGACGCGACGATCGCCGGCCGGCGCGTCTCGATGGGCGCGGGCGAGCACGGCCGCAGCCTGTTCGTCGACGCCGATGCGCTCATCGGCGCGTTCGACGCGACGGTGGCCGACATCAGCGACCCGGAGTAGCACCGCCCGTACGCGGCGCGCGCCCGTGGAGCCGCGCGGGGACGGGAGTCGAACCTACTCGGCCGCCGCCGCCGGCACGATGCACACGTCGCCCTCGCAGACGACGCCCGCACCGCCGAGCATCGTGAACGGCGCCGGCGCGGCATCCGTCTCGCGGCCGGTCATGCGGCGGCGCCGTCGCGCTCACGAGCGACCTGCGTCAGGACCTGCGAGAACACCTCGGCCGGCTGCGCCCCGGAGACGCCGTACCTGCCGTCGAACACGAAGAACGGCACGCCCTGGATGCCGTACGCGCCGGCCTGCGCGATGTCGGCCTGCACGGCCGACCCGTACCGTCCGGATTCGAGCGCCTCGCGCGCGGCGTCCGCGTCGAGCCCGACCTCGGCCGCGAGCGCGACGAGCTCGTCGACGCGGCCCACGTGACGACCCTCGGTGAAGTAGGCGCGGAACAGGCGCTCGGACAGCTGCAGCTGCAGGCCGTGCTCCTTCGCGAAGTGCAGCAGTTCGTGCGCCTTCAGCGTCTTGGTGTGCACGACCGTGTCGAAGTCGTACGAGAGACCCGCCTTCGCGGCGATGCCCGTGACGCGCTCGAGCATCTGCTCGACCTGTGCGACCGGGAGCCCCTTGCGGTGGGCGAGGAAGTCGACCGTCGAACCCGCGTAGTCGACCGGCGTGTCGGGCGAGAGCTCGTACGAGTGGTACTCGATCTCCACGGCGGGTGCGGCGTCGCCGAGCGCCTCGATGCCGCTCTCGAGGTGCCGTTTGCCGATGTAGCACCAGGGGCACGCGATGTCGGACCAGATGTCGATCTTGATGGGGGATGTCACGCTGAGGGCAACGGACGCCGCACCGGGCGTATTCCCGCAGCCGCACGCGCCACGGCGGGAACGGCGCGATCGGGCGGCGACGAGGTGCTCACGCGCCCGCATCCTCCGCGGGCCGGTCGACGGCGCCGCCGAAGCGCCGGTTGCGCGACGCGTACAGTTCGATCGCCTGCCAGAGGTCGGTGCGCGAGAAGTCGGGCCAGAGCGTGTCGAGGAACACCATCTCGGCGTACGCCGACTGCCACAGCAGGAAGTTGGAGGTGCGCTGCTCCCCCGAACTGCGCACGAACAGGTCGACGTCGGGCAGGTCGGGCACGTAGAGCCGCTTCTGGATGAGCTTCTCGGTCACGGCAGAGGGACGGAGGCGACCGGATGCCACGTCGTCGGCGATCGAGCGGACCGCGTCGACGAGCTCGTTCCGCCCGCCGTAGTTGACGCACATCGTGAGCGTCATGGTGTCGTTGCCGGCGGTGAGCCGCTCGGCGTACTGCAGCTCGTCGATGACCGAGCGCCACAGGCGGGGCCGGCGTCCGGCCCAGCGGATGCGCACCCCCCACTCGTTGAGCTGATCGCGCCGGCGGTGCAGCACGTCGCGGTTGTAGCCCATGAGGAAGCGCACCTCGTCGGGCGAGCGCTTCCAGTTCTCGGTCGAGAACGCGTAGACCGAGAGGTGCTTCACGCCCGCCTGGATGGCACCCGCGACGACGTCGAGCAACGCGGCCTCGCCGGCCTTGTGACCCTCGATCCGCGTGAGGCCCTGTCGGTTCGCCCACCGGCCGTTGCCGTCCATCACGATCGAGACGTGCTCCGGCACCGAGCCCTTCGTGAACGCGGGCGGGTGCACGCCGGTCCAGTCGAGCGGGCGGTACGGCACCGCGTCCTTGTGGGTGTAGGGCTTGGGGGTCACTGGGGCGATGCTCCTCGGGAGACATGGGAGAGCGAGCGCAGTCCGCGCTCGAGGTGCCATTGGGTGTAGGCCGCGACGATGCCACTGGCCTGGGCGCGATCGCGATCGGATGCGGCCTCCGCCATCGCCCAGTCGCCCGCGAGCAGCGCGCCGAGCAGGTCGACCGTGGCCGGCGCGATGCGGGGCGCGCCGGGCGGCGCGCACTCGTCGCACACCACGCCGCCGAGCTGCACGACGACCGACGTGTGCGGGCCGGGCCGGCCGCAGCGTGCGCAGTCGACGAAGCTCGGCGCCCAGCCCGCGATCGCGAGCGCGCGCAGCAGGTACGAGTCGAGCGTGAGCGCGGATCCGTGCTCGCGTCGCGAGAGCGAGCGCAGCGCGCCGACGAGCAGCAGGTACTGCTGCGTCGAACCCTCCGCCTCGGTGACGCGGTCGGCGGTCTCGACCATCGCGTTCGCGGCGGTGTACGCCTCGTAGTCGTCGACGATGTCGGCCCCGTACGAGCCGATGGTCTCGGCCTGCGTGATCACGTCGAGCGTGCGGCCCTCGTAGAGCTGGAGGTCGGCGACCATGAACGGCTCGAGCCGCGAGCCGAACTTCGACGCGGTGCGCCGCACGCCGCGCGCGACCGCCCGGACCTTGCCGTGCCGCCGTGTGAGCAGCGTGACGATGCGGTCGGCCTCGCCCAGCTTGTGGGTGCGCAGCACGACGGCGTCATCTCGGTACACGGGCACTCGTCGATTCTCCCACCGACCACCGAGGTCGGCGGCGCGACGGGCGCACCGACCCGTACGCGTCACGGCCGGCGTGACGGCAGAATGGGTCGGGTGACCTCGACGTCCGCTCCCATCCTCGTCACCGGCGGGACCGGCACGCTCGGGCGCGCCGTCGTCCCGCGCCTGGCCGCGCACGGATACGACGTGCGGGTGCTGAGCCGGAGCGGCGCCCCGGGCAGCGTTCGCGGCGACCTCGAGACCGGCGAAGGCCTCGAGTCGGCGCTCGACGGCGTCGGAGCGGTGCTGCACCTCGCCACGAACCTCCGCGACGACACCGAGCTCACGCGCAACCTCGTGCGCCTCGCCGAGCGCTCCGGTCGGCCGCGGATGATCTACCAGTCGATCGTCGGGATCGACCGCATCCCGCTCGGCTACTACGGCGGCAAGCGCGCCTCGGAGCGCATCGTCGCCGAGTCGCGCCTGCGGTGGACCGTGGTCCGGGCGACGCAGTTCCACGATCTCGTCGCCTCGCTGTTCGCGGTGCAGCGCTTCTCGCCCGTCGTCTTCGCACCGGCGTTCTCGTTCCAGTCGATCGACGTGCGCGACGTGGCTCGGCGGCTGGTCGACGTGCTCGAGGCGGATGCCGCGGGGATCGTGCCCGACATCGGAGGTCCCGCCACGCGAACCGCCCGAGACCTCGCTCGCGCCTACCTCGCGGCCCGCGGCTCCCGGCGCCCGACCGTGCCGTTCCGCCTGCCCGGGACGCGGTTCGCGGCCTTCGCGTCGGGCGCGAACCTGGTGCCGGGCGAACCGTACGGGCGGATCAACTTCGAGGAGTACCTCCGAGCTCCGACCGGCGAACCGGGTCCGCCCGGCGGACCCGAGGACATCGCGCGATGACCGTCGCCCCGTTCGAGATCCCGCTCTGGACGGACCTCGCGGCGGTCGGCATCGGCGCCCTGCAGGGCGCCATGTTCTCGGGCCGGCTGAAGGACCGGCGCCTCGACCTGCTCGGCGTGGCGCTCATCGGCATCCTCGTCGGGCTCGGCGGCGGCCTCCTCCGCGACATCCTGCTGAACCAGCTGCCCGCCGCGATGCAGAGCAACTGGTACCTCGTCGTGGCGACGCTCGCGGCACTGCTCGGGATGGCGCTGCTGCGCCTGTTCACGCGCCTGAACCCGCTCATCATCGCGCTCGACGCCGTGACGATCGGCCTCTTCGCGGCGATCGGCACGACGAAGGCGCTCGCCTACGGCGTGCCGGAGGTTCCGGCGGTGTTCGTCGGCGTCGTCTCCGCGGTCGGCGGCTCGATCCTGCGCGACGTCTCGCTGAACCTGCCCATCGCGCTCATGCACGTCGGGTCGCTGTACGCGGTCGCGGCGGCGGCCGGCACGGTGCTCATCGTCGTCCTGGTCGGCCTCGGCGCGAACATCACGGTCGCCGCGATCACGTGCGTCGTGGTCACGACGCTCATCCGGCTCGGATCGGTGCGCTTCGGCTGGAGCCTGCCCGAGCAGCGCGCGATCGCGAGCTGGCGGGTCTGGCGGCGCCGCTGACCGACGCCCACCCGGGTGCGGGCGGAGGCGACGGTTGCCGCTCCCGCCCGCCCACGACGTCAGGCGAGCGCCGGCGCCTCCGCGTCCTCGCGCACGCGCGCGGCGCGGAGCGCACGGTTCACCGCGGAGACGACGGCCTTGAGCGACGCCGTCGAGATGTCGGCGTCGATCCCCACGCCCCACAGGGTGCGCCCCGCGACCTGGCACTCGACGTAGGCCGCCGCGATGGCGTCGCCGCCGGAGGACATGGCGTGCTCGTTGTAGTCGAGCACGCGCACGTCGACGCCCTCGGCGGCGAGCACCGAGAGGAACGCGGCGACCGGACCGTTGCCGGCGCCGTCGGCGTCGACGCGCTCGTCGCCGTCGCGGAGGCCGACGCGGACGCGCACGTCGCCCGTGAGGTCGCTCTCGGTGCGGAGCGACAGCAGCTCGAACCGGCCCCACTTGTCGTCCGGTCGATCCTGCGGCGCCGGCAGGTACTCGTCGTTGAAGATGCGCCAGATCTCGTCGCTCGTGACCTCGCCGCCCTCGGCATCCGTCTTGGCCTGCACGACGCCCGAGAACTCGATCTGGAGGCGCCGCGGCAGGTCGAGCGCGTGGTCGCTCTTCAGGAGGTAGGCCACGCCGCCCTTGCCGGACTGCGAGTTCACGCGGATCACGGCCTCGTAGTTGCGGCCGATGTCCTTCGGGTCGACCGGCAGGTACGGCACCGCCCAGACGAGGTCGTCGACCGTGCCGCCGCGCTCCGCGGCGCGCGCCTCCATCGCCTCGAAGCCCTTCTTGATGGCGTCCTGGTGTGACCCCGAGAACGCCGTGTAGACGAGGTCGCCGGCCCACGGGCTGCGCTCGTGCACGCGCAGCTGGTTGCAGTACTCGGCGGTGCGCTTGATCTCGTCCATGTCCGAGAAGTCGACCTGCGGGTCGATGCCCTGCGTGAACAGGTTCATGCCCAGCGCGACGAGGTCGACGTTGCCCGTGCGCTCGCCGTTGCCGAACAGGCACCCCTCGATCCGGTCGGCGCCGGCCATGTAGCCGAGCTCGGCCGCCGCGATCGCGGTGCCGCGGTCGTTGTGCGGGTGCAGCGAGAGGATCACGTTCTCGCGGTGCGCGAGGTGCCGCGACATCCACTCGATGGAGTCGGCGTAGACGTTGGGCGTGGCCATCTCGACGGTCGCCGGGAGGTTGATGATGACGTTCCGCTCGGGCGTCGGCTCGAGCACCTCGAGCACGGCGTTGCAGACCTCGACGGCGAACTCGAGCTCGGTGCCCGTGTAGCTCTCGGGCGAGTACTCGTAGTACACGGTCGTTCCCGGAACGGTCGACTCCATCTCGCGGCACTTGCGCGCGCCGTGGAGGGCGATGTCGATGATGCCCTGCGTGTCGGTGCGGAACACGACCTCGCGCTGCAGCACGCTCGTCGAGTTGTAGAGGTGCACGATCGCCTGCTTGGCGCCGCGGATCGACTCGTACGTGCGCTCGATCAGGTGGTCTCGCGCCTGCGTCAGCACCTGGATCGTGACGTCGTCGGGGATCGCGCCCTCGTCGATGAGGCTGCGCACGAAATCGAAGTCGGTCTGGCTCGCCGACGGGAAGCCGACCTCGATCTCCTTGTAGCCCATGCGCACGAGCAGGTCGAACATGATGCGCTTGCGCTCGGGGCTCATCGGGTCGATGAGCGCCTGGTTGCCGTCGCGCAGGTCGACCGCGCACCAGCGCGGCGCCTTCTCGATGCGCTGGGACGGCCACGTGCGATCGGGCAGGTCGACACGGATCTGCTCGTGGTACGGGCGGTAGCGATGCACCGGCATCGCGGAGGGCTGCTGGGTGTTCTTCATGAGGTGCTCTTCTCGCTCTTCGGGGGTTTCAGCCGACGACGGACTCCGCAGCGAGGGAGGCCTGTGAACTAGGACTCGCTGCGGCAGCTAAGGAGAAGCAGGCCGTGAAGCACGCGACAAGGCTAACATCCGTGCACCCGCGGACGCAGCCCCGTGACGGACCGCCCCCGCGGGCGCGCGGACCGGGTCGGATGCCGCCCCCCGAGCTCCGGCATCCGACCCCCTCGCTCACCCGACCGCGAGCGCCTCGACGGGCGAGACGCGGGCGGCGCGCCGGGCCGGGGCGAGCGAGGCGACGATCGTGAGCACGATCGCGGCCACGACGACGAGGCCGAGCACCGGCCACGGCATGACCGGGGCGATGAGCAGCGCCTCGCCCGTGGCACCGCCGAGCAGCGACTGGGCCCCCGCCCAGCCGTAGGCGACGCCGAGCCCGACGCCGACGACGGTCGCGGCCGCCGTGAGGGCCGCCGCCTCGGCGACGACCATCCCGCGCAGCTGCCGCCGTTCGAAGCCGAGCGCGCGCAGCAGGCCGAGCTCGCGCGTGCGCTGCAGCACGCTGAGCGACAGCGTGTTCACGAGGCCGATGGCCGCGATGAGGGCGCTGAACCCGATGAGCACGCTGAAGACCGCGACCGTGGCGTCCACCATCGCCTGGATGCCCGCGACCAGCTCGGGACGGTCGGCGACCGACTCGAGCATCAGCACCCGGTACGACTCCATGGCGACCGCGAACATCGTCACGAGCGTCACGCCGATCACGAGGCCGATGGTCATGCGCGAGCTGCGCTCGGGGTTCCGGACGGCGTTCTCGGCGGCGAGGCGCGCGGAGGGGGATCGCCCGAGCACGCGGCCCACCGCACGCAGCACCGGCGGCATGACGACGTGGGCGCCGAGCACGATCCCGGTGAACGAGAGGATCCCGCCGATGAGCCCCACGAAGACGCCCAGCGGGGTGACCAGCCCGGCGACCACGCCGAGCGCGAGCAGGACGACGCCGAGGACGGTGAGCGTGAGCGCGGTGGCGTTGCGGCCGCGCCGCGCCCGGAGCTCCTCGTGCGAGGACTCGTTCGCGCCGCCGAGCGCCTCGGCGGGTCGTACGGCCAGCACGCGACGCGACCCCACCCAGGCCGCGAGCCACGTCGTGATCGCGACGACCGCGGCCGGCGGCACGACCCAGAGGTTCGCCCAGTCGTACGGCGCGTCGGGGATGACGTCGGCGAGGACGGCCCACCGGCCGAGGCCCCACGCCGCGAGCGATCCGAGGAGCACCCCCGCCAGCGCACCCGCCGTGCCGACGACGAGCCCCTCCTTCGCGATCGCCGCGCGTTGCGACCGCGCGCTCGCCCCGACGAGGCGCAGGAGCGCGATGGTCCGGGTGCGCCCCGCGACGACCGTCGCCACGGTGTTGGAGGTCACGATCGCGCCGACGTAGACCGCGATGACGATGAAGACCCACGCCGTGATCGCGAGCATGAGCATGGCGGTGCCGGATGCTGCGGCGGCGTCGTCCTCGCGGATGGCGGCGCCGAGCAGTCCCGTGACGTGGAGCAGCATCGCGCCGAACGCGGAGGCCAGCGTCGCGACGGTGAATGTCGGCCATTGATCGGCGAGGCTCAGGCGACTCATGCCGCGGTCTCCATCGCGAGCATGTACGTCGCGATCTCCTCGGGCGTCGACCGGGTCGCGTCGCGCACGATGCGCCCGTCGGCGAGGTAGAGGATGCGGTCGGCGTGGCTCGCGGCGACCGGGTCGTGCGTGACCATCGCGATCGACTGGCCCGACTCGCGGCTCGCCTCGGCGAGGATCGCGAGGACCTCCCGACCGGTGCGCGAGTCGAGGTTGCCGGTCGGCTCGTCGGCGAAGACGAGGTCGGGGCGCGTGGCGAGGGCGCGCGCGATCGCGACGCGCTGCTGCTGCCCGCCGGAGAGCTCGTGCGGACGGTGACGAAGTCGCGGAGTGAGCCCGAGCCGGTCGAGCAGGCCGTCGATGACGACGCGCTCCTCGCGCGACGGCGCGCGTCCGTCGAGCTCGAAGGGCAGCAGCACGTTGCCCTCGACGTCGAGCGTGGGCACGAGGTTGAACGACTGGAACACGAACCCGACGCGGCGACGGCGGAGCACCGTCAGCGCGGCATCCGGCAACTCCGTGATGTCGGTGTCGCCGAGCCAGGCGCGACCCGACGTGGGCGAGTCGAGCCCGGCCATGATGTGCATGAGCGTCGACTTGCCCGAGCCCGACGGGCCCATGACGGCGGTGAACTCGCCGCGACGGAGGCCGAGCGAGACGTCGTCGAGGGCGGTGACGGCGCCGGCGCCCGCGCCGTAGCGCTTGCCGAGCCCGGCGACGCGGGCGACGAGTCCGAGGTCTGAGGGTTGGATCTGCATGCCTTCGACGCTATGGACGCGGCGCGGTGCGGCGCGTCCGCCGATCGGCTCGCGCACGTCATCCGGTCGGCGGACCCCGACCGTCGCGACGTCAGTCGATCGGCAGGTCGTGCTCGTACGCGAAGACGACGAGCTGCACGCGGTCCCGCAGGCCGAGCTTGGCGAGCACGCGGCTCAGGTGCGTCTTCACCGTGGCCTCGCCGAGGTACTCGGATGCCGCGATCTCGGCGTTCGAGAGGCCCTTCGCGGCGAGGCGGAAGATGTCGCGTTCGCGTGCCGTGAGATCGGCCCACGCCGCCGGCGCGACACGGCGGCCGCTCCCCCTCGTCGTGCTCGCGATGAGCTCGCGGGTGGCGTTCGCGGCGATCACCGCGTTGCCGCGGTGCACCGTGCGGATCGACGCGAGCAGGAACTCCGGTTCGGCGTCCTTCAGCAGGAAGCCGCTCGCGCCGGCCCGGATCGCGCGCGCGGCGTTCTCGTCGAGGTCGAAGGTCGTGAGCACGAGGATGCGCGGAGGCTGCCGGCCGTCGCGCTCGGCGTCGGCCAGGATGCGCTCGGTCGCCGCGATCCCGTCGAGCTGGGGCATCCGCACGTCCATGAGCATGATGTCGGGACGGCTGCGCTCCGCGAGCGCGATCGCCGCGCGGCCGTCGGCGGCGTCGCCCGCGAACACGAGGTCGGGCTGCGACTCGATGAGCATCCGGATGCCGGCCCGGAACAGCGCCTGGTCGTCGACGAGGGCGACGCGGATGCCGCTCACGAGGCGACCTGCGCGGGGATGCGGGCGGTGATGCGGAAGCGTCCGTCGTCGAGGGAGTCGGCGGCGAACGTGCCGCCCGCGAGCTCGGCCCGCTCGCGCATGCCGGGGATGCCGTGGCGGGGACCGGGCGCCACGTCGTGGGTCGGTTCGCCGTTCGCGGCATCCGCCACCGCGTTCTCGACCTGCACGGCGACACCGCCCGGGCTCCAGTCGAGCGTGAGGTGGACCGGGGACGCCGTGTCGCCGTGCCGGAGCGCGTTCGTGAGGCCCTCCTGAACGATGCGGTACACCGCGATCTGGTGGCCCGCGCCCAGCGGCACGCGCTCGCCGCGCTCGGTCCGGCGCACGTCGAGCCCGGCACCGCGCACCTGCTCGAGGAGGTCGTCGAGATCGTCGAGCGCCGGCTGCGGCGCCTCGCCCTCGCGGTGCCGGAGCTCGCCGAGGAGGAGCCGCACGTCGCCGAGCGCGCCGCGCGCGACACCCGAGATGGTCTCGAGCGCGTCGACGGCCGCCTCGGGCCGGGTGCGCGCGGCGAAGCGCGCCCCGTCGGCCTGTGCGATGACGACGGCGAGCGAGTGCGCGACGACGTCGTGCATGTCGCGCGCGATCCGCGAACGCTCCTGCTCGACCACGTAGCGGTACTCCGCGTGCTCGCGTTCCCGTCGGTCGAGCTCGGCGCGCCGCCGCTGCTCGCGCGAGTCGCGCGCCGTGCGGACGAGCAGCCCGACCGTCCACGCCAGCACGAGTCCCGCGAGTGCGGCACCGAAGAGCAGCGCGGCCCACATCAGGCGTCCGAGCGTGTCGGTCGTCACGGAGCCCGAGCCGTTGATGATCGGCATCACCACCGAGAGGTACGTGGAGGCGAGCACCGCCCCCGCACCGGCCGAGCCGAGTCCCCACCATCGGACGGCCTTCGAGCCGTGCGCCGAGGTCGAGTAGACGACGACGAACACCGCGGCATCCGCCGGCTGCAGCTCGCGCAGCATGAGCATCTGCGCGCACGCCGCGACCCACGCCACCACCAGCGCCGCACCGGGCGCCACGCGGCGCAGCACGAGCGCCGCAGAGAACAGCACGACGACCACGAGGTCGGGCCAGCCGCCGACGAACGCGTAGAGCACGCACACTGCGAAGAACAGGGCGGCGAGGATGCCGTCGACGATGAGCGTGGCGCGGTGCGTGGAGATGCTCACCGATCCACGGTACGCCCCGCCCGCACGCTTCCAGGCGGGTGGGCGCGGGAATCATCCCCGAGGCGGACCCGGACGCCACAATGGAGACGGAGGCACGATGCAGGCGCGAAGGACCAGGGCCGGGATGGTCGCGGTATCCGCGCTGCTCGTCGCGCTCACCGGCTGCGCCGCGGACCGCGGCGGCGCGGCCCCGGCCGGCGGCCACGACCCTGCGCTGCCGACCACGCTCCCCGTGATGGTCACCGAGGTGCACGCGGTCGGGACGGTGCTCCAGCTCGACGAGGACGCGCCGCAGCTGTGCCTCGGTGCGATCGCCGAGTCGTACCCGCCGCAGTGCGGCGGACCCGAGATCGCCGGGTGGGACTGGGACGGCGTCGAGGGCGAGGAGTCCGCGTCCGGGGTGACCTGGGGCGCCTACGCCGTGTGGGGCGACTGGGACGGCGAGACGGTCACGGTGACCCGCGAGCCGATCCTCGCGGCGCTGTACGATCCCATGGTCGAGCCGAACGCGCCGGACCCGTGGGATCCCGCCCTCCCGGAGGGCCCGCTCAGGGAGGACGAGGCGAGCGCGCTGCAGTCCCGGCTCGAGGGCGTGGTGCCCGGTCTGCTCTCGTCGGCTCCGGTCAACGGACGCCTCGTGGTCGAGGTGCGGTTCGACGATGGCACCCTGCAGCGCGCGTTCGACGAACGCTACGGCGAGGACGCCGTCGTGGTCATCGCGCAGCTCCGTCCGGCCGACTGACCACGAGGAGGTGGAGGTCGCCGGCCGCTTCGAGCAGGCGAACGCTGCGTCCCGCGATCTCCCGACGACTCGCTCAGAACCCGAGCCGGCCCAGCTGCTTCGGGTCGCGCTGCCAGTCCTTGGCCACCTTCACGTGCAGCGCCAGGTACACCTTGCGGCCGAGCAGGCCCTCGATCTGGGCGCGAGCGCGCTCGCCCACCTCGCGGAGGCGCGCTCCGCCCTTGCCGATGATGATGCCCTTCTGGCTGTCGCGCTCGACGTACAGGTTCGCGTAGATCTCGAGCAGGTCCTTGTCGTCGCGCTCGATCATGTCGTCGACCGTCACGGCGATCGAGTGCGGCAGTTCGTCGGACACACCCTCGAGGGCGGCCTCGCGCACGAACTCGGCGATGCGCTCCGCCGTGTCCTCGTCGGTCACGGCCTCGGCCGGGTAGAGCGGATGCTCCGACTGGGGCATGAGCTGGAGCAGCTCGTCGACCAGCACGTCGAGCTGCTCCCCCTTCGGCGCCGAGACCGGGATGATCGCGTCCCACTCGCGCAGCTGCGACACGGCGAGCAGCTGCTCGGCGATTCTGGCCTTGTGCGCGGCATCCGTCTTCGTCACGATGGCGACCTTCTTCGCGCGCGGGTACTGCTCGAGCTGCTCGTTGATGTACCGGTCGCCGGGGCCGATCGCCTCGTTCGCGGGCACGCAGAAGCCGATCACGTCGACATCGCCCAGCGTCGTCTGGACGAGCGAGTTCAGGCGCTCGCCGAGGAGGGTGCGCGGGCGGTGCAGGCCCGGCGTGTCGACGACGATGAGCTGGCCGTGGTCGCGGTGCACGATGCCGCGGATGGCGCGACGCGTCGTCTGCGGCTTGGAGCTCGTGATCGCGACCTTCTCGCCGACGAGCGCGTTGGTCAGCGTCGACTTGCCGACGTTCGGGCGGCCCACGAACGAGACGAATCCGGCGCGGTACTCGGTCATGGGCGGTCTCCCTCGTTCGGTGCGTCGTCGGCGAACGCGGCGCGTACGTCGATGAGCGCCTGGTCGGCCTCGACCAGGATCGTGGCGATGCGATTGCGGCGCCCCTCGGTGCGCTCGGCCTCGAGCGTGAGGCCGCTCACCGACGCGCGGTCGCCGGGCTGGGGCAACCGCCCGAGCTCCTTCGCGAGCAGGCCTCCCGCGGAGTCGACGTCCTCGTCCTCGAGGTCGAGTCCGAACAGCTCGCCCAGCTCGTCGACGGGCAGTCGCGCGTTGATGCGGAACCGGCCCTCGCCGAGCTGCTGCACCTGCGCGGCCTCGCGGTCGTACTCGTCGGAGATGTCGCCGACGAGCTCCTCGATGAGGTCCTCCATGGTCACGAGCCCGGCGATGCCGCCGTACTCGTCGACGACCATCGCGAGGTGGTTCGACTCGAGCTGCATCTGCCGGAGCAGCGCGTCGGCCTTCATCGACTCGGGAACGAACGCCGCGGGCCGGGCCAGGTCGCCGACGGTGAGCGACTCGGCGTCGAGGGGGCGTTCGAACCCGAGCTTGGCGAGGTCGCGGAGGTAGAGGACCCCGGCGATGTCGTCCGCCTCGCGCTCGACGACGGGGATGCGCGAGTAGCCGGCCTTCAGGAACAGCGCCATGGCCTGCGGCAGCTGGGCGGACTGGTCGATGGTGACCATGTCGGTTCGCGGCACCATGACCGCGCGGACGAGCGTGTCGCTGAACTCGAAGATCGAGTGGATGAGCTCGCGATCGCCCTGGTCGAGCACCTCGAGCTCGGTGGCCTCGTCGACCATGCTGAGCAGCTGCTCCTCGCTTGCGACGCCCGCGAAGCGCACCCGGCCCGGCGTGACCCGGTTGCCGAGCGCGACGAGCGCATCGGCGAGCGGACCGAGCAGCAGTCGCACGAACCGGATGATCGGCGCAGAGAGCCGCAGCACCGTGGCCGCGTGGGCGCGCCCCACGCTGCGGGGACTCGCGCCGACGAGCACGAACGACACCGCGGTCATGATGAGCGCCGACACGAGGAGCACCAGCCACACGTCGTCGAGCAGCGACGTGAAGGCGAGGGTGACGAGCACGGCGGCCGTGGTCTCGGCGAGGATGCGCATGAAGTTGACGGCGTTGACGTGCGCGCCGGCGTCGTCGGCGATGGCGCGCAGCGAGCGCTCGGCCCGGGCGCCGACCGACATCTCGATGAGGTCGGCCCGCGAGCTCACGCCGATCGCCGAGTCGACCGCGGCCATGAGGCCGCCGAAGGCGACGAGGACGAGCGCCGCGGCGAGGAGGAGCCAGGGCAGCATCATGGTCAGCGGCGGCGCTCCTGCATGTTGAAGCCGACGAGCAGGTCGCGCTGCAGTCCGAACATCTCGCGCTCCTCCTCGGGCTCGGCGTGGTCGAAGCCGAGGAGGTGGAGGATGCCGTGGGCGGTCAGCAGCTGCAGCTCGTCGAGGAGGGAGTGGCCCGCGGCTTTCGCCTGGGTCTCGGCGACCTGCGGGCAGAGCACCACGTCGCCGAGCAGGCCCGGCGGCGTGGGCTGGTCCTCGGTTCCGGGTCGCAGCTCGTCCATCGGGAAGCTCAGGACGTCGGTCGGGCCGGGCTCGTCCATCCACTGCACGTGCAGCTGCTCCATCGCGCCCTCGTCGACCAGGACGATGGCGAGCTCGGCGTCGGGGTGGACGTGCAGGGCGTCGAGGGCGTACACCGCCAGGCGCTGGAGCGCCGCCTCGTCGACCTCGACGGCCGACTCGTTGTTGACCTCGATGCTCACGTGCTCCTCTTCCTCGGCAGGTGGTCGCGCGGCCCCGCCGCTCGCCGATCGGCGCCGCGGCGCTCCGCGCGGTTCGCGAACTCGCGCGCCTGCTCGCGCTCGAACCGCTGGGCCTGGGCACGCTGGTCGAATTCGGTGTAGGCGTCGATGATGCGCCCGACGAGGGTGTGGCGCACGACGTCGTCGCTCGTGAGGCGGGCGAAGTGGATGTCGTCGACGCCGTCGAGGATGCGGGTCACGAGCCGGAGCCCGGACGAGCCGCCCGGCAGGTCGACCTGCGTGATGTCGCCGGTCACGACCATGCGCGAGCCGAACCCGAGACGGGTGAGGAACATCTTCATCTGCTCGGGCGTCGTGTTCTGCGCCTCGTCGAGGACGACGAACGAGTCGTTCAGCGTGCGGCCGCGCATGTAGGCCAGCGGCGCCACCTCGACGGTGCCGGAGGCGAGCAGCTTCGGCACCATCTCCGGGTCCATCATCTCGTTGAGCGCGTCGTAGAGCGGCCGCAGGTACGGGTCGATCTTGTCGGTGAGCGTGCCGGGCAGGAAGCCCAGCCGCTCCCCCGCCTCGACGGCGGGGCGCGTCAGGATGATGCGGTTCACCTCCTTGCGCTGGAGGGCCTGCACCGCCTTCGCCATCGCGAGGTAGGTCTTGCCGGTGCCGGCGGGACCGATGCCGAACACGATCGTGTTCTCGTCGATCGCATCGACGTACGCGCGCTGCCCCTCGGTCTTCGGCCGGATCGAGCGGCCGCGGGCCGACACGATCACCTGGCCCAGGGCTTCGGACGGCCGGGAGTTCGGGTCGGCGTCGAGCATACGGGCGGAGCTCCTCACTTCGATGGGCGTCGGGTCCTCGCCGCCGCGGACGAGTTCGAGCAGTTCCTCGATGAGCCGGCGCACGCGACGCCGCTGCTCCTCGTCGCCGCGGATGGCGATCTCGTTGCCGCGCACGTGGACGTCGACGCCGGGGTACTCCCGCTCGATGCTCGTGAGCAGGCGGTCCTGGGGTCCGAGGAGGCGCACCATCGCGATGCCGTCGATGTGGATGCGGTCCTCGTCGGTCGGTGCCGCCGCGGCGGAGGGCCGGACCTCGCCCGGGTCGTCAGCGCCCGCCAAGCGATCCCTCCTCGAGCCCGCCGCCGAGCACGTGGGCGTGGACGTGGAACACCGTCTGCCCCGCGGCGGGGCCGGTGTTGAAGATCAGCCGGAACTCGCCGCCGGCCAGGTCGTCGGCGACGCCTCGCGCGACCGAGACGAGCTCGGACAGCAGCTCGGGGTCGGCCGCCGCGAGCTCGACGACGTCGCGGTACTCGCCCCTGCGGGGCGTCACGATGACGTGCACGGGGGCCTGCGGCGCGATGTCGTGGAAGGCGATCACGCGATCGGTCTCGGCGACCATGCGCGCCGGGATCTCGCCGGCGGCGATGCGCTCGAAGATCGTGGGCTCACGCGTTGCGCTCATGTCCCCATCGTAGCGACGGATGCCTCACCACCGCCCGAGCGCGACCGACAGCACGGCGATGGCCGCCGGACCCGCCGTCGAGGTCCGGAGGACCGAGTCGCCGAGCCGCACGGGCTCCGCGCCGGACTCCACGAGCCGGGCGATCTCGGCGGGGTCCATGCCGCCCTCCGGGCCGACGACGAGCGCGACGTCGCGACCGTCGTCACGGATGTCGGAGAGCGGCGTCTCGGCGCCCGGAACGAGCAGCAGCATCCGCTCGCCCGCCAGCCTCGCCGCGAGCTCGCGCGTCGCGGCGACCGGCTCGACCTCGGGGATCCGCGAGCGGATCGACTGCTTCACGGCCTCGCGGACGATGGAGGCCCACCGCGCGCGGCCCTTCTCGGCCCTGGGCCCCTCCCAGCGCGAGACCGACCTGGTCGCCGCCCACGGCACGACGCGATCCACCCCGAGCTCGGTCGCGGCCTGCACCGCGAGCTCGTCGCGGTCGCCCTTCGCGAGGGCCTGGACGAGCGTCAGGCGCGGGGACGGCGCCGGCTCGTCGCGCACCTCGTCGACGACGAGCTCGAGTCGTCGCGCCTCGGTGGCGGTGACCTCGCCTCGGACGATCCTGCCGCGGCCGTCGCCGAGCGCGATGCGCTCGCCCACGCGCACTCGTGCGACGGCGACGGCGTGCCGCGCCTCGTCGCCGTCGAGCGCGACCGACGCGCCCGCGGCGACGCCGGCCAGGTCGAGCGACTCGTCGAGGTAGAGGCTGCTCACTGCGCCATCCGAATCGCCGTCAGCCGAGGAACCGGTCGCGCAGGCGCGCGAACAGCCCCTGCTGGAAGTGCCCGAGCTGCGGCGCCTGCGCCTTGCGGAGCTTGGCCAGCTGCTGCACGAGCTCGCGCTCCTTGTGGCTGAGCTTGGTCGGCGTCACGACGTGGACCGCGACCTTGAGGTCGCCGCGGCCGCCGCCGCGCAGGTGCGTGATGCCGCGGTCGCGGACCGTGAGGATCTCGCCGGACTGCACGCCGGGCTTCAGCTCGAGGTCGACGTCGCCGTCGAGGGCCTCGACCTTCGCGGCGGTGCCGAGGATCGCGTCGGTCATCTGCACCTCGAGCGTGCACAGGAGGTCGTCGCCGTTGCGGCTGAACACCTCGTGGTTGCGGACCTTGATCTCGAGGTAGAGGTCGCCGTTCGGTCCGCCGGCGGGCCCCGCCTCGCCGGAGCCCGGCATCTGCAGGCGGACACCCGTGTCGACGCCCGCGGGGACGTCGACGGGAACGGTGCGGCGGGCGCGGACGCGACCCTGGCCCTGGCAGGTGGCGCACGGCGTGGCGATGATCGTGCCGTAGCCGCGGCACGAACCGCACGGGCTCGAGGTCATGACGTTGCCGAGCAGCGAGCGGACCGCGCGCTGGATGTGGCCGCTGCCGCCGCAGATGTCGCAGGTGACCGGCGCGGTGCCCGGCTGGCAGCACGAACCGTGGCAGGTCTCGCAGGTGACGGCGGTGTCGACGTCGATGTCGCGGTGGGTGCCGAAGATGACGTCCTCGAGTCCGACTTCGAGGCGGATCAGGGCGTCCTGGCCGCGTTCGCGGCGGGATCGGGGACCGCGTGTGGACTGTCCCGCGCCGAAGAAGGTCTCGAAGATGTCGCCGAACCCGCCGAAGCCGGCGCCGTTGAACCCGCCCTGGCCCCCGCCGAGGTCGTACTGCTGGCGTTGCCTGGGGTCGGAGAGCACGTCGTACGCGTGGGTGACCTGCTTGAAGCGCTCGGATGCCTCGGTGCCGGGGTTGACGTCGGGGTGCAGCTCGCGGGCGAGCCGGCGGTAGGCCTTCTTGATCTCGTCGGGGGTGGCGTCGCGCGAGACGCCGAGGACCTCGTAATGGTCGGCCACGGAGGGCGTGTCCTTTCGGTTGCCGGTGACGGATGCCGCGCGGAGGCGGTCCGAACTGGATCAGCTCTCGCCGAGGGTCCGGGAGAGGTAGCGGGCGACGGCGCGCACGGCGGCCATGCTCTGGGAGTAGTCCATGCGAGTGGGACCGACCACGCCGAGTCGCGACACGTCGCGGCCGGGCACGGCGAACGAGCTCGAGACGACCGAGGTCTCGCCGAGCCCGTAGGGGGCGTTCTCGCGCCCGATGCGGACGGCGATCCCCTCGTCGGAGTGCATCTCGCCGAACAGGCGCAGGATCACGACCTGTTCCTCGATCGCCTCGATGACGCCGAGGATGTTGCCCGCGAAGTCCTGCTCGGTGCGGACGAGGTTCGCCGCGCCGGCCACGACCAGCCGGTCGCTCCGCGTGACCTTCGCCTGGTCGGCGAGCGTCGCGGCGAGCGTGCGGAGCACCTCGGCGTGGGCGCGGTCGGCCTGCGCGGTCTCCGCCGAGAGCGCGTCCGCGGCCTCCGCCATCGTGAGCCCCGCGGCCACCTCGTTGAGGCGGTCGCGCAGGCGGTGCAGGGTCTCCTCGTCGACCGGGTGATCGAGCTCCGCGAGTCGCTGCTCGACCTGGCCGGAGTCGGAGATGAGGATGCACAGCACCCGGGTCGGCGCGATCGAGACGAGCTCGACGTGGCGGACGCGGGCGCGGGCGAAGCTCGGGTACTGCACCACCGCGAGCTGCCGGGTGAGCTGGGCGACGAGGCGCACCGTGCGCGAGAGCAGCTCGTCGAGGTCGTTCGACTCGCCGAGGAACGTCTCGATCGCCTGCCGCTGCGCGGTCGTGAGCGGGCGGATGTCGGCGAGCTGGTCGACGAACACCCGATAGCCCTTGTCGGTGGGGATGCGGCCCGACGAGGTGTGCGGGGCCGCGATGAGCTCCTCTTCTTCGAGCAGGGCCATGTCATTGCGGATGGTGGCCGCCGAGACGCCGAAGTGGTGCCGGTCCACGATGGTCTTGGAACCGACCGGCTCGCGTGAGGCGACGTAGTCCTGCACGATCGCGCGGAGCACGGCGAGACTGCGCTCGGAGACCATGATCCTCGCTTCCCTCGACCGGCCGGAGACACCGCGCGCCTTAGCACTCGGTTCGGATGACTGCTAATCATATCGCGAGATCCGGGGATGGCACCGTTGCCGGGCCGGTCGCTCCGCAGTAGCGTGTGCATCGCCGTGAGCGTCGCGGACTCTCGCACGCGCCGCCGCCGCACACCCCCGTCAACCCGAAAGGCACCCCGCATGACCGACCCCAACACGCCCCCGCACGAGTCCTACCCCGCCCCGCAGCCGGCACCCGCCGCGCCGCTCTCGCACGAGCAGGACGTCCAGTGGGGCTCGTTCGCCCACCTCGGCGGAATCCTGGGCATCCTGCCCTCGCTGATCATCTGGCTCGTCTTCAAGGACCGGGGCTCGTTCACGAACACCGAGGGCAAGGAGGCGCTGAACTTCCAGATCACCCTCACGCTCGCCACGGTCGCGCTGTGGATCGTCGTCTCGGTGCTCACGGTCGTGACCTTCGGCCTGGGCGCGGTGCTGGGCTTCCTCTTCTACGTGCCGTGGATCCTCGGCGTGGTCTTCTCCATCCTCGCGTTCCTCCAGGCCAAGGAGGGTCGCCACTACCGCTACCCCTTCGCCCTGCGGCTCATCAAGTAGGCCCGCGCCCCACTTCGCGACGCGCCGGTCCGAGACCTCTCGACCGGCGCGTCGCCGTGTGCCAGCATGAAGAAACGCCTCGCGACACGGGCGTGCGACCGACCAAGGAGCCAGCATCATGTCCGACGCACCACCTCCCACTCCGCCCAACCCGCCGAGCACGCCGCCCCCCGGCGGCACGACGCCGCCGCCCCCGCCCAACCCGCCGAGCACGCCGCCCCCCGGCGGCACGACGCCGCCGCCCGCGGGCGGTGCCTCCTACGGCGCCGCATACGGGGCCGCGCAGGAGATGAGCCCGCCCGACCAGCGCCTCTGGGCGACGCTGATCCACATCGGCGGCATCCTGTTCGGATTCCTCGCCCCGCTCATCGGCTACCTGGTGCTCAAGGACCGCGGCGCGTTCGTCCGCGCGCACTCGGCCACCGCGCTGAACTTCCAGATCACGCTGCTCATCGCCTACGTCGTCGGATGGATCCTCGCGTTCGTCCTGATCGGCTTCCTGATCCTGTTCGCCGCCTGGGTCGCCGCGATCGTCTTCGGGATCATCGCCGCGCTCAAGGCGAACCAGGGGCAGCCGTACGTCTACCCCGTCGCCATCAAGTTCGTGAGCTAGGTCGCGAGGAGCGGCTCGCGCTCCTCGACCACCGTGTACAGCAGGCGTCGCACCACGGCGTCGGCCAGCAGACGCCCTCGCCGGGTGAGCGTGAGCCGCCCGGCGAGGGCGTTCTTCGCGTCCACGAGGCCGTCGGCGATGAGGCCGGCGACCTCGCTGCGCCCGGCCGTGCCGAGCGAGCCGATCTCGAGTCCGTCGCGGATGCGGGTTCCGAGCAGCACCCGCTCCGTCTCGCGCGCCGCTGCGTCGAGCGTCTCGCGCCCGACCGCGGGCGACACGCCCGCCGCGAGCCGTTCCGCGTACGCCGCCGGGTGCTTGGCGTTCCACCAGCGCACCCCGCCGACGTGGCTGTGCGCTCCCGGGCCGACGCCCCACCAGTCCTCGCCTCGCCAGTACCCGAGGTTGTGCCGGGATCGGTGCGCGGCATCCGTCGCCCAGTTCGACACCTCGTACCACTCGTACCCCGCCGCGGCGAACCGCTCGTCGGCGAGCTCGTACATGTCGGCCGTGAGGTCGTCATCGATCGCGGGCAGCTCGCCGCGGCGGAGCTGCCGGGCCAGCTTCGTGCCCTCCTCGACGATGAGCGCATAGGCGCTCACGTGGTCGGGTGCCTCCGCGAGCACCGCGTCGACGCTGGCGCGCCAGTCGTCGAGCGACTCCCCCGGCGTGCCGTAGATGAGGTCGAGGCTGACGTCGAGCCCGGCGTCGCGGGCCCACCGGACCACGTGCGGCACCCGACTCGGGTCGTGCGTGCGGTCGAGCGCCGCGAGCACGTGCGGGACGGCCGACTGCATGCCGAACGACACTCGCGTGAACCCGCCGGCGGCGAGGCGCTCGAGGTCGTCGGGACCCACCGAGTCGGGATTGGCCTCGGTGGTGACCTCGGCTCCGTCGGCGATGCCGAACTCGTCGCGGACCCCGGCGAGCATGCGCACGAGGTCGTCCGAGGGGAGCATCGTCGGCGTGCCCCCGCCGAAGAACACGGTCCGCGCCGGCCGGTCCGGGGCGCCGGATGCCGCGAGCGTGCGCGCGGCGAAGCGGAGCTCGTCGACGGCCTGGTCGGCGTACTGCGCCTGCGTCACGCCGCGAAGCTCGCCCGCGGTGTACGTGTTGAAGTCGCAGTAGCCGCACCGCACCCGGCAGAACGGCACGTGGACGTAGACGCCGAACGCCCGCGTCGCGGCATCCGTCAGCGCGTTCGCGGGAACCAGGCCGTCGGCGGGCGCCCGGTCGGCGAGGGGAAGCGGTCCGGCCACGTCAGGTGTACGCCGGGTGCAGTGCGCGCAGCTCGGCGCGCGTCAGCTCGCGCCGGCGTCGACGCACGAAGGGCGCGAGCAGGCGCTGGATGCCGCCCCTGGGCTCGAGCGCCGAGCGGATGGTGAGCCACACGCTGTCGTCGTCGCGGAGCTCGAGCACGAACGACTCCTCGCCGTGCTCGGGCGCGTCGCCGGTCGTGCCGTAGGCGAACCCGATGCGGCCCGGCTCGTCGACCACGTAGACGACGAGCATGGGGATCGTGCGCGTGCGGAGGCGTCCGCGCCGCTTGAGCGTGGCGGTCATGCCGGCGGAGACGAACGGCGTGCCGTCGGCGGCGAAGCGCTGCTCGGCGCGGGTGCCCGGCTGCTCGGCGAGCGGCGAGCCGTCGGTGTCGTAGGCGATCCCCGTGTACTGCGCGCCCGTGCCCGGCGCGACCTCGGTCACCTCGAACCCCGCACCCTTCTGGATGCCCCAGGTCATGAGCTCCTCGGCCGCACGGTCGAACCGCTCACGACCCGAGCCGAGCTTGACCGAGTCCTCGGCCGGGCGGAACCCGGCGGGCGGGTACCGCAGCAGGTCGGGATCGAGCGTGGCGCCGATCGCGCCGTAGGTCACCGACTGGTCGGTGAACGTGCTGCGTCGAGTCATCCGTCGATTCTACGAAACCGCGCCTGAGCGCTACTTCTTCGCGTCCTTCTTCTCGGTCTCGCCCGAGAGCGCGGCGATGAACGCCTCTTGAGGGACCTCGACGCGGCCGACCATCTTCATGCGCTTCTTGCCCTCCTTCTGCTTCTCGAGGAGCTTGCGCTTGCGGGTGATGTCACCGCCGTAGCACTTGGCGAGGACGTCCTTGCGGATGGCGCGGATCGACTCGCGCGCGATGATGCGCGCGCCGATCGCCGCCTGGATCGGCACCTCGAACTGCTGCCGCGGGATGAGCTCGCGGAGGCGCCCGGTCATGAGCACCCCGTACGCGTACGCCTTGTCGCGGTGGACGATCGCGCTGAACGCGTCGACCTGCTCGCCCTGCAGGAGGATGTCGACCTTCACGAGGTCGGCGGCCTGGTCGCCCGCGGGCTCGTAGTCGAGCGACGCGTAGCCTGCGGTCTTCGACTTGAGGTTGTCGAAGAAGTCGAACACGATCTCGCCGAGCGGCATGTTGTACCGGATCTCGACGCGGTCCTCGCCGAGGTACTCCATGCCGAGCAGCGTGCCGCGGCGGGACTGGCAGAGCTCCATGATGGTGCCCACGTAGTCCTTCGGCGCGAGGATCGCGGCCTTCACGATGGGCTCGCGCACCTCGGCGATCTTGCCGCCGGTCGGGAACTCGCTCGGGTTGGTCACCGTGACGGTCTTCCTGTCTTCGGTCGTGACCTCGTAGACCACGGATGGCGCGGTCGCGATGATGTCGAGGTCGAACTCCCGGCGCAGCCGCTCGGTCACGATCTCGAGGTGCAGCAGGCCGAGGAACCCGCAGCGGAAGCCGAAGCCGAGCGCGACCGACGTCTCGGGCTCGTAGACGAGCGCGGCATCCGACAGCTTGAGCTTGTCGAGCGCCTCGCGCAGCTCGGGATAGTCGCTGCCGTCGATCGGGTACAGGCCCGAGAACACCATGGGCAGTGGCTCCGTGTAGCCGGCGAGCGCCTCGGCGGCCGGCTTCGAGGCGGTCGTCACGGTGTCGCCCACCTTCGACTGGCGCACGTCCTTCACGCCCGTGATGAGGTAGCCGACCTCGCCGACGCCGAGGCCCTTCGTGGGCGTGGGCTCGGGCGCGCTCACGCCGATCTCGAGGATCTCGTGCGTGGCCTTGGTCGACATCATCTGGATGCGCTCGCGCGGGTTCAGCTTGCCGTCGACCATGCGGACGTAGGTCACGACGCCGCGGTAGCTGTCGTACACGGAATCGAAGATCATCGCGCGCGCCGGGGCATCCGCGTCGCCCACCGGGGCGGGGATGCGCTCGACGACCCGGTCGAGCAGGTCCTCCACGCCCATGCCGGTCTTGCCCGAGACCCGGAGCACGTCGTCGGGCGATCCGCCGATGAGGTCGGCGAGCTCGCGCGCGTACTTCTCGGGCTCGGCGGCCGGCAGGTCGATCTTGTTCAGCACCGGGATGATCTCGAGGTCGTTCTCGAGCGCCAGGTAGAGGTTCGCGAGCGTCTGCGCCTCGATGCCCTGCGCGGCGTCGACCAGCAGGATCGCGCCCTCGCACGCGGCGAGCGACCGCGACACCTCGTAGCTGAAGTCGACGTGCCCTGGGGTGTCGATCATGTTGAGCGCGTAGGACGTGCCGCCCACCTGCCAGGGCATGCGCACGGCCTGGCTCTTGATCGTGATGCCGCGCTCGCGCTCGATGTCCATGCGGTCGAGGTACTGCGCGCGCATGTCGCGGTCGGCGACGACGCCCGTGATGCCGAGCATTCGGTCGGCGAGCGTCGACTTGCCGTGGTCGATGTGCGCGATGATGCAGAAGTTGCGGATCAGCGCGGGATCGGTGGCGGCGGGCACCGGGGGGTCAGCGGCTCTCGGAGACATCCCGACGATTCTCCCATGCGGGCGATCCCACTTTCGACGGATGCCGGTGCGGGGGCCGCGGACTACGCTGAATCGCACCATGACCGTGCTCGATGCCCCACTCGTCGGACGGGTGCAGCCGTCGGCGCTCCGTCCCGTCTTCACGTCGCTCCGCGTCGGCCTGCACGTGCTCGTCGTGGGCCTCACCCTCTTCGTCGTCGCCCGCGCGGTGATCACCGGTGGCGAGCAGCGGGTGTCGATCACCATCCTCTCGATCGCCTTCATCGGCACCTACGCGGTCGGCGTCGTCACCGCCCGCCAGGTGATCACGCCGTGGATGCGCGCGGGGTGGCTCGTGATGCTGCTCGGCCTCTGGCTCGGGCTCGCGGCCCTCACTGCGGATGCCGCGTTCCTGGCGTTCCCGCTGTTCTTCCTCGAGCTCCACGTCCTGCCGGCGCGGTACGCGGTGCCGCTCGTCGCAGTGACGTTCCTGCTGAGCGTCTGGAGCACGACGTCCCACCTCGGATTCGAGGTGGGCAGCATCCTCGGGCCCTTCATCTCCGCGGGCGTCGCGGTGATCATCGGCCTCGGGTACCGGGCCATGGCCGTCGAGTCGCGCGAGCGCCAGTCGCTGATCCTGGACCTGCTCGCCACACGCGAGGAGCTGGCGGCCGCGAGCCGCGAAGCCGGCACGCTCGCCGAGCGCGAGCGCATCGCGCGCGAGATCCACGACACCGTCGCGCAGGGGCTCTCCTCGATCCAGATGCTCCTGCACGCCGCCGAGCGCGACATCCCCGACGAGGCCGTGCGCGACAAGCTGCGGCTCGCCCGCGAGACCGCGGCCGACAACCTGCACGAGACACGCCGCTTCATCCGCGAGCTCACCCCGCCCGCCCTCGACGAGCGGACGCTGCCCGCGGCGCTGCGGCGGCTCGCGGAGGCGACCAACGAGCAGGCCGCCCAGTCCGGGTCGCGGACCCGGATCTCGTTCTCGCTGAGTGGGGACCCGGTCCCCCTGCCCATGTCGATCGAGGCCACCCTGCTGCGGATCGCGCAGGGCTCGCTGTCGAATGTCGTCAAGCACTCGGATGCCGCGCGCGCCGAGCTCACGCTGAGCTACCTCGGCGACGAGGTCGCGATCGACGTCGTCGACAACGGCGTCGGATTCGACCCGGCCGTGCTCGAGTCCGAAGCCGACGCGGGCGTGTCGTTCGGGCTGCGGGCCATCCGCCAGCGTGCCGAGGCGCTCGGCGGAACGGCCGACGTCGAGTCGACCCCGGGCGGCGGCACGGCCCTCTCGGTGCGCATCCCGGCGGTGGCCGCATGATCCGGCTCGTGCTGAGCGACGACCATCCCGTCGTGCGCGCGGGCATGCGCGCGCTGCTCGAGGCCGAACCCGACCTCGCGGTGGTCGGCGAGGCGTCGACCGCCGAGGAGGCCGTGTCGCTCGCGACCACCCCCGGCGTCGACCTCGTGCTCATGGACCTGCAGTTCCCGGGTCGACTCCAGGGCGTCGATGCGACCCGGCGGATCCGATCGACCCCCGGGACGCCGCGCGTGCTGGTGCTCACCAACTACGACACCGACGCCGACATCCTGGGCGCGATCGAGGCGGGGGCGAGCGGCTACCTGCTGAAGGACGCACCGCCCGGCGAGCTCGTCGCCGCCATCCGTGCCGCCGCCGCCGGCGAGTCGGCGCTCGCGCCCGCGGTCGCGTCCCGTCTGGACGCGTCGCAGCGCAGCGCCGACCAACGGCTCACCGTCCGCGAGGCCGAAGTGCTCGCGCTCGTCGCGGCGGGCAGCACCAATCGCGAGATCGGCCAGTCGCTCTTCCTCAGCGAGGCGACCGTGAAGTCGCACCTCGTGCACATCTTCACCAAGCTCGGCGTCGGATCGCGCACCGCCGCCGTCGCGAAGGCGCGCGAACTCGGCGCGATCCGGGCGGGCTGACGGATGCCGCGCGCTCGCGTCGTCCTCGTCCACGGCATCCGCACGTCGGCGACGATGTGGCGCGGGCAGGTCGCGCGCCTCACGCGCCACGACATCGAGGTCGTGCCCGTCGACCTGCCCGGGCACGGTGCCCGCCTCGGCGAGGCCTTCACGCTCGACGATGCGATGCGGGCCATCGACGAGGCGCTCGCCGACGCCGACCCGCGCGTGCCGCGCCTGCTCGTGGGGCTGAGCCTCGGCGGGTACCTGGCGATCGAGTACGCGGCGCGGCATCCGCACCGCATCGACGGACTCGTCGCGGCGTCGTGCGGCACACGCCCGCGCGGGGCCGGCCTCCGGGGATACCTGGCGCTCGCCGCGGCGATCGGGCGGCTCCCCGACCGGGGCCGCTGGCTGAACGACGCGACGGCCAGGCTCTTCCTCCCGTCGGCCGCGGTGGAGGACGTCGTCGCCGGCGGCGTCGCGCTCGACGTCATGCGGCCGGCCATCGGCGCGGTCGCCGAACTCGACCTCGAGGCGTCGATCGCCGCGGTGGAGGCGCCCATCTGGTTCGTCAACGGGAAGTACGACCACTTCCGCTTCGAGGAGCGCCGGCTGCTGCGCGCGGCCCGCGACGGACACCTCGTGCACGTCGAGGGCGCCACGCACCTCGTGAGCCTCGTGCGGCCGGCGGAGTTCAGCGCCGTCGTGCTCGGCGTGGTCGCCGAGCTCGAGCTGCGGGCGGCCCGCAGGGAGGCCGAGCGCGCGACGCGCTGAGGCACGCGCGCTTTGGCGTGGTGACGGGCGAACTGGTATCGTTGCCTGTTGGCTTGCGTGTGGGTCCCACCCCGCACGATGCGCCGCGACGGCCCCTCTACCGATTGCGGCAACTCCGGTACCCGCAGAACACACGAAAGACGAACCACGTGGCAAACATCAAGTCGCAGATCAAGCGCATCCGCACCAACCTGAAGGCGCAGGAGCGCAACAAGGCCGTGAAGAGCGAGCTCAAGACCGTCATCACCGCGACCCGCAAGGCCATCGCCGAGGGTGACAAGGAGAAGGCCACCGCGGCCCTCCGCGTCGCGACCCGCAAGCTCGACAAGGCCGTGAGCAAGGGCGTCATCCACAAGAACCAGGCCGCGAACCGCAAGTCGGCCATCGCGAAGCAGGTCGCCGCGCTCTGAGCGACCGCAGTCCTCGACTGAAGGGCCCCCACCGGAGACGGTGCGGGGCCCTTCGGCGTTGCGGGCCCTGGGCGGCTCCGGCGACGGGAGCGGTCAGGCTGCCGCGCGGCCGCGTGCGCTGATCACGCCGACGAGCCGCTCGAGCGCGAACACGGGGTCGCGCTCGGCGCCCTTGACGGCCGCGTCGGCCGCGGCGAGGGCCTCGACGGCCCGGCCGAGGCCCTCGTCGTCCCATCCCTGAAGGTCGCGGCGCGCACGATCGACCTGCCACGGCGCGAGGCCGAGCGACGACGCCGCAGCGCCGCGGGCGCCCGCGACCTTCGCCATCGTGCGGATCTTCATGGCGAACGCCGCGACGATCGGCACGGGATCGGCGCCCGAGTCGAGCGCATGGCGGAGTGCGATGAGCGCGTCGCCGTGTCGCCCGGCGATCGCCGAGTCGGCCACCGTGAAGGCGGTGGTCTCGACGCGGCCGCCGTAGTACTTGGCGACGGTCGCCTCGTCGACGTCGCCCTGGACGTCGGCGATGAGCTGGCGGCATGCCGCGGCGAGCTCGCCGAGGTCGTCGCTGAACGCGGCGACCAGGGCTCGGAGCGCGGCGGGGGCGATGCGCCGGCCTGCGAGCCGGAACTCGGCCGCGGCGAAGTCCTGCTTGTCGGAGTCGCGCTTGAGCTCGGCGCACACGACCTCGATGCCGGACCCGGTGCCGGCCCGGATCGCATCGAGCAGCTTCTTGCCTCGCGTGCCGCTGCGATGACGGAGCACGAGGACGGTGCCCTCGGCGGGCGCCTCGAGGTACTCGAGCGCGTCGACCAGGAAGTCGTCGGTCGAGCGTTCGACGCCCGCGACGCGGATGAGTCGCGGTTCGCCGAACAGCGACGGGCTGGCGAGCGTCACGAGCTCGCCGCGGCGGTAGCCGTCGGCCTCGAGGTCGCTCACCTCGAGCGCCGGATCCTCGTCGCGCAGCGTATCGCGCAGCATCGTGATGGCGCGCTCGGCGAGCACGTCCTCACCGCCCGTCACGAGCACCACCGGCGCCGATCGGACGGCGGTCCACGCCAGTTGCGGGATCGTCGTCTTCGACCGGACCGTGCCTCCGCGTGCCGCCACGTGCGCTCCCTCCGATGTGCCGCACCAGTCTACGGACCGCCGCCGACGTCGGCCGAACGCTCGGTCCAGAGTCGGAACCCGCCCTCGACCGCCACGAGTGCCGCGGTCCCGGACCGGTCGCTGCGGACCACGGTCGTCCCGGTGTCGGCGAGCAGGTCGAGCAGCGACTCCGTGGGATGGCCGTAGCCGTTCTCCGCGCCGACGCCGATGAGTCCGACGGGTGCGCCGAGTTCCCGGTACAGGTCGTCGCTCTGGTCGGCGCTGCCGTGGTGCGCGACCTTCACGAGGTCGGCGCGACCGATCGCGGCATCGCGCCGCAGTCGTTCCTGCGCCTCCTCGCCGAGGTCGCCGAGGAAGACCGCGCGATAGCCCTCGGTCCGCAGGTCGATGACGACGCTCGCGTCGTTGCCCGGCTCGGTCCGCGGCGGCGGCCAGAGCACGCGCCACTCGGACCGGCCGAGCGTGCCCGACGCGCCGACTCCGACCTCGACGAGTTCGGCGCCGCCGCGAACGAGCGGATCGAGTGCCCGCGCGGACCGCGCCCCGTCGAGGGGCCCGTGCAGCACGAGGTCGACCCGTCCGGCGAGCGCCGCCACCCCGCCGGAGTGGTCGGCATCCCAGTGGGTGATCACCGCCATGTCGACGTGCTCGACCCCGACGAGGTCGAGGCAGCGCGCGAGCGGCTCGGGCTCGACGCCCGTGTCGATGAGCATCGTGGCGCCGTCGTCGCGGACGAGCACGGCATCGCCCTGGCCGACATCGCACTGCACGACCTCCCAGTCCGCCGGCAGCGCTGCCCGCGCGACCATCGGACGACCGGCGGCGGCTCCGAGCGGCAGTGCGAGCGACACCAGCAGGACCGCGGCGGCGGCCGCGCGCGCCCGCCCGCCGATACCGCGACGCGCCAGCACGATGCCGGCCGACACGGCCGATGCGCACCACAGTGCGCCGGGCCCGTCGGGCAGCCAAGGGAGGGATCGGAGGGGAAGCGCACTCACCCCGTGCGCGAGCATCGCGATCCACGAGGCGGGAAGCCAGGCGACCTGCAGCGCGGCGAATCCCACCGACGGCAGCAGGGGCAGGAGGAGGCACCCGACGAGCCCGGCGACCGTCGCGAGCGGGGCGGCGGGCGCCGCGAGCAGGTTCGCCGGCACGCCGTAGACCGGGAGCGCCGGCTCGAGCAGGATCAGCACCGGCTGGCAGGCCAGCTGCGCGGCGAGCGGGATCGCGACGACCGTCGCGACCGGGCGCGGCATCCAGCGCGAGAGCTGCGCACCGAGCGGTCCGGAGAGCAGGATGAGACCACCGGTGGCGCAGATCGACAGCGCGAAGCCGTAGTCCCGCGAGAACCACGGGTCCGCTGCGAGCAGCACCACCGCCGCGACCGCGAGGGCCGGGGCGCCGCCGCCCGCGCGGCCCACGCCCAGCGCGACGAGCACGACGACGGCCATGACGGCGGCCCTGACGACGCTCGACTCGGGCGTGACGAGGAACACGAACCCCGCGAGTGCCGTGAGCGCGACCGCGATCCTCGCCGCGCGAGGGGCGCCCGCCCGTCCTGCCGCCCAGAACGTGGCGGCGGTCACGATGGCGCAGTTCGCCCCGGACACCGCGGTGAGGTGGGTCAGCGAGGCCGCCGTCATCGCCGCCGCCAGCTCGTCGCCCACCGCCGAGGTGTCGCCGATCGCGAGTCCCGGGACGAGCGCGCCGCCGTCGCCGCCGAGGCGGCCGGCGGCATCGGCGAGTCCCTCCCGGAGCGGATGCGTCCAGCCGACGAGGGCCGGCGCCGGCCCCGTGCGGGTCAGCTCGCCCCGCAGCCGGAACGCCTCGCGGTCCGAGGCCGGCAGTGCCGACACGCGCGCCCGCACCACGTGGATCGTGCCGAAGCCGGGCTTCGACGGAGAACCCGAGACCACCGCCTCGACGCGGACCGGATGATGCGGACCTCCGTCCACCGCGATCACCGTCGCGGGCGCGCGCCATCCGGTCGAGCCCGCCTCCCACGCCGCCGGGACGGTCGGGCGCGCCGCGGCCGCGAGGCGGATCTCGACCTCGACCCACGAGCGCGCCTCCGCCGCCGTCCGGAGGCCGCCGGCGTCGCGTGCGGCGAGTCCTGCCGCCGCCGTCGCGGCAGCGAGACCTGCGCACGCCGCCGCGAGGGCGACCGCGGCAGGCCATCCGCGCAGCGCGCGCCGTGAGCGCGACCCGCCGGACGGCAACCGCCCCGCCGTCGCGACGGCGGCCGCCAGCGCTGCGCCCGCGAGCAGCCAGCACGCGGCCGGGACGCACCACGCCGGCACGCCAGCGTCGGGAGCGCCGGTGGCGAGCCACGCCGCGGCCCACGCGGCGATCGCCGCGGGCAGCAGGCGGAGGTCGTGGCGGCGCACTCAGAGGGTCACGAGGTCGACGACGCCCGAGTACACCGCATCGCCGATCCCGGCGACGTCGAGCAGCTGCGCGACGTCCGTGAAGGGACCGTTCGCCTCGCGCCAGTCGACGATGCGCTGCGCGAGCGCGGGGCCGATGCGCGGCAGCGTGTCGAGCTCGGCGACGTCGGCCCGGTTGAGGCTCACGCGCCCGTCGCCGCCGACGCCTCCGCCGGTCGGCGGGACGCCCTCCGCCGCGCCGGCCGGCGTCGCTCCCACGACCGGGACCACGAGCTGCTCGCCGTCGACCAGCGCCCTGGCGAGGTTCACTCCCCCGGCGTCCGCCTCGGCGGTGAGCCCGCCCGCTGCGCCCACGGCGTCGACGACGCGCGCGCCGGGAGCGAGCTCGACGATGCCGGGCCGGGCGACCGCGCCCAGGACGTGGACGAGCAGGGTCGCGCTCGGCGCCGCGCCGCTCGGGCCGCCGTCCGCCGCGGCATCCGTCGACCCGACGCCTTCGACCTGCACACCGGGTGCGACGACCTCGCCCTGCGGGCCGCCCCCGCCCGAGGCGAACGCCGCGACCGCCGAGGTGGCGACCGCCGCGACGAACACCACGACCGCGGCGCCGACCGCGATTCGGCGGCGGGGACCGACGCGAGCACCGTCGAGCGCCGCCAGCGGGTCGGCGGGCGCGGATCGTTCGGTCGACGTGGATTCGCTGGGCTCACGCACGGGCATGCCGGGACGTTACCCGCGCGGTCCCCGCATTCCGCTCGCCGCCGCCCGCCCGCCCACGACCGGCGGCCCGACCTCGCATGTGGAGGACGGGTCGGCCGTCAGCGGCGCGTGGCGATGTTGACGAGCTTCGGCGCGCGCACGATCACGTTCGCGATCTCGCGCCCCGCGACCGAGCGGGTCACCGCGTCGGACGCGCGCGCGAGCGACTCGAGCTCGTCGGCGCCGATCTTCGGCGAGACCTCGATGCGGTCGCGCACCTTGCCGTCGACCTGCACGATGGCGGTCACCGACTCCTCGACGAGGAGCGCCGGGTCGGCCTTGCGCCACACGACGTTCGCCACGGTCGGCTCGTAGCCCAGGCGCTGCCACATGTCCTCGGCGGTGTACGGGGCGAACAGGTCGAGGATCATCGCCGTGACCTCGGCGGCCTCGCGCACCGCGGCATCCGCGGGGCCGGCACCCGAGTCGATCGCCTTGCGCGTCGCATTCACGAGCTCCATGAGCCGTGCGACGATGACGTTGAACTTGAACGACTCGGCCAGGCCCGGAGCGTCGGCGAGCAGGCGGTGCGTGATGCGGCGCAGCGCCGGGTCGCCCGTCTTCCACTCCACGTCGGGGCTCGAGGCGACCTCGCCCGAGATGCGCCACGCGCGTGCGAGGAACTTCGCGGCGCCGACCGGCGACACGTCGGCCCAGTCGATGTCGTCCTCGGGCGGGCCCGCGAACGCCATGGTCACGCGAAGCGCGTCGGCACCGTGTGCCGACAGCTCGGATGCGAACTCGACGAGGTTGCCCTTCGACTTCGACATCTTGTGGCCGTCCATGATCACCATGCCCTGATTGAGCAGCGAGGTGAACGGCTCGGTGAAGCCGAGGTGGCCGAGGTCGAACAGCACCTTGGTGAAGAACCGCGCGTAGAGCAGGTGCAGGATCGCGTGCTCGACGCCGCCGACGTACTGGTCGACCGGCATCCACTTCTCGGCCTCGGCCGGGTCGAACGCGCGCTCGTCGTCGTCCGGGTTCAGGTAGCGGAGGAAGTACCACGAGCTGTCGACGAAGGTGTCCATCGTGTCGGAGTCGCGCCGGGCGTCGCCCCCGCAGTTCGGGCACGAGACGCTCGCCCACTCCTCGGCCGCGCCGAGCGGGCTCGAGCCCTTCGGCCGCAGGTCCAGGCCCGCGGCATCCGGAAGACGCACCGGCAGCTCGGACTCGGGCACCGGCACCTCGCCGCACTGCTCGCAGTGGATGATGGGGATCGGCGTGCCCCAGTACCGCTGCCGGGAGATCAGCCAGTCGCGCAGGCGGTAGTTCTTCGCGGCGCGCCCGAGGCCGCGCTCCTCCAGGATCTCGATGGCGCGCCGGATCGCGTTGGACTTGCTCAGCCCGTTCAGGGGCCCCGAGTTCATGAGGCGCCCCTCGCCGGTCAGCGCGACGCCCGTCGCGGCCGGGTCGAGCTCGGGCAGGTCCTCCAGCGGCAGCGGCACGCCCTGGTCGTCGACCGGGATGATGGGGATGACACCGGTCACCGGCGCATTGGTGTCGACGACCACGCGCACCGGCAGCTCGAAGGCACGCGCGAAGTCGAGGTCGCGCTGGTCGTGCGCGGGAACGGCCATGATGGCGCCGTGGCCGTAGTCGGCGAGCACGTAGTCGGCGGCCCAGATGGGCAGCCGCTCGCCCGTGAGCGGGTTGGTCGCGTAGCGGTCGAGGAAGACGCCCGTCTTCTGCCGGTCGGTGGCCAGCCGCTCGATGTCGCTCTCGGCGCGGACCGACTCGAGGTACTGGTCGAAGCGTGCACGCACGTCGTCGGAGGCCCCGGCGACGAGTTCGGCGGCGAGCGCGGAGTCGGGGGCGACCACCATGAACGTCGCGCCGTAGAGCGTGTCGGGTCGCGTCGTGAAGACCGTGACGGGCTCGTCGCGGCCCTCGATGACGAAGTCGACGTCGGCGCCCGAGGATCGGCCGATCCAGTTGCGCTGCATCGTGATGACCTTGGCGGGCCACTTGCCCTCGAGCTGGTTCAGGTCGTCGAGCAGGCGGTCGGCGTAGTCGGTGACGCGGAAGTACCACTGCGTCAGCGCCTTCTTCGTGACGACGCTGCCGCATCGCTCGCAGTGCCCGTCGACGACCTGCTCGTTGGCGAGCACGGTCTGGTCGTTCGGGCACCAGTTGACCTGGCCGGCCTTGCGGTAGGCGATGCCCTTCTCGTACAGCTTGAGGAACAGCCACTGGTTCCACTTGTAGTACTCGGGATCGCTCGTGTGCAGCTCGCGCGACCAGTCGAACGAGGGCGCGTACTGCTTGAACGAGCGCTTCTGCTGCTCGATGTTCGCGTAGGTCCACGCCTTCGGGTCGGCGCCGCGCTTGATCGCGGCGTTCTCGGCGGGCAGGCCGAACGAGTCCCACCCGATGGGGTGGAGCACGTCGAAGCCCTGGTGGCGCCAGTAGCGGGCTGCGGCGTCGCCGAAGCCGAACGCCTCGGCGTGGCCCATGTGCAGGTCCCCCGACGGGTACGGGAACATGTCGAGGATGTACTTGCGCGGGCGGGAGTCGCCCGGCTGCGCGGCGCGGAACGGCTGGAGCTCCTCCCACACCGGGCTCCACTTCGCCTGGATCGCGGCGAAGTCGTAGGTGCCGGCGTCGGCGGTCTCGGGGGTGTCCTGCTCGTGTGCCACGTGACTCTCAATCGTGCTGCGCGGGGAGGGTGCGGGCGCTCGGCCCGCGGCGGGCGCGCGAGCGCGGCGCCCGAGGGACAAGCCTACTCAATGGGCGGGCGACGACGCCTGCGAGCCTGCGGGCGCCTCACCGCCCAGCACGGCGATGAGGGCGCGCGCCTTGACGCGCGTCTCCTCGACCTCCTCCTCGGCGTCCGAGAGCGCGGTGATGCCCCCGCCGGTGCCGATCGAGGCCCCTCGCGGGGTGAGCACGATCGAGCGGATGACCATGGCCAGGTCGGCCGTCCCGTCGACCCCGAGGCATCCGAACGCCCCCGAGTAGACGCCCCGCGGGCCGGCTTCGAGCCCGTGCAGGATCCGCATGGCGCTCTCCTTGGGCGCGCCGGTCATCGATCCGGCGGGGAACGCCGAGCGGACCGCGTCGAGCGCGGTGAGCGGATGCCGCAGCCGTGCCGTCACGGTCGAGACGAGCTGGTGCACGTGCGGGTACTCCTCGACCTCGAGCAGGCTCGGGACGGCCACCGTGCCGAGCTCGGCGATGCGGCCGAGGTCGTTGCGCATGAGGTCGACGATCATCAGGTTCTCGGCGCGCTCCTTCTCGCTGGCGCCGAGCTCGGCGCGGAGCGCGCGATCCGTCGCCGGGTCGGCCGACCGCGGCCGCGTGCCCTTCATCGGCCTGGTCGCGACCGTGCCGTCCCGCTCGACGAGGAGGAACTGCTCGGGCGAGGCGCTGAGCAGCGCGACGTCGCCGAACCGCAGGAAGCCGCCGTGGTGGCTGGGGCTCCCCCGACGCAGACGCAGGTAGGTCTCGACGGGATCGGGCCGGACGTCGAGGTCGACGCGATTGGTGAGGCAGAGCTGGTAGGCGTCGCCGCGCACGATCGCCGCGCGGCACTCCTCGATCATGCGGCGGTACGCGGCGGCGTCGTGCCGCCAGCTGGTTGGAAACGGACGCCGGCGTCGGGACGGTGCCGGGGAGCCGGCGCCCCGGCGCGAGTCCCGCGAGCGTCGCTCGTGTCGCGTCGACCCAACGGCGCGCGGATGCCGCGTCGTCACCCTCGATCCACTCGAGCCGCACGCGCCGGTCGGCATGCTCGAACACGACCACCCGATCGGCGAGGAAGAACGCCGCGGCCGGCACGTCCGTCGGCGCGGCGGGCAGGCCGAGCGTGCGCGCCCCGAACTCGTAGGCGAACCAGCCGTGCCATCCCACCGCCGCGCGGCCCGAGGCGTCCGCGTCGGCGCCCGGCTCGACGTCGCCGATCCCGGCCGCGAGCGCCGCGTACACGTCATCGGGCCGGTCGGCGCCGCCGGCGAGCACGACGGGCGCCCCCGCGGCGGCGACGGCGATCACGCTGCGGCCGTCGCGGGCGTCGTCGCCCCCGTCCAGCCAGGCCGCCCGCTCGGCGTCGGCGGCCAGCGCGAGGAAGGCGGCTTCGGGGTCGCACCATTCGGGCAGCGTGAGGCTCCGGATGCGTCGTGGCACCCTCCGAGCGTACTGCCGGACGTTCGCGTCATCCGCCGGCCGCCGCACGCGCCGATGGGCGGGTGCTCGCGCACCCGCCCACCGTCGTCGGAGCCTCAGCGCAGTGCGCGGTTGCCCTGGTACTCCCAGTCGACCTGGCCGACGGCCTTGCCCTTGCCCGTGCCGTTCACTGCGGAGGTGGTCTCGGCGAAGGTGAGCGTGGAGTGCGCCACGGCGTCCGACATGAGCCCGAGCGTGTCGAGGTCCAGGTTCGCGATGGTGTCGCACGCGGCGTGGTAGCAGGGGTCGTACGCGATCCCGGCCGTGCCGCCGAACCGCGCGGCCTGCTCGGCCGTCTTGATGCCCTCGGCCCCGGTGAAGAGGCCGCCCGCGGGGATGCCCGCCTCGATGAACCCGAAGTAGTCGCTGCGTCCGTCGAAGTCCGTGGGCTCCGTGGGCTCGCCCTCCGCCTCGAAGAAGTCGAGGAAGACGTCCTCGATCACTCCGGACCCGTTCGGTCCGGAGAGCCCCAGCGCGTCGCCGTCGCCGTCGTAGACGAAGTTCACCGGGTTGGGCGAACCGATCATGTCGAAGTTGAGGTTCAGCGCGTGTCCCTTGATCTCACGCGGAGTCAGCTGCGACACGTAGTAGCTCGACCCGATCAGGCCGTCCTCCTCACCGCTCCAGAATGCGAAGCGCACGCGGTTCTCGGGCTCGATGTCGAGTTCCTGCATCTGGATGGCGGTCTCGAGGATCGCCGCGATGCCCGAGCCGTTGTCGTTGATGCCGGGGCCCTCCGCGACGGAGTCGAGGTGACCGCCCACGACGACCGTCCGATCCGTGCGCCCCTCGGCGGTGTCGGCGAGGAGGTTCTCGGTCGCCACCTCCTCGACGGTGATCTGCACGTTGAGGCTGATCACGAGCCCGGGCGTGTTCACCCACTGCTCCCCCAGCGCGAACGGGGCGCTGACGACGGGCAGCTCTTCGCTGATGATCGAACCGAGCGTGCCGCCGAAGAGCCCGAGGCGGTCGTCGCCCGGGACGACGTTGCCCTGGTTGAAGATGATGACCGCCGAGGCCTGGGCCGCGAGGGCGTTGGCGGCCTTGACCGCGAAGTCGCACGAACCGCGCTGGATCAGGGCGATGTTCCCTGCGGGGAACCCGGTGAAGTCGCTCGACTCGCAGCCGCTCGTCGAGGCCCGGTCGCCGGCCAGGTTGACGTCGACCGCGGTCACGGGCGCCGTCACGCTGCCGCCGCCCGAGTAGTCCATCGGGAAGTAGTCGACGCCGAGCACGTAGGCGGCGGGGTTCGGGGCCGTCTGCGACATCGAGGTTCCGGTGAAGTCGGTGCGCTCGTAGGTGAACGGCTGCCGCCACGTCTCGTAGCCGGCCGCCTGCAACTGCTCCTCGACGTACTCGAGCGACTCGACGTGGCCGGAGGTGCCGGCGGCGCGGTTGCCGCCGTTCGCATCGGCGATCGCCTGGAACTGCTGCATGTGGCCGTACACGCCGTCGGTGGTGACGGCGTCGCGGAGCGCGGAGGTGTCGGTGACGACCGCTGCCTGGGCGCTCCCCGCGATGGCGAGCGATGCCGCCACCGCCGCCGTCGCGGCGACCGCGCCGACCCTGATTCCGGTCCTGGTTCGATGGTTCACAGATGCTCCTTCGTGGAGATGGTGTGATCACGCGGGCGGGCGGGACGCGGGCCGCGTTGGGCGAGACGCTAGCGAACCGACGCGCGAAGCGGAAGATCCCCTTCGCTCAGACGCAACGAGCGTGCGTCCGGCGACGGAAATCTGCGTGGAGGCGGTTTCAACCGGCCGCGATCGGCGCGCGCGGAGCCGGACGTCCGAGCCGGACGCCGCGATCGACGAGGTCCGCGGGCGCGCCCGTGTGGGAGATGAGGATCACGGTGCGGTCGCTCCCGGCGGCACCCAGCAG
The DNA here is from genome assembly GCF_037199545.1 of Agromyces sp. CCNWLW213. Classification (NCBI taxonomy): domain Bacteria; kingdom Bacillati; phylum Actinomycetota; class Actinomycetes; order Micrococcales; family Microbacteriaceae; genus Agromyces; species Agromyces sp. CCNWLW213. The sequence continues at coordinate 102,535 of NZ_JBBBDX010000001.1, read as the reverse complement.
GTCGCGCAGGAGCGCGTCCGCGCGATCGGGATCGACGCTCGCGGTGGGCTCGTCGAGCACGAGGACCGGGAAGTCCGCGAGCATGGCGCGAGCCAACGCGATCCGCTGCGCCTCCCCGCCCGAGACCAGTGCGCCCCGCTCGCCGACGCGGGCATCGAGCCCGCCCCGCCGGGCCGCCCAGCGGCCTAGTCCGACGCGGTCGAGCACGTCGAGGAGTTCCGCATCGCTCGCCGTGTCTCGGGCGAAGAGCAGGTTCTGCCGCAGGTCCTCGTCGAACAGCCAGGGGCGCTGCTCGACCAGGCCGACCGTCCGCCGGACCCGCCGCGGGTCGAGCTCGCGCGCTTCGACGCCGTCCAGCCGGTAGGAGCCGTCGTACTCGAGGAAGCGGACCAGCACGTGCGCCAGCGTGGTCTTGCCCGCGCCGGACGGCCCCTCCACGAGCACGCGTTCGCCGGGGGCGACGTCGAGGTCGAAGCTCGCGAGGTCGTGCCCGTCGTGGGAGCGCGTGCGCGGGGCGTCCGTCGCGTTCGGGTCGTCGGATGCCGCGCCGCGCCGCGGCCAGCTCGCCCGCACGCCGCGAAGCCGGATCGACGGCGCGCCGCCGGACGCGGATGGCACGGCCTCCGTGGACTCGTACCCCGACGAGGGGGCAGGCAGCTCGGGCGGCACCTCGTCGGGCACCGCCTCGGCCACTCGCGAGGCGCTCACGCGCACGGTCCGGAGGCCCCCGATCGCGACGGGGACGGCCGTGGCGACCTCGGCGATCGCGAGCGGCACCAGGCAGAGCACCGCGAAGGTCGGTGCGTCGATGCGGCCGCCCGCGAGCAGCGGCGCCCCCGCCGCCAGGCTCGCGGCCGCCGCGATCCCGCCCACCGCGCTCATCGCCGCGGCGGCGAAGCCCTGCGCGGCCGCGCGCGCCCGCGTCGCGCGCTCCAGCCCCGCGCCGATTCGTCGGATGCGCGCGCGCCCCGATTCGGCGGCGTCGAACGCGATGAGCACGTCGAGCGCCTGCACGTGCTCGACGACGGCGGCCTGGAGGCGCCCGCGCAGCGGGGCCAGGCGCGCGTCGGCCCGCGAGGCGAGCACGTGCTGCGCCACGACCGCGACCGCGATGCCGATCGCCAGGCACCCCGCGACGGCGACCGCCGACCCGGGCGCGAGCCAGGCGAGCCCCGCCACGGCCGCGGCGAGCACGATCGCGGCGCTGACGAGCGGCTGCACGATCCGGAGCGAGACGTTCTGGAGCTCGTCGACGTCCCCGACGAAGCGCGCGAGCAGGTCGCCGCGCCGGCTGGCGGCGATCCCGTCCGGCGCGACCGGCAGCATCCGCTCGAACACGTCCGCGCGGATCTCGGCGAGCTGCCGGAACGCTGCATCGTGGCCCGCCAGCCGTTCGAGGTAGCGGAACACGGCCCGCCCGAGCGCGAAGGCCCGGACGCCGACGACGCCGAGCGAGAGGTAGAGCACCGGCGGCTGCTCGGCCGCGCGAGCGATCAGCCAGGCGCTCGCGGCGAGGAGCGCAACGCTCGACAGGCCCGCGAGCACCCCGAGGAGGATCGCCGGCAGCAGCCGTCGCACGGGCGGCACGGCCCGCCGGAGCACGGCCCGGGTCCCGTCACGCATGGGCGGCCTCCCGTACGGCCACGACCCGGTCGGCGTGCGCGGCGAGCGCCTCGCGGTGGGTCACGACGAGCACGATCCGGCCCTCGGCGGCGAGTTCCCGGAGGCCGGCCGCGAGTTCGGCCTCGCGGTCGAGGTCGAGGGACGACGACGGCTCGTCGAGCACGAGGAGCGGCGCATCGATCGCCAGCAGTCGGTGGATGGCGCGAGCCGCCGCGACGCGCTGCGCCTCGCCGCCCGACAGCCCGGCGCCGCCCGGTCCCAGCATCGTCTCCGGCGGGGTCGCCACGGCCGCGAGGGCCAGGGCGCGCCCCGCCAGCTCGTCGGGCGCATCGGAGGCGCCGAGCCGCACGTTCTCGGCCACGGTGCCCTCGAGGAGCTGGGCCGTCTGCCCCGCCCACGCGACCCGGGCCCGCGTGCCGGTGCCGACGGGGTCGCCGTCGAGGGTCGCGGTGCCCTCGTGGGCGGCGAAGCCGAGGATCGCCGCGACGAGCGAGGACTTGCCCGATCCGCTCGCCCCGGTCACGACGACGAACTCGCCGCGCGCGGCATCCACGTCGAGCCCGTCGAGCACGACCCGTCCGCCGCGGATCACCCGGAGGTCGCGGATCTGCAGGCCCGCGGCATCCGTCGCCGGGGTGTCGCCCGCGTCGATCGCGCCCGCGCGCGGCGCACCGCCCTGCTCTGCCTCGAGGACGTCGAGGGCCTCGCGGGACGCCTCGAGCCCCGCCGTCGACGCGTGGAATGCGGCGCCGACGTTGCGGATGGGCAGGAACACCTCGGGCGCCAGGATCAGCACGAACAACCCTGGCGCGAACGACATGTCGCCCGCGACGAGGCGGAGGCCGATCGACACGGCGACCAGGGCGACCGAGAGGCTCGCTGCGAGTTCGAGCGTGAAGCCCGAGAGGAAGGTCACGCGCAGCACCTTCATGGTGCTCGATCGGTAGTCGTCCGTGACGGAGCGGATGCGACCGACCTGGCGTTCGGCGCGGCCGAACACCATGAGCGTGGAGAGCCCGCCCACCACCTCGAGGAACCCGCGCGAGAGCGAGCGCAGCCGCTCCCACTGTCGTCGCTGCACGACCTCGGTGGCCATGCCGATGAGCGCCATGAAGACGGGGATGAGCGGCAGCACGATCACGAGGATGAGCCCCGAGACCCAGTCGGCAGCCCAGGCCGCGGCGACGAGCAGCGGCGTGGACACCGCGGTGAGCACGAGCTGCGGCAGGTACCGGCCGAAGTACTCGTCGAGCGCGTCGAGCCCCGGTCCGAGCAGCGTGGCCGCGTCGGCGGTGGCCGTGCCGCGGGCGTCGCCGGGCCGGGCTTCGAGCGACGCGAGCAGGTCGTCGCGCAGTTCCGACTTCACGCGCATGGCGCCGGCCGAGCCCAGCCATTCCCACAGCCATCCGGCCAGCCCTCGAACGGATGCCGCGAGCACGAGCACGGCGAGGACCGGCTCGACGCCCCACGGCACCGCGCCCTCGATGAGCCCGACGACGAGCGACGCGAGCGCCCACGCGAACGCGATCGTGGAACCGGCCTGCAGCAGCGCCAGCGCGGCGCCGCCCGCGAGGAAGCCGCGCGCCGCACGTGAGCGGCGGACGAGGCGGGGGTCGAGCGGGCGCACGTCAGTGGGCCGCGGCGTCGATCGCCTGCCGGGTCACGCGCTTCCGGAACACCCAGTAGGTCCAGCCCTGGTACGCGAGGATCAGCGGCAGGAAGACCAGCGCGGTCCAGCTCATGACCGTGAGCGTGTACGGCGTGCTCGACGCGTTCGCGATCGTGAGGCTGTTGGCCGGGTCGTTCGAGGCGGGCATGACGTCCGGGAAGAGCGCGGCGAACAGGCCGAACACCGCGGCGCCGATGGTGACGGCCATGAGCGCGAACGCCGTGCGCTCGGCGCCGCGTCCGTTGGCCAGCCAGCTGCCGATGAGGGCCAGTGCGGCGATGGCGGCCAGCGCCCAGAACCATGCGGTGCCGTGGGCGAGCCCCGTCCACACCAGGAAGCCCGCCGCGACCGCGATGGTGACGGCGCCCGAGCGGCCGGCCAGGCGGCGGGCCCGCTCCCGGATCTCGCCGTCGGTCTTCAGCGCGGCGAAGACGACGCCGTGGGTGAAGAACAGCAGGAGGGTCGTGAGTCCGCCGAGCAGCGCGTACGGATTCAGCAGGTCGAAGAGCGTGCCGGTGTAGTTGTGGTCGGCGTCGAGGGGCACGCCCTGCACGATGTTGGCGAACGCGACGCCCCAGAGGAGCGCGGGCACCGCCGAGCCGATGACGATCATCGTGTCGAAGCGGCGCTTCCACGCGAGCTCGGGCCGCTGGTGCCGGTACTCGAACGAGACGCCGCGCGCGATGAGCGCGAGCAGGATGAGCAGGAGCGCGAGGTAGAAGCCGGAGAACAGCGTGGCGTACCACTCGGGGAACGCCGCGAAGAGCGCGGCGCCCGCCACGATGACCCAGGTCTCGTTGAGGTCCCACACCGGGCCGATCGTGTTGATGAGCACGCGCCGGTCCGTGTCGTCCTTCGCGAGGAAGGGCAGCGACATGCCGACGCCGAAGTCGAAGCCGTCGAGCACGAAGTAGCCCACGAACAGGAAGGCGACGATCCAGAACCAGAGCACTGCGAGATCCATGTCCGTCTCCTCCTAGTAGACCGTTGCGACGTGCTCGACCTCGCCCGTCTCCGGGTCCGGCGCGGCGATCTCGGGCGGCCCCGTGCGGATCGCCTGCAGGATCAGCTTCACCTCGACGACCGCGAGCGCGCCGTAGATCAGGGTGAAGGCGACGAGCGAGATCAGCACCTCGAGGCCCGTGACGTTCGGCGACACCGCCGACTCGGTGGGCAGCAGGCTGAACACGATCCAGGGCTGGCGTCCCATCTCGGTGAACACCCAGCCGACGATCATCGCCATGAGCGAGAGCGGGAAGCTCCAGATCGCGACGGTCCACACCCAGCGCTGACGCGGCATCCGTCCCGTGCGGGTCAGCCAGAGGCCGACGACCGCGACGAGGATGTGCAGCATGCCGAGCCCGATCATCCAGCGGAACGACCAGTAGGTCACCCAGATGATCGGCGTGTAGTCGCCGGGCCCGTAGAGGTCGGTGTAGAGCGCCTGCAGGTCGTTGATGCCCTCGACGCACCCGTCGAGCGTGTGCGTCGACAGCAGCGCGAGCAGGTACGGCGCGCGGATGGAGAACAGCTCGGTGCTCCCGTCCGGCGTCCCGAGCGTGAAGAGCGAGAACGAGGCATCCGCCCCGCACACGGTGTCGTACGTCGCCTCGGCGGCCGCCATCTTCATCGGCTGGGTGGCGACCATCGCGAGGCTGAGCTGGTCGCCGAAGAGGACGGTGAGCGCACCGGCGCCGACCATCGTCCAGAGCCCGAACTTCAGCGCGGGCCGCATGGTGTCGAGGTGCTGGTTGCGGGCGAGGTGCCAGGCGGCCGCGCTGATGACGAGGCCGGCCGAGACCATGAAGGATGCCGCGATGGTGTGCGGGAACGCGGCGAGGGCCACGGGGTTGGTGAGCAGCGCCCAGATGTCGACGAGCTCGGCGCGCCCGCGCTCCTCGTTCATCTGGTAGCCGACGGGATTCTGCATGAACGCGTTCGCGGCGATGATGAAGTACGCCGAGAGGATCGTGCCGATCGCGACGACCCAGATGGTCGCCAGGTGCAGCTTCTGCGGCAGGCGGTTCCAGCCGAAGATCCAGAGCCCGATGAACGTCGCCTCCAGGAAGAACGCGAGCAGGCCCTCGAGTGCCAGGGGCGCGCCGAACACGTCGCCCACGAAGCGCGAGTACTCGGACCAGTTCATGCCGAACTGGAACTCCTGGACGATGCCCGTCACGACGCCCATGGCGAAGTTGATGAGGAAGATCGTGCCGAAGAACCGGGTGATGCGGAGGTACTCGAGCTTCCCGGTGCGCACCCATGCGGTCTGGAAGACGGCCGCGGTCGTCGCGAGGCCGATCGTCAGCGGGACGAAGAGGAAGTGGTAGACCGTCGTGAGGCCGAACTGCCACCTGGCGAGCAGGAGCGGGTCGAGGAGCTCGTTCACTGCGGGGGCCCCTTTCGTGGGAGTGACGGCGTCGCGATTCTTCTACACAGCGTAGAGCACTTTTCTACATCGTGTAGAACCAACGGGCCCGCGCGCGGTATCCTCGTCGTATGGCAGGACTCGGCGACCTCGAGCGCTCCGTGATGGAACAGCTCTGGACGAGCGACGGCGCCCTCACGGCGAATGAGGTGCGCGAGCACCTCGCCGACCCCGCCGACCCGTCGCGCACGCCCGCCACGACCACCGTGCTCACCGTGCTCTCGCGCCTGGAGCGCAAGGGTTTCGTCACGCGGGCCCGCGAGGCCCGCCCCCACCGCTACCGTGCGCTGCTCTCCCGCGCCGAGCACACCGCCGAGCTGATGCACGAGGTGCTCTCGTCGTCCTCCGACCGCGACGCCGCACTGGCACGCTTCGTCGGCACCGTCAGCGACGGCGAGGCCCGCACGCTGCATCGCCTCCTCGACGAGCTCGTGCGCCGCTGACGTGGTCGCCGCCGCCGTCCTGCTCGGCGTCGTCGCGCTCGCGCTCGCCTGGCCCATCCCCGTCGCGCTCGCGCGCGCGTCCTGGCCGGCGCGCTCGCCGGCCACCGCACTCGCCCTGTGGCAGGGCATCGCCCTCGGCGGCGCGCTCTCCATGATCGGATCGCTCCTCGTCTTCGGCGCCGCGCCGGGCGGATCGATCACCGGAGCCGCCGCCGACCTGCTGCCCGCGTTCGCGGCGGGCCCCGTCCCCGACGGCTACGGGGTCGTCCACCTCGCCGCACTGACCCTCGCGGTGGGGCTCGCCGTGCACCTCGCGCTGAACCTGCTCTCCACGGCCGTGCGCGCCGAGCGCGCCCGACGCCGGCAGCATCGCCTCGTCGACCTCCTCGCGCAGCCGACCGTCGACCCGGCCGGGCCCCGCGTCCTCTCGCACCCCGTGCCCGTCGCGTACTGCGTCCCCGGCATCCGGACCGCGACCGTCATCACCGAGGGCCTCGTCGAGCTGCTCGACGCCGAGGAGCTCGACGCCGTCGTCGCCCACGAGCGCGCCCACCTCGACCAGTTCCACCACCTGGTCCTGCTCGCGTTCCGCGCCTGGCACGGAGCACTCCCCTGGTTCCCCATCGCGAACCGCGCCGAGCGGGCGGTCGCTTTGCTCACCGAGCTCCTCGCCGACGACGCCGCGCGCCGCGCGACCGGCGCCGAGCCGCTCCGACGCGCGCTCGTCCTCGTCGGAAGCGCCGGCGAGCCCGGGGCGTACGCCGATGCCGGCGGCGTGAACCCCGACGCCGCCATGCTCGAACAGCGGCTCGAGCGGCTCGAGCCGGGGCGGCATCCGCTCTCGACCGGGGCGCGGACCGCGAGTTGGATCGCGACAGGCGTGATCGTGGCGACACCCGTCGTGGTCCTCGCCGCCATGGCCTTCTGACGGCTCACAGCCGCATCGGGGAGGCACGCCATAGGCTCGGAAGGGTGAACGAGCTGCTCGACGGCATCCTCGGCATCGTCGAAGGTGTCGACCCCGTGCTGCGCACGCTGCTCGCCGGCCTCGGCATCATGCTCGAGACCTCGGTGCTGGTGGGACTCGTCGTGCCGGGCGACAGCATCGTCATCGTCGCCTCGACGGCGGTCGACGGACCCGTCGAGTACCTCGCCCTCGCGCTCGCGGTGATCGTCGGCGCGCTCATCGGCGAGAGCATCGGCTTCGCGCTCGGTCGATGGTTCGGGCCCCGCATCGAGCGGTCGCGCCTGGGACGGCGGATCGGCGAGCACAACTGGCATCGCGCGCGTCGCTACCTCGCGCGCCGCGGCGGTCCTGCGGTGTTCATCTCGCGCTTCCTCCCGGTCCTGCACTCGCTGGTGCCGCTGACGGTCGGCATGAGCGACATGCCGTACCGGCGGTTCATGGCCTGGACGACCCCCGCGTGCGTCATCTGGTCGTTCGCCTACGTCAGCGTCGGGAGCGCCGCGGCGGGCGGGTACCGGAGCCTGAGCGACGACCTGCACTGGGCGGGCTACCTGTTCGTCGGCGTGATCGTGCTCTTCCTCGTCGGGGTCTGGGCGGCGAAGAAGGTCCTCATGCGACTCGAGGCGAGGCACATGGAGGATGACGCGGTGCACGACGCCGGCGCGGCGGTCGCCCCGCACGGCATCGCGCCGGAGCCGACCGAGCCCGTCGAGGGGCTCGAGGGGCCCCGACCGGCGCACGACGAGGGGCCGGCCGCCGAAGCGACCGACCCCTCGGATCGTCGTCGGGACCGCTAGAACAGCGCCTTCTCGGCGAGCCAGTCGCTCGCGATCTGGTCGGCCGACTGCTGCTCGTTGACGCTCAGCGCGTTGAGCGCGACGAGGTCCTCGGGGGTGAGGGCCGCGCTGACGGTGTCGATGACCTCGGCCATCTCGTCGGTGACCTTCTCGCTCACGACCGGGACGACGTTGGACGCGAGGAAGAGTCCCTCGGGGTCCTCGAGCGTGACGAGGTCGTTCGCCGCGATGTTGGGGTCGGCGCTGTAGATGTTGACCATCTGCACCTGGTCGTCGACGAGCGCCTTCAGGGTCAGCGGGCCGCCGCTGTCCTCGATGGGCGTGAAGGCGACCTCGACGCCGTACACCGACTGGAGCCCCTCGGGACCGTACGGGCGCGTCTCGAGCTCGGAGTTGCCGCCGAGCGTGATCGGGGTCGACACGTCCTTGAGGTCGGCGAGGCTCGTGACGCCGTTCTCCTCGGAGAACGTGCGCGTCACGTTGTACGAGTCCTGGTCGGTCGCGGGCGACTGCTCGAGCACCCGGAGCCCTTCGGGCAGTGCGCCCTCGAGCTCGGCGTAGACGTCGTCGGCCGTGGTGGCCGCGGTGTCGGGCACGTAGTACTGGAGGAGGTTGCCCGTGTACTCGGGGAAGACGTCGATCGCGCCGTCCTCGATCTCGGGGATGTACACCTCGCGCTGGCCGATCCGGAGCTGCCGATCGACCGTGAAGCCGTTCTCCTCGAGCGCCTGGGCGTACAGCTCGGCGATGATCTCGTTCGAGTAGTAGTCCTGCGAGCCGACGACGATCGTCTCCGAGCCGCCGGTGCCGCCCCCGTCGCCCGATCCGCTGTCGAGCGGATCACTCGAGGCGCACCCTGCCAGGGCCACTGTCGCCCCGACCGCGACCGCCGCCAGTGCGACGAGCCGGCCTTTTCCTGCTGTGGTCATTGCCTGTTCCCTTCGGTGATGGGTTGCCCCACGGCCGTCCGGGACCGGGCCGGTCCCGGACGGAGCTCTCTGGTGCGGGTGGCGCGCACGCCCGCGGGCACGACGAGCCGCTGCGCCGCCGCGAACAGCCCGTCGACGACGAGCGCGAGGAGGATCACGAGGATCGAGCCGCCGAGCATCTCGGCGTAGTCGCGGGTCTTGAGTCCGCTGAAGATGAACCGGCCGAGGCCCTCGTCGGCGATGTAGGCGGCGAGCGTCGCCGTCGCGATGATCTGGAGCGTCGCCGACCGGATGCCGCCGACGACGATCGGCAGGCCGAGCGGCAGCTCGACCTTGCCCACGACCTGGAGCTCGCGCATGCCCATCGCCCGGGCGGCGTCGATCGTCCGGCGATCGACGGACTCGAACCCGGCGTAGGCTCCGGCGAGCAGCGGCGGGATGGCGAGGATCACGAGGGCGATGATCGGCGCCCGGAGTCCGATGCCGAGCCAGGTGCCGAACAGCGTGAGCACCCCGAGGGTCGGGAGGGCCCGGAGGCCGCCGGACACCATGACCGCGAGCTCGCGACCGCGCCCCGTGTGCCCGACGTACGCGCCGACGGGCAGTGCGATGACGGCCGCGATGACGAGCACGACCGCGGAGATCCACAGGTGCTCGGCGATGCGCTGCGGGATGCTGCCCGCGCCGCTCCAGTTGGCGGGGTCGGCGAGCCAGGCGAACGCGTCGGCGAAGAGGTTCACGACCCGGCCCCCGCGGTCGCCTCGACCGACGGCGCGCGCCGCGTGCGCGACGGCCGGGTCCACGGCATGAGCATGCGCCCGAGGAGCACCGCGAGCCAGTCGAGCAGGAGGGCGAGGAGGATCGTCGCGACGATGCCCGTGATGATCTCGACCTGGATGCCGCGCTGGAAGCCGTCGGTGAAGAGGCTGCCGAGGCTCGGGACCCCGATCACCGCGCCCACCGTGGCGAGGCTCACGGTGCTCACGATGACGACCCGGAGGCCCGACAGCAGCACCGGCCCGGCCAGGGGCAGCTCGACCCCCCAGAACCGGCCGGCGCCGGAGTAGCCGACGGCCGTCGCGGACTGGCGGATGTCGCGCTCGACGGCGTCGAAGGCGTCGGTCGCGGTGCGCACGAGCACGGCGATGCCGTACAGCGTCAACGCGATCACGAGGTTGACGGGCGAGCGCAGGCTCAGCCCGGTGGCGGCGGGCAGCGCGATGAACAACGCGAGCGACGGGATCGCGTAGAGGAGCCCGACGAGCGACAGCAGGACGCCGCGCGACCACCGGTACCGGTGGGCGACCCAACCGAGCGGGACCGACAGCACGAAGCTCAGTATGATCGCGGGCACCGACAATGCGAGGTGGACCACGACGAGCTCGCCGACGCGGTCCAGGTTCGACCAGAGCCAGTTCACGACGTGAGGACCCCGGCCGGGCGGCCGTCGGCATCGACGACGATGCTGCGTCCGTCGACCTCCGTCACGTGCAGGGCGCGCTTGCCCCGTTCCGCGCCGACGAAGTCGGCGACGAACGCGTCGGCCGGATGCGCGAGGATCTCGGCCGGCGACGCCGCCTGCGAGATCCGCCCGCCCTGCTGCATGATCACGACCTGGTCGCCGAGCAGGAACGCCTCGTCGATGTCGTGGGTGACGAAGACCACCGTCTTGCCGAGCTCGCCCTGCAAGCGCAGGAGCTCCTGCTGCAGCTCGGCGCGGACGATCGGGTCGACCGCGCCGAACGGCTCGTCCATGAGCAGGATGTTCGGGTCGACGGCGAGGCCGCGCGCCACGCCCACGCGCTGCTGCTGGCCGCCCGAGAGCTGCGACGGGTACTTGTCGGCGAGCGACCGATCGAGCCCCACGGTGTCGAGGAGCTCGAGCGCGCGCGCATGGGCCGCGCGCTTCGACTCGCCGCGGAGCAGCGGCACGGTGGCGACGTTGTCGATCACGCGCCGGTGCGGCAGCAGTCCCGAGTTCTGCATGACGTAGCCGATTCCGCGGCGGAGCTTGACCGGATCGAGGGTCGCGACGTCCGTGCCGTCGATGAGCACCTGCCCGCCGGTGGGATCGACCATGCGGTTGATCATGCGCAGCAGGGTCGTCTTGCCCGAACCGGACGAGCCCACGAGCACCGTGGTCTCGTGCGGCGGGATGACGATGTCGACGTCGTGGACGGCCACCGTGCCGTCCGGGAACTCCTTGGTGACGCCACGGAACTCGATCATGCTGCCTCTCCCCCGTCGCGGGGCGCCGGTCGGCGCATCCTCAAGCCAAACACCTCACGGGCGCCGGTGGCAACGGGGGCGCCCGCGTTCGGAGCGCTCTCGGCAGGTTCTCAGGCGGCCGACGACGTGGCGACCCGGTCGGCCAGGTGCGCCTCGAGGTAGTCGCGGACCACGCGCCGCGCCTCGTCGAGGTAGCGCACGTCGCCGTCGGCGTCGCGTGCGAACGCCCGATGGATGAGCGCCTCGCCGAGTTCGACGGCGATGCCGATCCGGAACCGCGTCTCGCCGTCGTTGCGGATGCCGAAGTCGTGCTCGAGCAGGAGCGCGAGGCGGTGCGCGATCTCCGCCTCGCCGTCGCGCTCGGACAGCTCGCGCGGCGCGGCATGGACCACGGTGAAACCCGGCTCGTCGCGGTAGAGCTCGGCGCAGACGTCGAGGGCGGCGTCGATGACGTGCCACCACTCGTCGAGCTCGGCCTGCTCGAGCGCCTCGGCGAGCCGCTCGCGATAGCGACGGACGCTGCGCTCGCGCAGGGCGTGCAGCACCGCCACGCGGTCGGGGAAGTACCGGTAGACCGTGCCGATCGACGCGCCCGCGCGCTCGGCGACCATCTGAGTCGTCAGTCGCTCGAAGCCGAGCTCGTCGACGATCTCGGCAGCGGCGTCGAGCAGCGCGTCGAGCCGCTGGGTGCTGCGGCGCTGCGTCGGCTCGGTGCGGACCGAGCGCCTCCGGCCATGATCGGTCCCGAGGATCAGGTCGATGTTGGGCACGGGACCTCCTCACTTGCCGGACCACTCTACCTGCGACCCGCGCCGCCGCCGACCCGGCGGCCGGCCCTGCGGGTTTGACCCGTGCTCGGTGGCGCATGAAAGACTGAGGGGATGCCGGTGAGTTCCCCTGTCCCGGCCGGTTCCCGGCAGCGGCCGGCCCGGCACGGTGCCGCGCGCCTCGAAGACTGGATCCACGACGTCCGCGAGCGCTGGGCCCGGCGCCGGGGCCACGTCCCGACGGTCGTGCCGTACACGGGCTACGGCTCGACCGAGTGGGTGCGCGTCTTCTGCCGCGTCCTCCTGGCGAAGCCCGCGTCCGCGGAGACCACGTCCAAGCGCCGCCGGCGGCGCCGCGAGCAGGGCATCCGCGGGTGGCGCAGCTTCACGAGCGTCCCCGTCGGCGAGGTCCGGGTCTCGATCGAGGTGGGCGGCGAACGCATCGAGGTGCTCGCCGATCGCGGCGGCGTGGTCGACACGCGCGTCCCCGCCCGACTCGAGCCGGGATGGAATCGGGCGGTGCTCCAGGTCGAGGGCTCCGAGCCGGTCGAGGCCCCGATCTGGGTCGTGGCGCCCGACGTCCATTTCGGCATCGTGTCCGACATCGACGACACCGTGATGGTCACCGCGCTCCCCCGCCCGTTCGTCGCGTTCTGGAACACGTTCGTGCTCGACGAGCACGCCCGCAGCCCCACTCCCGGCATGGCGGTGCTGTACGAGCGGCTGGTCCGGCGTCATCCGGGTGCGCCCGTCGTGTACCTGTCGACCGGCGCGTGGAACGTGGCTCCCACGCTCACGCGCTTCCTCTCCCGCAATCTGTACCCCTCCGGGCCGATCCTGCTCACCGACTGGGGTCCCACGCACGACCGCTGGTTCCGCAGCGGCCGCGAGCACAAGTCCGACAACCTCCGGCGGCTCGCCGAGGAGTTCCCCGACGTCCGCTGGCTGCTCATCGGCGACGACGGCCAGCACGACGAGGAGCTCTACGCCGCGTTCGCGGCCGAGCATCCCGAGCGCGTCGCCGCCATCGCCATCCGGGAGCTCTCCGCCGGCGAGGCCGTGCTGGCGGGCGGGCGCACCAAGGCCGAGCAGCACGGGGCCGACGTGCCCTGGGTCTCGGCGAGCGACGGCGCCACGCTCGCCGACCGGCTCAACGACATCGGCATGCTCTGACGGGCGGTGCCGGCGGCAGGCGGCGCACGGCCGGCCGTTCCCGGCGACGGTCAGGCGACGGATGCCGCGACGCCGCGCTCCCGGCGGAGCCGCTCGAGGCCGCGGTTGACCTGCCGCGCCCAGAACGGTCCGCGGTAGATGAAGCCGGTGTAGCCCTGCACGAGCGTCGCACCGGCGTCCAGCCGCTCCTGCACGTCCTCTGCGGTCTCGACTCCGCCGACCGAGACCACGCACAGCGAGGCGGGCACGTGCTCGCGGATGAGCCGCAGCACCGCGAGCGAGCGCGTGGCGAGGGGCGCTCCGGAGAGGCCGCCCGCGCCGATCGCCTCGACGTCGGCAGCGGGGGTCACGAGGCCGGCCCGCGAGATCGTCGTGTTCGTCGCGATGATGCCGTCGAGCCCCAGGCGGACCGCCAGCTCGCAGATGCGCACGATCTCGGCGTCGTCGAGGTCCGGCGCGATCTTCACGAGCAGCGGCGTGCCGCCTGCCGCATCCCGGACGGCCTCGAGGAGGGGCGCCAGGGCGTCCAGCTCCTGCAGCCCGCGCAGGCCCGGGGTGTTCGGTGAGCTGACGTTCACGACGAGGTAGTCGGCGTACGGCGCGAGCACCTTCGTGCTCCGCACGTAGTCCTCGACCGCGCGCTCGACGGGCGTGACGCGGCTCTTGCCGATGTTGACGCCCAGGACCGGGCGGTGCGCGCGACGCGAGAGCCGCGAGATGCGGCCCGCTGCGGCATCCGCCCCGCCGTTGTTGAAGCCCATGCGGTTGACGAGCGCCCGGTCGGCGATCAGCCGGAACATGCGCGGCCGCTCGTTCCCCGGCTGCGCGAGCGCCGTGAGGGTCCCCACCTCGACATGGCCGAAGCCGAGGTTGCCGAGGCCCACGACCGCGAGCGCATCCTTGTCGAAGCCGGCGGCCACGCCGAACGGCGACGGGAACCGCAGCCCGAGCGCCTCGACGACGAGCTCGGGGTCGGGCGCCGTGAAGCGCTCGACGAGGCGGCCGATGCCGAGCGCCGGCAGGCGGCGGATGACGCCGAAGGCGAGGTGATGGGCCCGTTCCGGGTCCATGCGGGAGAGGACCTGGGAGAAGAGGAGTCGATACATGCCGTGGGACAGGCTACTCGACCGGACGCGCGGGAAGGCGCCCGTGCTCCTCGCGCAGCTGCCCGATGGCCGACTCGAAGTCCTCGAGCGACTCGAAGGCCTGGTAGACGCTCGCGAACCGCAGGTACGCGACCTCGTCGAGTTCGCGCAGCGGTGGGAGGATGGCGAGACCGATGTCGTTCGCCTCGATCTGCGATGCGCCCGTCGAGCGGATCGTCTCCTCGACCTTCTGCGCGAGGACGGCGAGGTCGGAGTCGGTCACCGGGCGGCCCTGGCACGCCTTCTTGACGCCGAGCACGACCTTCTCGCGGCTGAACGGCTCGATGACGCCCGAACGCTTGATCACGGCCAGGCTCGCCGTCTCGGTCGTCGAGAAGCGCCGCCCGCACTCGGGGCACTGACGGCGCCGACGGATCGAGAGTCCGTCATCGCTCGTGCGAGAGTCGATGACGCGCGAGTCCGGGTGGCGGCAGAACGGGCAGTGCATGGTGCTCCCAGCGTAGCGGCGCGGTCAGGGTCGGTCGCCGAACCGGGCGGTCACGGCCTCGCCGTGGGCCGGCAGGTCCTCCTCGGCCGACAGGGCGGCGATGACGGGGGCGACCTCGCGCAGCGCGGCCTCGTCGTACCGGACGACCTGCTGCGGGCGCAGGAACGTCGCCGCGGACAGGCCGGCCGCCGAGCGCGCCTGGCCGCCGGTCGGCAGCACGTGGTTGGATCCGGCGGCGTAGTCGCCGAGGCTCACGGGCGAGTACGGTCCGATGAAGATCGCGCCGGCGTTCTCGATGCGCGCGAGCACGGCGTCGGCGTCGCGCACCTGGATCTCGAGGTGCTCGGCGCCGAACGCGTTGGCGAAGTCGGCCGCCTGCTCGAGGTCGGCCACGAGCACGACCGCCGACTGCGGGCCCTCGAGCGCCGTGCGGATGCGCGCGGCGTGCCGGGTGGCCGCGACGCGCACCGCGAGGCGCTCGAGCACGCGGTCGGCGAACTCCGGCGCGTTGGTCACGAGCACCGCGGCGGCGAGCTCGTCGTGCTCGGCCTGGCTCACGAGGTCGGACGCCACGAGGTCGGCGTCGGCCGACTCGTCGGCGATCACGAGGATGTCGGTGGGACCCGCCTCGGAGTCGATGCCCGTGACGCCCTGCACGAGCCGCTTCGCGGCGGCCACGAAGACGTTGCCCGGCCCCGTCACCCGCTGGACGGGCTCGAGGCCGAGGTCGGGGACGCCGTGCGCGAAGGCGCCGATGGCCCCGGCGCCGCCCATCGCGTAGACCTCGTCGATGCCGAGGAGCGCCGCGACCCCCGCGATGGTCGGGTGGATGCGCCCGCCGTGCGCCGCCTGCGCGGGCGAGGCGAGGGCGATGGACCGCACGCCCGCGACCTGCGCCGGGACCACGTTCATGACGACGCTCGACGGGTACACGGCCTTGCCGCCGGGCACGTAGAGCCCGACGCGCGCGACGGGCTGCCACCGCTGCTCGACGATCGCGCCGGGTCCGAGCACCGTCGTGGCCGGTGCCGGCACCTGCGCGGCGCTCGCGGCGCGGACGCGCTCGATGGTGGACTCGACGGCGGCCCGCACCTCGCCGGTGAGCGCGTCGCGCGCGGCGGCGAGCTCGTCGGCGCTCACGCGCACGGCCGGGGGCCGGGCGCGGTCGAAGCGCTCGGCCTGGTCGAGCAGTGCCGCCTCGCCGCGTGCGCGGACGTCGTCGATGAGCTCGCGGGCGGGCTCGAGGGCCGCCGCGACGTCGGTCGCGGCGCGCGGGACGAGGGCGAGCAGTTCGCTGGCGGAGGGACGGGAGTCGCGGAGATCGATCGTGCGGAGCATGGCGCGCCCAGCCTATCGATCACGCCCGGACGCCCGCTGGGCGCACGTCACGTGAGGCAGTTCGGGCCGAGGAGGCTCTTGAGCTCACCGTAGAAGTCGGCGCTCACCGCGACGGGGTAGGGCAGCTCGAACACGCGTGCGGTGCGCCCCTTGGTGAGCTTGAGCCGCACCTCGGTGTCGCCGCGGTGCCGGATCAGCACATCGCCGAGCGCGGAGATCGTGTCGGTCGTGGCTCGCACGTCGGGCAGCGAGATCACGACCGGGCCGTTCTCGTCGCCCTGGCCGACCTCGGGCTCGAACACGCTGTAGGCGTGCAGGTTCATGCCGTCGTCGCGCAGGCTCACGCGGCCGCGCACGACGACGATGGAGTCGCCCCGCAGCGCGGGCGCGAACTCCTGGTACGCCTTGCCCATGAACATCACGGTGATCTCGCCCGAGAAGTCCTCGACCTGGATCATCCCGTACTGGTTGCCGCTCTGGCGGGCCACCCGATGCTGCACGCTCGTCACGAGGCCCGCGATCGTCGCGACGTCGCCGTCCTGCGTGGCATCCGAGCTCATGAGGTCGGTGATGGTGGTCGACGCGTGCTTCGCGAGCGTCGCCTCGAGTCCGGCCAGCGGATGGTCGGACACGTACAGGCCCAGCATCTCGCGCTCGAACGCGAGCTTGTCGCGCTTCGACCACTCGGGACGGTCGGGCACCGGCGAGGGCGCGGCCTCCTTCTCGTGGTCCTCGAAGAGGCTGTCGAAGTCGAATCCGACGTCGCCGTTCTCCTCTGCCCGCTTCTCTTTCACGGCCGCCTCGACGGCGCCCTCGTGGATCTCGACGAGGGCGCGGCGCGTGTGGCCGAGGGAGTCGAACGCACCCGCCTTGACGAGCGACTCGACCGTGCGCTTGTTGGCGACCTGCGTGGGCACCTTCTTCAGGAAGTCGTGGAACGACTCGAACCGGCCCTTCGCGTCGCGCGCGGCGCGGATCGCGTCGACGACGTTGAAGCCCACGTTGCGCACCGCGCCGAGGCCGAAGCGGATGTCGTCGCCGACGGCGGCGAAGAAGCCGATCGACTCGTTCACGTCGGGCGGCAGCACCTTGATGCCCATGCGGCGGCACTCGTTGAGGTAGAGGGCGAGCTTGTCGCGCGCGTCGCCCACGCTCGTGAGGAGCGCGGCCATGTACTCGGCCGGGTAGTGCGCCTTGAGGTACGCGGTCCAGTAGCTGAGCACGCCGTACGCGGCCGAGTGCGCTTTGTTGAACGCGTAGTCGGAGAAGGGCAGCAGGATGTCCCACAGCGTCTTGATCGCGGCATCCGAGTAGCCGTTCGCCTTCATGCCGCCCGAGAAGCCCTCGTACTGCTTGTCGAGCTCCGACTTCTTCTTCTTGCCCATGGCCCGGCGCAGGATGTCGGCCTGTCCGAGGCTGAACCCCGCGACCCTCTGCGCGATGGCCATGACCTGCTCCTGGTAGATGATCAGGCCGTAGCTCGTGTCGAGGATGTCCTTCAGCGGCTCTTCGAGCTCGGGATGGATCGGCGTGATCGGCTGCAGGCCGTTCTTGCGGAGCGCGTAGTTGATGTGCGAGTTCGCGCCCATCGGGCCCGGGCGGTACAGCGCGATGACGGCTGAGATGTCCTCGAAGTTGTCGGGCTTCATCTGGCGGAGGAGCGAGCGCATGGGCCCGCCGTCGAGCTGGAACACGCCGAGCGTGTCGCCCCGCGCGAGCAGTCGGTACGCCTCGGCGTCGTCGAGCGCGAGGTCTTCGAGCACAGGCCGGAATCCGCGGTTCGCCTCGATGTTGTCGAGCGCGTCGTCGATGATCGTGAGGTTCCGGAGGCCCAGGAAGTCCATCTTGATCAGGCCGAGCGCCTCGCACGCCGGGTAGTCGAACTGCGTGACGACCTGGCCGTCCTGCTCCCGCTTCATGATCGGGATGATGTCGATGAGCGGTTCGCTCGACATGATGACGCCCGCGGCGTGCACGCCCCACTGGCGCTTCAGGTTCTCGAGTCCGAGCGCCGTCTCGAAGACCGTCTTCGCCTCGGCGTCGGTCTCGATGAGGGCTCGGATGTCGCCGGCCTCCTTGTAGCGCGGGTGGTCCTTGTCGAGGATGCCGGAGAGCGGGATGTCCTTGCCCATGACGGCGGGAGGCATCGCCTTCGTGAGCTTCTCGCCCATGCCGAACGGGAACCCGAGCACGCGGCTCGAGTCCTTCAGCGCCTGCTTGGCCTTGATCGTGCCGTACGTCACGATCTGCGCCACGCGCTCGTCGCCGTACTTCTCGGTCACGTACTTGATGACCTCGCCGCGACGACGCTCGTCGAAGTCGACGTCGAAGTCGGGCATCGAGACGCGATCGGGGTTCAAGAAGCGCTCGAAGATCAGGCCGTGCTGGAGCGGGTCGAGGTCGGTGATGCGCATCGCGTACGCGGCCATCGAGCCGGCGCCGGATCCGCGTCCGGGGCCCACCCGGATGCCGTTGCGCTTGGACCAGTTGATGAAGTCCGCGACGACGAGGAAGTAGCCGGGGAAGCCCATCTGGTTGATGACCTCGACCTCGTACGCGGCCTGCGTGCGCACGTCGTCGGGGATGCCGCCGGGGTACCGGTCGTGGAGTCCCCGCTCGACCTCCTTCACGAACCAGCTCTGCTCGCTCTCGCCCTCGGGCACGGGGAAGCGGGGCATGTAGTTGGCGCTCGTGTTGAACTGCACGTCGCACCGCTCCGCGATGAGCAGCGTGTTGTCGCACGCCTCGGGGTGATCGCGGAACAGGTGTCGCATCTCGGCGGCCGTCTTGAGGTAGAACTCGTCGGCGTCGAACTTGAACCGGTTCGGGTCGTCGAGCGTCGAGCCCGACTGCACGCACAGCAGCGCCGCGTGGCTCTTGGCGTCGTGCGCGTGCGTGTAGTGCAGGTCGTTCGTCGCGACGAGCGGCAGGTCGAGCTGCTTCGCGAGGCGGAGCAGGTCGTCCATGATCCGCTTCTCGATGCCGAGGCCGTGGTCCATGATCTCGGCGAAGAAGTTGTCCTTGCCGAAGATGTCGCGGAACTCGGCGGCCGCTTGCACGGCCTCCTCGTACTGCCCGAGTCGCAGCCGCGTCTGCACCTCGCCCGACGGGCAGCCGGTCGTCGCGATGAGCCCGTTCGAGTACGTCTGCAGCAGGTCGCGGTCCATGCGCGGCTTGAAGTAGTAGCCCTCGATGGAGGCGAGGCTCGAGAGGCGGAAGAGGTTGTGCATGCCCTCGGTGGTCTCGGAGAGCAGCGTCATGTGCGTGTACGCGCCCGACCCCGACACGTCGTCGCCGCCGCCGTTGCCCCAGCGCACGCGGGTCTTGTCGCTGCGGTGCGTGCCCGGCGTCAGGTACGCCTCGGTGCCGATGATGGGCTTCACCCCGGCGTCCGTCGCCTGCTTCCAGAAGTCGTAGGCGCCGAACACGTTGCCGTGGTCGGTCATCGCCACGGCCGGCATGCCCTCGGCCGCCGCGGCCTTCATGAGCTCGCCGACCCGGGCCGCCCCGTCGAGCATCGAGTACTCGGAGTGCACGTGCAGGTGGACGAAGGAATCGGCGGCCACAGGGCTCCTCATCGGGTGGTGCTTCGGGGGTGCTCACAGTGTATTGCGGGCCGCCGACGTGCGAGCTCCAGACGCGGCATGCGTCGCTCAGTCGCCGCCGAGGACATCGAGGGCGTGCTGCAGGTCGGCGGGGTAGTCCGACTCGTAGGTCGTCCATTCGCCGGTTCCCGGGTGCACGAACGAGAGTTCCTTCGCGTGCAGCCACTGCCGCTCGAGCCCGAGGCGGGCGCTCAGCGTGGGATCGGCGCCGTACATCGCGTCGCCGGCGCACGGATGCCGCTGCGCCGCCATGTGCACGCGGATCTGGTGCGTGCGCCCGGTCTCGAGGTGCACCTCGAGGAGCGACGCGTACGGGAACGCCTCGAGCGTCGCGTAGTGCGTGACGGCGTGCTTGCCGTCCGCGGTCACGGCGAACTTCCATTCGGACCGCGGATGGCGGCCCACGGGCGCGTCGATGGTGCCCGCGAGCGGGTCGGGATGGCCCTGCACGATCGTGTGGTAGACCTTGTCGACCTCGCGGTCGTGGAACTGGCGCTTCAGGTCGCGGTAGGCCCGCTCCGACTTCGCCACCACCATGAGCCCGCTCGTGCCCTGGTCGAGACGGTGCACGACGCCCTGGCGCTCGGCCGCGCCCGACGTCGAGATGCGGTACCCCGCGGCCGCCAGTGCGCCGACCACCGTCGGACCCTCCCAGCCGAGCGACGGGTGCGCCGCGACGCCCGCGGGCTTGTCGACGACCACGAGGTCGTCGTCGTCGTGGACGATCCCGAGGTCGGGCACCGGGATGGCCTCGATCTCGAGTGCGCGCGGCGGAGCCCAGCTCACCTCGAGCCAGGACCCGGCACGCAGCCGATCGGACTTGTCGACCACGGCGCCGTCGAGGAGCACGCCGCCCGCCGACGCCACCTCGGCGGCCTGCGTGCGGGAGAACCCCAGGAGCTTCGCGAGGCCCGCATCGACGCGCGACCCGTCGAGCCCGTCGGGGACGGGCAGCGAACGGTGCTCCATCTCAGGACTCGCGCGCGAGCTCGACCCCGGGCCTGCCGCCGGGCGCCTCGCGCTCGGGCGGGTCCGTCGTGGCCGGATCGGCGGCGGGTCGCTGTTCGTCGCGGCTCGTTCGGCTGCCGTCGAGCCCGACACCCCGGATCGTCAGGATCATGAAGAGCACCATGCTCGACACGATCGCGATGTCGGCGACGTTGTAGATGGCCGGGATGAGCCACGGGGTCGAGATGAAGTCGATCACGTGGCCCACGCCGAAGCCCGGCTCCCGGACGAGCCGGTCGGTGAGGTTGCCGAGCACGCCGCCGAGCAGGAGCCCGAACACGAGGGCCCACGCGATCGAGCGGATGCGGCGGGCGAACCAGACGATGAACGTGATGACGCCGGCGGCGAGGATCGTGAAGATCCACGTCATGCCGCTGGCGATCGAGAACGCGGCGCCCGGGTTGCGGACGAACTGCCACTGCAGGACGTTCCCGAGCACCGGCACGACCTCGCCCTCGGCGAGGGTCGTGACCACGAACTGCTTGCTCACCTGGTCGACGCCGTAGACGGTGACGGCGACGCCGACCAGGATGAGCAGCGCGGTGATGCCGACCCTGGCCGGGCGCTCAGCCGGCAAAGCCCTGGAACGTCGGCGAGGGCTGCTCGTTGCTCATGCCCTGCGCGCCGACGGGCGCCGAGAACCCTGCGCCGCCCGAGACCTGCACGGGCTGCGCCGTGTCGAGCTCGCGGAGCTGGCCCTCGATGTAGCTCTTGAGCTTGGCGCGGTAGTCGCGCTCGAAGACGCGGAGCTCGTCGACGCGCTTCTCGAGCGCCATCCGCTCCTGGTCGAGGATGCCCATCTGCGCACGCTGCTTCGCCTCGGCCTCGGCGACGATGCGCGCCGCGGTCGCGTGGCCCTCGGCGATCAGCGCATCGCGCTTCTCGACGCCCTCGCGGACGTGCTCCTCGTGCAGGCGGCGCGCGAGCTGGAGCAGGTTGGTGGTGCTCGTCTGCTCGTCGAGCTCGGACTGCGGCGTCGCGGTGTGCGTGGGCACGGCGACCGTCGGCGGCGCGGCCGCGGGCTCGGCGTAGACCGGAGCGGGAGCCGCCGGCGCGGGTGCGGGTGCGGGTGCACCGTCGGACGAGCGGGCCTCGGCGGCGGCGAGGCGCTGACGCAGCTCCTCGTTCTCCTGGTTGAGCCGGCGCAGCTCGACGACCACCTCGTCGAGGAAGTCATCGACCTCGTCCTGGTCGTAGCCCTCCCGGAACTTCGTCGCCTGGAAGCGCTTGTTGACCACATCTTCCGGAGTTAGCGCCATGGCTTCCCATCCCTCGAATCTGTCGAACTGTCGGTCACGTGCAGCTAACGGTAGCAAAGAGACCCGAGCGGACGCAGTGCCGCGACACGCGGCGTGCCCGCTCCCCGCATCCGCTCAGGCAGCTGCGGCCAGGGAGGACACGACCGTCATCGCGATGATCACGACGAGCATCGCGACGCTCCAGCCCAGGTCGAGCGCGACCTGGCCGAGACGGATCGGCGGGATCAGGCGCCGGAAGAACTTCACGAGCGGGTCGGTCACGGTGTAGACGGCCTCGACGAGCACGAGCACGACGCCGCGGGGACGCCACGACCGGTTGAAGGTGCGCACGAGGTCGAGCACGAACCGCGCCCACATCGCGAAGAAGTAGATGAGGAGGAGGGTGTAGACCAGGTTCCAGACGACGGCGAGGGCGCTCACGTCGGGAGTCTACGCGTGCGCGAAGAAGGACGCGTCCACGTCGCCCTCCCCCTCGCCCGCCTCGCCCGACACCACCACGTGCGCCGGCGACAGCAGGAACACCTTGTTGGTGACCCGCTCGATCTTGCCGTACAGGCCCTGCGACAGCCCGCTGGCGAAGTCGATGAGGCGGCGTGCGTCGCCGTCGGACATCTGCGACAGGTTGATGATGACGGGCACGCCCTCGCGGAAGGACTCGGCGATCATCTGCGCGTCGCGGTACTGGCGCGGGTGCACCGTGAGGATCTCGTTCATCTCCGCCTGCGGGGGTGTGGGTTGGACGTGCGTCTTCCTGAGGGGCGTCACGGCGGCGCCGCCCTTCGGTGCGGCCGGCGCGGGGGCGGCGTGCACGACCGGCGCGGGCGCCGGCTGCGCGGTCTCGGCCTCGAGCTCCTCATCGGCGAGTCCGAGGTAGACCATGGTCTTCTTGAGCGGGTTCGACATCGCTGCCTCCGTCAGTGGTTCCGTGATTCGAGGCTATCCGCCGGTCGGCCGATCGCCCGTGATTGCCGTGCCGATGCGAAGGTGTGTCGCGCCCTCCGAGATCGCGTCGCGGTAGTCGTGCGACATCCCCATCGACAGCGACGTCGCCCCGGGGGCGCTCCGCCTCACGCGCTCGGACAGCTCCCGCACGCGTGCGAACGCGGGGCGAGCCGGTTCGCCGAGCGGAGCCACCGCCATGAGCCCGCGAAGTCCGAGCCCCGGCGTCGCCAGCACCTTCTCGACGAGCGCGTCGAGGCCGCCGGGGGCGACCCCTCCCCGTCCGGGATCGTCGGTGAGGTTCACCTGGACGAAGCAGTCGACGGACGACTCGTCCGAGCGGAGCGCGTCCACGAGCGACTCGCGGTCCACCGAATGGATCGCCGACGCGTAGGCCCGCACCTGGCGGGCCTTCTTGCTCTGCAGCTGGCCGACGAAGTGCCAGCGCAGGTCGAGGTCGCCGAGTTCGGCGACCTTCGCCTGCGCCTCCTGGTGCCGGTTCTCGCCGACGTCGCGGATCCCGTGCGCGGCGAGCTCCCGGATCAGCGAGACCGGCTGGAACTTGGTCACGACGATCGTGGTGATCTCGGATGGGTCGCGCCCGGCCGCGCGCGCGGCATCCACGATGCTCGCGCGCACCGCCGCGAGCCGCTCCTCGAGGCCGCTCACGACCGCTCCCCCGGCCGCGCTCGGGCGCTGAGGGCCTGCCTCACTTCAGGAAGTCGGGGATGTCGAGGTCGTCCGAGTCGTCGGCGAAGGCCGGGTCCGAGACGATCTGGTCGGCGGTCGTGCTCGTGGCCTCGCCCCAGTTCGCGGTCTCGACGAGCTCCTCGATGTCGATCTCGGCGAGGGGCTCCCCCGCCTCGGAGGAGGACAGCGCGCCGCCGGCCCCCGCCCCGACTCCGACCCCGACGGCGGCCGGCACCACGCTCGGCTTCTTGACCTCCACCGGCTTCGGCATCGGATCGCCGCCGTCGAACCCGGCGGCGATGACGGTCACGCGGACCTCGTCGCCGAGGGTGTCGTCGATGACGGCGCCGAAGATGATGTTGGCCTCGGGGTGCACGGCCTCCTGCACGAGTCGCGCGGCGTCGTTGATCTCGAAGATGCCGAGGTTGGAGCCGCCCTGGATGGACAGGAGCACGCCGTGGGCGCCGTCGATGGAGGCCTCGAGCAGCGGACTCGCGACCGCGAGCTCGGCCGCCTTGATCGCCCGGTCGGCTCCCCTCGAGGAACCGATGCCCATGAGCGCGGACCCGGCTCCCTGCATGACCGACTTCACGTCGGCGAAGTCGAGGTTGATCAGGCCCGGCGTGGTGATGAGGTCGGTGATGCCCTGCACACCCGCGAGGAGCACCTGGTCGGCGGTGGCGAACGCCTCGAGCATCGAGATGCCCCGGTCGCTGATCTCGAGCAGCCGGTCGTTCGGCACGACGATGAGGGTGTCGACCTCTTCCTTCAGTCGCGCCACGCCCTGCTCGGCCTGGGTCTGCCGCCGCTTGCCCTCGAAGCTGAACGGCTTGGTCACGACGCCGATCGTGAGGGCGCCGATCGACTTGGCGATGCGCGCCACCACGGGTGCGCCGCCGGTTCCGGTGCCGCCTCCTTCGCCCGCGGTGACGAAGACCATGTCGGCGCCCGCGAGGGCCTCCTCGATCTCCTCCGCGTGGTCCTCCGCCGCGCGGCGGCCGACCTCCGGGTCGGCACCCGCACCGAGTCCGCGGGTGAGGTCGCGGCCGACGTCGAGCTTGACGTCGGCGTCGCTCATGAGCAGTGCCTGGGCGTCGGTGTTGATCGCGATGAACTCGACTCCGCGGAGTCCGAGCTCGATCATGCGGTTGACGGCGTTGACGCCGCCACCGCCGATGCCGACGACCTTGATGACGGCGAGGTAGTTCTGGTTAGTCGACATGTCCGGCCCTCCGTGCGAACTCTGAACTCTCAACCTCCAGTCGAAGGTTAAAGTTTTGCCGAGTATGCAATTCCTGAACTCGACGGTAGCGGCGGCATCCCACCCGCCCGTCAGGCGGACCCCGCGTGTCGCGATCCGGGGGCGAGCCGGCGCCCCGTCGGCGTCAGTCGGTGACCGGGCTCAGGGGCGCGGAGACGTCGTATCGGTCGACCTCGTCGGGCGGCGACGCCGCCATGAGCCGCGCGAGCACCGTGGCCTTGAGCGACGACTCCTCCGCGCTGCCCCACACGACGACCGCGCCCTCCGCCAGCTCGAGGCGCACGTCGTCCGGGGTGTCGGCGGTCACGCGAGCGACGCCGGCACGGAGGTCGGCCGGGAGGCTGCGGAGGACCGCTCCGGCCGCACGGTACGCGTCGCCGTCGAGCCCGCCGTCGGCGACCACGAGCGGCAGCCCGTCGGGCGCCGCGTCGACGCGCTCGATGACGACGCCCGCGGCATCGACGGAGACGAGGCCCGTCGACGTCCCGACCACGCCGACGGGGGTGCGCTCGACGATCCGCACGACGAGGGTGCCGGGAGGCACGGTCTCGGTCGAGTACGTCTCGATCAGCGGGAACTCGGATAGCGCGCGTCGCACCTCCTCGGTCGCGATGAGGGGCAGCGGCGTCCCCATCCGATCGTCGAACGCGGCGCGGATGTCGGCGGCCGGCACCCGCGAGGCACCCTCGACCCGGATCTCCCGCAGGGCCATGAGCGGCGAGTAGGCCACCCCGGCGGCGAGGAGCGCGAGCACCACGACGGAGGCGAACCCGACGATCCACGTCATCCGGCGCAGGCGGCTGCGCTTCGTGAACCGTCGCACCTCCTGGCGCTCGTACCGTCGGCGCCGACGCTCCGCCGAGGCGAGTGCACGCCGCGCGGCGCGGACGTCCCCTGCCGCGCCTCCGCCGGACGGCGGGTCACCGCCGCCGGAGGGCGGCGTCGTCACGGCCGGGCGCGCGGACGCCGTGCCGTTCGTCGCCGACGCGGCGGGCGCGGCATCCGCCCGGACGACCGCGCGCTCGAGCCGGATCGGCTCGGTCAGCGCCTCGTCGCGAGGCAGATCCTCCGTCGCGGGCCGGGGCGTGCGTGCCGGCGCGACGCGCTCCGGCACGGGCCGGCGCGCAGGCGCCTCCGCCGGTCGGAATCCCTGCGGCCGCTTCACCCGCGCGTCCTAGGCGAGCCGCTCGCGCTCGAGGGAGCCGAGGATCTGCGGCACGATGCGGTAGACGTCGCCGCAGCCGAGGGTGATCACGAAGTCGCCGGGTCGCGCGATCCGCGCGGTGTGGTCGGCCGCCTCCTGCCAGTCCGCGATGAACGCGACGTGCTCGGGCTCCTCGAACCGCTCGCTCACGAGCGCGCCGGTCACGCCCGGCTCGGGGTCCTCGCGGGCACCGTACACGTCGAGCACGACGGTCTCGTCGGCGTAGCGCTCGAGCACCTCCGCGAACTCCTTCGCGAAGAGGCGCGTGCGGCTGTAGAGGTGGGGCTGGTGGACGGCGATGATGCGCCCGTCGCCGACGACGGTCCGTGCGGCCGACAGCGCCGCGGCGACCTCGGTCGGATGGTGCGCGTAGTCGTCGAAGACGCTCACGCCGTCGATGGTGCCGTGCAGCTCGAAACGGCGGCCGGTCCCCGCGAACCGCGCGATGCCCTCGAGCGACGCGGCGGGATCGAAGCCCAGGCCGACGAGCACGGCGAACGCGCCGGCGGCGTTGATCGCGTTGTGGCGACCGGGTACGCGCAGGCGCGCGCGATACTCGGCTCCCTCGTACGAGACGGCGAACGCCACGGGACCGTCGGTCTCGACGGAGTGCACGCGCACCGTGGCATCCGCCGACTCGCCGAAGGTGATCACGCGCTCGTGCGAGAGGCGATCGGTGACGCGCGTCGCGCCCGCATCGTCCGACGAGATCACCACGAGCTCGCGCGCCCGGTCGGCGAAGTCGACGAACGCCTGCTCGAACGCCTCGAGCGAGCCGTAGTGGTCGAGGTGGTCGGGGTCGACGTTGGTGATCAACGCCACGGAGGTGTCGTACAGCAGGAACGAGCCGTCCGACTCGTCGGCCTCGACGACGAACAGCTCGCCCGAACCGGACGCCGAGCTCACGCCGAGCTCCTCGATCACGCCGCCGTTGACGAAGCTGGGGTCCTCGCCCAGCGCGAGGAGTCCCGTGATGATCATGCCGGTCGACGTGGTCTTGCCGTGGGCGCCGGCGACGGACACGAGCCGCTGCCCCGCGATCACCGAGGCGAGCGCCTGCGAGCGGTGCAGCACGGGGATGCCGCGCTGGAGCGCGAGCCGGTACTCGGGGTTGTCCTGCCAGAGCGCGCCCGTGACGACGACGGTGTCGACGTCGTCGGGCAGGTTCTCGGCGGCATGCCCGATGGCGATCGTCGCCCCGAGGTCGCGCAGTGCCGCGATGTTGTCGGACTCGCGCACGTCGGATCCGGTCACCCGGTGCCCCGCGCCGAGCACGAGCCGCGCGATGCCGCTCATGCCCGAGCCGCCGATGCCGACGAAGTGGACGGCGCCGAGGTCGGCGGGGATGGGCGTGGAGAGGTCGGGCTTGATGGTCACGGTGTCGCGGTGCTTCCTCGGTGGTGTGCGGCGGTCGACGTCAACGTTACGCGCCTCGCGGCGGGGCGGCGCCCGCGCCGGCCAGCGAGCCGTCGACGAGCGCGACCGTCCGGTCGGTGCCGTCGAGCGCGCCGACGGATGCCGCGGCGCGGCCCATCGCCGCGAGGCGCTCGCGGTCGGCGAGCAGTGGCGCGAGCTCGCGCTCGACCCATTCCGGCACGAACGCCGCGTCGTCGACGAGGATGCCGCCGCCGGCGGCGACGACGTCGGCCGCGTTGAACCGCTGCTCGCCGTTGCCGACGGGATAGGGCACGTAGACGGCGGGGATCCCGAGGGCGGACAGCTCGCTGACGGTCGCGGCGCCCGCGCGCGACACCGCCGCATCGGCGATCGCCAGCGCGAGTTCCATGCGGTCCGCGTACTCGACCATGCGGTACCCGTCGATGCCCGGGTCGGCGACGTCCGAGGCGGCGCCCGTGACGTGCAGGACCTGCCATCCGGCGCCGAGGAGCGAGGCCGCACTGCCCACCATCGTGCGATTGATGCGACGGGCGCCCAGCGAGCCGCCGGTCGCGAGCAGCACCGGTCGGTCGGCGTCGAGGCCGTACAGCTCCGCCGCCTCGGCGCGTCGGCCGGCGCGGTCGAGCGACTCGATCTCGCGCCGCAGGGGCATGCCGACGAACTCGGCGTGCGGGAGCGGCGTGCCGCGGAAGGCGACGCCGACACGGGCGGCGAAGCGCGCGCCGAGCCGGTTCGCGAGACCCGGCTTCGCGTTGGCCTCGTGGATCACGACGGGCACGCGTGCTCGACGCGCGGCGAGGTAGGCGGGCGTCGCGACGTATCCGCCGAAGCCGACCACGACGTCGACGCGGCGGTCGGCGATGAGCGCGGCGACCGTCCGGATCGACCGGCGGAGACGCCCGGGGAATCGGAGGGCGGCGCCGTTCGGACGTCGCGGGAACGGGACCTTCTCGACCGTGAGCAGCTCGTAGCCGCGAGCCGGCACGAGGCGGGACTCGAGGCCCTCCGCGGTCCCGAGCACCAGCACCCGGGCCTGCGGGTCGCGCTCCCTCAGGCGATCGGCGACGGCGAGCAGGGGGTTCACGTGGCCGGCGGTGCCTCCGCCGGCGAGCAGGTAGGTGGTCATCGGGTGCGGGCCGCCTTCGTGACACCGGTCTCCCGACGTCGTCCGGCCGGCGCGGTCGCGCGGACCGGCACCTGGGGATCGCGTGCGACCGAGAGGACGATGCCGATCGCGAAGAGCGTGGTGAGCAGTGCCGTGCCGCCCGCCGAGACGAGGGGCAGCGGAACACCGAGGACGGGGAAGACGCCGAGCACGACACCGATATTGACACAGGCCTGGCCGATGACCCACACGAGGACGGCGGCGGAGACGGTCTTGCCGAACGGCGTCTGGGCGGCGCGAAGGACGCGCGCGAGGGCGAGCGCGAGCACCACGAAGAGGCCGAGCACGACGATCGCGCCGATGAGCCCGAGTTCCTCGCCGATGATCGCGAAGATGAAGTCGTTGTCGGCCGCCGGGAGCCAGGACCACTTCGCCGCCGAGTTGCCGAGCCCGACGCCGAAGATCCCGCCGTTGGCGAGCGCGAACGTGCCGTGCTGGATCTGCCAGCAGTCGGCGGTGTCGAACTGCGTGCAGTGCTCCTGCAGGAACGCCGTGATGCGCTTCATGCGGCTCTCGCTCGACAGCGCGACGAGCGCGAACGCGACGACGCCGAACAGCAGCGGCACGACGAGGAGCCGGATCCGCACGCCGATGAGGAACAGCGTGCCGAGCAGCATCCCGGCCATGACCATGACCGTGCCGAGGTCGCCGCCGAGCAGCACGAGGCCGATGGCCCCGCCGCCCACGAGCAGGATGGGCAGGATGCCGTGCGTGAAGTCGCCGAGCTGGTCCTTCTTCTTCGTGACGATCAGCCCGAGCCACATGACGAGGGCCACCTTGATGAGCTCGGACGGCTGGAACTGCACCGGGCCGATGCGCAGCCAGTTGGTGTTGCCACCCACCTCGACGCCGAGCGGGGTGGCGACGACCAGCAGCTGCAGCGCGCACGCGACGGCGAGCACGAACCAGGCGATCCGCATCCAGAACGCCTCCGGCATGCGTCCGGCGAGGAGCATGACGGGCACGCCGATGAGCGCGTACGTCGCCTGCTGCACCGCGCGCCAGGTGTAGTCGCCGTCGTTCTCGAGACCCGACTGGACGATCGACGACGAGAGCACCATGACGAGCCCGAGCACGACGAGGAAGAGCACCGTGCCGAGGAGCAGGAAGTAGTCCTTCGACTCGGCACGGAACGCGCCCAGCCGGATGCGGGCGGCCAGGCCCGACCCGTCAGCGCCCTTCTGCGGGCGGGTCGTCCGAGGCGGGCTCGTCATGCGCCGTTCCTCCCAACCGCTCGCGGACGGCGTCGTGGAAGCGCCGCCCGCGGTCGGCGTAGTCCGTGAACTGGTCCATGGATGCCGCGGCCGGGGCGAGGAGCACCGTGTCCCCCTCCTCCGCGACCGAGGCCGCCAGGGCGACGGCGTCGGGCATCACGCTCTCAGTGTCGGTCGTGGCCACCTCGAAGAGGGGCACGTCGGGCGCGTGTCGGCGGAACGCCTCGACGAGCGCGGCGCGATCGCGGCCGATCACGACCGCGGCGCGCAGCCTCGGCACGTGCCGCGCGACGAGCGCGTCGGCGTCGACGCCCTTGAGGAGGCCGCCGACGATCCACACGACGCGACCGAAGGCGCGAAGCGAGGCCTCGGCCGCGTGCGGGTTCGTCGCCTTCGAGTCGTCGATCCAGCGGATGCCTCCGGCGATCGCGACGGTCTCGATCCGGTGCGCGTCGAGCCGGAACGTGGCGAGCGCGTCGTGGATGACGCCGACGGGAACGCCGTGGGACCGCGCGAGCGCCGATGCGGCGAGGATGTTCGCCACGATGTGGGGGACGGCGAGACCGTTCGCCTCGAGCTCGTCGAGCGTCGTGATCTCGAGGGCCGCCGTCCGGCGCTCCTCGAGGAACGCCCGGTCGCACAGGATGCCGTCGACCACGCCGAAGTCGCTCGGACCCGGCGTGTCGAGCCCGAAGCCGATGGCGCGCGCGCCCTCCTCGACCTCGGCCTCCTCGACCATGCGCATGGTGGCCTCGTCGGCGCGGTTGTACACGCAGGCGACCTTGGCGTTCTGGTAGACCTTCGCCTTGGCGTCGCGGTAGGCCTCGGGCGAGCCGTGCCAGTCGAGGTGGTCGTCGGCGAGGTTCAGGCACACGCTCGAGTACGGATGCACCGCGCCGGGCCCGCTCGTCGGCATCGCGTGCAGCTGGAAGCTCGAGAGCTCGACGACGAGCACGTCGTATCCGAGCGGATCGCGCACCGCGTCGAGGACGGGCACGCCGATGTTGCCGCACGGAGCCACGCGCACCCCGTTCGCCGCGATCAGGGTCGCCGCGAGCTGCACGGTCGTCGTCTTGCCGTTGGTGCCCGTCACGAGCATCCACTCGGCGGCCCGGACCTTGTCGCGGACCCGCCACGCGAGCTCGATGTCGCCCCACACGGGCACGCCCGACTCCCCCGCCCACCGGAGCACCGGGTGGTCGGGGCGGAACCCGGGCGAGACGACGACGAGCTCCGGCGCCGCGTCGGCGAGGCCGCTCGGCACCTCGTCGAGCGGGTGCACCACGAGGCGCACGCCGATCACGTCGAGGATCCGCGCGCGGTCGTCGTCGCGGTCGCGCGCGTAGACGGTCACCTCGGCGCCGAGCTCCGCGAGCGTGTCGGCGACCGCGAAGCCCGTCACGCCGAGGCCGAGCACGGCGACGCGCAGCCCTCGCCAGTCGGCATGCCAGCTGGTCAGTCCGTCGAGGCGCGACGCCCCGGATGCGGCATCCGTCAACTCTGCAGCCATTCGAAGTAGAACGCGCCGACGCCCGCCGCCACGAAGAGGCCGCCGATGATCCAGAAGCGGACCACGATGGTCACCTCGGCCCAGCCCTTGAGCTCGAAGTGGTGGTGGATCGGGCTCATCAGGAAGATGCGCTTGCCGCCGGAGAGCTTGAAGTACCCGCGCTGCACGATCACCGACCCCGCCTCGATGACGAACAGGCCGCCGATCACGAGCAGGAGCAGCTCGGTCTGGCTCGTCACCGCGAGCGCCGCGAGGGCGCCGCCGAGCGCGAGCGAACCGGTGTCGCCCATGTAGATGTGCGCGGGGTTGGTGTTCCACCAGAGGAAGCCGACCACCGCGCCGACGATCGCCGTCGCGACGATCGCCAGGTCGAGCGGGTCGCGCACGTCGTAGCTGCGGTAGAGGTCGCTCGGATTGAGGTTCTCGCTGAAGCGCGACTGGTTGAACTGCCAGAAGCCGATGATGATGAACGACCCGATGGCGAGGATCGAGGCGCCCGAGGCGAGCCCGTCGAGGCCGTCGGTGACGTTCACGCCGTTCGACGCCGCCGCCGAGATGAGCACGATCCACAGGACGTACGCGACGATGCCGAACACCGTCCCGAACACCATGAAGTCGAGCGGCAGGTCGCGGATGAACGAGATCTTCGTCGTCGCCGGCGTCGCGCCCTCCTCGTTCGGGAACTGCAGGGCCAGCAGCGCGAAGACCGCCGACACCAGCGTCTGGCCGGCGATCTTGGCCCAGCCGCCCAGGCCCAGGCTCTGCTTCTTGCGGGTCTTCAGGAAGTCGTCGATGAAGCCGACGACGCCGAGTCCGACCATCATGAACAGGACGAGCAGGCCGGAGGCCGTCGGTCCGTCGCCGATGAGGAGCGTCGCGCTGAAGTAGCCGAACAACGTGCCGAGGATGAAGATGATGCCGCCCATGGTGGGCGTGCCGCGCTTGACGTGGTGGGTCTGGGGCCCGTCGTCGCGGATGAACTGCCCCCAGCCGAGCCTCGTGAACAGCCGGATGAACAACGGCGTCAGGAAGAGCGTGAAGGAGAGCGACAACGCTCCGGCGGTCAGAAGTGCTCTCACGCGAACCATTCTCCCAGTCGGTCGCCGAGGTGGCGGAGGCCCGCCGAGTTCGACGATTTCACCAGCACGGTGTCCCCCGGGCGCGCCATCGACGTGACGAGTCCGAACGCCTCGTCTGCGGTGTCGACGTACGCGGACTCGCCGTCCCACGAACCCTCGTTGACCGTGGTGATGTGCAGGCGTCGAGCGCCCTCGCCCACCACGACCAGCTGCGAGATGCCGAGCCGCACCGCGAGCAGGCCGATGCGGTCGTGCTCCTCGCCCGAGAATTCGCCGAGCTCGCTCATCTCGCCGAGCACGGCGATGGTGCGCGCACCCGGGCGCCTGACCTGGGCGAGCGTCTTGAGCGCGGCCGCCATCGAGTCGGGGCTCGCGTTGTACGCGTCGTTGATCACGGTGATGTCGTCGCGGCCGCCCATGACCTGCATGCGCCACTGCTCGGCCAGCGTCACCTTCTCGAGGCCCTCGACGATGCGAGCGAGCGGCACGCCGAGCTCGAGCGCGGCCGCGATCGCGGCGAGGGCGTTCATCACGTGGTGCTCGCCGAGGACCGAGAAGCGCACCCGCGCGGACCGGCCGCCGGGCACGGCGACCGTGAAGGCGGTGCCGCGCGCGTGCACCTCGACGTCGGTCGCCCGCACGTCGGCCTGCTCGGAGAGCCCGAACCAGACGACCCGGGCCGACGTGAGGCCGGCCATCCCGGCGACCCGGGGATCGTCGGCGTTCAGCACCGCGACGTCGGTGGGCAGCAGGTCGGTGACCATCTCGGACTTGGCCTGCACCGTCTTCTCGATCCCGCCGAACTCGCCGGCGTGCGCGAGGCCCACCTTGAGGACGATGCCGATGTCGGGACGTGCCATGCGCACGAGGCGCGCGATCTCGCCCACGCCCGAGGCGCCCATCTCGGCGACGAGGAACTCGGTCTCGTCGGTCAGCTCGAGCATGGTGGTCGGTGCGCCCACCTCGTTGTTGTAGCTCTTGCGCGCCGCGACGGTCGGTCCGACCTGCTCGAGCACGGTGCGGAGGAGGTTCTTCGTCGTCGTCTTGCCGTTCGAGCCGGTCACCCCGACGATCCGCAGCCGCCCGAGCGCGCGCACGCGCCGCACGACCTCGGTCGCGAGCGCGCCGAGCGCGTCGACGGAATCGGCGACGATCACCTGGGGAACGGGCAGGTCGAGCGGACGCTCGACGACGAGCAGGGCGGCGCCGCGGTCGACCGCGCCGGGCGCGAAGCGGTGTCCGTCGTCGGCCTCGCCGCGCTTGGCGACGAACACGCCGCCGGGCTCCACCTCCCGCGAGTCCGTCGTCACGGCGCCCGTGACGACGGTGTCGGGCCCGGCATCGGTCCCGCTCGCCTCGAACCGGCCGGCGGTCGCCTCGGCGATCTCGGCCATGGTCAGCGCGATCATTCGAGCCACCCCGCTTCCTGCAGTGCCAGCCGGGCGTCGTCCCGAGCCGAGTACGGATGCTTCACCCCGGCGACCTCGTGGTAGTCCTCGTGACCGGGCCCGGCGTACAGCACGGCATCGCCCTCGCCGACGAGCTCGAGCGCGCGCCGGAACGCGGCCCGCGGGTCGCCGACCTCGTGGATCTCGCGATCGGGCACCGCCGCCCGGGCGCCCGCGATCAGCGCCGCGCGGATCGCCGCCGGGTCCTCGGATCGCGGATGGAAGTCGGTGACCACCAGGGCGTCCGCGCCGCGCGCGGCGATCGCGCCCATGTCGGCGCGCTTGGTCGTGTCGCGGTCGCCGTCGGCGCCGAAGACCATGACGACGCGTCCGTCGGTCGTGCGGCGGATCGCCTCGAGCGCCTGCTCGAACGCGTCGGGCGTGTGCCCGTAGTCGATGTAGACGACCGGACCGCGCTCACCCGAGACCCGCTCGGCACGCCCGGGGATGTAGGCGTCGATGCCCGTCTCGCCGACCGCCCCGGCGATGAGGCCCAGGTCGTGTCCGGCCTCGACGAGCATCACGATCGCGAGCGCCGCGTTCGCGGCCATGAAATGGCCGATGAGCGGGACGCTCGTCCGGATCTCCCGGCCGTCGGGCGCCTCGAGGCGGAACGCGGTGTGCGTCGGCGCCTGCTCGAGGAGCGTCATCCGCCAGTCGGCGTCGATTCCGGCCTCGGTCGCGAGGGTCGTCACGG
Organism: Agromyces sp. CCNWLW213; assembly: GCF_037199545.1. Taxonomy (NCBI): domain Bacteria; kingdom Bacillati; phylum Actinomycetota; class Actinomycetes; order Micrococcales; family Microbacteriaceae; genus Agromyces; species Agromyces sp. CCNWLW213. The sequence goes on along the minus strand of NZ_JBBBDX010000001.1, from coordinate 68,102 downwards.
GGATGCGCGAGTCGGCGACCAGCCGGCGGCCCCATTCCGAGTCGACCGTCACGACGCCGCGACGGGCCCGCTCGGGCGTGAAGAGCTCGCGCTTGGCCTCGAAGTACTCGTCCATCGAGGCGTAGTCGTCGAGGTGGTCGTGGGACAGGTTGGTGAAGCCGGCGACGTCGAACACGAGCCCGTCGACCCGGTGGCGCGTCAGCGCCTGCGCCGACACCTCGATGCCCACCGCGCGCACGTCGACCTCGTGCATGCGCGCGAGCAGCGCGTGGAGCTCGCTCGCCTCGGGGGTCGTGAGCGAGCTGGTCACCGCCTCGTCGCCGATCCGGCGTTCGGCCGTCGAGGTGAGCCCGGCGGTGACGCCGAGCTGTCGCAGGATCGCGTAGAGGAGGTAGACGACGCTCGTCTTGCCGTTCGTGCCCGTGACCGCGAACAGCGTCGCCGGGTTCTCGTCGGTGCGGTGGATCCACGCGGCGACCTCGCCCAGCGCGGCCCGCGCGTCGGGGGTGACGAGGACCGGCAGGCCGGACCCTGCTGCGAGCTCGGCTCCGGCGGCATCCGTCAGCACCGCGACGGCCCCGTTGGCCGCCGCCTGGTCGGCGTACCGGGCGCCGTGCACGTTGCGGCCCGGGACCCCCACGTAGAGGTCGCCGCCCTGCACCGCGCCGGAGGCGATGGCCACGCCGGTCACGTCGAGGTCGTCGATCCCGCCGCGCACCTCGAATCCGAACGCCTCCGCGAGCCCGCGGAGCGATCGAGGATTCGGGTGCTGCGGCCGGAGTGCCGTGTGAGGCGTTCCGGTCACGAACCCAACTTTCTCACCAGTTTGCTGGCAGCTCAGGCGCCGGGGCGCCGGATGGAACCGTCCGATACTTCTTCAGCACCTGGCTCATCACCTGTTGGAAGACGGGAGCAGCTGCGGCGGACGAATTCATCTTAACCGGGTTCTTGATGCTCACCGAAACGACGAACTCGGGGTCGTCGGCCGGGGCGAAGCCCGCGGCGGAGACGAGGTAGCCGGACTGGTACCCGCCCTGGCCGTCGGACACCTGGGCGGTTCCGGTCTTCGCCGCGACGCGATACCCCGGGATCTCCCAGCGATCGGACACCCAGGCGTCCTCGTAGACGCGCTCGAGCATCGCGGAGGTCTGCGCAGCAGCCTGCTCCGAGATCACGCGCCGGCCGTCGGTGGAGGGGGCGCCCTCGATCGTGCCGTCGGGCAGGCGGCATCCGTCGACGAGCGTGACGGGCTTGCGAACGCCACCGTTCGCGATCGTCTGGTACACGCTCGCGATCTGCACGGCCGTCGTCGTGAGCCCCTGCCCGAACATGGTCGCGTAGCGCGTCTGCGAATCGGGCCAGCCGGCGTCGTAGTTGAGGTCGCCGGCCGCCTCGCTCGCGAATCCCACCTCGGTGGGCTCGCCGAGGCCGAAGGCCCGCATGTACTCGTACCGATCGGCGTCGCTCACGCGCTCGCCGAACATCGACATGCCCGTGTTCGACGAGACGACGAGCATGCCCGTCATGGTCCACCGCTCGGGGTCGTGCCCGAAGGAGTCGGTGATGTCGGCGCCGTCGGGCTCGTACCGGTACGGCGCCGTCACCCGGCTCGTGGGCGTCGCCTCGCCCGCATCGATGACGGAGGCGGAGGTCAGCGACTTGAACGTCGAGCCCGGCTCGAACGGCGCGGTGAAGGCCCGGGAGCCGCGGTGCTCCGAGTCCACCGAGGCGGGCGTGTTCGGGTCGACCGTGGGCACGTCGGCGACCGCCAGGAGCCGACCGGTCTTCGCCTCCATCACGGTCACGGTCGCCCAGTCGGCCTGTACCGCCGCGACCTGCTCGGCGGCCACGCGCTGCACGAAGTACTGCAGGTCGGCGTCGATCGTCAACTGCAGGTCGCCGCCGTCGCGCGCCTCGGTGATGACCTGCTCGGAGCCCGGGATCGTGACCCAGTCGGTCAGGCTCCGGAGGGAGCGCATGGTGCCGTTCTCGGCGGCCAGGCACTGGTCCTCCGAGAGTTCGAGGCCGGCGACGGGCTCGCCGTCGGCGTTGGTGAAGCCCAGGAGGTTGCCCGCGACGGCGCCGTTGGGATACCGGCGCCCGGGCTGGGTGTACGGCTCCACCCACGGGATGCCGAGGGCCTTGACGTGCTCGTACGTCGCCGTGTCGACGTGCCTGGCCGCGTACTCGAAGTCGTCGTCGGCATCGGCCGCGAGCGCCGTGTCGATCTGCGCGCGGAGCTCCTCGCCGCTGCGGCCGATGACCGCGCCCAGCTCGCCCAGCACCTGGTCGAGCGGGACCACGACCGTGCGCGTCTTCGACGGGTCGGCCGGGTCGGGCTCCTCACGCGTGACCCGGCCGAGCATCGCCTGCTTGGGCGAGAGGGCGATGTCGTACCGCATGACGCTCTCGGCGAGGACCGCCCCGTCGGCATCGAGGATCTCGCCGCGTTCGCCGAAGATCGTCTGCTCTCGCGACCGCACGTCCTGCGACGCCTCGTTGAGCTCAGCCGCCCGGACCACCTGGATGTCGACCAGTCGGAGCACGAACCAGCCGACGAGCAGGAGCAGGACGACGCCGGCGGCGAGGATCCGCCGCATGGGGTGCCGGCTCACTCGGTTCATCGTGGGGGTTCGCTCCTCGTCGGCTGCGGTGGCGGTGTCGCTCTCGGCTGGTGGGTCAGTGCGTGGCGGGAGTCGGCAGTCCCCCGGTCAGCGCCGGCGGCGCCGCCGGCGTTCCCTCGGCGGGGGCGTCGGGCTTCCCGCCCTCGCCCTTCGCAGTCTTCCCCTCAGCCTGCTCGGTCACGGGCGGCACGCCGTCGATGAGGACATTCGGGACGAGCGGCGTCGCCGACGCGGCGGCGCCGCCCGCGGGCGTCGGCTCGCCGAGCACCGCGCCGTCGGAGAGGCGGAGGTACACCGGTTCGGCGTTCGGGACCATGCCGAGCGCCTCGGCGTTCATCGCCAGGAACTGCGGCGAGCCCAGCCGGTCGAGGTCGTCCGACAGCTTGGCCTCCTCGCGGCGCAGCTCGGCCTGTCGCAGCAGCTGCTCGTCCATCTCGTAGGCGCCCTGCGTCATCGCGATCGAGAGCAGCAGCTGCGCGATGGCGATGGCGCCGATGGAGGCGAGTGCGACGACGGCGTACGCGAGCCGCGGTCGGCCCCGCGTGCCCGGAGCCGCTTGGGGCGCCGGGCGGAGCCGCGGCATCCGCTCGGTCGCCGGCCGTGCAGCGGGTCGTGTCTGGGCCGGCAGTGCGGTCACGACGGCCTCCTCACTCGTTCGGCGGCGCGGAGTCGCACCGGCTTCGCACGCGGGTTCTCCGCCTGCTCGGACTCGCTCGCGAGCTCGGCCCCCCGGACGAGGAGCTTGAACTGCGGTCGATGCTCGGGCAGTTCCATCGGCAGCCCGGCGGGCGCCGTGGAACTGGATGCCGCGGCGAGGGCCCGCTTGACGAGGCGGTCCTCGAGCGACTGGTACGACAGCACGACGATCCGGCCGCCGACGGCGACGAGGTCGAGCGCCGAGGGGATGGCCCGCTCGAGCGCGCCGAGCTCCTCGTTCACCTCGATGCGCAGCGCCTGGAACACGCGCTTCGCCGGGTGGCCGGCGCGCTGCACGGCGGCGGGAGTGGCGTCCGACAGGACCTCGACGAGCCGTCCCGATCGCGTGATCGGCTCGACCTCGCGGGCTCGCACGATCGCGCGGGCGTAACGGGCGGCCAGCTTCTCTTCGCCGTACTCGTGGAAGATGCGTCGCAGGTCGGCCTCGTCGTATTCGGCGATGACGTCGGCGGCGGTGCGGCCGCTCGTGGAGTCCATGCGCATGTCGAGCGGGGCGTCCTTGGCGTAGGCGAAGCCCCGCTCGGCGCGATCGAGCTGCATGGACGAGACGCCGAGGTCGAACAGGATGCCCTGGACCTCGTGGAATCCCTCGCCGCGCACCGCCTCGGCGATGCCGTCGTACACCGTGTGCACGAAGCGCATGCGGTCGCCGAACGGCGCGAGCCGCTCGCGGGCGATCGCGAGCGCCTCGGTGTCGCGGTCCAGCCCGATGACCGTCGCCCGCGGGAATCGCTCGAGCACGGCCCGGCTGTGCCCGCCCATGCCGAGCGTGGCATCGACGAACACGGGGCCCTCGACGTCGAGTCCGGGTGCCAGCAGCTCGAGCGTGCGGTCCAGCATGACCGGCGTGTGGATGCGGTCGATGTCCATGATGTCTCCCTCCTTCCGGTGCCCCGGATCCCGATCCCCATCCGTTCGTCCTGCTGCGGGGAAGTGCAGCAGGCTCGCACGGCTGGGAGTCGGGACCCGAGGACTCAGAAGAGTCCGGGAATCACCTCCTCCGCCGTCTCCGCGAAGGCCGCCTCCTGCTCGGCGAGGTACGTCTGCCACGCCGTCGCATCCCAGATCTCCACCCGGCTGCCCGCCCCGATGACCGTGAGGTCGCGGCCGAGGCCCGCGTACGCACGGAGCGTCGCGGGGATGGTGACCCGATGCTGCTTGTCGGGGGTCTCCGCGGACGCCCCCGAGAGGAAGACGCGCATGTAGTCGCGCGCCTGCTTGCTCGTCACCGGGGCCTGGCGGATCTTGTCGCTCATGCTCTCGAACTCCCGCGCGCTGAACACGTAGATGCAGCGCTCCTGACCGCGCGTGAGCACGAGGCCGTTCGACAGCTCCTCCCGGAACTTCGCCGGAAGAATGACGCGACCCTTCTCATCGAGCTTGGGCTCGTAGCTTCCGAGGAACATCGCGTCACCCCCACTCCTCCGGCCAGGAACCAGGTGTGGCCCCACTTTACTCCACTGTCCTCCACCACTCAATGACATTGCCGCGTTTCGGCGCGTCGGACCTCAGGGGAAGCCCGGATTCCCAGGGTTCTCAGAGGTGGAGGGAAGTGGATGGGATGGGGAGAGACGGAACGATTCCGGGCACGAAGAAACGGGCCGATCGATGATCGGCCCGTCAGGCGGAATGGTTCAGCGAGATCCGCGGATCAATCGCGGCCCTCCTGGCGCCGGTCCCAGCGCTCGTTGAGTCGGTCCATGAAGCCGCCACGGGCGGGGGTGCTCGGGCGGGCGCTGCCGGGGGTCGGAGCGGCGAACGGAGTCGAGGTCGTCGCGCCGCGCTTGGAGGGCGTGATCGCGACGAGGACGCCGACGAACATGAGCGCGAAGCCGAGGACGCCGACGATGAGCAGCTGCGAGGCCACCCCGCCGATGAGCGCGCCGGCGCCGGCGACGGCGAGCAGCACGCCGATGACGATCGCCCGGTAGTTGGGTCGGCCGCGGCCCGAACCTCCGACGGTCGCGACGAAGTCGGCGTCGTTCTTGTAGAGGTTCCGCTCCATCTCTTCGAGAAGGCGCTGCTCTTGCTCCGAAAGCGGCATCTCATTCCCCTCGTGTTCGGAACCGACGCTTCGTGACGTTCATTCTAGTCTCCCGCGTCGTCGCTAGGCTAGGACGATGGTCCCGGCTCCCCGACTCGTCGATCTCGTGAACGGACACCTCGAGGAGTTCCTCGCCGGTCGTGCCTCCATTCTCCGCTCCATCGCTGCGGACCTCGACCCGCTGTCCGCATTCTCGGAGCGCTTTCTCAGCGGCGGCAAGCGCTTCCGCGCCCGCTTCTGCCACCTCGGCTGGGAGGCGCTGCGCGACCGTCCCGCCGACGGTCCGGGGGCGGAGGACGCGGAGGGGCTCGGCGCCGTCCTGGCGGCGTCCGCGGCGCTCGAGGTGTTCCACGCCGCGGCCCTCGTGCACGACGACCTCATCGACCATTCCGACACGCGCCGCGGGTCGCCCTCGGCGCATCGCGTCTTCGAATCGCAGCACCGAGGGGCCGGCTGGTCGGGCGACCCGGCCGACTACGGCCGCGGGACGGCGATCCTGCTCGGCGACCTCCTCCTCGGATGGAGCGACGAGCTGCTCGACGAGGGGCTCGCCGGCCTCGGCGACCCGTCCTCGGCCCGCGCCGCCCGACTCGAGTTCAACCGCATGCGCACCGAGGTGACGGTCGGCCAATACCTCGACATCCTCGAGGAGCGCGCCTGGCGCACACGACCCGAGTCCGACCAGCGGGCCCGCGCCGAGCGCGTCGTCGTGTTCAAGTCGGCAAAGTACTCGATCGAGTCGCCCCTCGCGATCGGAGGCGCGATCGCCGGCGGCACGCCCGGCCGGCTCGACGCCCTCCGCGCATTCGGGCTCCCGCTCGGGGTGGCGTTCCAGTTGCGCGACGACCTGCTCGGCGTCTACGGCGATCCCGGCGTCACGGGCAAGCCCGCGGGCGACGACCTGCGCGAGGGCAAGCGGACGGTGCTCGTGGCCATCGCGCGGGAACGGATGCAGCCCCGCGAGCGTCGTCGGCTGGACGACCTCCTCGGCGACCCCTCGATGGACGACCACCAGGTCCGGGTGCTGCAGGAGACGATCCGCGCGTCCGGTGCGGTCCACGCGGTCGAGGACCTCATCGCGTCGAACACCGAGCAGGCGCGGTCGGCGTTGGCGGCGGCACCGATCGACGGCGCGGCCGCGGCCGCCCTCGCCGAACTCGCGGACGCGGTCACGCGACGCGTCAGCTGAAGCCGCCCCGCGTCCGGAGTCAGGCCAGGGCCTGCGCCACTCGCCGCACCTCGGACTTGCGCCCCGCGCGCAGCGCCGCGATGGGCGTGGTGCCCAGGCTGTCCTCCTCGCCGAGCAGCCACTCGAGCGCCTCGGCATCGCTGAAGCCGGCATCCGCCAGCACGATCGCGGTGCCGTGCAGTTCGGGAACCGGCCCTTCGTCCCGCAGGAACACGGCCGGGACCTTGAGCACTCCGTCGATCCTCGTCGCGAGCAGGTAGCGCTCGTCGATGAGGCGCCGGATGCGGCTCGGGGTCTGGCCGAGTCGCTCGACGAGTTCGGGAATGGTCAGCCAGTCGGTCTGGTCGGCGTCGGTCACCCCTCCAGATTGCCATGCGGACGGCCGCCGGGGGAACGCCCCGGCCGACCCGCACGACGCGCGCGGATGAGTTTGACTCGCCCTCGGGCGCGTGAGACGGTGACCGCATCCGCCATGGAGCGGAGGGGGAGCATGACGCAGCACCAGGGGGCCGCATCCGCGGGCGACGAGGCGCACGAGCCGCGGATCCGGCCACGCGCCATCCGTCGCCTGCTCACCGTGCCCCTCGCGCTCGCCGGCGCGATGGCCGTGACGCTCGGGATCGCCCAGCCCGCCGACGCTGCGCCCCAGACCGTCAAGCGCTCGTCCAAGGCGAAGGCGCTCCGGTCCTCCCCCGCCCCCGCGACGCAGGTGCGCTCGGCGTCCGACGTGCCCGCGGAGGTGACCGTCGGCGACGGCGACACGGTCAGCGGCATCGCCGCGCGCTTCGGGCTGTCGACCGCCGAGGTGCTCGCCGAGAACGGGCTGAGCTGGTCGAGCCTCATCTTCCCCGGCCAGCGGCTCGCGCTGCCGGGCGGGACGACGCAGCGCTCCGCCGAGCGGCCGAGCATCCCGCGGCACGTCGTCGCACCCGGTGACACCGTCGCGGGCATCGCGGCCGAGCACGGACTGTCGGTCGACGACGTGCTGCGCGCCAACGGCCTCGACCGCGCGAGCCTCATCTTCCCCGGCCAGTCGATCGTGCTGCCGGGCGCCGGGACTCCGCCCCCGGCCGCGGCAGCCGCCGCCCCGGCCGGGACCGCGACCCACGAGGTCGTCCCGGGCGACACCCCGATCGGGATCGCCGTCAGCCACGGCATCACGCTCACGCGCCTGCTCGAGCTCAACGACCTCGACCGCGAGGCCGTCATCCACCCCGGGCAGGTGCTGGTCGTGCGCCGACCCGAGCCCGTCGAGGCGACGGCCGCCGCGCCGCTCGACGTCGCGCTCGACGCGGACATGCGCGCCAATGCGCAGATCATCGTGGACGTCGGGCGCGGCCTCGGCGTTCCCGACCGCGGGATCGTCATCGCGCTCACCGCCGCCGCGCAGGAATCGGGCCTCAGGAACCTCCGGCACGGCGACCGCGACTCGCTCGGGCTGTTCCAGCAACGCGCGAGCCAGGGCTGGGGCACCGCCGAGCAGATCCTCGACCCCGTCCGCGCCGCGCGGGCGTTCTACGGCGGACCGGATTCCCCGACCGCGGGCACCGCGCCAGGCCTGCTCGACGTGCCGGGCTGGTCGTCGATGCCGGTGACGGATGCCGCGCAGGCCGTGCAGCACAGCGCCCATCCGCGGCACTACGCCAAGTGGGAGGCCGCCGCGCGCGACTGGCTCGCCGAGCTGGGGTGAGCGCGCCGCATCCGTCATCACGATGGCGTTGCGATCCTGTGCGTCCACGGCGTTTGTCCGGGTCGGGGCATACGGGAATTCGTACACTCGTACGGTGACCACCGCGCCGCCCGCCGACCCGATGATCGGCCGTCTCGTCGACGGCCGGTACCAGGTGCGCTCGCGGATCGCGCGCGGCGGCATGGCGACCGTCTACCTCGCGACCGACCTGCGACTCGAGCGGCGCGTCGCGATCAAGATCATGCACGGCCACCTCGCCGACGACAACACGTTCAAGACCCGGTTCGTGCAGGAGGCCCGTTCCGCCGCGCGACTCGCGCATCCGAACGTGGTGAACGTCTTCGACCAGGGGCAGGACGCCGACATGGCGTACCTCGTCATGGAGTACCTGCCGGGCATCACGCTGCGCGACCTCCTCAGGGACTACAAGCGGCTCACTCCCGAGCAGACGGTCGACATCCTCGACGCCGTGCTCTCGGGGCTCGCCGCCGCCCACAAGGCGGGCATCGTGCACCGCGACCTGAAGCCCGAGAACGTGCTGCTCGCCGACGACGGCCGGATCAAGCTCGGCGACTTCGGGCTGGCTCGCGCGGCCAGCGCCAACACCGCCACGGGCCAGGCGCTGCTCGGGACGATCGCGTACCTCTCCCCCGAGCTCGTCACCCGCGGCGTCGCCGACGCGCGCAGCGACATCTACGCGCTCGGCATCATGACCTACGAGATGCTCACGGGCGAGCAGCCGTACGTGGGCGAGGCGCCCATGCAGATCGCCTACCAGCACGCGAACGACTCGGTGCCGGCGCCGAGCACTCGCGCCCCGTCGGTCCCGCCGGAGCTCGACGAGCTCGTGCTCTGGGCGACGACCCGCGACCCCGACCAGCGACCCGCCGACGCGCGCGTCATGCTCGAGCGACTCCGCGAGATGGAGCCGCACCTCCGGCCCGCGCAGCCCATGGCGTCCGCGAGCGACACGATGGTGCTCGCGGCCGGCGACCGCCTCCCTACCGCCGAGACCCGGGTGCTCGGCGGTGGTGCGCTCGCCGTCGCCGCCCCGGACGCCGTCGAGCCCGACGACGACGCGGCGGCCCTCACGCGAACCGCCGACCGGCGCCGCCGCCGCGGCTACTGGCTGCTCGCCCTCGTGCTCGTGCTGGCGGGAGTCGCGGGGGGCACCGGCTGGTACTTCGGCGCGGGCCCGGGCTCGCTCGCGGTCGTGCCGGACACCGCGACCCTCATGCCCGACAGCGCGACGCAGGTGCTCGAGGAGGCCGGGTTCCGGGTCGAGCCGGCCGAGCGCCACGACCCGGTCGTGCCGCAGGGGCAGGTCTCCGGCACCGACCCCGAGGCCGGTGCGCAGGCTCGGCGCGGATCGACCGTCCAGCTCTTCGTCTCCCTGGGGCCGCAACTGCTCGACGTGCCCCAGGTGATCGGGCTGCCCGAAGCCGATGCGCGGGCCCAGCTCGGCGAGCTGTTCACGGTCGCCGACGAGTCGACGGCGCAGTTCTCCGCCGACGTCGAGGCCGGCCTCGTCATCGCGGTCCTCGACGCCGAGGGCGCCGCGATCCCCGCCACGTACCCCGAGCTCGGCGCGGTGTCCCTGGTCGTCTCCGCCGGCCCAGTGCCGCCGGTCGAGGGTCTCGCGGTCGGCGACGCGCAGTCCCGGCTCGAGGGCGCCGGGCTCGTGGTCGAGTTCGCGGATCCCGCGTTCGACGACGACGTGCCGGTCGACGTCGTCATCACCGCGGACTGGCTCGACGACCCGATGAACCCCGGCGACACCGTCCGCCTGACGGTCTCCAAGGGCCCGGACCTCGTCGAGGTGCCGAATGTCGTGACCGGCCAGACCGTCGCGCAGGCACGGACGCAGCTCGAGGAGCTCGGCTTCGCCGTCGCCTCGAACGTGCCGCAGTTCCTCGAGGGCGCCGTCGTCGCCTCGGTGCAGAGCCCGGCGGCGGGCGAGCGCGTGAAGCGCGGGACCGAGATCACCGTCAACTTCCAGCCGTAGCATCCGGGCCGGGTTCGCGGCGCGCGTGCGGCAGCGCGCCCGGACGCGCCGCACCTCACCACCATCGTCACACCGCGGTCCCGGATGGCGACGGGCGGCCGCGGCGTCCATCGGACACCGCGGCCGCCCGTCGGACGTGCCGGCTCGGCGCTCAGCGCACCGCGAGCTCCTCGGCCACGAGGAAGGCCAGCTCGAGGGACTGCATGTGGTTCAGGCGCGGGTCGCAGAGCGACTCGTAGCGCGTCTCGAGCGTCGCCTCGTCGATGTGCTCGGAGCCGCCGAGGCACTCGGTGACGTCGTCGCCGGTCAGTTCGACGTGGATGCCGCCGGGGTGGGTGCCCGCCGCGCGGTGCGCCTCGAAGAAGCCCTTCACCTCGTCGACGACGTCGTCGAAGCGCCGGGTCTTGTAGCCGGTCGGCGTCGTGATGCCGTTGCCGTGCATCGGGTCGGTGACCCACAGCGGGTTCGCGTCGCTCCGCTTGATCGCCTCGAGGAGCGGCGGGAGCGCGTCGCGGATCTTGCCGGCGCCCATGCGCGTGATGAAGGTCAGGCGGCCGGGCTCCCGATGCGGGTCGAGCTTCTCGACCAGCTCCATCATGACCTCGGGCGTCGTGGACGGCCCGAGCTTCACGCCGATCGGATTGCGCACGCGCGACAGGAAGTCGACGTGCGCGCCGTCGAGCTCACGGGTCCGCTCGCCGATCCAGATGAAGTGCGCGGACGTGTTGTACGGCGTGCCGGTCCGCGAGTCGATGCGCGTCATGGGCCGCTCGTAGTCCATGAGCAGGCCCTCGTGACCGGTGTAGAACTCGGTGCGCTTGAGCTCGTCGAAGTCGGCTCCGCACGCGTCCATGAACTTGACCGCGCGGTCGATCTCGCGCGCGAGCTTCTCGTAGCGGGCGTTGGCGGGGTTCGCGGCGAAGCCCTGGTTCCACGCGTGCACCTGGCGCAGGTCGGCGAAGCCGCCCTGCGTGAACGCGCGGATGAGGTTCAGGGTCGACGCGGCCATGTGGTAGCCCTGCAGCAGTCGCGACGGGTCGGCCGCCCGCGACTCCGGCGTGAAGTCGTAGCCGTTGACGATGTCGCCGCGGTACGCGGGCAGCGTCACGTCGCCGCGCGTCTCGGTGTCGCTCGATCGCGGCTTGGCGAACTGGCCGGCCATGCGACCCATCTTCACCACGGGCATCGACGCGCCGTACGTGAGCACCACGGCCATCTGGAGCACCGTCTTCACCCGGTTCCGGATCTGGTCGGCCGTCGCGCCGGCGAAGGTCTCGGCGCAGTCGCCGCCCTGCAGCAGGAACGCCTCGCCGCGGGACGCGGCCGCGAGCCGGTCGCGCAGCATGTCGACCTCGCCCGCGAAGACGAGGGGCGGCAGCGTCGCGAGCTCGGCGGATGCCGCGTGCGCCGCCTCGGGGTCGGGCCACGCCGGCTGCTGCTTGATCGGCAGCGTCCGCCAATAGTCGAGGCCCGCGATCACGGAGGGATCTGCGTTCACGACGGGCTCGACGAGCTGTACCACTTGGCTGTCCTGGAGGGTTCGGGCGCACGGGGCGCGGGGAGGAACGAGATCGGCGCCGCGTCGCGACGCCGTCTCGCCAGCCTACCGCGACTGCGCGGCGCGTTGCTCCCGCACGGAGCTGGCGTAGACGTCGACGTACTCCTGCGCGCTGAGCGCCCGCAGGTCGTAGACGAGCTCGTCCGTCACGGAGCGCAACACGAAGCGGTCGCCCTCCATGCCCTCGAACCGGCTGAAGTCGAGCGCCTCGCCGAACACGATCCCGACACGGCGCACCTTCGGCAGTCGCGTGCCGATCGGCATGACCTCGGCGGTGCCGATCATCGCGACCGGCACGACGGGCACCCCGGCCTCGAGCACCATCCGGGCCACGCCCGTGCGGCCGCGGTAGAGCCGGCCGTCGGGGCTGCGCGTGCCCTCCGGGTAGATGCCGAGGATGCTGCCCTCGCCCAGGACGCGGAGCCCGGTGTTGAGGGACGCCTCGGAGGCCTTGCCGCCGGAGCGATCGATCGGCAGCTGGTTCGCCGCCTGGAAGAACACCCGCGTCGCCCACCCCTTGAGCCCCTTGCCGGTGAAGTACTCGCTCTTGGCCAGGAACACGACCGGGCGGTCGACGACGAGCGGCAGGAAGATCGAGTCGATGAACGACAGGTGGTTGGAGGCGAGGATGACGGGTCCCTGCTTCGGGACGTGCTCGAGCCCCACGACCCACGGACGGAAGATCGCGAGGAGGATCGGGCCGATCACGATGTGCTTCATGATCCAGTAGAACACCGGCGTCCTCCGTCCCTTGCGCGCGCCTGCAAGCCTAACCCCGGGGTCGGGCGTGCTCCTCGACCCGGAGCCGCGCGAGGTCCGCGGCCCCGACGACGCCGGCGTCGTTGACCAGCTCGGCGATGACGAAGTCGGGCTCCGGGTGGTAGCCCCGAGCCGGGAGGTGCTCGAGGAACGCCTCGCGGACCGGGGCGAGGAGCAGTTCCCCGGCGACGGCGACCCCGCCGCCGAAGACGAACCGCTGCGGGTCGAGCACTGCCGACAGGCTCGCGGCCGCCTCGCCCAGCCATCGCCCGAGCTGCCGGAGCGCGGCCAGCGCGCCCGGGTCGTGCCCGGCGATGAGCCCGCCGACGACGGCGCCGTCGAGCGCACCGTGCTCGTCTCGGGCACGCGCGAGCGCCTGGCCGATGCCGCCGGCGTCGGCGATCTCGTTCGCCATGCGCAGGAGCGCCCGGCCCGAACCGTACTGCTCGAGGCATCCGTGCTGGCCGCAGCCGCACGCGATGCCGCCCGGGACCACGCGGAGGTGACCCAGCTCGGCGCCCGCACCGAACCCGCCTCGGAACAGGCGATCGCCGGCCACGATCGCGCCGCCGACGCCCGTGCCGATGGTGAGCATCACCATGTCGCTCACCAGCCGCCCGGCGCCGAACCGGAACTCCGCCCAGCCCGCCGCGTTCGCGTCGTTCTCGACGATGACGGTGGTGCCCACGCGCGCCTCGAGCTTCTCGCGGAACGGCTCGTTGCGCCAGTCGATGTTCGGGGCGTAGTACACCGTCGACTGCGCCGCATCGATGAAGCCCGCGGCGGCGACCCCGACCGCGGGGACGGGCGCACCCTCCGACAGGCTGCGGATCATCTCGACCACCGCGTCCTCGAGGGCGACCGAGTCGCCCGCCGGGGTCGGGACGCGCTCGCTGCGCACGATGGCGCCGAGCTCGTCGACGACTGCCCCGGCGATCTTCGTGCCGCCGATGTCGATCCCGATCGCGTGCACGTCGGACTGCCTTTCCGGAGGGGTCGGGGATGCGGAACCGCAGCGGACTCGCCGCGCAGCACCGACTAGAGTGTAGTCAACCCCAATGCCGAGGTTCGCGCGGCCCCGAAGCGTGTGCGACCTCCCGGTGCCGAAGGAGCTACCGTGACCGAATTCGCCACAGCGCCGCTGGTCCCAGCGGACCCGGATGCGAACACCACCGACCTGCTCGTCGAGCGCGCCAAGGCGACGCCCGACTCGGTGCTGTTCTCCCTGCCCACCGCCGACGGAGGGTGGAGCCCGGTCACGACGCGGGAGTTCCACGAGCAGGTCGTGCGACTGGCCAAGGGCCTCGTCGCGGCGGGCATCCAGCCCGGCGACAAGATCGGGCTGATGTGCAAGACCCGCTACGAGTGGACCCTCATCGACTTCGCCGTGTGGTTCGCCGGAGCGGTCCTCGTGCCGATCTACGAGACGAGCTCGCCGTCCCAGGTCAAGTGGAACCTCGGCGACTCGGGCTCGATCGCCGTCATCGTCGAGACCGCCGACCACTTCGCGCGCTTCGACGAGGTGCACCCCGACCTCCCCGCCATCCGCAACGTCTGGCAGATCGACCTGGGCGACCTCGACAAGCTCTCCGCCGCGGGCGGCGACGTCCCCGACGACGAGATCGAGCGCCGGCGCAACCTCGCCGTCGGCTCGGACATCGCCACCCTCATCTACACGTCCGGTTCGACCGGCAAGCCCAAGGGCTGCGTGCTCACCCACTCGAACTTCGTCGAGCTCTGCCGGAACTCCGCGGTTGCGCTCAAGGAGGTCGTGCTCGACCCCGACGGCGCCTCGACGCTCCTGTTCATCACCACGGCGCACATCTTCGCGCGCTTCATCTCCGTGCTCTCCGTCCACGCCGGCGTCCGCGTCGGCCACCAGCCCGACACCAAGCAGCTGCTCCCCTCGCTCGGCAGCTTCAAGCCGACCTTCCTCCTCGCGGTCCCCCGCGTGTTCGAGAAGGTCTACAACGTGTCCGAGCAGAAGGCCGAGGCCGGCGGCAAGGGCAAGATCTTCCACGCCGCGGCCGAGACGGCGGTCGCCTACTCGACGGCCCAGGAGGCCGGCGGCAAGATCCCGCTCGGGCTCAAGCTCAAGTTCCGGCTCTTCGACCGCCTCGTCTTCTCCAAGCTGCGGGCGGCGATGGGCGGCAACGTCAAGTACGCCGTCTCGGGCTCCGCCCCCCTCGGCCCCCGCCTCGGCCACTTCTACCACGCGCTCGGCATCACCATCCTCGAGGGCTACGGGCTCACCGAGACCACGGCGCCCGCCACCGTGAACCTGGTCACGAAGTCGAAGATCGGCACGGTCGGTCCGGCCCTCCCCGGGGTCTCGGTGCGCGTCGCCGCCGACGGCGAGATCGAGGTCAAGGGCATCAACGTCTTCAAGGAGTACTGGAAGAACCCGGAGGCGACCGCCGCGGTGTTCGACGGCGACTGGTTCAAGACCGGCGACATCGGCACGTTCGACTCCGACGGCTTCCTCACCATCACGGGCCGGAAGAAGGAGATCATCGTCACCGCCGGTGGCAAGAACGTCGCTCCCGCCGCGCTCGAGGACCCGATCCGCGCCAACCCGCTCGTCGGGCAGGTCGTCGTCGTCGGCGACCAGAAGCCCTTCATCTCGGCGCTCGTCACGCTCGACCCCGAGATGCTCCCGGTGTGGCTCAACACCCACGGCGAGGACGCGGGCATGAGCCTCGACGAGGCGAGGCGGCACCCCGCGGTGCACGCCGAGGTCCAGCGCGCCATCGACGCGGCGAACGAGCATGTCTCGCGCGCGGAGTCCATCCGGAAGTTCGTCATCCTCCCGATCGAGTTCACGGAGGCCAGCGGGCACCTGACGCCCAAGATGAGCATCAAGCGGAACGTCATCCTCGAGGACTTCGCCGCCGAGATCGAGGGCATGTACTCCGGGGCCCCGGCGACCGAGGGGCACTCGATCGTGCAGTGACCCGAGGCCGGCCCCGCACCGGCGCAGCGAAGGGCCCCGTGGCGATCCACGGGGCCCTTCGCCGTCGGCGGTCGGAACGATCCAGGGGCGTTCCGCCGGATCAGAACCAGTCGGACTCGCGCACTGCGCGCATCGCCGCCCGGCGCTCCTCCTTCTCGAGCCGATCGAGGTACAGCAGCCCGTCGAGATGATCGACCTCGTGCTGGAGCGCCTGCGCCATGAGGCCCGTCCCGGAGAGCTCGATCTCGTTGCCCTCGAGGTCGGTGCCGCGCACCCGGGCGAACGGATGCCGCGGCGTCTTGTGCCAGAGCCCGGGAACCGAGAGGCAGCCCTCGTCGAGTAGTTCCGGTTCACCCGACACCTCCACGACGTGCGGATTGATGATGTAGCCCACGTCTCCGTCGACGTTGTAGCTGAACACGCGCAGGTTCACGCCGATCTGCGGTGCGGCGACCCCGGCGCGCCCGGGCAGCCGGACGCTGTCGACGAGGTCGTCGACGAGTGCGCGCACCCGGTCGTCGATCTGCTCGACGGGTGCTGAGACGGTCTTCAGGACAGGGTCGCCGAACAGGCGAATAGGACGTTCCGGCAATGGTGCTCCGAGATCAGTGCCCGCGTTCGGCGGGCAGGCCTTCCACCACGAGGGCGGCGAGTTCGCGGGCGGCGTACTGGGTCACCGGGCGCAGGTCGCGCCAGTGCACCACCGAGCCCGCCGCGAGCTGCGGGTCGTACGGGATCCGCACGATCTCGCGCACGCGCGACTGGAAGTGGGCCTCGATCTCGTCGACCTTGACGAGATGGGTGCCCTGGGTCGCCAGGTTGATGGCGACCACCGCATTGGCGACGAGGTCGCCGTAGCCGTTCGCCTCGAGCCAGGTGAGCGTCTCGCTCGCGAGCCGGGCCTCGTCGACGCTGCCGCCCGAGACCACGACGATCGAGTCCGCGCGCTCGAGCGTCGCGCGCATCACCGAATGCACGATCCCCGTGCCGCAGTCGGTCAGCACGAGCGAGTAGTACCGTGCGGCGAGGTCGGCGACGACCTCGTAGTCGGCGGCGTCGAAGGCCTCGGCGAGGTGCGGATCGGTGTCGGACGCGAGGATGTCGAGCCGGGTCTCGTCGCGCGACACGAACTCGGAGAACTCGGTGTAGCCCGTGATCGAACGCGCCTTCGCCACGACGTCGCGCACGGTCTCGCGCGTCTGGCGGTCGATGCGCTCGGCGAGCGTGCCGCGGTCCGGGTTCGCGTCGATGGCGATGACCCGGTCGTCGCGCGCATCGGCCAGCGCCATCCCGAGCAGCGCGGTGACCGTGGTCTTGCCGACTCCGCCCTTGCGGGTGAGCACGGGCACGAAGCGCGCACCGCCCTCGAGCCGCCGCTGGATCCGCTCGCTCATCGCGCGATGCGCGCGCACGCGAGCGGAATCGCCGAGGTTCACGAGGTGGAACGTGGCGTCGTAGAGGAAGCGGTTCAGGCCGCCCTGGGGCGCCGGACGCGTCGTGCGGGTGACGTCGATCAGCCGGTCCGCGGTGAGCGAGTCTGGGGTCTCGGGCACGCCGACGGCGACATCGGCGCCCTCGTCGTCCACGATCGCGACGTGGGAGCCGGTGTCGGTCGTCACGCGCTCGCGCCGCAGCCGGGTCTCGTCTGCGGCGAGCAGGGCGCCGTACGGCGAGGCGCCGTGCCGCCGGCTGCCTCGCGACAGCGCGGGATCGCGCAGCTCGACCGAGGTGGTCGCCGCCGACACGGCCAGGTCGCCGGGATCGACCGCGATGTCGTCGATCGCCACGGCGACCTCGTCGTCGGGCATCTCGGGCGGTGGCGGAGGCGGCAGGTCGACCCGGACGACCGGATCTGCCGAGGGATCGGAGCCCGCTCCTCGACGGGTTGAACGTGATGCGCGACGCCTGGTGCTCTCCGAATCGTCGTGCTCAGCCACCGATTCCCCTCCTCGTCAGTGCGGAACGCCCACCAGTTCGGGATGGAGCCAGCCTACAGCGGCCGGACGACGACCAGCAGATCACCCGCCTCGACCTGCTGGGTCCTCGGGATCGCGACGCGTTCGACCACTCCCGCGATGGGCGAGGTGATCGCGGCCTCCATCTTCATGGCCTCGATGGATGCCACGGCCTGCCCGGCCGCGACCTCGGCGCCCGCCTCGACCTGCAGCGTCACCACGCCCGAGAAGGGGGCGGCGACGTGTCCGGGCTGGGACTGGTCGGCCTTCTCGGCCGCGCGGGCCTCGACGGTGATGCTGCGATCGCGCACGAACACCGGCCGCAACTGCCCGTTCAGGATGGTCATGACCGTGCGCATGCCCTTGTCGTCGGCCTCGCCGATGGCCTCGAGTCCCGCGTAGAGCCGGACGCCCTTGGCGATCTCGACGACGTGCTCGGCGCCGGGGCGCAGCCCGTACAGGTAGTCGGCCGTGTCGACGACGGAGAGGTCGCCGAACAGTTCGCGGATCTGCTCGAACTGGCGGGTCGGGGCGGGGAAGAGCAGGGAGTTCAGCAACTCCTGCCGATCCCGCCCCGGGGTCTCGAGACCCCGGCGCTGGGCATGCGTGAGCTCGGTGACGCCCACGCGCACGTCGCGGCCGGCCAGCACCTTGCTGCGGAAGGGCTCGGGCCAGCCGCCCGGCAGGTCGCCGAGCTCGCCGGCCATGAAGCCGATCACCGAGTCGGGGACGTCGTACTTCTCCGGGTTGGCCTCGAAGTCGGCGGGGTCCGCCTTCACCGCGGCGAGGTGCAGCGCGAGGTCGCCGACGACCTTCGAGGACGGCGTCACCTTGGGAACGCGGCCGAGGATCCGGTCCGCCGCCGCGTACATGTCCTCGATGAGCTCGAAGTCGTCGGCGAGGCCGAGCGCGATCGCCTGCTGCCGCAGGTTCGACAGCTGGCCGCCGGGGATCTCGTGGTGGTAGACGCGTCCCGTCGGTCCGGGGAGCCCCGACTCGAACGGGCGGTACAGGCGGCGCACCGCCTCCCAGTACGGCTCGAGGTCGGAGACGGCGTCGAGCGAGATCCCCGTGTCGCGCTCGGTGTGCGCGAGCGCGGCGATGAGCGACGACGCGGAAGGCTGGCTCGTCGTGCCCGCCATGGGGGCGCTCGCGACGTCCACGGCGTCGACGCCCGCGCGGCTCGCGGCCAGCAGGGTGGCCAGCTGCCCGCCCGCGGTGTCGTGCGTGTGCAGGTGCACGGGGAGGTCGAACCGCTCGCGCAGGGCGGCGACCAGCCGCTCGGCCGCGGTGGGCCGGAGCAGGCCGGCCATGTCCTTGATCGCGAGGATGTGCGCGCCGGCCGAGACGATGTCCTCGGCGAGGCGCAGGTAGTAGTCGAGCGTGTAGAGGTCCTCGGCCGGGTCGAGCAGGTCGCCGGTGTAGCAGACGGCGACCTCGGCGACCGCGCTGCCCGTGGCGAGCACGGCATCGATCGCGGGGCGCATCTGGGAGACGTCGTTCAGCGCGTCGAAGATCCGGAAGATGTCGACGCCCGTCGACGCCGCCTCCTGCACGAACGCGTCGGTGACCTCGGTGGGGTACGGCGTGTACCCGACGGTGTTGCGCCCGCGCAGGAGCATCTGGATGTTGAGGTTCGGCAGCGCCTCGCGAAGCGTGCCGAGGCGCTCCCAGGGATCCTCGCCGAGGAAGCGCAGCGCGACGTCGTACGTCGCGCCGCCCCACGCCTCGACGGAGAGCAGCTCGGGCGTCATCCGCGCGACGTACGGGGCGACCGCCGCGAGGTCGCGGGTGCGCACGCGCGTCGCGAGGAGCGACTGGTGGGCGTCGCGGAACGTGGTCTCGGTCACCGCGAGCGGCGTCTGCGCCCGGAGCGCCGCTGCGAAGCCGGCCGGACCGAGCTCCAGCAGCCGCTGGCGCGACCCGCTCGGGGCGGGCTGGGCGAGGTCGATCTCCGGCAGCTTGTCGACGGGCGCGACCGTCGTGGGCGCCGGCCCGTTGGGCTGGTTCACCGTGACATCCGCGAGCCAGTTGAGGATCTTGGTGCCGCGGTCCTTCGAGACGCGGCCGCGCATGAGCTGCGGACGCTCGTCGATGAAGGAGGTGCTGAGGTCGCCCGACGTGAACTGCGGGTCCTCGAGGACCGCCTGCAGGAAGGGGATGTTCGTCGAGACGCCGCGGATGCGGAACTCGGCGAGGGCGCGCTTCGTGCGGGTCACCGCCTGCTGGTAGTCGCGGCCGCGGCAGATGAGCTTGGCCAGCATCGAGTCGAAGTGCGGGCTGATCTGCGCTCCCGGGTTGACCGTGCCGCCGTCGAGGCGGATGCCGGCGCCGCCGGGCGACCGGTAGGTCGTGATCTTCCCGGTGTCGGGACGGAAGTTCGCCGTGGGGTCCTCGGTCGTGATGCGGCACTGGATCGCTGCGCCGCGCAGGTGGATCCGATCCTGCGTGAGGCCGAGGTCGTCGAGACGCTCGCCCGCCGCGATGCGCATCTGCGCGACGACGAGGTCGACGTCGGTGACCTCCTCGGTCACGGTGTGCTCGACCTGGATGCGCGGGTTCATCTCGATGAAGACGTGCTGGCCGGCGCGCTCGCCCGCCGTGTCGAGCAGGAACTCGACGGTGCCGGCGTTGACGTAGCCGATGGACTTCGCGAACGCCACGGCATCGCGGTAGAGCGACTGACGGGTCTCGTCGGCGAGGTTCGGCGCGGGCGCGATCTCGACGACCTTCTGGTGGCGGCGCTGGACCGAGCAGTCGCGTTCGAAGAGGTGCACGGTCTCGCCCGTGGCATCGGCCAGCACCTGGACCTCGATGTGGCGCGGACGCAGGACGGCCTGCTCGAGGAACATCGTCGGGTCGCCGAACGCGCTGTCGGCCTCGCGCATGGCCTCCTCGAGCGCTCCGCGGAGGTCCTCCGGCCGGTCGACGCGCCGCATGCCGCGGCCGCCGCCGCCCGCGACCGCCTTGGCGAAGATGGGGAACCCGATCTCGGCGGCCTGCGCGAGCAGGGCGTCGACGTCGCGCGACGGGTCGGTCGACTTCAGGACCGGCACGCCGGCCGCGATCGCCTGCTCCTTCGCGGTGACCTTGTTGCCCGCCATCTCGAGCACGCGCGTGGGCGGTCCGATGAAGGTGATCCCGGCGTCGGATGCGGCCTGGGCGAGCTCGGGGTTCTCGGAGAGGAACCCGTAGCCGGGATAGATGGCGTCGGCGCCGGACTCCTTGGCCACGCGGATGATCTCGGACACGTCGAGGTACGCCCGGACGGGGTGGCCCGGTTCGCCGATCTGGTACGCCTCGTCCGCCTTCAGGCGGTGGAGCGAGTTGCGGTCCTCGTAGGGGAAGACGGCGACGGTCTTCGCACCGAGTTCGACGGCGGCTCGGAACGCCCGGATGGCGATCTCACCGCGATTGGCGACCAGGATCTTCTCGAACATGCAGGCCTTTCCGGACGGGGGTTCTCCGCACAGCGAACATTTAGGTATCGCTCCGCGAGTAACGGTAACGTATTCGCTCGTGCACGTTCTCTCGGTCAGTTCCCTGAAGGGCGGCGTCGGAAAGACGACCGTCACGCTCGGGCTGGCGTCCGCGGCGTTCGCCCGCGGCGTGCGCACGCTGGTCGTCGACCTCGACCCGCAGTCCGACGTCTCGACCGGCATGGACATCCAGGTCGCCGGTCACCTGAACGTCGCCGACGTGCTCGCCTCGCCGAAGGAGAAGATCGTGCGCTCGGCGATCGCCCCCAGCGGCTGGGCGCGTTCGAACCCGCAGTCGACCATCGACGTCATGATCGGCAGCCCGTCGGCCATCAACTACGACGGCCCGCACCCGTCGATCCGAGACATCTGGAAGCTCGAGGAGGCGCTCGCCAACGTCGAGGCCGACTACGAGCTCGTGCTGATCGACTGCGCACCGTCGCTGAACGCGCTCACGCGCACGGCCTGGGCCGCGAGCGACCGCGTCGCGGTCGTCACCGAGCCGGGCCTCTTCTCGGTCGCCGCGGCCGACCGCGCCCTCCGGGCGATCGAGGAGATCCGCCGGGGGCTCTCCCCGCGCCTGCAACCGCTCGGCATCATCGTGAACCGCGCCCGCGTCCAGTCGCTCGAGCACCAGTTCCGCATCAAGGAGCTGCGCGACATGTTCGGCCCCCTCGTCCTGAGCCCGCAGCTGCCCGAGCGCACGTCGCTGCAGCAGGCGCAGGGCGCGGCGAAGCCGCTGCACATGTGGCCCGGCGAGAGCGCGGAAGAGATGTCGCACCACTTCGACCAGCTGCTCGAGCGCGTGCTCCGCACCGCGCGGATCGGCGAGTTCGGCGGCGCGCCGCAGCGCCTCGAGATCGACTCCCCCTCGCGCTGACGAACGGACGCCGCGGCCCTCGCGGCGCACTGCGCCGGACGAGCGCGGCCGCGGCCTTCCGACGGGTGCCCGCGCGGGCGCGGCATCCGGTCGGCGGATGACGCCGCGTTACGAGATCTTGCGCGCTGCTCGGCTGCGTCGCGCGGCCAGTTCGTCGACGTGTTCGGTCGCCTGGGTGTCGAGCTCGACGAGGGTCGACTCCACCTCTCGGAGGACCTTGCCCACGGCGATGCCGAACACGCCCTGGCCGCGGTTCACGAGGTCGATGACCTCGTCGTCGGAGGTGCAGAGGTAGACGCTCGCGCCGTCGCTCATGAGCGTGGTCTGGGCGAGGTCGTCGATGCCGGCCTCGCGGAGCTGCGTGACGGCGATGCGGATCTGCTGCAGCGAGATGCCGGTGTCGAGCAGCCGCTTCACGAGCTTCAGCACGAGGATGTCGCGGAATCCGTACAGCCGCTGGGATCCGGAACCGGCCGCACCGCGAACCGTCGGCTCGACCAGCTGCGTGCGAGCCCAGTAGTCGAGCTGGCGGTAGCTGATGCCGGCCGCGCGTGCGGCGACCGCCCCGCGATAGCCCGTGCCGTCGTCGTGCTCCGGCAGGCCGTCGGTGAAGAGCAGGCCGAGGTCGTAGCGTGCTCGTTCGCTCCGATCGAGCTCGGTCATCCCATCGCCCCTCACTGTCGTCGGCGCCGCGGCGGCGCGGATTCCACGCTACCCACGGCGGGCACCCGAGTCGAGGACATCGGGCCGAACGTCACGGCGTGTCGCCGTCAGTCGGACGAACGGCCGAGCGACTGCCGCAGGACGCTCGCGTGCACCGCCGCGAGGTGGCCGGCGAGCTCGCCCGCGCGTTCGTCGTTCCGGGCTCGCCCCGCCGCGTCGCGGCGGCGCTCGGGCGCGATCGCACGGTCGATGAGCGCGGCCTGGCGCTCCGCCGCACCCCGCAGCCCGCGGAGGTGTCGCGGCTCGATCCCGACGCCGCGGAGCGCGGCGAGCGCGCGGAGCAGTTCGAGCGAGTCGTCGCCGTACACCTCGGCCGGGCGGATGAGCGACGCGGCGATCGCGTCGTCGAGCAGCTTCGGCGTCGCGGCGGCCGCCCGCACGAGCTCGGCCCGCGTGTAGCGGTTGGCGGTGGCGCGGACGGTCGCGCCGCTCGCGGCACCGGGAAGGGCCGGGGTCTCACCGCGATCGACCGCCTCGAGGTGCGCGCGGATGACCTTGAGCGGAAGGTAGTGATCGCGCTGCATGGACAGCACGACGCCGAGTCGCTCGATGTCGGCGGGCGAGAACTTGCGGTAGCCCGCCGCGGTGCGCGAGGGCGTGACGAGGCCCTGCTCCTCGAGGAAGCGCAGCTTGGAGGGAGTCAGCTCCGGGAACTCCGGCTGGAGCTTCGCGAGGACCTGACCGATGCCGAACAGCGGCGGGGCGTGGACCTGACGCCGCGTCGCGGCGCCCTCGGTCACCCCGTGCCCGCCGGCGCGAGGTCGCGACGCGACGCGTAGAAGGTGAGCCGGTACTTGCCGATCTGGACCTCGGCGCCATCGCTCAGGAGCGCGGTCTCGATGCGCACGCCGTCGAAGTAGGTGCCGTTCAGGGAATTCAGGTCGCGCACCTCGAACGCGGTGCGGTGCCGGACGAACTCGGCGTGCTTGCGCGAGACGGTGACGTCGTCGAGGAAGATGTCGGCGTCGGGGTGCCGGCCCACGGTGGTGACGTCGGTGTCGAGCAGGAAGCGCGCGCCGGCGTTGGGCCCGCGACGCACGATCAGCAGCGCGGAGCCGGACGGCAGGGCGTTGATCGCCTCCTGCTCGGCCGCGCTGATGTCGGCGTCGAGTGCACTCAGCTGGGCTGCGGCCTCGCGGCTGAAGCCCATCGTCGTGTCGTTCGCACCGCCGAGCTCGTGCGCCGAGGTCGCGGTCGAGGGCTCCCGCTCCTCACCGTTCGCACCGGCCTGGGTCATGTCGGAATCCGCCACCGCTAACCTCCCTGCTCCAGCGTATCGGATGCGGCGGGCCCGGATGCACGCGGGATCCGCACCACCCGCACCGTCTCGATGGCGTAGATGACGCCCGCCCACCAGTAGAGGAACGCACCCCAGAGCGTCACCGCCCAGCCGAGCGGTTCGCTGACCGGCTGCGCGGCCGGGAACGCCAGCCCGAGCATGATCACGGGGACGCCGAAGAACAGCGCGAAGGTCGCCGCCTTGCCGAGCTGGTGCACGGGGAGCGGCCCGTAGCCGTGGTTCGCCAGCACGACGCCGAGCACGAGGAGCATGACGTCGCGGGCGACGATGACCACGACGATCCACCAGGGCACGAGGCCGTTCGCCGCGAGGCCGACGAGCGCGGCGAAGATGTAGAGGCGGTCGGCGGCGGGATCGAGGAGCTGCCCGAGGCGCGTGACCTGGTCGAACCGCCGCGCGAGGTAGCCGTCGAGCAGGTCGGAGAGGCTCGCGACGACCAGGACGACGAGCGCGGCCACGTAGGCGCCGCGGACGACGAGGACGAGGAACACGGGCACCAGGAGCAGCCGCAGCATCGAGAGGACGTTGGGTATCGTCCAGACCTGCGCCCCCACGCTCCGTCCCGCCACGTCTCGATCCTAGCGATCGCCACCCGGTCGCACGCGTGCCCGCAACGCCGGCCAGGCCTCGGCGAATCGCGGATGCAGCGGGAGGAGCTCGACGTCGTCGATGGGGGTCCACCTCAGGGCGATGCTCTCGGGGTCCGTCATCCGGGGCTCGAAGCGCTGCACCGCGTCGGCCACGACCGTCGTGTACGACCAGAAGCCGAGGTCGAGCACGCTCTCGAACCGGTGCACGACCAGGCCCGGGGGAAGACCCGTCTCCTCGGTCGCCTCGCGCACGGCCGCGTCGAAGGCCGACTCCCCCACGTGCCGAGCGCCCCCGGGGATGCCCCACGTTCCGCCGAAGTGGCTCCACGCGGCGCGGTGCTGGAGCAGGACGGCGCCCTCCGGGTCGACGAGCAGCAGCCCGGCGGCGCCGAACCGGCCCCAGTAGCGGGCGCCGTCGGGCCCGTGCACCCATCCGTCGCCGCTCTCGCCCGTCATTCCTCCAGCATGCCCGAACCGGGCGGGCCCGTCTCGGTTGGTCCAACTTTCGGTTGTTCCGGGAGGATCGGGCCACTGCTAGCTTCGATCCCACGATCCGCACGGGTCCGCGCACATCGCCCGCAGCGAGGAGGAGGCACGCATGCCGCAGACGACCGAGACCGTCGAAGACGAGGTGGTGCTCCTCGACGAGTCGGGCACGCCGATCGGCCGTGCGCCGAAGAGCGCCGTGCACGGGCCCGACACCGCACTCCACCTCGCGTTCTCCTGCCATGTGGTCAACCCGATCGGCGAGGTGCTCATCACGCGTCGCGCGATCGCCAAGCAGACCTGGCCGGGCGTGTGGACCAACTCCTTCTGCGGCCACCCCAAGCCGGCCGAGCCCCTCCTGCACGCGGTCCACCGGCGCGCGGACTTCGAGCTCGGGCTCGAGATCGACTCGGTCGACCTCGCGCTGCCCCTCTTCCGGTACCGGGCGACCGACGCCAGCGGCATCGTCGAGAACGAGGTGTGCCCGGTGTACGTCGCCACGACGAGCGGCGAACCCGACCCCAACCCCCGCGAGGTGGCGGAGTACCGCTGGGTCGACCCGCGCTCGCTCGCGACGGCCGTGGCCGCGGCGCCCTGGGCGTTCAGCCCCTGGCTCGTCCTCCAGGCCCGCGAACTGGAGCTCTTCCGTGCCTGAACTGCTCGACTCCGCCATCGACGACCAACTCCGCACGTTCTTCGCCGAGGCCCGCGACCGCGCGGGCGCCTACGGCGCGCACTACGCGGCGCTGTGGGAGTCCATCGAGCAGCAGAGCACGGGCGGCAAGCGCGTGCGCCCTCGACTGGTGTGGTCGGCGTACCGCGGGTTCGGCGGCGCGGACCGCGCGATCGCGACGCGGGTGGCGCTCGCCTTCGAACTGCTCCACACGGCGTTCCTCATCCACGACGACCTCATCGACCGAGACACCATCCGACGCGGCGCGCCGAACGTGGCCGGCCGGTTCCGGGCCCGCGCGCTCGAGCACGGCGCGGACGAGCACGCGAGCGGCGTCTGGGCCGAGACAGCGGCGGTGCTCGCCGGCGACCTCGCCCTGAGCCGGGCCCACCGCGAGATCGCGATGCTGCCGATCCCGTCCGACCGCCGGGAGTCGCTCCTCGACATCCTCGATCGCGCCGTGTTCATCTCGGCCGCGGGCGAGCTCGCCGACGTCACGGGCTCGCTGCGAGGCACGACTCCGGCCATCGAGGCCGTCCTCGCGACGCTCGAGCAGAAGACCGCGGTCTACTCCTTCGAGGCGCCCCTCGCCGCCGGTGCGGTGCTCGCGGGCGCCGGGCCCGACGTCGTGTCCGCCCTCTGCCGCTTCGGACGCCTCGTCGGCGTGGCCTTCCAGATCACCGACGACGTCCTCGGCGTGTTCGGCGACCCGTCCGTCACCGGCAAGTCGGCCTCGGCCGACCTGCGCGAGGGCAAGCGCACCGCGCTCATCGCGCACGCGGCCACCACCGCCGCCTGGCCGCGCATCGCCGAGCGGCTCGGCGACCCGACACTCGACGAGGCGGCCGCGGCGGAGCTCCGCGCCGCGCTGCTCGAATGCGGCGCCCGCGAGGCCGCGACCGCGCTCGCCGAGGAGCACGTCACCTTGGCGCGCTACGAGCTGGACACCGCCGACCTGCCGGTCGAGCTCCGCTCCGAGCTCGGCGACTTCGCGCAGCGCGCGATGGAGCGCGTGCGATGAGCCGGCGCTCCGACATGGGCCTGCTCGAGCGGTACACGGATGCCGCGGAGGCCGGTTCGGCGACCGTCATCGCCCGCTACTCGACCTCGTTCGGCGCGGCGGCCAGGCTGCTCGACGCCGACACGCGTCGCCGCATCCGCTCGGTGTACGCGCTCGTGCGCATCGCCGACGAGATCGTCGACGGCGCCGCGGCCGAGGCGGGCCTGACGCTCGAGGAGCTCCACGAGGTGCTCGACGGGCTGGAGGCCGACACCGAACGCGCGATGGACCGCGGCTACTCGGCGAACCTCGTCGTCCACGCCTTCGCGAAGGTGGCGCGCGAGACCGGCTTCGGCGTCGAGCTCACCCGGCCGTTCTTCGCCTCGATGCGGCGCGACCTCGATCCGGCGCAATTCGCGCCGGACGAGATCGCACCGTACATCCACGGCTCGGCCGAAGTCGTGGGGCTCATGTGCCTCGCCGCATTCCTCGTCGACGAACCGGTCGACGACGCGCGACGCGCACGACTCGAGCGCGGTGCCGTGCACCTCGGCGCGGCGTTCCAGAAGATCAACTTCCTCCGCGACCTGGCCGTGGACTGGCGCACGCTCGGACGGAACTACTTCCCGGGCGTCGACCCGGAGGCGTTCACCGAGGAGGACAAGACCGTCATCCTCGACGACATCGACCGCGACCTCGACATCGCGCGGAACGCGTTGCCGGAGCTGCCGCGACGCGCACGGTCCGCGGTCGCCGCCGCGCACGGGCTCTTCGCGAGCCTGACGGCACGCTGCCGGTCGACCCCGGCATCCGACATCATGGCGACGCGGATCCGCGTGCCCGACGGCGAGAAGCTCGCCATCGCGGTCCGGTCCGCACTGGGCACGGGAGGGAACAGGCGATGATCGGCGCATCCGAGCGCATCGTGGTGATCGGCGGAGGCATCGCCGGGCTGGCGACCTCCGCGCTGCTGGCACGTGACGGGCACCGCGTCACCCTCCTGGAGGCTCGCGACGAGCTGGGCGGGCGGGCCGGCCGGTGGGAACGGCACGGGTTCCGGTTCGACACGGGGCCGTCGTGGTACCTCATGCCCGAGGTGTTCGACCACTTCTTCCGCCTGTTCGGCACGAGCGCCGCAGAGGAGCTCGACCTCGTCCGCCTCGATCCGGGCTACCGCGTGTACGCCGAGGGGTTCGCCGACCCCGTCGACATCCGTCCCACCCGGGCCGAGAACGTCGCCCTGTTCGAGTCGATCGAGCCGGGCGCCGGGCGCGCGCTCGAGCACTACCTCGACTCGGCGGAATCGGCCTACGACATCGCGCGTCGCCGATTCCTCTACACCAACTTCGACGACCCGCGCGAACTGCTCACCGGCGAGGTGCTCCGGCAGTCGGGGCGGCTGGCCAAGCTGCTCATGACCCCGCTCGACCGCTTCGCCGGCCAGGCGGTGCGCGACCGCCGGCTGCGGCAGGTCCTCGGGTACCCCGCGGTGTTCCTCGGGTCGTCGCCGGATGCCACTCCGGCGATGTACCACCTGATGAGCCACATGGACCTCCAGCAGGGCGTGTTCTACCCGCAGGGCGGGTTCGCCGAGCTGATCGACCGGATCGCGGCGGTCGCCCGCGCTGCGGGAGTCGAGATCGTGACGGGCGCCCGGGTGGAGTCGATCGAGCTCTCCGGCGACGCGAAGCCCGCGGTCGCCGGCGCACGCTTCCGCGACGCATCGGGGCGCACCGTCGTCGCACCGGCCCATCGCGTCGTGTCGGCGGCCGACCTGCACCACACCGAGACCGAGCTGCTGCCCCGCCAGGCGCAGACCTATCCCGAGTCGTGGTGGCGGCGGCGCACGTCCGGGCCGGGGGCCGTGCTCGCGCTCCTCGGCGTCCGCGGCGAGGTGCCCGGCCTGACGCACCACACCCTGTTCTTCACCGAGGACTGGAAGCGCAACTTCGGGGCGATCTTCGGGTCGGACCCGCACGTGCCGGACCCGGCGTCGTTCTACGTGTGCAAGCCGAGCGCGACCGATCCGACCGTCGCACCCGAGGGCGACACCAACCTGTTCATCCTCATCCCCGTTCCCGCCGACGTCGCGATCGGAAGCGGCGGGCTCGACGGCGCGGGCGACCGCCTCGTCGAGGAGACGGCCGACCGGGCGATCGCCCGCATCGCCGAGGTCGCCGGGGTGCCCGACCTCGCCGAGCGCACCGTCGTGCGGCGCACCATCGGCCCGGCCGACTTCGCCGACGACCTCAACTCGTGGCAGGGCGGCGCGCTGGGACCGGCGCACACGCTCCGGCAGAGCGCGTTCCTCCGCGGCACGAACGCGTCGCGACGTGTCGAGGGCCTCTACTATGCGGGCGGGTCGTCGGTGCCGGGCATCGGCCTGCCGATGTGCCTCATCAGCGCCGAGAACGTACTGAAGCGGGTGCGCGGCGATCGTTCCGCGGGCCCGATCGCCGAGCCCGCGGCATCCGACGCCCTCGAGTCGGCCGGGCCGGGCGCGACGCTCGCATGACGGCATTCGCCTACCTGGCGGGACTGCTCGTCGTGATCGGCTGCATGGCCCTCATCGACGCGCGCTGGCGGCTGGTGTTCTGGCGGGCGCCGATCGCGGCGGCCGTGACGATCGGCGTCGGCCTCGCCTTCTTCCTGCTGTGGGATGCCGCCGGGATCGTGCTGGGCGTGTTCTTCCGCGGCGACTCGAGCATCGTGACGGGCATCGAGCTCGCGCCCGAGCTGCCGCTCGAGGAGCCCGTGTTCCTCTTCTTCCTCTGCTACCTGACCCTCGTGCTGGTCCTGGGGGTCGAGCGGATGCTGCAGGCGAGGGACGACCGCGCCGCGGCATCCGTCGCCGACGCGGGACCCCCGTCGGGAGCGGCGCGATGACGTACGCGCTGATGAGCCTGCCGTTCCTCCTCGTGGCGGTGCTCGCGGCCTGGGCGTGGCGCCCACGCGAGCTCCGCGCGGCCCGACGCCGCCGCATCGCGACCCTCGTGGCCGCCGCCGCGCTCGTCGTGCTCACGGCCGTGTTCGACTCCGTCATCATCGGCACCGGGATCGTCGCGTACGATGACGGACAACGCTCGGGCGTCACCATCGGGCTCGCGCCGATCGAGGACTTCCTCTATCCGATCGCGGGCGTGCTCCTGCTGCCGGCCGCGTGGCGGGTCGCGGTCCGCCGGTGGCCCGGGCGTTCCGCGCCGGCCGCGGCCGGCGACGGCATCGAGCACACGGAGGGACGAGGATGACCGGCATGGAGGCGACGCGCACCGCGCGCGGCACGCGCCACGCGATCGGCCAGGTCGTGCTCTCGTCGCGGCCCGTCAGCTGGATCAACACCGCGTTCCCCTTCGCCTCGGTTTACCTGCTCACGACCGGTGCGGTCGACGCGCTGCTCGTCGTCGGCACGCTCTTCTTCCTCGTGCCGTACAACCTGCTGATGTACGGCGTGAACGACGTGTTCGACTACGAGTCCGACCTGCGCAACCCGCGCAAGGGCGGTGCCGAGGGCGCGCTGCTCGACCCGGGGCTGCACCGGGCGGTGGTGTGGGCGGGCGTGATCACGGCGGCACCCCTGCTCGTCGCCATGCTGTGGCTCGCGGGCACGTCGCACCCATCGTCGTGGGCGGTGCTCGCGGTGAGCCTGTTCGCGGTCTTCGCCTACTCCGTGCCCGGCCTGCGGTTCAAGGAGCGGCCGTTCCTGGACTCGGTCACGTCGAGCACGCACTTCGTGAGCCCGGCCGTCTACGGGCTCGCGGTCGCCGGCGCCGAGTTCACGTGGCCGCTCGTCGCGCTCCTCGCGGCCTTCTTCCTCTGGGGCATCGCCAGCCATGCGTTCGGCGCCGTGCAGGACGTGGTCCCTGACCGCGAGGCGGGCATCGCGTCGATCGCGACCGCGTTCGGTGCCGCCGCGACGGTCCGGCTGGCGCTCGCCTTCTGGATGGCGGCCGGTCTCCTGATGCTCGCAACCGAATGGCCCGGGCCGCTGGCGGGGCTGCTCGTGCTGCCCTACCTCTGGGCGGCCTGGCCGTACCGTTCGGTGACGGATGCCGCGTCGGGCGATTCCAACCGCGGTTGGCGCCACTTCATCCTCATCAACTACGCGGTCGGCTTCGCCGTGACGCTCCTCATGATCTGGTGGGCGCTGGTCCGCTGACCTCGTGCGTAGGCTGGCATGATGGCGGACCTCGAGTCGGCGCGCGTGGACGCGTGGTTGTGGGCCGTGCGCGTGTGCAAGACGCGCTCGGCGGCGACGTCCGCCTGCCGGGCCGGACACGTCCGCGTGAACGGGGAACGGGCGAAGGCGGCCCTGCCCGTGCGGCCGGGCGACGAGGTGCGCGTGCGACTGCACGGCTTCGACCGCGTGCTCATCGTGCGCCGTCCTCTCGTGAAGCGCGTGTCCGCCGAGGTCGCCGCCACGGCCGCCGAGGACCGCACGCCGCCTCCTCCCCCGCGCGAGGCGGTTCCCGCCGTGCCGGTCCGCGATCGCGGCAGCGGCCGGCCGACGAAGCGGGAACGGCGCGACCTCGACCGCCTGCGGGGTCGGTGACGCCCACCCGCATCCGGCGTAACCTGAGACCGTGACGAAGGACTTCGCCCACGAACCGGACCTGCGACGCTACATCGTCCGCGTCGACGGCGTGATCGCGAGCGTGCTCGACTACCGCGAGCTCGGCGATGCCGTCGCGTTCGTGCGCACGTTCACCAATCCGCCCTATCGCGGCGCCGGACTCGCCGCCGAGCTCACGCAGTTCGCGGTCGACGACGTCGAGCGCCACAGCGGACGGCGGATCGTGCCCAGCTGCTGGTACGTCGAGCAGTGGTTCGACCGGCATCCGGAGCGCCGCAGCCTGCTCGACCCGCGCACGGCGTGAGACGGCCGCGCGGGATCGCTCCCGCGCGGCCGTGGCTGCCCGTCGGGCGTCCGGGTCTCAGTACCAGTTCATGGCCTGCGAGTGACCCCAGGCCGCGCAGGGCGAGCCGTAGCTCGCCGAGATGTACTGCAGGCCCCACTTGATCTGGGTCGCCGCGTTGGTGCGCCAGTCCGCGCCGGCGGTGGCGAGCTTGTCGGCCGGCCACGCCTGCACGATGCCGTAGGCGCCGCTCGACGGGTTCACGGCCTGGTAGTTCCATCCGGACTCCTTGGTCCAGAGCGAGTCGAGGCACTGGAACTGGTCGGCACCCCAGCCGTACTGCGACGCCATGATCTCGCGCGCGGACTGCTTCGCACCCTCGGGGGTGTTCGCACGCGCGGCCGCCGCGGCCGCCGCGGCGCGCTCGGCGGCCTCGCGGTCCTTGGCCTCCGCAGCCTTCATCGCCTCGGCGATGCGCGCCTCGGTCTCGGTGGTGAGCTCGCGCACCTCGTCGAGCGGGAGCGCCTCGTAGTCGCCGAGCGAGGCGACGGATGCCGCGAGCGGCTCCGCATCGACCTTGCCCTCGACCTCGGCGAGGGTGTCCTCCGCGAGCTCGAGCGTGTCCTCGGCCAGGGCGTGCGTCTTCGCCTCCGCGATGCCGGCGTACGCGCCGAGCTGGAGGGTGTCGCGCGCGGCCGCGTCGGTGATGGCGGCGGTGGCCTGCACGCGCTCCTGCTGGGCGAGCGCGGACTGCATGGTGAAGCCGGTGCCGGCGACGAGGCCGACGGCGAGCACGGCGCCACCGGCGACGAACCGGCGGCGGCCGATGCGGCGACGGCGGGCGGCACGGCGCGTGGCGGCGGGGGTGGCGAAGGGGGTCGGGGTCGTGCTGGTCTCGATCTGCTGGGTCTCGTTGCGCATAGGTGGGGGGCGCTCGGATCACAGAGGTCGGGGGCCCTCCGAGCAGGGGCATGGCATCGCCCGGGCCGTCACGGGCCCGGGCGCACAAGTCCCCCACCCTTCCGCATCAGACTGGACGAATCCTCGATTTCGGCTGGGCATCCCATGACCATCCGCGCGAGCGCGCCCATGCCCGCCCGTGCGGCACACTGGACGTGTGCCGGATCCGACCGTCCCCGCCCTCCCGGACGCCGCCGCGCCCTGTCCCTGCCGAAGCGGAGCGCCCTTCGGCGACTGCTGCCGGCCCTACCTCGCCGGCGAGTCCCTCGCGCCCACCGCGGTGCAGCTCATGCGCTCGCGCTACACGGCCTTCGCGGTGCGCGACGCGGCGTACCTCCTCGCCACGTGGCATCCGTCGACCCGGCCGCGCACCCTGGAGCCCGACCCGGCGATCAGGTGGCGTTCGCTCGAGATCGTGCGCACCGAGCGCGGCGGTCCACTCGACCGCGAGGGCGTCGTGGAGTTCGTCGCACGGTACGACGTCGACGGCGAGCGCGGCGCCCAGCGCGAGGTCAGCCGGTTCGTCCGCGACGACCGCTGGCGCTACGTCGATGCACTCGCCTGACCTCCGGGCGACCCGGACGCCGTTGAGAGGGAACCCGAAGCTCGGCACCGTAGCGTGGCATCCGTGACGCCGCTCGACGGAGACCCGACCACCCGCCGCCCCTCGACCCCCATGCTCACCGCACGGGCGCAGCGCTCGCTGGACGCCCTCGACGGCAGCACGCTCGAGGAGATGCGGGCGCTCCGCGACGAGACCGAGCGGTTCATGCAGCGGTACAAGTTCGGCATGGACGAGGTCATCACGAAGCTGTCGATCCTGCGCGAGGAGTTCAGCCAGGCGCACGCCTACAACCCCATCGAGCACATCTCGAGCCGCCTGAAGTCCATCGACGGCGTGGTGGACAAGATGCGGCGGAAGGGCGTCGAGCCGACGTTCGACGGGATCCGCGAGACGATCACCGACATCGCCGGGGTCCGCGTGACGTGCAGCTTCGTGTCGGACGCGTACCGGCTCGCGGAGCTGCTCACCGCGCAGGCCGACGTGCACGTCCTCGAGGTGAAGGACTACATCGCCCGGCCGAAGGAGAACGGGTACCAGAGCCTGCACCTCATCGTCGAGGTGCCGGTGTTCCTCTCGAGCGGCGAGCATCCGGTCGCCGTCGAGGTGCAGATCCGCACGATCGCGATGGACTTCTGGGCGAGCCTCGAGCACAAGATCTACTACAAGTACGACCGGCGCGTGCCGGGCGAGCTGGTCGAGCAGCTGACGGATGCCGCGCGGACGGCCGCCGAGCTGGACGCGCGCATGGAGCGCCTCCACCGGACGGTCCACGGCGTGCCGCACACGCGGACGACGCCCAGGCACGTCTGACCGGGGACGGACCGGGAGCGAGCGCCGCCGCTCCCGGGTCGCCGGTGCGAGGCGGTCAGTCGGAGTCGGCGTCGTCGCGCCGCGCACGGCTCGGCTGCACGCGCGTGGGCTCCCCCGGCATCTTCGGGAAGTCGGGAGGGAAGGGCAGCTCGGCGAGCCCGTCGTCGAGGTCGCGCTGCCACCACTCCAGCAGGACGTCGATCCGGCCGGGCGCGTCGTGCATGCCCGCCCACGGGTCGCCCCGCTCCGCGAGGCGGGCCGGGACGGTGCGGACGGTGTGCTCCGCGGGGTCGGTCGACTCGAGCTCGTCCCATTCGAGCGGGCAGGACACGGCCGCGTTCGCCAGCGGCCTCGGGCTGTAGGCGCCCGCCATCGTCCGGTCGCGGTTCGCCTGGTTGAAGTCGAGGAAGATGCGCTCGCCGCGCTCCTCCTTCCACCACGCCGTGGTGACGGCCTCGGGCATGCGTCGCTCGAGCTCGCGCGCGAGCGCGATGACGGCGTGCCGCACGTCGAGGAACTCGTGCTCGGCGACGATGGGCGCGAACACGTGGATGCCGCGATTGCCGGAGGTCTTCACGAACCCGGTGAGCCCGACCTCGGCGAGGAGGTCGCGCATCGCGAGCGCCGCGGGCACCGCCTCGGCGAACCCCGTTCCGGGCTGCGGGTCGAGGTCGACCCGGAGCTGGTCGGGCAGGTCGGTCGCGTCGGCGCGGGAGGCCCACGGGTGGAAGACGACGGTGTTCATCTGCGCGGCCCAGACGGCGCCGGCGGGCTCGTCGACGACGAGCTGCGGATGCCGTCGCCCGCTGGGGTAGGCGACCGTCACGTCGCGCATCCACTCGGGAACGCCGCGCGGCGGGTTCTTGGAGAAGAACCGCTCGCCCTCGATCCCCTCCGGGAACCGCTCGAGCGAGACCGGCCGGGCGCCGTTGGCCTCGACGAAGGCCGGCCCGACCGCGACGAGGTACTCGGCGAGCTCGAGCTTGGTGATGCCGGGACCGGGCCAGAGCACGCGCGCCGGACTCGAGATCCGGACGGCTCGCTCGCCGCCCGGTCCGGGGATGTGCAGGGTCACCGCGTCGCCGGCCATGGGCTCGACGCTACCCCTCGCCGCCGACGGTCGGGCTCAGGCGCTCGCCGTGGCGTAGCGCTTGGCGGCCCGTGCGCGGGCCTTCGCCGCCTCGATCTCGCGGTCCTTGGGCGGCGCCGAGGTCACGAGGTGGTCGAGCAGGTGCTGCGTGGCGTGCGCGACGGCCTCCACGGCCTCGTCGAACGCCGCCTGGTTGGCCCGCGACGGATGCGTCGAGCCGCTCACCTTGCGGACGTACTGCAGCGCGGCGGCCCGGACCTCGTCGCTCGTGGCGGCCGGTTCGAAGTTGTGGAGGGGATGGATGTTCCTGCACATGCGGGGAGCCTAACCCCGGGCACCGCCCGCGTCGAGGGGTCGCGGACCGCCGTCTCCCGGCCGTCGAGGCCGTCGAGGCCGTCGAGGCCGTCGAGGCCGTCGAGGCCGTCGGTCGCGGCTCTACTCGGGTCGCGCCCCAGCGTCAATCCGGTGGACGCGTCGGCGCCCGGTGCCTAGCGTGTGCCGTGACGGCCGCCGCGCCCCGCGGAGCAACGGTCGCGACGAAACGGAGTGAGCATGGCCGAGATCCGATCCGAGGAGCCGCTCGAGGGCGAGTACACCGACTCCGAGCTGCCCGCCGACGCGGTGCTCCCGAAGGACGACGCCGACGTGAACGACGGCGACTGGAGCGGCGACGAGGACGCCGTCATCGTCGAGCGGACCGACACCGTCATCGTCGAGGACGAGGGCGAGTACACCGACACCGACTTCGACGCCGACCGTCGTCGCGACGGGATCTGAGTCCCCGGCGTCAGGAGCTGCGCTGCCGGGCGTGCGCGCCGGGATCGTGCACGCCCGGCAGGGCGTCGCGGGCCGCCGCCACCTCGGCGGCTGCATCCGCGGCGCGTCGCTCGGCGCGCTTGAGCCGGCGCAATGCGGGCGACGCCGCCCCGTAGCGGGCCGCGACCCGGTCGGTCTCGTCATCGACCCCGGTGACGATGTACGCGCTCGCGAGCAGCACCACCTGGCTCGAGAGGTTGAGCCAGATCAGCAGCGCGATCAGCGAGCCGAACGAGGCCAGCAGCGGGTTGTTCGCGGCGCCGCCCACGAAGAGCCCGGAGAGCACCTGGAGCACGGTCAGGCCCGCGCCGCCGATGAGTGCGCCGACCCACAGGGTCCGGGCTCGAGGGCGGAGGCCGGACAGGATCCGGAACAGCCCGGCGATCACCACCGTGTCGATCACGAAGGTCACGAGGATCGTGAGCGTCCGCGAGCCGGTGTCGAGGAACGCGTCGCCGACCGGGAGGCCGAGCCAGGCGAGCGCGGTGCCGAGCGCGCCCGTGCCGACGACCGTGATCACCGCGGCCACCGCGAGGAGCAGGCCGAAGGCGATCGCGATCGCGAGGTTGCGCAGGAGCGTCCAGACGAAGAAGCGGCCGGGGTCGGGACGTCCGGTGAGCGCGCGCAGCGCCACGTCGAGCGACGAGATCGCGCCGATGGCCGCGCCGAGGACGGCGACGAGCGCGAAGGCCCCGGTGATGCTCAGGGTCAGCGGCTGCACGATGTCGTCGGGATCGATCACGGCGCCCTCGCCGACGAGGCCCGGGATGACGGTGCCCACTGTCGCGACGAGCGCGTCGATCGCGTCTCGGTTCCCGGCCAGCCAGATCCCGGCGATCGCGAAGCCGAGGTAGACGCCCGCGAACACCGAGAAGAGCGTGCGGTAGGTCACCGAGTCGGCCAGGGCAGGGCCGTGCTCCTCCTGGTAGCGGAGGAAGGCGCGGACGGGCTTCGTGCTCATCGCCCACTCCGTCAGGCGGGTGATCCCGGCCCGGATGCCGCCGGGGGCGGGCTCGACGGCCGGCTCGGTGCGCTCGCTCATCCCGTCAGGCTACCCACGCCGCCCGGCCCGGGATCGACACCGCGGCATCGCGTCGGCCGGCCTCGCGCGGGCGGCCGCCCGGCGCGCCTCACTTCGCGCGACGTCGTTCAGCGCGCGCGGCGCGTTTCGCGTGGTTCTGCGCGCGCGCCTCGGCGGTCATCGCCGTGGCGATCGCCTTGGTCTCCCGGACGTCGCCGGTCGCCGGTCGCCACCACCGCACCGAGGGATCGGCGTCGATGAGCACCGCGCGCGCGAGGAGCGTGAGCGGCACTGCGAGGATCGCGCCCACCGGTCCGAGCACGAGCGCCCAGAACAGCACCGAGACGAACGTGATGGTCTCGCTCAGCCGGACGGCGCCGCCGACGACCTTGGGCTGGATGATCGACTGGACCACGGCATTCACCACCGCGTACACCACGATGACGGCGACGACGGTCGGCCACCCGCCCGCGAGCAGGCCGAAGACGATCGGCGGGATGATCGCGATGAAGTAGCCGACGTTCGGGATGAAGCTGCAGATGAACGACAGCAGGCCCCAGAGCAGCGCGCCGGGAACCTGCAGGAGGAGCAGCGCGAGCCAGTTGATCACGCCCTGCGTGATGCCGAGGGCGGTCGTCATCACCATGTACCGCCGCACGTTGGCGGTGAATCCCGTGAGGGCGACGACGAGCGCCGGCCGCCTCGGTTCGAGCTGGCGCAGGATCGCCGGTCCGTAGGTCGCGTCCATGGCCATCAGGATGAGCAGCGTCAGGACGATGACCAGCGAGAACACGATGCCCGTGACACCGCCGAGGAAGCCGGTCGCGATCTCGATCGCGCGCGACGGCTCCAGTCCCCCCACGATCGTCTCCGCCTGCCTCGCGTCGAAGCCGATCGCCTCGAGGCCTGCGGAGAGGCGCTGCACCCCGGCCTCGATCTCGTCGGCGAACTGCGGCAGGAGCGCCGTGAACTGGGCGAGCGCGATGAACAGTGCCGCGAAGAAGCCGCTGAGCAGCGCGAAGACGGCGACGATGGCGCTTCCGGTCGCGAGACCGCGCGGGACGCCCCGGCGCTCGAGGCCCCGCCGGACGGGGTGCACGCAGATGGTGAGGACGAGCGCGAGCAGGACGGGCGCGACGACCCCGCGAGCCGCAGACAGTCCGAACACCACGACCGCCGCCGAGGCGAGGCCCAGCAGGATGACCGTCGCACGCGGCAGCGCGGACTGCGGGGCCGCGGCCCCGGCGGAGGGGTCGTCCTCGACCGGTCGCGAGGAGCCGCCTGCTCGCCGGTGCCACCAGTCGCGCAGCATGCATCCCCCGATCGTCGCGGTGCGCCGGAGCGTTCAGCGGCGCCGACCTCCCTGCGCCGGACGCTAGCACCGCAGGACGCGGTGCCGCGGGACTTCGGTCCCCGTCGTTCAGCGCGTCGCGATCGACGCGGTGGGGGTCCGGACGGCACCCGTCACGCCGGGGAGGGGCCGACCCGGTCGGTGCGGCTGCCGTGCGCGCGCGAGGATCCGCGCCGCGACCGGTTGGCCGAGGAGGACCCCGACGAGGACGAGGGCGAGTCCGACCGACTGCCAGGCGCCGAGCGCCTCGCCGGCGATGAGGACGCCGAGGAGCACGCCCGTGACGGGGTTGAGCAGGCCGATGAGGCCCACGGTGCCCGCCGGCAGGTGCGCGAGTCCGCCGAACCAGGCGACGAACGCGACCGCCGTGGCGATGACCCCGACGTAGGCGAACCCGGCCGCCTCGGCGGGTCCGAGTGCAGGGGGCGCGCCTTCGACGAGCAGGGCCCCGGGAACGAGCATGAGCCCGCCGGCGATGAGCTGCCATGACGTGACGGCGAGCACGTCCGTACCGTCGCGCCACCGCCTGGCGAGGACGTATCCGAACGACGACAGCAGCATGGCCGCGACGGATGCCGCCACGCCGAGCGGGTCCACCGGAGCGGCATCCGTCGCCAGGAGCAGCACGACCCCGACCAGGCCGAGTCCTGCGCCGACCAGCGGGACGGCGCGCAGGCGCTCCCCCGCGAGGATCCACGCCAGGAGCATCATGACCACGGGCGAGACGGCCATGACGGTCGACGCGAGGCTCGTCGGGAGCAGCTGCGCCACCAGGTAGATCAACGCGAAGAAGACGCCCACGTTGAGCGTGCCGAGCACGACGGATCGCCACCACCACGCCCCCCGAGGCATCCGGGGTCGAAGGGCCAGCAGGACGAGCCCGGCCGGCAGGGCCCGCAGGACGGCGCCCCAGAGCGGCACGTCGGCGGGCAGCAGCTCCCGGGTCACGAAGTAGGTGCTGCCCCAGGCCACGGGGGCGATCACGGTGAGGAGCGCCCGGCGCCAGATAACTTCCATGGAAGACAGTATAGCTTCCTTGGAAGATAAGATCGGACCATGACCTCACCGACGGGCGCCCCGGTCGACCACGTGGCCCGCATCATGTCCGAGTGGCGCCGCGAACGGCCCGACCTCGACGTCTCGCCGCAGGGCGTCATCGGCCGGTTGCACCGGCTCGGCAACGCCCTCACGGACGAGCTGGTGACGGTCTACACGCGCTTCGGCCTGGCCGAGGGCGAGTTCGACGTGCTCGCGACCCTGCGGCGCGTCGGCGCGCCCTACGAGCGCACGCCGGGCGACCTGGCCGCCTCGACGATGGTCACGAGCGGCGCGATGACCAAGCGCATCGACCGGCTCGAGCAGCGCGGCCTGGTGACGCGACGCGTGAGCGACACCGACGGGCGCGGCCGCGTCATCGCGCTGACCGCCGCCGGACGCGAGCTCATCGACGAGTGCATGACCGCGCACATGGCGAACGAGCACCGCCTGCTCGCCGCGATCGACGCGGACGAGCGGGCGGTGCTCGAGAAGGTGCTCATCCGGTGGCTGTCGGCGTTCGAGGGGCCGACCGCGACCGGATGAGCCGGGGGGTCAGTACCAGCCGACCGACACCGAGTGCGACCACGCGCCGCACGGGGTGCCGTAGCGACCGGAGATGTAGCCGAGGCCCCACTTGATCTGCGTGGCGGCGCTGGTCTGCCAGTCGGCGCCGGCGGTGCTCATCTTGCTGCCGGGAAGGGCCTGCGGGATGCCGTAGGCGCCGCTCGAGGGGTTGGTCGCGTAGACGTTCCAGCCCGACTCCTTGTTCCAGAGATCGACGAGGCAGCCGAACTGGTCGCCGCCCCAGCCGTACATCGACGACATCAGGTCGCGTGCGATCGCCTGCGCGCCGCTCGGGTTGGCGGGACCGGACGGGTACGAGGGCGTGGCCGACTCCGCCGATTCGGCGGCTTCGGCGGCGGCCTTCTCGGCAGCGGCCTTCTCGGCGGCGGCCTTCGCCGCGGCGGCCTTCTCGGCAGCGGCCTTGTCGAACGCCGCGATCTCGGCCTTGACCTCGTCGGCGTGCGCGGCGGCGACGTCGACGAGCTCGAACACGCGCTCGGGCGCGAGGTAGGTGTAGTCCTCGAGCGTCGCGACGGTCGAGGCGAGCTCGGCGGCATCCGCCTTGCCCTCGGCCGCGGCGAGCGTGTCGCCCGCGACCGTGAGCGTGTCCTCGGCGGACTTCACGGCCTGCGCCTCGAGGATGCCGCCGTGCGCGTCGAGTTGCTCGACGCCGCGGTTGTGCGCCTCGGCGAGCGCGGTCGTCTCGGCGATGCGGGCGTTCTCGTCGGCGACGGCCGTCTGGAGCGCGAAGCCCGATCCGACGAGGGCGCCCACGGCCACGACGGCGCCGGAGGCGAGGAGCGCCCGGCGGCTCCGCCGCACGCTCCGGACGCGCGAGCGCGTCGATTCGAGGTCCTCGGGGGTGGGGGTCTGGGGGGCGATGGGGGATGTGGTCTCGTTGCGCATAGATTTCACGTGTCGGCGCGCGTGCTGTGCCTCGCGCGTCGAGGTTCCTGTCGTCTCGGTGCAGTCAGATGGGGGGTCGCCGGGGCGAAGCGGCCAGTCTGCATGCACTTCCTCCACGGGTCGTGCCGGTTTCCTGTGAAAGTCGTCAAAGGTCTCGATATTTCCTCACGACTCGTGCAGCCCGGATCACCTCCCGGCGTGCGAGAAATCCGGGTAGCCCTGCCACTCCCCCGGCCCGTGCGAGCGGACGAAGGCGAGGTGCACGCGTTCGCACGCGCCGCGCAAGGTGGTCGCCCAGCCGAGCAGCCGGCCCTCGAACTCGGCGCGATATCGGACGTCGCCGTCGACG
Organism: Agromyces sp. CCNWLW213; assembly: GCF_037199545.1. NCBI lineage: Bacteria > Bacillati > Actinomycetota > Actinomycetes > Micrococcales > Microbacteriaceae > Agromyces > Agromyces sp. CCNWLW213. The sequence continues at coordinate 27,154 of NZ_JBBBDX010000001.1, read as the reverse complement.
CGGACGATCGTCACGCGACCGTACTCGCGGCCCGTCGAATCGATCAGGCGCCACCGGCCCGGTTCGGGTTCGTCGGCGGCGAGGATCGGATGCCAGGTGGCCAGTGCTGCTCCCTCCAGAGCGCCCCGGCCGGCGTGACTCCCATGGTACGCCGCCGACCCGACGGACTCAGCGGCCGGCCCGGACGACCCCGCGCTCCGACCGCGGCCGCGATCGGACGGCCCGCCGGTACCACCGGTACCACGGGAACTCCGCAGGCCAGTGCGACACGATCGAGTGCATTCCGCGGCGCAGGCGCAGCATCCGGTCGCCCCGCAGCGCGCGGATCGACACGCCCATCGTCAGCGCCCGGTCGTAGCGGATGCGGCGGCGCGGGCCCAGGTGCACCGAGAGGTCCATGTCGTCGTGCATGAGCGGGTCGTGCCGGTGCACGCGGTCCCGCACCTCAAGCCAGTCGGAGCGCCGAGCGGCGAAGTTGGACCCGAAGAGCGGAACGTGCCCGAGCGCGGGCGTGACGGTGGCGAAGTAGCTGCCCAGGTAGGCGAACGCGAGCGGACGACGCCATCGCTCGGGACCGTCGATGAAGGTCGCCGGGCCCGTCACCGCGGCGAGCCCGGGGTCGGCGGCGAAGGTCGTCGCGATACGCGCGATCCAGTCGGGGGGCGGGACGGAGTCGGCGTCGAGTCGCGCGACGATCTCGCACCGCGCCTCGTCGAACCCGCGCGCCGAGGCGGCGGGGATGCCCGGCTCGGATTCGGACACGACGCGTGCGCCGGCCGCACGGGCGACCTCCGCCGACTCGTCCGTCGAGCCGTTGTCGACGACCACGATCTCGTCCGGGCGGACCTCCTGGGCGGCGAGCGCCGCGAGGCACCGTCGAAGCACGTCGGCGTCGTCCTTGACCGGGATCACGACCGACACGGTGGGAGCGGGTGCGGGCATGGCTCCATCGTGCCCCACGCGCGGATGCCGCCGGCAGGGGGTTGCACGCCGTCCCGTCCGAGGCGGTCAGCCCGGCGAGCCGGCGGCTCGCCGGGTGTGGCCGCGCGCATGCGCGACCGCCGCACCGAGGTCGTCGAAGAGGTGGTTCCGATGCCGGAGGGAGGCGATCACGCCCACCCGCGTCGCGAGCTCGAGGTGCCGACCCTGGATGCCCTTGACGAGCACCGTGACCCCGCGCCGCTCGAGCGCGTGGATGAGCTCGGTGATCACCTGCGCCCCCGTGGCGTCGAGCAACTGCAGCTGCGACATCCGGATGATGACGACGTCGACGTCGCGCAGCGCGCCGACCCGCTGGAGCATGCGCTCGGCGGCGCCGAAGAAGAGCGCGCCCTCGAGCCGGAACAGCGCGACGCGCTCGTCGCCCGGCCGGGCCGGGCCCGGCAGCTCCTCGCGGTGCACGCCGCTCGAGCGCGCGACCGCGCGCAGGGCCAGGAACGCGGCCACGGCGACGCCCACGAGGACCGCGGTGATGAGGTCGACGCTCACGGTCACCACGGCCGTGCCGAGGAACACCGCGGCGTCGGCCCGGCTCGCGCCCACGACGGTGCGTACGGTCGTGAGCGAGATCATGCGCGTGGCCGTCACCATGAGCACGCCCGCGAGGGTGGCGAGCGGGATGGCGCCGACGGCCGCCGCACCCGCGGCCACGACGCCCGCGAGGAGCACGGCGTGCACGATCGCCGCGAGTCGCGTCCGGCCGCCGGAGCGAACGTTCACCGCGGTCCGGGCGATCGCGCCCGTCGCGGGCATCCCGCCGAAGAACGCGGAGGCGAGGGACGCGAGGCCCTGGCCGACGAGCTCCCGGTCGGCGTCGTACGGTCCCGTGTCGGCGAGGGTCGCCGCGACCCGCGCGGACAGCAGCGACTCGATCGCGGCGAGCGCCGCGACCGTCGCCGCGGGCAGCACGAGTGCGCCGAGCGTTCCGAGGTCGATCGCGGGGAGCACCGGCGCGGGCAGCCCCGAGGGCAGCGCGCCGATGGTCGGGACCGGCGCTCGGGCGAGCGCGGTGACCGTCGTGACGGCGAGGATCGCGAGGATCGATCCGGGCACGAGCGGGTGCAGATGGGGGGCCAGGAGCATGATCGCCGCGACGACGAGCACGACCGCGAGTGCCCACGCGGCGTCCGGCCAGGACGCCCGTGCCACCGCGTCGAGGGCGCCCACGACGGCGTTCGCCCCTTCGGTCGCGGACACGCCGAGCGCCGAGGGCACCTGCTGCAGGAAGATGATGACGGCGATCCCGAGGGTGAAGCCCTCGATGACGGGCCAGGGGATGAAGGTCACGGCGCGACCGAGCCGGAGGACGCCCGCGGCGAGCACCATCGCGCCCGCGAGCACGCCGACGATCGCCAGGGCGCCGGTGCCGTGGGCCGCGATGATGGGGGCGAGCACGACCACCATCGCCCCGGTGGGGCCCGAGACCTGGACGTTCGATCCGCCGAACACGGCCGCGACGAGGCCCGCGACGATCGCGGTCACGAGTCCGCTCGCCGCGCCGGCGCCCGAGCTCACCCCGAAGGCGAGGGCCAGCGGCAGCGCGACGATCCCGACGGTGAGGCCCGCGACGAGGTCGCCCCGCCAGGTGCGCCGGAGGTCGCGGTAGTCGGCGGCGGCCGGCAGCAGCGTGCGGATGGCGCGGCCCATGCGCCGCACGCGCGCGGCGCGGCTCATGCGCGGGCCGGGTCGGTCGCGGCATCCGTCGTCGCGGTGGTCGCCGCCGTGGGCAGGTCGGGCAGCCCGGACTGCTCGACGAGCTGCCGTTCGGTGGTGGCGAGGATCTCGGCGAGGAGGCCGCGGGCCACGCGCAGCAGGTCGGCGACCTGCGGGTACGCCAGGCGGTAGAGCACCTGGTTGCCGCGCCGCTCGGCGGTCACGAGCCGGTAGTTGCGGAGCACCGCGAGGTGCTGCGAGAGGTGCGACGCCTCGAGCCCGGTCGCCTCGAGGAGTGCGGACACCGGCGTGTCGTCGTCGGGCGCGGCGGCGAGCACCTCGAGGACCCGCACGCGCAGCGGGTGGGCGAGGCCCTTGAAGAGGTTCGCCTTGACTTCGTAGAGCGGACGGCTGGCGTCGGTGAACACGCGGACTCCCCGATGGATTGACGGATCCATCAATCCATTATGCCCGCCGCACGCGCCGGCTCGGCATACGCACGCGCGAGGTCGTCGACCGTCGCGTGCGCGTTGAGCCCGCTCGGGTTCGGCACCACCCACAGCTCCGCGCCGCCCAGCCGTTCGTCCTGCCGTCCGGCCCGCGCCGTGGGCCGGTCGAAGCCCTGCCGGTAGGCGGTGAGCCCCACGACCGCGACGACGAGCGGATGCCACCGCGCGACGTCCGCCTCGAGCCTCGCCGCGCCCTCGCGCAGCTCCCGCCGGTCCAGCTCGTCCGCCCGGGCCGTCGCCCGGTGCACCAGGTTCGAGATCCCGATGCCGGCGTCGAGGAACATGCGCCGGTCCTCGTCCGTGAACCCCTCGGCGAAGCGCGGCATCCGCGGGATGATGCCCGCCGCGACCAGGGCGGGATGGAACCGGTTGCCGGGATGGGCGAAATGGGTGCCGGTGGCGGCGGTCCACAGTCCCGGGTTGATGCCGACGAACACGAGCTTCGGGTGTTCGGGCATCAGGTCGTCGACGCTCCGCCCCCGGAACGACTCGAGCTCGGCGCGCGTGAATCCCATGACCCCGATCCTCACCGACGAGCGGACCGCGCGGCCGCGGCGGCGCGCGCGACGCGCGCGAGCACCCGTCGCGTCGCGAGCGCGTGCAGCGGCGTGCGCAGGAGCATCATGCGGTACGCCGCTCCCAGCGGGCCGGGGAAGTCGGCCCTGGTCTCGGCCCGGAGGCGCGTGCCGCCGGGCACGGCGTCGAGCCGGAAGACGAGCTCGTAGTCCGCATACCGGTGCCGGCCGGCGAGCGCCAGCCGCTCGGGCCGCTCGACGGAGACGACATGGAAGCCCGGCACGCTCGACCACGCCTCGAGCGGACGCGGACCGGACGCCGTGGTGTCCTCGCAACCGAGCGCCGACGCGAGCCGGCGTCCGCCGATGCCCTCGACGACCCGCTCGAGCGCGGACCAGGCCAGGTCGGGCTCGATCGGCACTTCGATCGCGTGCTCGTCGATGCGCTCCAGCGGCGGGACGATCCCGCCACGGCGGAGGTGATCGAGCAGGTGGATGGTGAGCGGCAGCCGGCGGAGCTCGCGGAGGTCGACCCATCGCACGTCGTCGGCGTCGTCGCCGGCCCGGAGGCTGCCGCCGACGGGCGCGGCGGCGAAGCCGTGGATCTCGAACACCCGGCCGTCCCCCGTCGCAAGGTGCACGGTCCAGAGCTCCGGACCCACGGCGACGTCGAGGCCGGTCTCCTCCAGCGCCTCCCGGGCGGCCGCGGCGTCGAGCGGCTCATCCGGCTCGACGCGCCCGCCGGGCACGGACCACCGTCCGCGCTGGGGCTCGCGTCCGCGACGGACGAGCAGCACCCGACCGGCGCGGTCGGTGATCGCCGCTCCGGCGGCGAGCACGACGTCCATGCGTTCACCGTACGGCCGATCGGTCCGGGCGTCACCGCGCGAGCACGCCCGTGGGAGCGATCGGCCACGGCAGCAGGCGCACCCGCGCGACGCCGACCACGTCGGCCAGCGGCACGAACGAGCCCTGCCAGCTGCGCGCGTCGTGCGCGCCGGCGCGCTGGTCGCTCAGGACGAAGCACCGGTCCCCCGGCACGGTGAAGGCGCCGCGGAAGCCGCCGGTCCGTCGCGCGTAGGGCTCGAAGAGCGGGTCGCCGTCGACGGTCACCGCGCCGTCGTCGCCGATCTCCACGTGGTCGCCCGGAAGCGCGATCAGGCGTCGGATGCGCCGGTCGCCCGCATCGGCATCGCGGTAGACGAGGATCTCGCCGCGGCGCAGCCTGGTGCGGCGGCGCGCGCGGCCCGCGAGGATCACGTCTCCGGGTTGCAGCGACGGTCGCATGGATTCGGACTGCACGACGACGGCGAATGCGACGAACCGATGCACGATCGCGGCGGCCACGACCACCGCCAGGACCCATGCCGACGCGGCGGCGATCTCGGGCAACGCTGCTCCCTCCCGCGCCGCGACGTCGGCGGCGCACCTGCGACAGGGTAGGGCGACGGCCGAAGGAGGTGCGGCGGCTGTCCACAGGGCGTCGACGGCCGACCCGCAGGATCTTGGCCCCCAACCTCCGCGGGTGGCGCGGGCGGTCGGCGGGATCGCCGCGATCGTCCGCCTCGATCCTCCGTCACCGGGGCCGGGCCGGCGGCCGGGCACACGAGGCCCCGGTCCGGGCTGCGAGGACCGAGAACGGCTTCGTGATCGGCGTCGTGTACGGCACGCGAACGGAGTGGCTGCGGAACCTCCGCGCGGGCGAGCCCGCCTCGTCGGTCCACCGCGGCCGCGCCTACGCGGTCGGCGGGGCGGAGCCCGGCCGCCCGCCGTCCGCCTTGCGCAGCGACTCGTCGGCGTCGATCACCACGTCAGGGGTGCGCGCACTCGAGGCGCGCACCGAACTGGAGGAGGGGGGCCATGGACCGCACCGGAGGCATCGGATGCGTCGGACGAGCGGCCGACGAACATCGATACGTGCACGCCCTGTGGAGCGGCAGGCGGCACCTCGTGCTGTTCGACGACGGACGCACGCGCACCCGCGACATCCTGGACCCCACCGTCAGCATCGACCACGACATGGTGGACGCCGCGCCCGCCGCACGCTTCACCACGCACCTCAGGCCGCTCATCGATGCGGGCTACGGGCTGCCGACGAACGGCGAGGCCGTCCCCGACACCGCGGAAACGGCCTCCGGCCGAGTTGCTCCCGGTCGGGCTGACAGGATTTGAACCTGCGACCCCTTGACCCCCAGTCAAGTGCGCTACCAAGCTGCGCCACAGCCCGATGCCTCTGCGGTTCCCGCGAAGACAACTTGACCATCATAGCGGTATCGAAAGGGGTGCTCGTGCACCCCGGCGAGCACGCCGGCGTCGACCGGAGGTCAGATGTGCTGGCGGACGGCGCCCATGAATCCGGCCGGGTCGTCCGCCCAGATCCGCACGGCCTCCACGGACTGCCGCCCGCCCCTGGGAGGCGACCCCGGCAGTCGCACTTCGGTCGGCCGCTCGAGCTCGATGAGGATGACGGTCTCGTCCTGCATCCGCAGCGACAGCGTGCGAGTGCCGCCGGACTCGGTGACCCGCGGCGTCTTGGGCTCGTCGACGCGACGCTCGCGCGCGACCGACGCGATGTCGTCCCACGTGAGCAGGAGGTCGATCTCGAGCCCCTCGCGCACCCGGATGCCCTCGGGTCCGACCGCGTGCGGCCGCATGAGGTATGCCGCGAGCAGGCCGATCATCCAGGTGAGGCCCCAGATCCCCAGGATCAGGAAGGAGATGCGCACGGCGGGCCACGGGTGCACGATCAGGTCGATGATCGGGATCTCGACGGCCGAGAGCACGATGAAGACCATCAGGATCGTGAACACGGGCTTGTGGTAGCCGAAGCCGGCCTCGTCGCGGCCGAGGGCACGTCGCCCGGTCACGAGGCGCCCGATGCTCGCGTAGATGCGCAGCTCGACCTTCAGGGCGCGGAGCGCGAACGCGCCGAGCCGGTGTGCGACGGATGGCCGGGCCGCCCGCTGGAGGTCGGTGCTCACGAGCGGGGCTCCGCGGCGTGCGCGACCGCGCGCGCGGCGTCCGACGCCTCGACGAGCTCATGGAGCCGCGCGGCGATGGCGTCGACCCCTCGCAGGAGGGCCGCTCGGTCGTCGGGCGCGACCGCCGCGAGGAGCGTCGACGACAGCTCCTCGTGGTCGCGCTGCATCTCGCGCATGAGCTCGTCCGCCGACGGCGTGAGCGTGACCAGGGTCGCCCGGCGGTCGGTCGGGTGCCGTGCGCGGCGCACGTATCCCGCCTCCTCGAGGGCGTCGACGAGACCGGTGACGTTGCGGGCGCTCACCTCGAGCCGGTTGGCGAGCGCCCGCTGGGTCGAGGGCCCGGCATGCGCGAGGTCCCACAGCACCCGGGTGCGCGCGGTGGTCAGCGACGTGCCGGCGAACTCTCGGGCGAGATCGCGCTGGAAGAGCTCGCTGATCTCGAGGAGGCGGTCGAGCACCGTCGTCGGGGGAATCATATGCTGATGATACTTCACGATGTCGTATGTTCACCAGTCCGATGACGGCGCCCGGACCTAGGATGGCGCCGTGGTCACTCGGAAGCCGCCCCGGATCGTGATATGGCTGAACCGGGCGCCCGTCGCCCTGTACCGGGCGCGTCTGGGCGGTCTCCTCGGCGGCCGGTTCCTCATGCTCACCGCGATCGGGCGGACGTCGGGCCTGGCCCGGCGCACCGTCCTCGAGGTCGTGCAGCGCGGCGAGGGATCGCCGCCGACGCTCTGGGTCCTCGCGGCCCGCGGTCGGCGGACCGACTGGTACCGGAACGCCTTGGCGAATCCGCACGTCGACGTCCATTGGCGCTCACGGCGGTTCTCGGCGACCGCGCATCCGCTCGACGAGCCCGAGCGCACGCGACGGCTCGCGGAGTACCGGCGACGCCACCCGCGCACCGCGCGGCTGCTCGGCTCCACCGCGGTCGGCGTGCCGTTCACGGGCCAGGACGACGTGCTGCAGAAGCTGGCGCACGAGTTGCGCATGCTCCGGCTCGAGCCCGACTCCCCCGATGTCGCCGCCCCGCGGTAGCCTCCCGCCATGTCCCGCGCAGGCCAGTCGCCGACCCCCGCATCGCCCCTCCGCATCGTCCCCGCGTCCGAGGCGCCGTTCGCCGACGTCGAGAGCGTGTTCGGCACGCGGGGCGACCCCGCGTCGTGCTGGTGCCAGTGGTACAAGCTCCGCGGCGCGGAGTGGCGCACCGCGACGCCGGCCGAGCTCCGCGACCGCCTCGCGGAGCAGCTCGCCGGGCCCGAGCCGGGTCCCGGGCTCCTCGCATACGACGGCGAGACGCCCGTCGGATGGTGCGCGGTCGAGCCCCGGCCGGCACTCGTCCGCCTCCGGTACAGCCCGGTCGGCGCGGCGACGCCCGACCCGGATTTCGACGACTCGGAGGTCTGGTCCGTGTCGTGCTTCGTCATCCCCCGCCGGTTCCGCCGGCGGGGCGTCGCGACCGCCCTGGCCGCGGCCGCCGCCGCTGCCGCCCGCGACCACGGAGCTCGCATCCTCGAGGCCTACGCGGTCGATCCGGCGGAGCGCACGACGCCGCCGGCGGCCGAGCTGTTCCCCGGCACCGTGTCGATGTTCGAGTCGGCCGGCTTCGTCGAGGTGGCGCGCCCGAAGCCGCACCGCGCCGTGATGCAGTTGCGCCTCGCCGAGTGATCCGGCCGGTCACCCGACCTCGGCGTGCCATTTCGCCGCCGTGTCCAGCAGGTCGTCCACGGCGTCGGGCAGCCCGCCCAGGTGCGTCGCCGCCCGCTCGTCCGCGTCCTCGGCGAGCCGGCGGAGCACCTCGGCGGGCCGACCCGCGTGCGCCTCGTGCGCCGCGGAGCGCCGCAGGTGCTCGGCGAACAGCAGTTCGTCGCGGTGGTCGCCGAGCACGTCGTGGATCGCGTCCCCGGCCTCCGCGAGCGCGGCCGCGGCGTCGCCCAGCAGCTCCACGGGCGGCTGCGTGACCGCCTCGGCGGCGTACCGCAGGCGACGTGCGGCCTTGCGGAGCTCGTGCAGGTCCTCCAGCGCGGGATCCCGGCTCAGACGTCGCGCCCGACCCGCGGCCCGACGCGCCTCCCGGTCCAGCAGCCGCGCGAGCTCGCGGGCGGCGGGGCGGCGGGCGCGCTCGGTCAGGGGCGGCTCGGCGAGCACGCGGTCGAGCTCGGCCAGCCGGGCGGAGGCCCGTGGCATCCGCTGGCGCTCCGCGAACCGCGCGTGCGCCCGATCGTGCGCGACCGTCTCGTCGTCGACCAGGATGCCGCGCACGCGGACGCGATCCTCCACCGTGGCGAAACGGCCGGCCTCATCGGCCCGGGCGAGCGCGTCCTCCGCGACCTGCACGCGCACCTCGAGGTCTCGCACGGTGCCGAGCTCCCGTCCGAGCTCCCGGAGCCGACGCCGCAGCTCGGTCGCGACCGCCCCGTCGAGCAGCGGCCCGTAGGCGGCGAGGATGCTGCGGAGCCGGCGCACGTTGGTGCGCATCTGGTGCAGCGCGTCGGGTTCGTCCACGAGCGCGAGCGGGCGGTACTCCTCGAGCCGGTCGCGCACCGCTCGGAGGGCGACGACCACCAGCGTCCCCGCATCGTCCTCGTCGCCGTGTCCCATCCGAACCATGCTCGGCTTCCGCCGACTCGCCGTCAACCTCGCGCCGGCGTCGGGCCGGTCGGCTCGCGCAGCTCGCAGACGACCACCGGGATCTCGCGACGGGTCCGCTGCTGGTAGCGCCCGTATCCCGCGTACGCCGCGGTGATGCGCGGCCACAGCTCGGCCTTCTCCGCGGGTGTGGCCGTCCTGGCGCGCATCCGCCGGCGGCCCTCCCGGAGGTCGACGACGACATCGGGATGGGCGACGAGGTTGAGGTACCAGGCCGGATGGCGGTCTGCGCCGCCCTTCGACGCCACGAGCACGATGCGGTCCGGCTCCACGATCGGCGCCGAGAGGACGGCCGTGCGGGGCCGTCCGGTCCGGCGGCCGACCGTGTGGAGCTCCACGGTGGCGAGGCGTCCGATGCGCCATCCGAGCCGGCCCCGGGTGGCCCGGATCAGCAGGTGATGGAAACCGGAGAGCGCCGCGAGCATCCGGTCGCCCAGGACGCCGCCGGTGGATCCCATGCCACGAGCCTACCGAGCGGCACGCTCGCGCCGGGCGCTCCGGTCGCGGCAGGATGGAGGCGTGGACGGACTGCCCCGCATCGCGCCCCCGCTGCCGGGACGAGTGGTCGTCGAGCAGCACTGGCGCGACCTCGTCTTCCTGCACTGGCGCGTCGACCCGGCGCGGGCCGAGCCGTTCCTGCCGCGCGGCACCCGGCCGGACGTGATCGACGGGTCGACGTGGGTGGGCCTCATCCCGTTCGTGCTCGCCGACACGCGCTTCCCGCCGCTGCCGCCGCTCCACCGCCTCGGCACCTTCGTCGAGGTGAACGTGCGGCTCTACGCGCGCGACGCGACGGGGCGCCGCGGGGTCGTGTTCCGCACGCTCGAGGCCGGGCGGCTGCTGCCGGTCGTCGCTGCGCGCGTGGGGTTCGGGCTCCCCTACCACTGGGCGCGCGCGAGCGTCAGCCGGCGAGCGGATGCCGCGGGGTTCGAGCTCGACTTCCGGAGCCGTCGGCACGGCGTCCGCGGTCCCGCCACCCGCATCCGCGCCCGCCTCGGCGCGCCCATCGCCGAGGACGAGCCCGACGCCGCCCTCGCGCACTTCCTCACCGACCGCTGGGGCTACCACGAACGGCATCTCGGGCGCACGATGTGGGCGCGGAACTCGCACGCGCCGTGGCCGCTGCACCGCGCCGAACTGCTCGAGCTCGACGACGACCTGCTCGCCGCGAGCGGGTTCCCGGACCTGGCCGCGCGCGTCCCCGACTCGGTGCTCGCGTCGACGGGCGTCCGCACGGCGTTCAGTCGTCCGCGCGCGATCGCGACGCAGACGTGGCGGCTGCCCGCGATCAGGGCCGGCCGACCCGCACCCGCGTGACGTGGGGCGGCGCCGTGCGCGGCCCGCTACCGCTGGCGCTTCTCGCGGACGCGCATGTTCGTCACGATGGGCGTGCCGACGAAGCCGTAGATCTCGCGCAGGCGTCGCTGGATGAACCGGCGGTAGCCGGGGTCGAGGAAGCCCGTCGTGAACAGCACGAAGGTCGGCGGACGCGTGGACGCCTGCGTGCCGAACAGGATGCGGGGCTGCTTGCCGCCGCGCACCGGGTGGGGATGCTCCTGCGTGAGCTCGGTGAGGAACGCGTTGAACTTGCCCGTCGGGATGCGCGTGTCCCACGACTCGAGCGCGGTCTCGAGCGCGGGGACGAGCTTCTCGAGGTGGCGGCCGGTCTTCGCGGAGATGTTCACGCGCGGCGCCCAGGCCACGTGGTGGAGGTCCTGCTCGATCTCGCGCTCGAGGTAGCGGCGGCGATCGTCGTCGAGGAGGTCCCACTTGTTGTACGCGAGCACGAGCGCGCGGCCCGACTCGAGCACGAGGTCGATGATGCGCACGTCCTGCTCGGAGATCGGCTGCGAGACGTCGAGCAGCACGACCGCGACCTCGGCCTTCTCGAGGGCCGCCTGCGTGCGCAGCGACGCGTAGAAGTCGGCGCCCTGCTGCAGGTGCACGCGACGACGGATGCCGGCGGTGTCCACGAATCGCCAGATCTTCCCGCCGAGCTCGATCTGCTCGTCGACCGGGTCGCGCGTGGTGCCGGCGAGCTCGTTGACGACGACGCGCTCCTCGCGCGCGGCCTTGTTCAGCAGGCTGGACTTGCCCACGTTGGGGCGGCCGAGGATCGCGACGCGGCGCGGCCCGCCGAACTCGTCCTTCGCCACTGCGGAGACCTGCGGAAGGACCGTGAAGACCTCCTCGAGCAGGTCGGCCACGCCGCGGCCGTGCAGCGCCGAGACCGGGTACGGCTCGCCGAGGCCGAGGTTCCACAGTGCGGCGGCCTCGGGCTCCTGGCGGGCGTCGTCGACCTTGTTCGCGACGAGGAAGACGGGCTTCTTCGTCTTGCGCAGCAGGCGGACGACGTGCTCGTCGGTCGCGGTCGCCCCGACCGTGGCATCCACCACGAAGAGCACCACGTCGCACAGCTCGATCGCGACCTCGGCCTGCGCGGCCACGGACGCGTCGATGCCCTTCGCGTCGGGCTCCCACCCGCCGGTGTCGACGAGCGTGAACCGGCGGTCGAGCCACTCGCCCTTGTACGACACGCGGTCGCGCGTGACGCCGGGCGTGTCCTCGACGACGGCCTCGCGGCGGCCGAGGATGCGGTTCACGAGCGCGGACTTGCCCACGTTGGGCCGACCGACGATCGCGATGACCGGCAGCGCCGGCAGGTACCGGATGCCCTCCTCGCCCTCCTCCGAGAGCTCGAGCAGGTCGAGGTCCTCCTCGTCGAGGTCGTACTCCTCGAGGCCCGAGCGGAGCGCGGCCGCGCGCTGCTCGGCGAGCTCCTCGTCGACGCCGGCGAGGCGCTCGGCGAGGTCGTCGTCGGGGGCGTCGAACTCGTCGTCGCGATCGGTCATGGCAGCTCCTGGAAGGTATCGGGGTCGCACGCGCGAGCGCACAACCGCTCTATTCAAGCAGGAGTTGCCTGAGCGTCTCGGATGACGCCGATCACCGCCTCGACGGTGGCGTCGAAGTCGAGGTCGGTGGAGTCGACCGTCGTGACCCCCTCGGCGGCGTTCATGAAGTCGACCACCTTCGAGTCCGCGGCGTCGCGGGCCCGCAGCTGCGCACCCGTCGCAGCGGCGGAGTGTCCGACGAGCTCGGCGGACCGGCGCGCCATGCGCACCTCCTCCGAGGCGGTGAGGAGGATGCGGACGGGCGCATCCGGCGCGACGACCGTCGTGATGTCCCGACCCTCGACGACGATGCCGGGACGCTCCTCGGCCGCCATGATCGCGCGGAACACCTCGATGAGGTGGGTGCGGACGTCGGGTACGCGGGCGACGGCGCTCACGATGCCGGTGATGCCCGGCTCCCGGATGGCCTCGGTGACGTCGATGCCGCCGACGTGCACGGCGTAGCCGTGCGGGTCGGTGCCGATGCGGTAGTCGAACGAGTCGAGGCACGCGACGACGGATGCCGCGTCGTCGGTGTCGACGCCCGACGCGCTCGCATGCCAGGCGAGCGCCCGGTACGCCGCGCCGGTGTCGAGGAAGCCCCAGCCGAGCCGGCGCGCCACCTCCTTCGACACGCTGGACTTGCCGCTGCCGGCGGGGCCGTCGATCGCGACGACGACGGGGTACTCGAGTTCGTGGGTCACGTTCTATCCTGCGATCCGCCAGCCGCGTTCGGCCAGCTCGGTGGTGAGTCGGTCGGCCGCCTCGGGGAGCACGGCGATCTCCGCGAGCCCGACCTGACGGCCCGGCGAGTGCTCGAGCCGGAGGTCTTCGAGGTTCACGCCGATCTCGCCGACCTCGGCGAGCAGCTTGGCGAGCTGGCCCGGTCGGTCGTCGACCATGACGACGACCGTCGTGAAGCGCTTGTCGGTGCCGTGCTTGCCGGGGAGGCGCTCGACGCCCGTGTTGCCGCCCGTGAGCTCCTCGGCGACGCGGCGCCGCGCGCCCGGGGCGACGGGGTCGGCGAGCGCCTCGATGAACCGGTCGAGGTCGTCGCGGTAGTCGAGCAGGATGTCGCGCACGGGGGCGGCATTGGCACCGAGGATCTGCACCCACAGGTCGGGGTCGCTCGCCGCGATGCGCGTGACGTCGCGCACGCCCTGCCCCGCGAGCCCCAGCGCGGCGTTGGGCGCCTCGATGAAGCGCCGGGCCATGATCGTGGCGATCACCTGCGGGACGTGCGAGATGAGCGCGACCCCGCGGTCGTGCTCCTCGGGCGTCATCTCGACGAGCGTGGCGCCCAGGTCGAGGATGAGGTCGTCGATGGCGCTCGCGCGCCGGTAGCTGATCTCGTCGTGCGCCGCGACGACCCAGGGTCGGCCGGCGAACAGGTCGGCGCGCGCCGCCAGCGGCCCGCCGCGCTCGCGCCCGGCGAGCGGGTGCGAGCCGATGTATCGGGAGACGTCGGCGTCGGCGGCCTCGAGCTCCGCGAGGATGCCCGCCTTGACGCTCGCGACGTCGGTCACGATCGCGTCGGGGAAGGCGGCGAGCTCCGCCGCGACCACCGCGGCGGTGACATCCGGGGGCACGGCCACCACGATGAGCTGGGGCGCGTCGCCCGGCCGGGCCTCGCGGCCGGCGCCGAGGTCTGCGGCGATCGCGACGTGCGTCGGCGACGCGTCGGCGAGGATCACGTCGATGCCGCGGGCCCGGAGCCCCAGCGCGACGCTCGTGCCGAGCAGGCCGGCGCCGACGACGCGGACCGGCCCGACCAGTCGTGACTCGACCACCTCAGCCGTTCCCCTTCCGCTGCTCGTCCGCGGCCCGCGCGATGGTGAGCAGCTGGCCGAGTTCGACTCTAGTCAACTCGCGCACGGTGCCCGAGCGGAGGGTGCCGAGGTGCAGGGGCCCGAACTGGCGGCGTACGAGTTCGACCACGGGATGCCCCACCGCGTCGAGCATGCGACGCACGATGCGGTTGCGCCCGGAATGCAGCGCGACCTCGACCATGGTGTGCCCCGCGCCCGCCTGGGTCTGCAGGATCTTCGCCTTGTCGGCTCGGATGGGGCCGTCCTCGAGGTCGATGCCGCGCTTCAGCCGCTGCAGCGTCTGGGGCGTCATCCGCCCCTTCACCTTGGCGATGTAGGTCTTCTCGACGCCGAACGACGGATGGGCGAGGACGTGCGCGAGCTCGCCGTCGTTCGTGAGCAGCAGCAGACCGCTCGTGTCGCCGTCGAGCCGCCCGACGTTGAACACCCGCACGTCGAGTGCGTCGGTGAACTGCCGCAGGTCGGGCCGCCCCTGCTCGTCGCGCATCGACGACACGACCCCGCGCGGCTTGTTCAGCATGTAGTAGCGCTTCTCCTGGTCGAGCTGCACGGCGGTGCCGTCGACCGCGACCTTGTCGGCGACCGGGTCGATGCGCGTGCCGAGCTCGGTCACGATGCGACCGTTGACCGCGACGCGACCCTCGACGATGAGCTGCTCGGCGACGCGCCGGCTCGCGACGCCCGCCGCGGCGAGCGCCTTCTGCAGGCGCTCTCCCGAACTCGAACGGGGCACGCCGCCGGGCGCGTCGGCGGCGGGATCAGAGGTGGTCACGTTCGAATCCCTCCTGGCCGCCGTCGAGCAGCGGCGAGATCGGCGGCAGCTCGTCGATCGACGAGACGCCGAGGTTCGTCAGCAGCACGTCGGTCGTGCCGTACAGGATGGCGCCCGTCTCCTCGTCCGTGTCGACCTCGGTGATGAGGCCGCGGCCGAGGAGCGTGCGCACGACCGAGTCGACGTTGACGGCGCGGATGGAGGCGATCGACGACCGCGAGATGGGCTGCTTGTACGCGATCACCGCGAGCGTCTCGAGGGCGGCCTGCGACAGCCGCGTCGAGGTCTGCGCGGCGACGACGTCGGTGATGAGCCGGTCGTACTCGGCGCGCGCGTAGAACCGCCACCCTCCGCCGACCTCCCGCAACTCGAAGGCGCGACGGACGGCGCCGCCGGCCGCCGACTCCCCCGCGTCGGTGCGCGGCTCGCCCGAGGGGCCCTCGCCGTCGTAGTCGGCACGCAGTCGGGCGATCGCCGCCCGGACCTCGGCGAGCGGGCGCTGCACCGCGGCCGCGAGGTGCACGAGCGACTGCGGCTCGTCGGCGATGAAGAGGATCGCCTCGAGCGCACGATCGAGGTCGAGCCGGGGCTGCCCCGGCACGTCGAGCGGTGTCGCGACCGACACCTCGTGTGCGGCTCCCGGCGTCGGCTCCGCCGCCTGCGCGTGTCGAGGAGCCGGCTCCGCCGGCGTCTCGAGACCCATGGCATCCGCGTCAGTCGTCATAGTCGGCTCCCAGGCTCTCGAGTCGGTCGTCGGACCATCCGTCGCCGGCGGCCCATCGCAGCGTCAGCTCGCCGAGCGGCTCGAGCTGCTCGAACCCGATCGCGGCGTTGCGGTACAGCTCGAGCACCGCGAGGAACCGGGCCACGACCACGCCGGGGCGGTCGACGCCGGCGATCAGCTGGCGGAAGGTCACCGGATCGCCCCGCCGCAGCACCGCGACGACGTGCGCCGCCTGCTCGCGGATCGACACGAGCGGCGCATGCAGGTGGTCGAGCCCGACGACGGGGATCTCGCGCGGGGTGAGGGCGAGCACGGCGAGGGCGGCGAAGTCGTCGGGGCCGAGCGTCCACCGCAGCTCCGGCTCGCGCAGGCGGAACCGCTCCTCGAGCCGCACCGTCCGGGCGTGGCGGAGCGACTCCGCCTCGATCCGCCCGCCGAACCACCGCGCCGCCTCCTTGAACGCGCGGTACTGCAGCAGTCGGGCGAACAGCAGGTCGCGCGCCTCGAGCAGGGCCACGTCCTCGGCGTCGACGAGCTCGCCCTGCGGGAGCAGCCCCGCGACCTTCAGGTCGAGCAGCGTCGCCGCGACCACGAGGAACTCACTGGCTCGGTCGAGGTCCTCGTTGGTCTCGATGCCGCGCAGGTACGCGATGAACTCGTCGGTGACCGCCGAGAGCGAGACCTCGGTGATGTCGAGCTCGTGCTTGGCGATGAGCGAGAGGAGCAGGTCGAACGGACCCTCGAAGTTGGACAGGGCGACGCGGAACCCGGCATCGGGCGCGGCGTCCGCACCGGCGTCGGAGCCGGCCGGCACCGCGGCATCCGTCATCGCGGCGCCCGCCGCGCCGCCGTTCGCCGCCGCCGACCTCGGCTCAGGCGACCGCGCCACGGTCGACCAGCTCCCGGGCGAGCTGACGGTACGCGCGCGACGCCGGGTGCTCGGGCGCGAACTCGGTGATCGGCGTGGCCGCGACGGTGGCGTCGGGGAACTTCACGGTGCGCGTGATCACGGTCTCGAGGACCTGGTCGCCGAACGCCTCGACCACGCGCTCGAGCACCTCGCGCGAGTGGAGCGTCCGCGCGTCGTACATCGTGGCGAGGATGCCGTCGAGCGTGATGGCCGGGTTGAGCCGATCGCGCACCTTGTCGATCGTCTCGATCAGCAGCGCCACGCCGCGCAGCGCGAAGAACTCGCACTCGAGCGGGATGACCACGCCGTGGGCCGCGGTCAGCGCGTTGACCGTGAGCAGGCCGAGCGACGGCTGGCAGTCGATCAGGATCACGTCGTAGTCGGCCGACACCTTGCGCAGCACGCTCGCGAGGATCTGCTCGCGGGCCACCTCGGTGACGAGGTGGACCTCGGCGGCGGAGAGGTCGATGTTCGCCGGGATCACGTCGAGTCCCTCGACCCCGGTGGACTGGATCGCGTCGCGCGGCTCGACGTTGCGCGACAGCAGCAGGTCGTAGATCGTGGGCGCGTCGTGCGTCTGGACGCCGAGCCCGGCCGAGAGCGCGCCCTGCGGGTCGAAGTCGACCGCGAGCACGCGACGCCCGTAGTCGGCGAGCGCGGCGCCGAGGTTGATCGTCGTCGTGGTCTTGCCGACGCCGCCCTTCTGATTGCAGAGCGCGATGATCCGGGCGGGGCCGTGGGACGCGAGTCGCGGCGGCTCGGCGAACTCGCGGAGGGGCCGACCGGTGGGACCGAGATCCGACTCCAGCGTGGCGGTGCCGTCCGCCGGGTCGTAGGTCTCGTGGGTCACGGTGCGGTTCTCTCTCCCGTTGTCGGCTGCGATGCTGGGTCGATTCTAACGAGCCCGGGGGTGCGCGGCCGTGTACATCTCCCGGAGTGTATCGGCCGTGACAAGCGTGTAGATCTGCGTGGTGGCCACCGAGGCGTGTCCGAGCAGCTCCTGCACCACGCGCACGTCGGCTCCTCCGGCGAGCAGGTGGGTCGCGAACGAGTGCCGCAGGGTGTGCGGCGAGACGGATGCCGCGACGCCCGCGCGCTCCGCGGCATCCTGCAGCACCTGCCACACCGCCTGCCGCGACATGCGTCGCCCGCGCACGCCGAGGAAGAGCGCCGGGGTCGCCGTGCCGCGCGCCGAGAGCACGGGCCTGGAGCGCACGAGGTAGGCGTCGATCGCCCGCCGCGCGTAGCTGCCGACGGGCACGATGCGCTGCGTGCCGCCCTTGCCGAGCAATCGGACGACCTCGTCGTCGACGAGGTCGTCGACGTTGAGGGCCGTCGCCTCGGACACGCGCGCACCGGTGGCGTAGAGCAGTTCGAGCAGTGCGACGTCGCGGAGTGCGATCACGTCGTCGCCGACGCCCGCGGCCTCGATGATCGCGGCGACCTGCTCGACGGGGATCGCCTTGGGCAGTCTCGTGGGCAGCTTGGGCGGCCGGAGGTCGCGTGCCGGGTCGGTCGGGGTGCGGCCCTCCTCGGCGAGGAACCGGTGCAGGCCGCGCACCGCGGAGAGCACCCGGGCGATCGACGAGACCGCGAGGCGCGGTTCGCGCTCGGCGCCGAGGTGCCGGAGGAACGCGCTGAGGTCGGCCTCCGTCGCCTGCTCGGGTCGCGCGATGCCGGCGGCGTCGAGCCAGGACGCGTAGATCGCGAGGTCGCGCCGGTACGAGGTGAGCGTGTTGCGAGCGACGCCGCGTTCCACGGTGAGGTGCCGCAGGTAGTCGTCGACCGCACGCGACTCCACTACGCCTCCGGGCGGTTCGCCGGGTGCGCCGGCCAGGGGGCGTCGGCCGGCGACAGGGTCCGCCAGTCGCGGGCGCGCGAGGCCGCCGCGGCGAGCACGCCGATCGCGAGCGAGGGGTTGCCGAGGCGACGGGTGAGCACGGCCTCGACGCAGTCGTCGAGCGGCACCCATCGCAGCTCCATGTCGGCCTCCTCGTGCTCCCGATCGAACGGCGCGCCGGTCGCGCTGACGCCGCGCGCGAGGAAGATGCGGATCGCCTCGCTGCTGCCGCCCGGGGTGGTGAAGTAGTCGGCGAGCACCGCCCAGTCGGATGCCGCGAGGTCGGCCTCCTCGGCCAGCTCGCGCTGCGCGGCCGCGAGCGCGGGCTCGTGCTGCACGTCGAGCAGGCCGGCCGGGATCTCCCAGTCGCGCGTGCGCACGGGATGCCGGTACTGCTTGATGAGCAGCACGCGGTCGTCGTCGAGCACGAGGACGGCGACCGCTCCGGGGTGGTCGACGTACTCGCGCTCGATGCGCGCGGCAGCCTCGCCGTAGGCGAAGGCGTCGCGGCGCACGTCCCAGATCCGCCCGTCGAACACGGTCTCGCGGTCGAGCAGCGGGAGGTCGACGAACTCGTCGGCCGGGAGCGGCTCAGGCATTCTCGACGTCGAAGAGGAGGCTGGCCTGCTGGCGCTCGAGCGCGGCGGCCACGAGCCCCCGGAAGAGCGGGTGGGCGTCGTTCGGGCGGCTGCGCAGCTCGGGGTGGGCCTGCGTCGCCACGTAGAACGGGTGCGCCTCGCGCGGAAGCTCCACGAACTCGACGAGGTGGCGGTCGGGCGACATGCCCGAGAAGACCAGGCCCGCCTCGGCGATGCGGTCGCGATACGCGTTGTTCACCTCGTACCGGTGGCGGTGCCGCTCGGAGACGTCGGTCGAGCCGTAGAGTCCGGCGACGATCGAGCCCTCCTCGAGCCGCGCCGGGTAGAGGCCGAGCCGCATGGTGCCGCCGAGGTCGCCGCCCGCGATGATCTCGACCTGCTCCTCCATCGTCGCGATGACCGGGAACTCGGTGTCGGGGTCGAACTCGCTCGAGGAGGCGCCGGGGAGGCCGGCGACGTTGCGGGAGTACTCGATCACCATGCACTGCAGGCCGAGGCAGAGCCCGAGGGTGGGGATGCCGTTCTCACGCGCGAAGCGCAGCGCGCCGAGCTTGCCCTCGATGCCGCGCACTCCGAACCCGCCGGGCACGAGGATGCCGTCGAGGTGCGCGAGCCGTTCCTTCGCGCCCTCGGGCGTGCGGCACTCGTCGGACGGGATCCACTCGATCCGGACCTTGGTCTCGTTCGCGAAGCCGCCGGCGCGCAGCGCCTCGGTCACCGAGAGGTAGGCGTCGGGCAGGTCGATGTACTTGCCGACCAGGCCGATCGTGACCTCGTGCTTGGGGTCGTGCACGACCTCGAGCAGGTCGCGCCATCCCGACCAGTCGACGTCGCCGGCCTTGTCGCCGAGGCCGAGCGCATCGATGAGGTACGCATCGAGGCCCTGGTCGTGGAGCATCGTCGGGATGTCGTAGATGCTCGGCACGTCGACCGCGTTCACGACGGCGGCCTCATCGACGTCG
This sequence comes from Agromyces sp. CCNWLW213, assembly GCF_037199545.1. Lineage (NCBI taxonomy): Bacteria > Bacillati > Actinomycetota > Actinomycetes > Micrococcales > Microbacteriaceae > Agromyces > Agromyces sp. CCNWLW213. The sequence goes on along the minus strand of NZ_JBBBDX010000001.1, from coordinate 7,318 downwards.
CACATGAGGGCGATCTTGCGCTTGTTCGCGTCGGTCACCGGACGGTCGCTGCGCAGGACGAGCGCGTCGGGCTGGATGCCGATCGAGCGCAGCGCCGCGACGGAGTGCTGCGTCGGCTTCGTCTTCTGCTCGCCGGAGGCGCCCATGAACGGCACGAGCGAGACGTGCACGAAGAACACGTTCTTGCGGCCGAGCTCGTGGCGCACCTGCCGGGCCGACTCGATGAACGGCTGGGACTCGATGTCGCCCACGGTGCCGCCGATCTCGGTGATGATCACGTCGGGCTTGGGGGTCTCGGTCGCCTGGAGGCGCATGCGGCGCTTGATCTCGTCGGTGATGTGCGGGATGACCTGCACGGTGTCGCCGAGGTACTCGCCGCGCCGCTCCTTGGCGATGACGGTGGAGTAGATCTGGCCGGTCGTGACGTTGGCGGCCTGGGAGAGGTCGATGTCGAGGAAGCGCTCGTAGTGCCCGATGTCGAGGTCGGTCTCGGCGCCGTCGTCGGTGACGAAGACCTCGCCGTGCTGGAACGGGTTCATGGTGCCCGGATCGACGTTGAGGTAGGGGTCGAGCTTCTGCATCACCACCCGCAGGCCCCGGGCCGTGAGCAGGTTGCCCAGGCTGGCCGCCGTGAGTCCCTTGCCCAACGAGGAAACGACACCACCGGTCACGAAGATGTGCTTGGTCGTGTCGTTCGAAATGTCTGCGCCGCGATCTTCCACCACGGGCTTGCAGTCTATCCGACTCCCGGCTGGGAATGCCCCGACATGCGGGTCGCATGTCGGCCGGTCCCGATGGCCCGGGCGTGTCGTCCGGCCGTCACGGCGACGACGGATGCCGCGGCACCCCCGCCGCGACGACGTTCACGCGGCCGCGGCGTCGGCGATCTCGAGCAGCTCGCGCGCGTGTGCGAGCCCGCTCTCGGAGTCGGCGAGACCCGAGAGCAGGCGCGCCATCTCCGCTTCGCGGTCGGCGCCCCGGAGCTGCCGCACGCTCGATGCGGTGACGCGACCGTCGGTGCCCTTGACGACGCTGAGGTGGTTGGTGGCGAATGCCGCGACCTGGGCGAGGTGGGTGACCACGATCACCTGGGCGCGCTCGGAGAGGCGCGCGAGCCGTCTCCCGATCTCGATGGCCGCCGCGCCGCCCACGCCCGCGTCGACCTCGTCGAACACGAACGTCGGGACCGGATCGGCGCCCGCGATCACGACCTCGATCGCGAGCATCACGCGCGACAGCTCGCCGCCCGAAGCGCCCTTGGAGACGGGACGCGGTTCGGCGCCGGGGTGCGGACGCAGCAGGATCGCGACCTGGTCCTGCCCGTTCGGCCCCGGCTCGGCCGCGCGCTCGACCGTCACCGTGAGCTCGGCGTCGGGCATCGCGAGCGCCGCCAGCTCGGCGGTCACGGCGCCCGCGAGGCGTCCGGCCGCGGCGTCGCGCAGCCCGCTCACGCGTTCGGCGAGCTCGGCGACCTCCGCGGCCCGGCGCTCCACGGTCTGCTCGAGCTCGGCGATGCGGTCGTCGTCGCCGTCGAGCTCGACGAGCCGGAGCCCGCCGTCGTGCCGGAACGCGAGCACCTCGTCGAGGGACCCGTGACGGCGGGTGAGGCTCGCGAGGACGGCCCGGCGTTCCTGCACGGTCTCGAGCTCGACCGCGCCGTCGGCGTCGAGGCCGGCCAGGTAGCCGGACAGCTCGGCGGCCGCGTCGGCGAGCGCGAACCCGGCGCCCGCGACCGCCTCGGCGATCGGGGCGAGGGCGGGGTCGTGGGCGACCACCCGGTCGACGTGGCGCCGTGCCGCCTCGACGAGGGTGACCGCGTCGGGGGTGTCGTCGGCGGGCGCCTCGGCCGAGATCAGCTCGTGCGCCTGCGCGGCGGCGATCCTCAGGTCTTCCAGGTTGGTGAGACGGTCGGCACGTTCGGCGAGCGCGGCGTCCTCGCCGGGCTGGGGATCGGCCGCCTCGATCTCCTCGAGCGCGGCTCGCAGCTCCTCCGCCTCGCGGGCACGGGAGTCGTGCTCCTGGCGGAGCCGGGCCAGTTCGTCGGCCTCGGTGCGCCAGGCCCGGAAGGCGGTGCGGTACTCGTCGAGAGCACCGGCGAGTGCGGCACCGGCGAACCGGTCCAGCGCCTCGCGCTGCGCGGTCGTCGAGCGGAGGCGCTGCTGGTCGGCCTGGCCGTGGACGACCACGAGGTGGTCGGCGAGCTCGGCGAGCACGCCGACGGGCGCGCTCCGCCCGCCCACGATGGCGCGGCTGCGACCCTCGGCGGAGACCGAGCGTCCGAGGAGCAGCTCTCCTCCGTCGAGCTCGCCGCCCGCATCGGCCACGCGCTCGGCGACGGCGTCGGCGTCGCGCTCGCCCAGCAGCCAACGCCCCTCGACCCACGCCTGCTTCGCGCCCGCTCGCACCGTCGCGGCATCGGCTCGAGCGCCGAGGAGCAGGCCGAGCGCGGTCACGACCATGGTCTTCCCTGCGCCGGTCTCACCCGTGACGGCCGTGAAGCCCGGCCCGAGCGGCAGCGTCGCCTCGGCGATCACGCCGAGGTCGCGGATCCCGAGTTCTTCAATCACCGGCGGCGGGCCCCCTCCACCCCGTCACGGGGAGCTGGAACTTGTTGACGAGCCGGTCGGTGAACGGTGCCTGGTGCAGGCGGGCGAGTCGCACGGGGACCGACGAACGGCGCACGATCACGCGCGCGCCGGGCGGCAGCTCGAACATGCGTCGGCCGTCGCACCAGATCACGGCGGTCGCCTCGGTGCGCTCGAGCACCTCGACCGCGAGCGACGACTCGGGACCGACCACGAGGGGTCGGGCGAAGAGCGCGTGCGCGCTGAGCGGGACGAGCAGCAGCGCCTCGACGGCCGGCCACACCACGGGCCCGCCCGCGGAGAACGAGTACGCGGTCGAGCCAGTGGGGGTCGACATGACCACGCCGTCGCATCCGAACGAGGACAGCGGACGCCGGTCGACCTCGATGACGACCTCGAGCATGCGCTCGCGCTCGGCCTTCTCGACCGTCGCCTCGTTCAGCGCCCAGCTCTCGTACACCACCTCATCGCCGACCTTGGCGCGGACGGACAGCGTCATGCGCTCCTCGACGGTGTAGTCGCGGGCCAGCGCCCGGCCGACGGTGTAGCCCAGGTCGTCGCGCTCGCTCTCGGCGAGGAAGCCGACGTGGCCGAGGTTCACGCCCAGGAGCGGCACCGGGTGCTCGCGGGTGAGCTCGGCCGCTCGCAGGATGGTGCCGTCGCCGCCGAGGACGATGACGAGCTCGAGGTGCTTCGGCGAGACCTCTTCGAGGCGCCGGACGACGCCCTCGAGATCGGGAAGCTGGCGGAGCACGTCGTGCCACTGCTCGGCGGCGATGACCGGGACCGCGCCGGCGGCGACCAGCTGGCCGCACACGTCGGCGGTCGCCTCGAGGGCGGCCTGCCGGCCCGTGTGCGACACCACGAGGAAATATCGTGCATCGCTCACGCCGTGACGCCTCCCGTCGCTTCTCTGACCCGACCCGACCATTCTGACGGATCGGCGCCGCGCGACGGGCTGAGCAGCACGAGCACCTCGCGATTGCCGTGCGTCCCGGCGATTGGGGAGGAGAGCACGCCCGCGGTGCGCAGGCCCAGGTCGTGGGCCGACCAGAGCACGTTCATGACCGCGTCGCCACGTGCGGCGGGGTCGCGCACCACCCCCTCGCGCGTGTTGCTCCGACCCACCTCGAACTGGGGCTTCACGAGCAGCACGAACTCGGCGGACGGGTCGGCGGTCTCGCGGAGCGCCGGGAGGACGGTCGTGAGCGAGATGAACGACAGGTCGGCGACGACGAGCGCGGGCCGCCGGTCGACGCCCGTGAGCCGGGCGAGCGCCGCGGCGTCGAGGTGCCGCACGTTGCACCCCTCGACGAGCACGAGTCCGGCCGCGCCGGCCAGCTGCGGGGCGAGCTGGCCGTGGCCGACGTCGACGGCGAGCACCGTCGCCGCACCCCGTTCGAGCAGGACCTGGCTGAACCCGCCGGTCGAAGCGCCCGCATCGAGCACGACCCGTCCCGCGGGATCGACGGCGAACGCGTCGAGCGCGGCGATCAGCTTGTGCGCCGCCCTGCTGACGTAGTGATCGGATTCCACGACCTCGAGCACGGCGTCGCCGCCGACCCGGTGCGCGGCCTTGGTGACGGGTCGCCCGTCGACGGTCACGAGTCCGTCGGCGATGAGCGCGGCCGCGTGCGTGCGGGAGCGCGCGAGGCCGCGCGCCGCCAACGCGGCGTCGAGCCGCTCGGCGCTCGCCGTCATCCCGACACGCGAGCCGGATCGGACCGCTCGAGCTCGGCGCGCAGGCGCTCGGCGAGCGCGTCGTAGCCGGTCGCACGCTCGTCGAGCGGCGCCGCCTCGATGTGGACGAGGGCGTCGGCCGCGGACTCGGCCGACCCCGCGCCGGGCGCGTCGATCTCGTCGGGGTCCCGATCTGCAGTGCTCACGACTCCACGGTACCCGTCCTCGCCGACACGCAGCCGGCCGACACGGGCCGGACTCCGGCTCGGCCGCACCGCGGCCGCCTCAGCGATACAGCTGCTCCGGCACGTGCAGCGCGTGGATCGCCGTGCCGCACTCCCAGATCGCGAGGCAGGCGGCTCGCAGGAGGTCGAGCGGATCGTCGCCGTCGCGTTCGATCTCGACGGTGCGGCCCTGCACGCGCACCGAGGCGCGGCCGACCCGGACGGAACCCCTCCGCCGCTCGATCTCGGGGTAGGGCTCGTGCAGCTCGCGCAGGTCGCCGAGGATGAAGTCCGGCCGGCTCGCGGCATCCGCGGCGAGCACCTGCTTGGCCCGGTCGATGCCCGTGAGCACGACGGCCGAGGCGATGCCCGCGCGATTGGCCCCGCGGATGTCGGTGTCGAGCCGGTCGCCGATCATCAACGGGTTCGTCGCGCCGAATCGGTCGCGCGCGACGTCGAAGATGGGCGTCTCGGGCTTGCCCGCCACCTCGGGGAACCGGCCCGCGGCCGTGTGCACCGCCGAGACGAGCGTGCCGTTCCCCGGTGCGACGCCCCGCTCGACGGGTATCGTCCAGTCCATGTTCGTCGCGATCCAGGGGATGCCGCCCGGCTCGCCCGGTCCTCCGTGCGCGTTGAGCGCGAAGGTCGCCTCGGCGAGCTGGCGCCATCCGACGTCGGGGTGGAATCCCTGCATGACCGCGTCGGGCCCGTCGTCGGCGGACCGCGTCACGCGGTACCCGCCGCGTTCGAGCTCGGCGACGATGCCGTCGCCGCCCACGACCAGCACGAGCGAACCGGGGGGCACGGATGATGCCAGCAGGCGCATCGCGGCCTGCGGCGAAGTGACCACGGCATCCGCAGTGGCGCGCAGGCCGAGCGACGCCAGGTGCGTCGCGACCTGCACGTCGGTGCGGGACGCGTTGTTCGTGATGTAGCCGACCGGGAGCGACTCCGCCACCCGATTCAGGCTCTCGACCGCGTACGGGATCGCGTGCGGCCCGGCGTAGACGACGCCGTCGAGGTCCGCGAACACCGCGTCGACGCCGTCGAGCGGAGCGGCGGCCTCGCGTCTCCGCCCGAAGACCGGGCTCATGCGCGCTCGGACTCCGCGTCGTCGTCCTCGGGACCGTTCGGTGCCTGGTCCGCGGTCTCGGCGAGGATCGCCGCGACGTCCGGCTCGATCGCATCCGCGGGGTCCGCCAGCTGGGCAGGCTCCTCGCGGGTCTCGTCCGCGGGCGCGTCGACCGCGGGGACGGTCACCGAGGGCTCGCCGGACTCCTCGCCCTCGAGGTCGAACACCTCGACCAGGTCGAGCCCCTCGCCTGCCAGCGCAGCCTCGGCCCGTCGCGCCCGATCCCGCCATGCCGCCGACTCGTCGGAACGACCGAGCTCCTCGAGCACCTCGGCGTACGCCGAGAAGAGCGCCGGGCTGTACGAGAACGCGCGGTCCTTGTCGAGCTGCGGGATCTCGAGCTCGGCCAATGCGAGCTCGGGTTGCCCGAGATCGAGCCGGGCTCCCGACATCGCGATCGCAAGGGCGACCTGCACGGATGCCGGCAGCGTCGAGCGGTCCACGGACCGACCGAGCTCCAGGGCGCGGTCCGGGCGGCCGACGCCGCGCTCGCTGTCCACCATGAGCGGCAGCTGCTCGTCGCTTCCGGAGATGCGGCGGTAGGTGCGGAACTCTCGCAGCGCGAGAGCGAAGTCCCCCGTCGCGTACGCCGTGATCGCGAGCGTCTCGCGAACGATCCCGATCCGGCCGGCCCGGCGGGATGCGGAGAGCGCGTGCCGGTGCGCGAGCGCCGGATCGTCCTCGAGCGCCTCGGCCGCCGCGACGAGGTGGCGGGCCACCCAGTCGGCGTTCTCCTTGGTCAGGGTCTTGAGCTCGGCGCGAGCACCCCGGTCGAGATCCTTCGCCTGGATCCGGTCGGGCACCTCGGGGTCGTCGTGCCTCGGACGCACCTGCAGCTCGGCGGCGCCGAAGCGGCCGGGCCGCTCGCCCGAGTCCTCGCGCGGGCGTCGCTCGCCCGGGCGGCCGGACGTGCGGCGGGCGTCGTCGCGCTCGGGGCGGCCGTAGGGCCTCCGGTCACCGTCCCGTGCGGGACGCGAGCCATACGGCTTCCGCTCACCATCACGGGCAGGACGCGAGCCATACGGCTTCCGCTCACCATCACGGGCAGGACCTGACCCGTACGGCTTCCGGTCACCCTCACGCTCAGGACGCGAGCCATACGGCTTCCGGTCACCGTCCCGTGCGGGACGCGAGCCATACGGCTTCCGCTCACCATCACGGGCAGGACCTGACCCGTACGGCTTCCGGTCACCGTCCCGTGCGGGACGCGCACCGTACGGCTTCCGCTCACCATCACGCTCAGGACGCGCACCGTACGGCTTCCGCTCACCATCACGCTCAGGACGCGCACCGTACGGCTTCCGGTCACCGTCCCGTGCGGGGCGCGAGCCATACGGCTTCCGCTCCCCGCCACGCGATTGGTCGCGACGCGGGCGGCCGGCATCGCCGCCGCGCTCGTCCTCGCGTCCGGATCCACGATCGGTTCCGCGTGGTCGTCTCTCCTGGCCGGGTCGTTCCTCACCCGGGCCGTGCTGCGTCGAATCGCTCACGAGTCTTCCTGTCGTGTCGGGAGCCGTCGTGGACTCAACCGTACTGCCGAGCCCGCGCTCGGCGCCTTAAACGAAGAACGGCCACCCGCCAGCGCTCGCAATTGAACGCTGGGGGTGGCCGCTCCTCAATGAATGTCCGGCGGTGTCCTACTCTCCCACAGGGTCGCCCCTGCAGTACCATCGGCGCTGCGAGTCTTAGCTTCCGGG